>NZ_JBEPNM010000007.1:0-233142 GCF_040546285.1 Pantoea sp. UYEF8 | reverse complement strand
AGACTTGATATTTTTTACGTCCGGAGACGCTGATATCAATCCTGCGAGTGCCCACACAGATTGTCTGATAAATTGTTAAAGAGCAGTGCGAACAGCGGGTTAACCGTCTGTCGCGAGGTGGCGTATATTACGCTTTCCTCCCTCAGAGTCAACTTCTTTTTCAGAAGTTTTTCTCCGGCGGCGCAGTCTCCTGTGCCTCTCAACCCGGCGGCCGGTAAGCCGTTGTTCCGTGTCGATGGAGGCGCATTATAGGGAGTTCGCGCGGGCTGACAAGCGTTTATTGCAAAAAGATTACCGTTCGAAGTAATTTTCATCAAATCGCGTTATTTCGCTACGATTTGCCTGGTAACTGTGCAAAATCATTGGCAAAACGGCTGACCTGTTGCCAATCGGTGTACTCCACTTCTTTAGTAGAATCGGTCTCGCCACCTGTCATTCGCATAATCAGCTGAATCATGATGCGATCAAACCAGCGATAACGCGGGTAATAGAGCGCACCAGCAAACACCGCACAGCAATCTGGCCGCCACGGCGACTGTGATAAGAACTTCTGGGTATAGGCATTGGTTTCCGGGGAGCGCTTCTCGGGTTTACGCGCCGTCAGGTTCACCGAGAAGAAACCACTGGTACGCTGCTGCAATTGGTGCAAATGCTGCTTAACAAATGCATCGACCACCGGCTGGAAATGGCCGTAACGAATCGAGGCACCAATCAGCACCCGATCATACTGTGCCCAGTCAGGCGAAGTGGCATGCTGGATATTCATCACATCACAGTTTTGCTGCTGACCGATCTGCTCAGCTATATAAGAGGCGATTTTTTGCGTTTGTCCGTCACGGGTCGAGTAGAGAATTAGCGCTTTCATTTCAGCATCCTTATTAATTACTCACGCCAGAACGTCGGCGTGAACAGCACCAGCAAGGTAAAGACTTCGAGACGCCCGAATAGCATGGTGGAGATCAATATCCACTTCGCCACATCATTCATTGAGGTGAAGTTATCCGCGACCACCCCCAGACCGGGTCCGAGGTTGTTCAGCGTGGCGGCGACGGCAGCAAAGGCCGAGAAGTCATCTACCCCGGTGGCGATGATTGCCAGCATGCTGATCAGGAACACCAGCGCATAGGCCGAGAAGAATCCCCAGACCGCTTCGAGGATACGCTCCGGCAGCGCCCGGTTGCCCAGCTTGATAGTGTAAACCGCATTCGGGTGGACCAGCCGTTTAAGCTCCCGGTTACCCTGCTTGCACAACAGCAGGATGCGGATCACCTTCAGGCCACCGCCGGTTGAACCGGCGCAGCCACCAATAAAGGCGGAGCACAGCAGCAGAACCGGCAGGAACAGCGGCCAGCGCGCGATGCTGTCGGTAGTAAAACCGGCAGTAGTCGCCATAGAAACGACCTGGAAGAACGCCTGGTTCAGGGTCTGCCAGCCACCGGCGTAGACATTGTGGAACCAGAGCACCAGCGTGCAGATCAACACCAGCGTCAGCTGGACGCCGATAAACATCCGTAACTCCGGGTCACGCCAGTAGACGCGCAGATTACGGCCACTCAGCATGGCAAAGTGCAGACCGTAGTTACAGCCGGAGATCAGCAGAAACACCGCCACGATGGTATTGATGGTGCCGCTATTAAAATAGCCGATACTGGCATCATGGGTGGAAAATCCGCCGATGGCGATGGTCGAGAAGCTGTGGCCAATCGCATCAAAGGCCGGCATCCCCGCCAGCCACAAGGCCAGCGCACAGGCCACCGTCAGCAGCACATAGATCAACCACAGAGTCTTGGCTGTTTCAGCAATGCGCGGCCGCATTTTGTTATCTTTCAGCGGGCCAGGCATCTCAGCGCGATAGAGCTGCATCCCCCCCACGCCCAGTATCGGTAATATCGCCACCGCTAAGACGATGATCCCCATACCGCCGAGCCATTGCAGCATTTGCCGATAGAACAGAATCGCCTTTGGCAGTGAATCCAGTCCGACCAGGGTAGTGGCACCGGTGGTCGTCAGGCCAGAGAACGATTCGAAGAACGCGTCGGTAACCGACAGGTGCGGCTGTTCGGCAAAGATAAACGGCATTGCCCCCACGCTGCCCAGCACCGTCCAGAACAGCACCACAATCAAAAACCCTTCGCGTGGCTTGAGCTCTGTCTTCTGTTTGCGGTTTGGCCACCACAGCAGCGAGCCGATCACCAGCGCCATCATAAATGTCTGGCTAAAGGCCCGACCGGCACCGTCGCGATAAATTAATGCGACCAGGCCGGGCAAAATCATCGTCACTGAAAAGAGGATCACCAGCAGACCGACTATGCGGGTAATGGCGCGAAAGTGCATTCAGCCGTTCCTTTAAATAAAAGAGAAGAACATCAAGGTATGAGCGGGATAAGCGCTAACGCGCCCCGACTAAAGTCTGACAGATTTTGCTGGAATCCGTCGATTTGTCCATAAGGCACGGCCAGCGTCAGTGCAATGCGGTCCTGATACTGGCTGTCGGTGACCTTGCCTTCAAAGCGCTGCACCAGCCGTTCGATATCGCTGAGCTGCGCGTAGTCGCATTGCAAAGTGAACAGTTTCATCGGCACTTTACGCTGGCGCGCCAGTTGCTTAAGCCCCTGCTGCACCCCGCCGCCATACGCTTTCACTAAGCCGCCCGTGCCCAGCATGATGCCACCGTAATAGCGCACCACAACCGCGGTGATTTCACCGATACCGGCGCCCATCAGCTGCGCCAGCATCGGTTTACCGGCGGTGCCGGACGGCTCACCATCGTCAGAGAAACCCAGCTGTTGTGAATCATCTGGCGCGCCAGCCACCCAGGCCCAGCAGTGGTGACGCGCAGCAGGATGTTCATGCCTGACCTGTTGAACAAACGCCCGTGCCGCTTCCGTGCCGTCGGTGTGAGCCAACAGCGTGATAAAGCGGCTCTTTTTGATGGTCTCCTCGCTGACGCTTAACGCCACCGCGGGAATATCAAAGGCGTCCATCAGGCCAGGTGCAGATCGCGGGTCATATTTTCAACGCGATGCGCATGGATCACCACGTTATCCTCAATGCGAATACCGCCGTAAGGCCTGAGCGCATCAATGGCCTGCCAGTTAAAATGCTGGCTGAACCGGCCTTCACGCAGTGGCGTCAGCAGCGAGTCAATAATATAGAAGCCAGGCTCGATGGTTAATACCATGCCGGGTTGCAGCACGCGAGTGCAGCGCAGATAAGGATACTGCGCTGGCGCCGCAAGATGGGTGCCCTGCTCATCCTGCATAAACCCGGCGACGTCATGCACCTGCAGGCCGAGCGGATGCCCTAATCCATGTGGCATGAACGGACCGGTCAGATCTTCCGCCACCAGCGCCTCTTCACTGATGCCCTGCACCAGCTCGAACTTCAGCAGCAATCTGGCGATACGCTGATGCATCTGCAGATGATAATCGGTGTAACGCACGCCTGGCTTCAGGGTCGCGATCAGCGCCAGCTCTTCTGCATTCATCGCCTCGACCATCCGGGCATACAGCGAGCTGCTCTGCGCCGCGTAACTGCGGGTTAAATCAGCGGCATAGCCAAGATATTCGGCACCCGCGTCAATTAAAAAGCTGTGGCGCTTTGCCGGTGGCTGATGATCCAGACGGGTGTAATGCAGCACCGCCGCGTGTTCATTCAGCGCAATGATGTTGCCGTAAGGTACGTCGGTATCGCGATGTCCGGTGGCTGTCAGATAAGCCTGATTGATGTCGAACTCGCTTAACCCGGCAGAAAAAGCCTCTTTGGCGGCGCGATGTCCGGCCACGGCCAGCTTCTGCGCCTGGCGCATACAGGCCAGCTCATACTCGGTTTTGATGCTGCGATGGTAATGCAGGAAATCGATCACCGCTTTGGGATTGATATTGCCAGAACTGATACCGAGCTGCGCTGCCCGCGCATTTACCGGGCCAATATAGGCGACATTCTCACGTTGAGCCGGCAACAGCTGCGCAATCTCATCCGCATTTTTCAGGCCGATGACCTCAATCTCAGCGGTCCAGAAGCTGTCCGGCAGCGGCTCAACGTTATGCCAGTAGTCAACCGGAGAGTAAAACCACAACTTTGGTTTACTGACCCCATCAACCCACAGCCAGCAGTTCGGCACCTGCGTTACCGGCACCCAGGCTTTAAACTGTGGATTCACCTTGAACGGATAGGTGTGGTCATCCAGAAACACCGTCAACAACTCACCGGAATGGATCAGCATCGCATCCAGTTTATTGTGTGCCAACACCTGCTGCGCCCGTTGCTGCAACGTGGCGATATGCGCGTGATACAAGGTCTTCAGGGAATCCATTGACGTCTCTCCAGTGTCGCGAAATGGCCGCAGTTTAGCATACCCCTTAAGCGGATGCCGTGTTGAGAGCGGCTGTGATCTTGTTAGCAAATAAGCAAAGACCCGTTTGCAAAAAATTAACATCACTCCCACACTCTCGATCATCTGGTATGACCAGATCACTTTTCCGCGGTTTCAGGAGATGCACATGCTCTACCAAGGCGCTAACCTTTCTCTTCACTGGCTGGACGATGGCATCGTCGAGCTGGTTTTTGATGCCCCTGGCTCGGTCAATAAGCTTGATACGCAAACCGTCGCCAGCCTGGGCGAAGCCATTGCAGTGCTGGAGCAGCAGTCTGACCTGCGCGGCGTGCTGCTCAGCTCGGCTAAACCGGCCTTCATTGTCGGTGCTGACATCACCGAATTCCTCTCACTGTTTGATGCACCGACCGAAAAACTGAGTCAGTGGCTGAGCTACGCCAACAGCATTTTTAACCGGCTGGAAGATTTACCGGTACCGACGCTGGCCGCCATCGATGGCTATGCGCTGGGTGGTGGATGTGAATGCGTACTGGCAACCGACCTGCGCGTTGCCACTGCCGATGCCCGCATTGGCCTGCCGGAAACGAAACTCGGGATCATGCCAGGCTTCGGCGGCAGCGTCCGTCTGCCGCGTCTGTTAGGAGCCGATAGCGCAATGGAGATCATTGCCGCTGGTAAAGACGTCGACGGAAACGCGGCACTTAAACTCGGTCTGGTCGATGCGGTGGTGGAACGCGATAAACTGCGCGAGGCGGGCATCACCATGCTTAAAGCTGTGGCGCTCGATGGTAGCTGGCGTGCGCGCCGGGCACCGAAACTGGCACCGCTGAAACTGAGCCCGATTGAAGCGGCGATGAGCTTCACCCTTGCCAAAAGTATGGTGATGCAGACCGCAGGCAAACATTACCCAGCGCCACTGATGGCGGTGAAAACCATTGAAGCGGCTGCCGGTCTTGGCCGTGAAGATGCGCTGAAACTGGAAAATGCCGCTTTTGTTCCGCTGGCGCAGTCTGACGAAGCGCGGGCGCTGGTCGGCATCTTCCTCAACGATCAATACGTTAAAGGGCTGGCTAAAAAACGCGGCAGCGAAAGCGGCGCGCCAACGCAGGCGGCCGTACTGGGTGCCGGTATTATGGGTGGCGGCATCAGCTACCAGTCAGCCTGGAAAGGCGTGCCGGTCAAAATGAAAGACATCAATCCACAGGCCCTGACGCTCGGGATGAACGAAGCCAGCAAGTTGCTTAATAAGCTGCTGGAGCGCGGCAAAATTGACGGCAATAAGCTGGCCAGCGTGATTGCGACCATTCAGCCAACGCTGGATTACGCCGGTTTTGAACACGCCGACGTGGTGGTCGAAGCGGTGGTCGAGAATCCCCTGATTAAAGCTAAAGTGCTGGCCGAAACCGAGCAGCACCTGCGGGACGACGCCATCCTGGCCTCCAATACCTCCACCATTCCCATCAGTCAGCTGGCACAGGCGCTGCAACGTCCGGAAAATTTCTGCGGCATGCACTTCTTCAATCCGGTGCCGCGTATGCCGCTGGTAGAAGTGGTGCGTGGCGAGAAAACCAGTGAAGCGACCCTGAGCAAAGTAGTGGCCTGGGCCAGCAAAATGGGTAAAACCCCGATTGTGGTCAATGATTGCCCCGGCTTCTTCGTCAACCGGGTGCTGTTCCCCTACTTCGCCGCCTTCAGCCTGCTGCTGCGCGACGGTGCTGACTTCCGTCAGATTGATAAAGTAATGGAAAAACAGTTTGGCTGGCCAATGGGACCATCGTGGTTGCTGGATGTAGTCGGCATCGATACCGCGCATCATGCGCAAAGCGTAATGGCGGAAGGTTTTCCACAACGCATGAAACACGATTATCGCGATGCGATCGATCTGCTGTTTGAGGCCGGTCGTTTCGGTCAAAAAAATGGCAAAGGCTTCTGGCGCTGGGAAACCGACAAAAAGGGCAAACAGAAAAAAGTGGCAGACAGCGAGGTCGATACGCTGCTGCAACAGGTCTGCCAGCCTAAGCGTGTCTTCAGCGACGAAGAGATCCTTAATCGCATGATGCTGCCAATGCTGAATGAAGTGGTGCGCTGCCTGGAGGAGAAAATCATCGCCTCGCCGGCCGAAGCAGATATGGCGTTGGTATACGGTCTCGGCTTCCCGCCTTTCCGCGGCGGCGCCTTCCGCTACCTCGATACCCTGGGCAACAGCAATGTGGTCGATCAGGCCCGGCGCTACAGTGCACTCGGTGGCCTGTATGAATTGCCTGAACTGCTGGTGCAAAAAGCGCATCAGCATCAAAGCTGGTATCCCGCCGCCAAACCAATTGACGAAGCCGCGCTGAAAAGCGCCTGAGGGCAAGAATATGGAAAATGTGGTGATTATCGATGCGGTACGTACGCCGATGGGTCGTTCAAAAGGCGGTGCTTTTCGTCATGTACGTGCCGAGGATCTTTCCGCCCACCTGATGCGTGAGCTACTGAGCCGCAACCCGGCGGTCAATCCTGCCTCGCTGGATGACATTGTCTGGGGCTGCGTGCAGCAGACGCTGGAACAGGGGTTTAACATTGCGCGTAACGCCGCCCTGCTGGCTGAAATACCGCACTCGGTACCGGCAACCACCGTCAACCGCCTGTGCGGCTCATCGATGCAGGCACTGCATGATGCCGCCCATGCCATTATGGTCGGCGATGCGCACAGCTGCCTGATTGGCGGAGTGGAACATATGGGACACGTGCCGATGAATCACGGCGTCGACTTTCATCCGGGCCTCGGCCGCACCGTGGCCAAAGCGGCGGGGATGATGGGTCTGACCGCTGAAATGCTGGCGCGTATGCATCATATCAGCCGCGAGCAGCAGGATGCGTTTGCCCTGCGTTCGCACCAGCGCGCCTGGCAGGCAACTCAGCGCGGTGATTTCAAAGCGGAGATCGTCGCCACTGCCGGTCACGACAGCGACGGCATTCTCAAACGCTACGATTACGATGAGGTCATCCGTGAAGAGACCAGCGCCGAAGGTCTGGCGGCACTGCGGCCGGCGTTTGATCCGGTCAATGGCACGGTAACGGCGGGCACCTCGTCAGCTCTGTCTGATGGCGCGGCCGCGATGCTGGTGATGAGCGAATCCCGCGCCCGTGAACTGGGGCTGACCCCGCGTGCCCGCATCAGAAGTATGGCGGTGGTCGGCTGCGATCCGTCAATCATGGGCTACGGCCCGGTGCCGGCCAGCAGGCTGGCGCTGAAACGTGCCGGTCTGAGCGTCAATGATATTGACGTGTTTGAACTCAATGAGGCGTTTGCAGCACAAACCCTGCCATGCATAAAGGATTTGGGTTTGCTGGATCGGCTGGATGAAAAGATCAATCTGAATGGTGGTGCGATTGCGCTGGGTCACCCGCTGGGCTGTTCCGGGGCACGTATCAGTACCACATTGCTTAACATCATGGCGCGACGCGATGCGCAGTTTGGTCTGGCGACCATGTGCATCGGTTTAGGTCAGGGCATCGCCACCGTATTCGAGCGTCTGTAATACGTTGGGTCACTTCTTTGTCCGATTTACCCGCCCATGATGGGCGGGTTTTTTCTTTTGGCTTGTCATCGATCAGATGAAGGCGAAAGCATCACCATACATCTGCGATTCCAGCGCACCGCGTTCGGCGCAGAAGCGATCGCGTGCGATCTTGGCCATCTCGAAACGGCCAGCAATATAGATCTCATGCTCGCTCAGCGTGCTGAAATCCTGCATTACCGCGGTTAATACCGTACCCGAACGTCCCTGCCAGCCCGCTTCCGGCTGCTCGACCACCGGGATCACCTTCAGGTTGGGGTGTTTCACCGCCAGCGCATCCAGCTCATCCAGATCGTACAGATGCTTCAGCTCACGTCCGCCCCAGTAAATGGCGATATCACGATCCGGCTGCTGCGCTAACGCGGTCAGCAGAATGGAACGGGCATAGGAGAAGCCGGTACCGCCAGCGATCAGGATCAACGGTTTGCTGCTCTCTTCGCGCAGCCAGGCATCACCGTGCGGCATGTCGACGGTGATCTGGCGATCGTCACGAATACGATCCATCACCGCCATGGCGTACAGGTTGAGATCGGACGCACCGATGTGCAGCTCAATGATATCCTTTTCCATTGGCGTTGAGGCCAGTGAAAACGGGCGCTTATCACGCTCATCCATCACCACCATCAGATACTGTCCCGCGCGAAAACTGAAATCCGCTTCCGGAATCAGGCGAACGCGATACACCGTGTCGGTAATCGCTTCAACTGAAGTTACTTTACAGCTTAACGTTGTCATGCGTTCCCTCTGTCGGGTCGTCTTTATGGTTGTGCTCGCCATCAACGCTGTGGCGGCTGATCAAAAATACCTAACTCATCCCAGATAGCATCAATGCGCGCGGTAATCGCAGGATCTTTCACGATAGGTGTGCCCCATTCGCGCTGCGTTTCGCCCGGCCATTTGTTGGTCGCATCCATCCCCATCTTCGACCCCAGCCCGGAAACCGGTGAGGCGAAATCGAGATAGTCGATCGGCGTATTTTCCATTAATACCGTGTCACGCGCCGGATCCATGCGGGTGGTAATCGCCCAGATCACATCATTCCAGTCACGCGCATTAACATCATCGTCACACACAATAACAAATTTGGTGTACATGAACTGCCGCAGAAATGACCAGACGCCAAACATTACCCGTTTGGCATGCCCGGCATACTGCTTTTTGATGGTTACCACCGCCAGCCGGTAAGAACATCCTTCCGGCGGCAGATAGAAATCGACAATTTCCGGGAACTGCTTGATCAGAATCGGCACCAGCACTTCATTCAACGCCACACCCAGTACGGCGGGCTCATCCGGCGGACGGCCGGTATAGGTCGAGTGATAAATTGCCTGATGCCGCTGGGTAATGTGCGTCACGGTAAAGACCGGGAAGCTATCTACTTCATTGTAGTAGCCGGTGTGGTCGCCGTAAGGCCCTTCAGGTGCCATGTCGCCTGCCTCGATGTAACCCTCCAGCACGATCTCCGCGCTGGCTGGCACTTCCAGATCGTTCGACAGGCATTTCACCACTTCGGTTTTATTGCCGCGTAGCAGACCAGCAAACGCATATTCTGACAGCGTATCCGGCACCGGCGTTACCGCACCGAGAATAGTCGCAGGGTCAGCACCGAGCGCCACCGAAACCGGAAAACGCTCGCCCGGATGCGCTTTGCTCCACTCCTGAAAATCGAGCGCGCCGCCACGGTGCGACAGCCAGCGCATAATCAGCCGGTTTTTGCCGATCACCTGTTGGCGGTAAATGCCGAGATTCTGTCGCTCTTTATGCGGACCACGGGTGACGGTCAGACCCCAGGTAATCAGCGGCGCGGCATCGCCCGGCCAGCATTTCATCACCGGAATGCGCGACAGATCGACCTCATCACCGCTGAACACCACTTCCTGGCAGGGCGCATTGCGCAGGCGTTTAGTCGGCATGTTGAGCACCTGCTTAAACTGCGGCATCTTATCGAACAGATCGCGAAAGCCTTTTGGTGGCTCCGGCTCTTTCAGAAACGCCAGCAGTTTGCCTACTTCCCGCAGTGCACTCACCTCTTCCTGACCCATCCCCATGGCGACGCGCTTTGGCGTGCCAAACAGGTTACACAGCACTGGCATGTCATACCCTTTCGGGTTTTCAAACAGCAGCGCGGGCCCGCCGGCACGCAGCGTGCGGTCGGCGATTTCGGTCATTTCCAGGACGGGATCAATCGATTGCTTAATTCTTTTTAACTCACCGCGCTGTTCGAGCAGCGCGAGAAAGTCGCGTAAATCGTGATATTTCATGCGGCTTTAGCTTTCCGGCCAGAGTGAATCGGCCATTATAGGGCTGATTATGCGGTTGTGTTGAGGTTTATGCGGCAACCTTAATCACAGCGAAAAGGCACCAGCGGCTGAAGCGCGCGGGTATCGTGATAAGCCTGAATCGGCTCGCCGTGGCGGAACACCTTAAAGTCTTCGTTGCGCACACTGTGATAGCGTAGCCGATCGTCATGCAGATGCAGAAAGCTGCCTTCACGCAGCGCAATCACCGACTCGGACGGATTGACGGCACAGAATTCAGCCAGCCGCTCGTCACGTGTTTCGCCCATATGACCGCTGACGCTGGCATCCAGATAGTGAGGATTGATCTGCACCGGGAACAGCCCCAGCGCAGGCAGCACCACGCTACTACGCACCGGCATATCATTGGTGGTGCGAATCGACGGCGTCGCCACATTACAGCCAGCACTCCAGCCGACATACGGCACCTGCCGTTCACGCACCGCGCGCTGTATCGCCACGATTAAGCCCTGCTCATGCAGCATCTGGTTCAGCAACCAGGTATTACCGCCGCTGACTAAAATCAGCTCCGCCTGGGCGATTGCCTCAGCCGGTGAGGTAAAAGCGTCAACGGTGCGCACCGCAATGCCCAGTGACGCACTGAGATCGGCGGCGCGCTGCGCATGATCGCCCCGGATAATGGCGTAAGGAATCAGCACCGCTGAACGGATAGCACGTCTGGCAATCATGGCGTGTAACTGCGGCTGAGCATAACCCAGTAACGGCGCATCATCCGCCAGCTTGCCGTTGCTTAACAAAAAGAGTTCCATCAGATGATCCTTTTCGCCGGTATGATGGCCACCGAGTCTGATACAGAGCAGGGTGAAACGTCAATTTCCAATCGCCTTTTCTGTCACTATCCGGCATCTTAAGAAAAGTCTCAGTTTATTTTCTGCGCGCTGCGCTTTTCCCCTGCCCGATGCGCTATAACTCTGGCAGCAGGTTTGCTATTCTTAGCGTCCATTCGATGGGAGCGGTTATGGAATCCTGGTATTTACTCTATTGCAAACGTGGTCAGCTATTGCGCGCGAAGGAGCATCTGGAGCGGCAAGAAGTGAATTGCCTCAGCCCGATGATCGCTCTGGAAAAGATCGTGCGCGGTAAACGCACCACGGTGAGTGAGCCGCTGTTTCCTAACTATCTGTTCATCGAATTCGATCCGGAAGCGATTCATACCACCACCATCAGCAGCACGCGCGGCGTCAGCCACTTTGTGCGCTTTGGCACTACGCCCGCTACGGTGCCGCCTGCGGTGATTGAAGCGCTGGAAACCGATGTCCCGCAAATTTTGCTCGATCCTGAAACGCCACAAATCGGCGATGAAGTTGTCATCACCGAAGGGACGTTTGAAGGGCTACGCGCCATCTTTGCCGAGCCGGATGGCGAAACCCGTTCGATTCTGTTGCTCAACCTGCTGAATAAACAGGTGATGCGCAGCGTGGATAACAAACAGTTCCGTAAGATCTAAACCAGTCGGAACAGCGTCCGCGCATTGTTATCAACGCAGGCCGCCAGCGCCTCGCTGCTCTCGCCACGCCATGTCGCCACCTGTTGCACAATATGCGGTAAGAAGCAGGGTTCGTTACGACGTGAAGTCGGACGCGGTCGCATATCACGCGGCAATAAATAGGGCGAGTCGGTTTCCAGCAGCAACTTATCGGCCGGGATCAGCGGCAGCATTTCACGCAGTTCAAGCCCGCGACGTTCATCACACACCCAGCCAGTAATTCCTATCGATAATCCCAGCGCCAGGCACGCTTCCAGTTCATCGCGCGTGCCGGTAAAGCAGTGAATTACCGCACCCGGCAGTTTTGGCAGCCAGGGCGCCACGATGGCCGCAAAGCGCGCATGGGCTTCGCGGCAGTGCAGAAACACCGGCATATTCAGTTCGGCTGCCAGCGCCAGCTGTGCTTCAAACGCATATTCCTGCTGCTCATGGGCTGACAGGTTGCGGTTAAAATCGAGCCCGCATTCGCCGATAGCCACCACTTCCGGTTTCTCCGCCAGCCGACGCAGCGTGCTGGCGATCTCCGTTGACCATTCGCTGGCGTGGTGCGGATGCACGCCCGCGGTAGACCAGCAGAAGCCCGGCTGATCTTCAGCCAGTTTCTGCGCCTGCTGGCTCTCCAGCGCATTGGTGCCGGTAATCAGCATGCCGGTGACGCCCGCTTCACGCGCGCGTTTTACCACCTTTGGCCGGTCGGAGGCGAATTGCGTGCTGGTCAGGTTTACACCGATATCAAACATAATTTTTCCCACAGTTTTACTAAACAAAAACCGCCCCGGAGGGCGGTTCGGATTGATCTCTGCCCGCCAGAGCGGGACCTGAAGATCGCGTCAGGATTCGGTGTTATGTTCCTCATCCTGTGCCCGGCGGCCTTTGCCCACATAGTATCGGGAAAAGAATACGCCGACTTCAAACAGGCAGTACATCGGAATAGCGAGCAAAGTTTGGGAAAAAACGTCCGGCGGCGTCAGTAACATGCCGACCACGAAGGCCCCGACCAGAATATAGGGACGTTTCTTTTTCAGATCGTCCGGGCTGGTGATACCAGTCCAGCACAACAGTACAATCGCTACCGGCACTTCAAACGCCACGCCAAACGCCATAAACAACGTCATGACAAAATCGAGGTATTTGGTAATGTCGGTCGCCATGGTGACGCCAATCGGCGCGGTTTTGGTAAAGAAACCAAACGCCAGCGGGAAGACGACAAAGTAGGCAAATGCCACACCGATATAGAACAGAAAGGTGCTGGAAAACAGCAGCGGCATTACCAGTCTACGTTCATGGCGATAGAGCGCAGGCGCAATGAACTCCCAGACCTGATAGAGGATCACCGGCACCGCCAGAAATACCGACACAATAATCGTCAGTTTAATCGGGGTGAAAAACGGCGAAGCCACATCGGTGGCGATCATGCTGGAGCCGATTGGCATCTGACTGATGAGCGGTGCCGCCACCAGTTGATAGATATCATTGGCAAAATAAACCAGCGCCAGGAATATCACTAAAACGGCGATGATGCAGTTCAGCAGTCGCTTACGCAGCTCAATCAGATGACTGATGAGCGGTTGGGTATCTTCAACGGCCATTATCGTTCATCACTTGCAGAAGAGGGGGAAGCGGAAGTGCGCGTAGTGGCGGCGTCAGGTTTGCTGGCTAATGCCGTGTCAGCACGGGCTGGTGCCTGAGCGGGCGCGCTGGCTACAGTCGCTGCTGACTGCCCGGCTGATGCCGTTTCCACAGACGGTGCCTGAGCGGGCGCGCTGGCTACAGTCGCTGCCGGCTGCCCGGCTGATGCCGTTTCCACAGACGGTGTCTGAACTGGCGCGCTGGCCTGATGATCAGCCGCCGCAGGCGTGCCTGACGGCGACGCAGTGCCGGCCGCTGCCGGATGCACTTCCGGCTGGTCCGCCAGAGGCGGCGCCGATCGGTGCTGTGGCGAGTGAATAGTGTTGGCTTCGTCTTCCTCTTTTTCAATGTCGATGCTCTGGCTGACCGAGCGCTTCATTGAATCCGCAGTCTTACGCAGCTCTTCCATTGACTCTTTCAGCTCCGGCGACAGTGTCCCGCGGCCCGCTTCTTCCACCTTTTTCAGGCTGTCCTGCAACTCCTGCAGTTTCAGCTCCTGCGCCAGTTCGTTTTGCACATTGGCTGCCAGCGAACGAATCGCCCTGATCCAGCCGACCACGGTTTTCACCGCAACCGGTAAACGTTGTGGGCCGAGTACAATCAGCCCGATAACGAACACCAATACCAGTTCACTAAAACCAATGTCGAACACGGTTTACACCTGCTTGTCGTTCTTAACTTCTTCTTTAGTAGCCGAAGTTTGCTGTTTGTCCGCCAGCGTTTTGGCGCTGAAGTCAGCGTCCTGCTCTTTCGGTTGATCCTTTTTGTCGTCCTCATCGCCCATGGCTTTTTTGAAGCCACGAATCGAGGAACCCAAATCCGAACCCAGATTACGTAATTTATTGGTACCGAACAGAAGTACAACAATCACGGCAATAATTAACAATTGCCAAATACTGATACCGCCCATGAGATAGCCTCTAATATTCTGTGAAAAACGATGGGGTAATGCACCACAGAGCGCCCTTATCAACCCGGGCCTGAGCCAGCGACATTACCGTGTTTTTGGCTGAAGTGACAATCAGTTTGTCTTACGCCAGCCGATTAACCATGAGACGATGCCCGCTGCCATTAATACCGCCGGAAACAGGTCCCAGTCCGGTCGCGAAAGCAGCACTGCCGTGCCGCTGAGCAGCAGGGTTGCGCCAACGCCAAACAGATAGCGTGCCTGGTGATGCCGGGTACGCTGCGCATTGAGATCGCCCACTAATTTGTCAACGCTATGCCGCAAAAGTTTATGCTGGCGCATGCTGTCATAAAACAGTTCCGGCAGTTCCGGTAACTTCTCGGCCCAGAACGGTGCTTTCTCTTTAACCGCGCGAATGATGGCGGGCAGACCGACCTGATCCTTGATCCACTCTTCGAGGAACGGCTTGGCGGTCTTCCACAGGTCAAGCTGCGGATAGAGCTGACGACCAATACCTTCCACATACAGCAGAGTCTTTTGCAGCAGCACCAGCTGCGGCTGGACTTCCATATTAAACCGACGCGCGGTATTGAACAGATTCAGCAGCACGTGACCGAAGGAAATTTCAGCCAGCGGCTTTTCAAAAATCGGCTCACAGACGGTGCGAATCGCAAATTCAAAATCTTCGACGTTGGTATCGGGCGGCACCCAGCCAGAGTCAACGTGCAGCTCCGCCACCTTGCGGTAGTCGCGGTTAAAGAAGGCGATAAAGTTTTCAGCCAGATAGCGCTTATCTTCTTTGTTGAGCGACCCGACAATACCGCAGTCGATGCCGATGTATTGCGGATCTTCCGGATGCTCATAGCTGACAAAAATATTGCCGGGATGCATATCAGCATGGAAGAAACTGTCGCGGAATACCTGGGTGAAGAACACCTGCACGCCACGCTCTGCCAGCAGCTTCATGTTGACCCCGTGTCGCTCCAGCGTGGCGACGTCCGAAATCGGAATGCCGTAAATACGTTCCATCACCATCATGGTTTCGCTGCAGTAGTCGGAATAGACTTCCGGTACATAAAGCATCCGGCTGTCTTCAAAATTGCGGCGTAACTGAATGGCGTTCGCGGCTTCGCGTAACAGGTTCAGCTCATCAAGCAGGGTTTTTTCGTAGTCGCGCACCACTTCAACCGGACGCAGACGACGGCCATCAGGCAGTAAACGCGGCACCCAGCGCGCCAGGCGATAGATCAGCTTCATGTCAGCTTTGATCACCGGCAAAATATCCGGACGAATGACTTTGATCACCACTTTCTTACCGGTCGACTTCAGCGTTGCCGTGTGAACCTGGGCAATCGACGCTGATGCCAGCGGCTTAATGTCAAAATCATCAAACCAGGTTTCGATCGGTGCGCCCATTGAGGCTTCGATCTGCGCTTTCGCTTTAACGCCATCAAACGGTGCAACCCGGTCCTGCAGAATGGCCAGCTGATCGGCGATCATCGGCGGGAACAGGTCACGGCGGGTCGACAGCATCTGACCGAACTTAATCCATACCGGCCCCAGCTGCTCCATCGCCATGCGCATGCGGGCGCCGGTCGGTTCATTCTGATGCAGATTGGGTAACCAGAAAATACAGCGACGCCACAGGCGAAGCGGAAGGGTAAGGCGCGTGTTAGGAATCAGTTCATCAAGGCCGTAAGTCAAAAACACCTTCATGATCAAATATAAGCGGCGGATCTCTCCAAAACTCATTTTGCCTCCAGCTGCGCCAGACGCGCATTAAGCGCCTCAAGCGAACGTTCCATCGCGCCGACCTCCTCGGAAAACCAGGCTAATTCGAGCGAGCCTGGCGCGACACGCCACTCTTCGGTCAGTGCCTGACCGAGGTAATCCTGCCGACGCCCGACTTCGCCTTTTATCCGGCGAAAGACTCGTTGTGCGCCCTGACTGATGCCCTGTGCCGCAATATCGCCGACCCACGGCGCCAGGTATTCCGCCGGATCCAGCTCGGCAAGATCCATCAGCGCGGAAAACTGCTGCACTACCTGCAAATCACCTTCTACCTGCAACTCACCGCTGCGAATCAGCGGCGTCAGCTGCTGGCGATCGCGCAACTTCGGCAAGGTTTTCAGTGAAGTAATCACCGTGCAGTCGCTGGTATCCTGCCAGTCAGCCACCACATCCAGCTGCTGCTCACTGAATACCAGCACCAGCGGATGGGAAAACTCGCTCAGACGCAGCGTCAGGATCTTACCGGTCAGACGCTGCCGTGCCGCCTTCAGGCCGCGATCGCGATACAACATGCGGTTCAGCGCTGTTTCCAGGCCCGCGGTAATCAAGGGCGTTAGGTTCATCACCATCTCACTCAGAACTTAAATCCACGGTGTAAGGCCACAATGCCGCCGGTCATATTGGAGTAAGTGGTATTTTCAAAACCGACGTCGTTCATCATCGCTTTCAGCGTTTCCTGATCGGGATGCATGCGGATCGATTCGGCCAGATAGCGATAGCTCTCGGCGTCCTGCGCCACCAGTTGCCCGATACGCGGCAGAATATGGAACGAGTAAGCGTCATAGGCTTTGCTCAGCGGATCAATCACCGGTTTGGAGAACTCAAGTACCAGTAACCGTCCGCCCGGCTTCAGCACACGGAACATAGAGGCCAGCGCCTTCTCTTTTTCCGTTACGTTGCGTAAGCCGAAGGAGATGGTGATGCAATCGAAGTAGTTATCCGGGAACGGCAGAGCTTCTGCGTTGGCCTGCACGTAGCTCACGTTGCCGACCACGCCGAGATTGCGCAGCTTTTCACGGCCCATCTTCAGCATCGAACTGTTGATATCGGCCAGCACTACCTGACCCGTTTCGCCCACCAGGCGAGAAAATTTAGCCGTCAGATCGCCGGTTCCGCCGGCCAGATCTAACACGCGTTGACCGCGACGTACGCCGCTGCTGTCAATGGTAAAACGCTTCCAGACACGATGGACGCCAAAGGACATCAAATCGTTCATCAGGTCATATTTTGCCGCTACGGAGTGAAACACATCCGCAACTTTGTCGGCTTTTTCGCTTTTGGCGACCGTCTGAAAGCCAAAATGGGTGGTTTCCTGCTGTGATTCATCTGCCATCGGTTTTACCTGCTCCACAAACAATACTTCCCGAAGTGTATCAGAGTCACGGAAGTCAGGCACGCTGCGCCCATACTATTCGTGGAGGCGTCTCACATGCATGGCTCTGTCATCCGCATCATCATCGTCGTCCTGCTCTTCATCAGCCGGATTTTCCGGCATCGCCCGCTCCACCAGCTGGGGATTAATCGACCGTTTCACTTCAACCCCCAGCGCACGGAAACCTTCCGTCTGCGCAATCAGGTTGCCGCGTCCTTCGGCCAGTTTTTTCATCGCCTCGCGGTAGCTGATTTGCGCCTTATCCAGGCTGTGACCAATACCACTCATGTCATCAACGAACAGCCGCATTTTGTCATACAGCCGGGTGGCGCGGTCAGCGATACGCTGTGCATTGCGGCTTTGGTGCTCGTAACGCCACAGGTTATTGATGGTACGCAGCGCTACCAGCAGCGTGGTGGGACTGACCAGCATGATATTCTGCTGCAGCGCCTCGCCAATCAGCTCTGGCTGGCGATCGATCGCCAGCAAAAACGCCGGTTCGACCGGAATAAACATCAACACATAATCAAGCGAGCGTAAACCGGGCAATTGTTGATAATCTTTACGTCCCAGCAGACGAATATGGCTGCGCATCGCGCTGACATGTTCCTGAATCGCCTGTTCACGCTCAACCTCATCTTCCGCATTGAAGTAACGCTCATAGGCGACCAGCGTCATTTTGGCGTCCACCACCACATCTTTGCCCTGCGGCAGACGCACAATGACATCCGGCTGCATCCTGCCCTGCTGCTCCGACTGAATGCTGACCTGGGTTTCATACTCATAGCCTTCACGCAGCCCGGACGCTTCCAGCACCCGGCTGAGCACCACTTCGCCCCAGTTGCCCTGAATTTTATTGTCGCCTTTCAGCGCCTTGGTAAGGTTGAGCGCTTCCTGCGCCATTTGCGCATTAAGCTGCTGTAACTGACGGATTTCGTGGGTCAGGGTGTGCCGCTCACGCGCTTCCGCGCCAAAGCTCTCATGCACCTGACGACGGAAACCATCCAGCTGTTCACGCAACGGGCCGATCAGGCTGTCGAGGCTCTGGCGATTCTGTTCATCGACGCGGCGGCCGCTATTTTCGAAAATACGGTTGGCGAGGTTTTCAAACTGGGCGCTGAGGCGTTGCTCGCTGTTGGTCAGCAGACGCTGCTTCTCTTCGGCGGCGAAGCGGGTCTCTTCAAGACGGATGGTTACCTCACGCAGCTCCGCTTCCTGAGCGCTGTTGACCTCCAGCTGGTTGCGCAGTTCCCGGTTAAGCTGTTCGCTCTCATTGCGCCAGTAATCGAGCTGTTGCAGACGTTCATTGGCACCACTCAGCGCACCATGAAGCTGGCGCAGTTCCTGCTCACGCTGCTGCGCCTGCTGCTGAAGCTGTTCAATCTGCTGCTGCTGGCGCTGTTGTGCCTCTTCCAGCAGACGGCGCTCGGTTAAGAAACTGGCGGCCTGATGCCCGACACGTAACTGTGCCAGCATCCAGCCAATTCCTGCGCCGGCGAGTGCCAGACAGACGCTGATAATGATGTGCTGATCCATGATTTCCCCGCGACTCAAGCTGCTGAGGGAAAAGGTAGAGTCGCACTGTATGAATGTCCAGATATATTTACCTGCACTCAATCACTTACCGCACGGTCACCGTCAGCTTTCCGGCCTGCCAGTCTTCAATCAGGAAGAACGGCATCGGCAGCAGCCATTGGCCACTTTTCACCTGGGCCGGATATTGCCAGCTTTTGCCGCCCGCGCTGATGTCCACCGCCTGCCGGGTGCCGTCGGCGGCGGCGGACTGTCCGGTCAGGCTGGCAAAGCCCACGTTGCTGCCAACGTGAAATCGGGGCATCTGCCAGCGCACCGGCGGATGCGCTGGCCACGGCTGAGCCTGATGGAAATGAAACAACTCATCATGATTGAGAATGCTTTCACGCACCGTTGGCCACAGCGCCGTCTTGAGGAAGTACTGATCGGTAAAGCGTTCGCTGCCACGGTACTGCGCAATAAATTCGCGCATCGTTTGTTCAACCTGCTGGAAAACGCCATGGCAGCCGCCCCACATGCCGGCCAGCAGTAACTCGGTGTGGGAAAAATAGTCGCGCATGTGGTGGAACCAGTACGGCGATGCCAGCCAGGCGTTGACCGCCGCCGCTTCGCGCTCGGAAAGCAGCGAGTCGGCATCACGGACAATAAAGCGTTTAACGCTGGGATCGTCCATCACCAGAAAGCGCCACAGCGTCGGGAACAGCGTTTTTTCCTGCGACATATCAACCCGTTCAACGTGGGGCTGATCGAGCCGTTGCCAGACATGCTGCGGCACGCTGTCATCCAGATAGATGCGGCAGATCCAGCCGGGAAAGAGCTGCGGTGCCACCTCAACATTTTTAATCAGGGTTTCACAGTAGCGCGGCTGGTCGCCATACAGGCTGAACGCGATCACGTTCTGCTGCGGCTGGCTGAGATCGATTGGCTCAGGCTGCGCAGCGGGAAAGGCGACCCGCGGCCCCTGACGAAAGCGGGCGTCTGACTGCATCAGCGATTCCAGGCCGTAACGCGCCACCTCATCCTGCTTATCCAGCCAGCCACACACTTCGGTCAGGCCATCCAGCCAGGTTTCTGACGCGGTGGCGCGCACGGCCGGCGGCGACTGGTAAATTTTCTGGTAGGTTTTGTACGCTTTGTGATGCTGACCGAGACGCATCAGGCAGAGCGCATAGTCACTCAGTACCTGCATCTGGTGAGGCTGATAACGCAACACCTCTTCGCAAGAGCGGACGGCCTGCGCATAATCGCCCTGCTGCATGGCGGCGCGGAACCGGGCAGCACTGCTCTCCAGACGGGCATTGAGCGCGGCGGAATTCGGGTTAACGACGGGACGACGAACGGGAATAGTTTTGCGCATCGGGCACTCTCAGAGTCCGTTGAAAGGCTGCGCCGGGGTTATCCGGCAGCAGGCAGGCCTCATAGCGGCCCGTTAACCTGCTGCCTGGCTGTGAGGGTTATAACAAGCGGCGTGCCGCTTCAACCACAATTTTTACCGCATCGCTTTCGGTCTGTTTCATCGTCACCGCATCCGGGATCTCTTTCTGGGTACGGTTAACGATCACACCAGCCACCATGCCGGCGCGCAGGCCCTGGCTGGCACACATGGTTAACAGTGTAGCGGATTCCATCTCATAGTTGAGTACGCCCATCTCCTGCCACTCTTTCATCGATCCCTGGAAGCGATTCACCACCCGACCAGAGAAGGTATCGTAGCGTTCCTGTCCCGGATAGAAGGTATCAGAAGAGGCAGTAATGCCGATATGGGTCTTCGCGCCACAGGCTTCTGCCGCAGCCACCAGCGCCGTGGTACAGGCAAAATCGGCCACTGCCGGAAACTCCATCGGTGCGAAATGCAGGCTGGCACCGTCGAGCCGCACGGAACCGGTAGTCACCAGCACATCGCCAACGTTGATGTGCGGCTGGATAGCGCCGGTGGTGCCAACGCGCAGAAAAGTGCGTACGCCAAGCTGTGCCAGTTCCTCAACCGCAATGGAGGTAGAAGGACCGCCGATACCGGTTGAACAGACCACCACCGGCTTACCGTCGAGTTTTGCCAGCCAGCTGGTGAATTCACGGTGTGAGGCCAGATGCGTGGCATCCTCCATCAGTCCGGCAATTTTCTTCACGCGCTCCGGATCGCCGGGCACAATCGCCAGGGTAGCGCCCTGCAGATCGGCTTTAGTCAGGCCAAGATGGAAAACGTCAGACTGTGTCATTTCAGACTCCTGTTAAGGGAAGGTAGCGCGTCACTCTACGTCAGCACGCCCGATAAATATGTGACAAAATTCACTTAAGAAAATGAAAGTTACATTTTTCACTAAAAACAATGTGATGATTATCACAATATCACATCGGGTTCGCCGTCATTGCGATCGGCGGGGCTGTGTCGGGGTCATCGCAGTGTTAAAGAGTTGGGTGATATTGTCCGCTGCTGACTCTGTTACCCGACGTCTGGCTCGCACCGTTTCCGGCCAGGCTATAGTTACGTGATTGCGCAATTGCTCGCACGGAGAGAATAATGAAAACCAGTGATAATATGACACAAAAAGCCGCGGCAGGGACCTTTGCGCCTGCCGTTCAGCCGACCGCTTCCACCACCATTATTACCGACAGCCCGGCGATTCAGTCGGGTGAGACCTCAGTGCCAAGCCAGGGCGAAAATATGCCCGCGTTTTTTGCCCGACCAAAATCCGCAGAGGGTTCGCTGCCAGTGGTGCTGGTGGTACAGGAAATTTTCGGGGTGCATGAGCACATCCGTGATATCTGCCGCCGGCTGGCGCTGGAAGGCTATCTGGCCATCGCCCCGGAACTCTACTTCCGTGAAGGCGATCCCAACGATTACCACGATATTCCGACGCTATTCAGCGAGCTGGTGAGTAAGGTGCCCGACAGCCAGGTGCTGTCCGACCTTGATCATGCCGCCAACTGGGCAGCGCGTAACGGCGGTGATATCCGGCGGATGGGCATTACCGGTTTCTGCTGGGGCGGCCGCATTAGCTGGCTTTATGCGGCGCACAATCCACAGCTGCGTGCCGCCGTCGCCTGGTATGGACGGCTGACCGGCGATCGGACCATGAAGCAGCAAAAGCACCCTATTGATGTCGCCGTCGATCTCAGCGCCCCGGTATTAGGCTTATACGGCGGTCAGGATGACGGAATTCCGCTGGAGAGCGTTGAGCAGATGCGTCAGGCGCTGCACGCCGCCAATGCCACCGCGGAAATCATCGTCTATCCCGAAGCCGGACATGCGTTTAATGCTGACTACCGTCCGAGCTATCATGCCGAATCGGCCAGCGATGGCTGGGCGCGGATGCTGGCCTGGTTCAGGCAGTATGGCGTAGCCTCACAGTAAGCGAAAAAAGGGGCGCCTGCGCGCCCCGATTATTTCTCATTCCCTGCCAGACGCCCGTTTACGCCGTTTTAGCCCGCAGGTTTTTTGCCGCAGTGACCATGTTAGCCAGCGCCTGCCGCGTTTCGGTCCAGCCACGCGTTTTCAGCCCGCAGTCCGGATTTACCCACAGCCGTTGCGGCGGAATACGCTTCGCCGCTTTCAGCAACAGCGCTTCAATCCATTCGACGTCCGGTACATTAGGCGAGTGAATGTCGTAGACGCCTGGGCCAATCTCATTCGGATAGTCAAAGTGTTCAAACGACGCCAGCAACTCCATGTCAGAGCGCGAGGTTTCGATGGTAATCACATCGGCATCCAGCGCAGCGATGGAATCCATGATGTCGTTAAACTCGCAGTAACACATATGGGTGTGGATCTGGGTGTCATCCTGCGCCACAGCGGCATTCAGGCGGAAAGCATCGACCGCCCAGTTCAGATAGGCAGCCCAGTCGGACTGATGCAGCGGCAGCCCTTCGCGCAGCGCGGGTTCATCAATCTGGATAATGCCAATACCGGCTTTTTCCAGATCGGCCACTTCATCACGCAGCGCCAGCGCAATCTGTTTTGCGATGGTTTCACGTGACACATCTTCACGCGGGAATGACCAGCAGAGAATGGTCACCGGACCGGTCAGCATCCCTTTCACCGGTTTGTCCGTTAGCGACTGGGCATACTTCGCCCATTCAACGGTGATCGCTTCCGGCCGGCTGACGTCGCCGATAATCACCGGTGGTTTCACGCAGCGTGAGCCATAGCTCTGTACCCAGCCATTCTGGGTGAAGACGAATCCATCCAGATGCTCGCCGAAATATTCAACCATGTCGTTACGTTCCGCTTCGCCGTGCACCAGCACATCCAGCCCCAGCCGCTCCTGCTCAGTAATCGCCTGTTTGATATGTTCAGCGATGCCGGTACGGTAATGATTGCTGTCGAGGCGACCCTGTTTGAAATCGAGGCGCAGACCGCGAATTTCCGGGGTTTGTGGGAAAGAGCCAATCGTGGTGGTTGGCCAGGTGGGCAGATTAAAGCGCTGACGCTGTGCCTTAGCCCGCTCGCTGTAGCGGCTGTGTCGTTCGCTGTCCTGCGGCGTGATAGCCAGCAGGCGCTGAGCGACCGCGGCGTTATGTACGCGGCTGGAGTGAGCACGGGCGTGAACCGGCGCGCTCCAGACCGCCAGTGACGCGGTATCGTTGTGGTTGAGCGCCTGGGTCAACAGCGAAAGTTCGGTGCATTTCTGCAGCGCGAAGGCGAACCAGCTTTTCACTTCCTCATCCAGCCGGGTCTCAACGCTCAGATCGATAGGGCTGTGCAGCAGCGAGCAGGAGGAGCCGATCCACAGCTGCGCGCGCTGAGCGACCAGCGGCTGCAGGCGCTCAAACCAGCGGCTCAGATCGGCGCGCCAGACGTTACGCCCGTTGATCACCCCCAGCGACAGCAGCCAACTAGCGGGCAATTGCTGATTCAGTTGCTGAATATCATCCCGGCCATGCACCAGATCGACATGCAGCCCCTGCACCGGCAGCTGGCGAATCACCTCAATGTTCTGACCGATGCTGTCGAAATAGGTGGTGAGCAGCAGTTTACTTTGTCCCTGCAACGCATCGTAGGCGGGCTTAAACGCCTCACGCCACGCCTGCGGCAGCTCCAGAGCCAGCGCAGGTTCATCAATCTGCACCCATTCGATATCGCGTTTTGCCAGCTCGGCCAGCACCTGCTGGTAAACCGGCAGGATCGCTTTCAGCAGCGACAGACGATCAAACGCTTCCCCTTTGACCTTACCCAGCCACAGATAAGTCACCGGCCCCAGCAGCACCGGCTTGATGTCGTGGCCCAGTGCCAGCGCCTCGTCGACTTCATCCAGCAACTGAGTCCAGGCCAGCCGGAAGGTCTGGCCCGGCGTAAATTCTGGCACCATGTAGTGATAGTTGGTGTTAAACCACTTGGTCATTTCCGCCGCCGCCGCAGGTTCGCCGGTCGGCGCGCGGCCTCGGCCCAGACGGAACAGCGTATCCAGATCAACCGAACCCTCTTTATTCTGATGACGTGCCGGCACGTTGCCCAGCATCAGGCTGGTGGTCAGCACATGATCGTACCAGGCAAAGTCACCCACCGGCAGCAGATCGACCCCAGCCTCTTTTTGTTGTTGCCAGTGACGTGCACGCAATTCACGGCCCACCTCCAGTAATTCCTGCTGGCTGCAGTCACCGGCCCAGTAGCTCTCCTGGGCTTTTTTCAGTTCACGGCGCAGGCCGACACGCGGAAAACCAAGGGTATGGTTAAGGATTGTCATTCGCTGTTCTCCAGATAATCTTTCACTTTGGCTGACAGCCAAAGATGTTTAGCCGTCCAGATGTTTACACCGCTATAATCTGCGGGTACTGTATGTTCCTCAAGCGCAATATGTTCACTTTCGATGTGAAGGACTCTCATGATCGAACTCAAGCACCTGCGGACGCTTCAGGCTCTGCGTAATACGGGTTCGCTGGCGGCGGCGGCATCCCAGCTTCATCAGACGCAATCGGCGTTGTCCCACCAGTTCAGCGATCTGGAACAGCGGCTGGGATTCCGCCTGTTTGTGCGTAAAAGTCAGCCGCTGCGCTTCACGCCACAGGGCGACATCCTGCTGCAGTTGGCCGAACAGGTGCTGCCGCAGATCCAGCAAGCGTTGCAGGCCTGTCATGAGCCGCAGCAGACCACTCTCAGGGTGGCGATTGAGTGCCACAGCTGCATCCAGTGGCTGACGCCGGCACTGGATAATTTCCGTCAGAGCTGGCCGCAGGTGGTGATGGATTTCAAATCAGGCGTCACCTTTGATCCTCAGCCTGCGCTGCAGCAGGGCGAGCTGGATGTGGTGCTGACCTCCGACATCCTGGCGCGCTCCGGGCTGTTCTATTCGCCGATGTTTGATTTTGAAGTGCGACTGGTGCTGGCACCGGATCATCCGCTGGCGCAGGTTGAACATATTGCCCCTGAGGATCTGGCCGACGAGGTGCTGATGATCTATCCGGTGCAGCGTCAGCGCCTTGATATCTGGCGTCACTTTCTGCAACCGGCCGGCGTCAGCCCGGCGCTGAAAAACGTAGATAACACCCTGCTGATGATCCAGATGGTCTCGGCCCGCATGGGAATTGCCGCGCTGCCGCACTGGGTGGTAGAGAGTTTTGAGAAGCAGGGACTGGTGGTAACCAAAACGCTGGGTGACGGGCTGTGGAGCCGTCTTTATGCCGCGGTGCGCGATGGCGAGCAGCGTCAGCCGGTGCTGGAAGCCTTTATCCGCTTTGCCCGCCAGCATGCCTGTGAACATCTGCCTTTTGTCCGCGATGCGCTACAGCCCGGTGCGATATTGCAGCGTTAAGTCGGAGGGTACAAACCTGCGCGGAGGTGGGCAAAATCCCCTATAATGCGCAGCCTGTCGACTGACCATGAGAAGATCTCACCATGACTAACAACGATATTCTGCGCAGCGTGCGCTACATGCTCGATCTGAGCGATGCCAAAATGGTGGAAATTTTTGCGCTGGCGCAGTGTGAAGTCCCACAGACGGATATTCAGGCGTGGCTGAAAAAAGATGAAGATGCGGCGTTCCGTCCCTGCCCCGATGTGCTGATGGGCTACTTCCTCAACGGCCTGATTTTTTACCGTCGCGGAAAAAGCGAAGAGATGCCCGCCCCGTCCATTGAGCGCAAGATGAATAACAACATCTTTATGAAGAAGTTGCGCATCGCCTTTGATCTGAAAACCACCGATATTCCTGAGGTACTGAAACGCGTGAACTTTACCGTTTCGCAGGCTGAGATTGGTGCGATTTTCCGCAAGCCTGACCATAAGAACTATCGCGAATGCGGTGATCAGATTCTGCGCAACTTCCTGAAGGGGCTGGCGATGATCCAGCGTCCGAAGAGTGGAAAGCCAGCTTAACTTCTGTTGCCGATCGCGTCGGGTACCTGCGTGGTCAGAAGTGGCGCACCTGATCGCAAAGAAAGCCTGCATCCATGCAGCACGGCCTCGCCATCCCTGGCCCGGACGATCCACAGGGATGTGAGATTCCTTCGCGATCGGACGCGCCAGCCCGGGAGGCCGCACCCATGCAACAGCCCTGTTTATGATCGGTCACCGCGCCCCACCACCCAGCGCTTATGCACCCACAGCGAGGCGAGGATCACCAGCGCTCCGGCAACGAAGCTCGGCCAGTGCGGTTTCTCCTGCCAGATAGCCAGATTAACCAGCAGACCGGCAGGCACGTGCATGTTGTTCATGATGCCAAGCGTGCCGGCATCAACCTGGGTCGCGCCATAGTTCCACATAAAGTAGCCCAGCCCTGAAGCGGCCACGCCCAGCCACACCAGAATGCCCCACTGCAGTGAGGTGGTGGGTAATTTCTGCGGATTGCCCCAGGCAAACCAGGCGATTACCGCGATCACCACCGCCCCCAGATAGAACCAGGAGAAGGCGGTGTGCTGCGGCATCGGACGGGTTTCCTGCAGGCGCTTATAGCCCACCATACCGGCAGCAAAGCAGATGTTTGCCAGCTGCACCAGCAACAGGCCGGTCCAGAAGTTATCGCTGACTTTGTCGTAGCGAATGATGGCCGCACCCGCTACCGCCAGCAAGGCGCTGAAGATATAGCCGACCCGCAGCGGACGGCGGCTGATCAGATCATAAATCAGGGTGACATAGAGCGGCGTCATCACGGTAAACAGCAGGAACTCTGACACGCTGAGATAGAGGTAGGCTTCGAAACTCAGCAGGTACATCACCCCTAATTGCAACATCCCCACCAGCATATAGAGCAGCAGCGTTGAGGGACGATAGCCGCGCCAGCGCAGGAACGGCAAAAAGACCAGCGCGGCCAGTGCCAGTCGCATCAGCACGGAAAACCAGCTGTCCACCTGACCGGCAAGATATTCGCCAATCAGGCTAAACGAAAAAGCCCACAGAATGGTGGTAATAATCAATAAGAACACGGTAACGACCCCGAAATTAACAGAGCGACAGTGTAAACAATGTGCTGTCAGGCGGCTGCACTATCTGGTTTACATCTGGTTATTTACCAGGCAAACAAATACAACCGACAAGAGCTTTGTTACGGCTGGTTAGCATCACCTTCTCTTTTCACGCCTGCCTGCGGCGCAAAATGCGCGAAATAAACCATCTGATGATCACTTTCGCTCTTAAGTGTAATAAAACTGTAACAAATGTGTCACACATCACAGTAACGCCGCGTCACTAATTTTATTCTTTGCGCGAAATGGAACATCACGCCGCCATTTTCCCTTTGCTTTTTTTTGACCCAACCACTGGGAATGTAAAAACCATAAAGTGCCCTGGAGGGCCTCACTGATGCTGAGTATTTTTAAACCTGCACCACGTCAGCCGCAGGTGGCAGCGGATCGCGTTGATCCGCTCTACCGTCGCCTGCGCTGGCAAATTTTCATCGGGATCTTTTTCGGCTACGCCGCCTACTACCTGGTCAGAAAAAACTTTGCGCTCGCCATGCCGTATCTGGTGGAGCAAGGCTTTTCACGTGGCGACCTCGGTTTCGCCCTGTCAGGCATTTCCATCGCCTACGGCTTCTCCAAATTCATCATGGGCTCGGTGTCCGATCGCTCAAACCCACGCGTCTTTTTACCGGCCGGGCTGATCCTGGCTGCTGCGGTGATGCTGTTTATGGGATTTGTGCCGTGGGCCACTTCCAGCATCATGGTGATGTTCGTCCTGCTGTTTATCTGCGGCTGGTTCCAGGGAATGGGCTGGCCACCGTGCGGACGGACCATGGTGCACTGGTGGTCACAGAAGGAGCGCGGCAGCATTGTCTCAGTGTGGAACTGCGCCCATAACGTTGGCGGCGGCCTGCCGCCACTGCTGTTTCTGCTCGGTATGGCGTGGTTCAACGACTGGAAAGCGGCGCTCTACATGCCCGCCTTTGGTGCCATCCTGGTGGCGTTCATCGCCTTTGCCCTGATGCGCGACACGCCGCAGTCCTGTGGTCTGCCGCCGATTGAAGAGTACAAAAACGACTATCCGCCGGATTACGATGCCAGCCATGAAGAAGAGCTGACGGCTAAGCAGATCTTCATGAAATATGTACTGCCCAATAAACTGCTGTGGTACATCGCCCTGGCAAACGTGTTTGTCTACCTGCTGCGCTACGGCATTCTGGACTGGTCACCGACCTACCTGAAAGAGGTGAAGCACTTCACGCTGGATAAGTCCTCCTGGGCCTACTTCCTGTATGAGTATGCCGGCATTCCGGGAACGCTGTTGTGTGGCTGGATGTCGGACAAAGTGTTCCGGGGTAATCGGGGTGCGACCGGGGTGTTCTTTATGACGCTGGTCACCATCGCCACCGTGATTTACTGGCTGAACCCGGCGGGCAACCCCGGCGTTGATATGGCCTGTATGATCGTGATTGGCTTCCTGATTTACGGGCCGGTGATGCTGATTGGTCTGCACGCGCTGGAACTGGCACCGAAGAAGGCCGCCGGCACCGCTGCGGGCTTTACCGGTCTGTTTGGTTATCTGGGCGGTTCCGTCGCGGCCAGCGCCATTGTCGGCTACACCGTTGACTACTTTGGCTGGGACGGCGGCTTCCTGGTGATGATTGCTGGCTGTGTACTGGCGGTGATCCTGTTGTTACTCACCATGGTTAGCGAGCATAAACACAAGCAAAAACTGGCCTGACGGCAATAAAAAAGGGCCGGTTAACCGGCCCTTTTTTGCGCTGTTCTGTCAGGAAAGATAGAGGTCACGCAGCGTCTGCGGCACCGCATCGTCGGCGTTGGACCCGATCACTTCCAGTTCAGGCAACCGGTCTTTCAACCGCTGGTGCGCGTTGTGCATGATGAATCCTTTACCCGCCATGCTCAGCATCTCGACATCATTCATGCCGTCGCCAAAGGCGATGCAATTATGCAGCGTATGACCCAGTTGCTTCGCCACGGCTTCGAGCGCATGCCCCTTCGATACGCCGCCCGCCATCACTTCGAGGCAGGTAGGCAGTGAAAAACTGACGTTGACCCGATCGCCCCAGCGCGCTTCAATCGCCTGCTCCATCGGAATCAGATGCTCGGGATCTTCGCAGGTAAAAAAGACCTTACTGATGTTATCCGTCGGCAACAGACCCGGTTCATAAACCTGATAGTTGAATACCGATTCACGGAAATAGTCCTGCTCAGCGGGACGTGAACGGCTGACAAACCACTCATCATCACGGTAAACGTGGGTCAGAATATCGCTGTGATGATACTGCAGGCCAAACAGGTCGTTAGCGATATCCTCATCCAGATTATGGCTGAACACCAGCTCGCCCTGGGCGTTATGTACCCGCGCGCCGTTTGAGGTGATCATATACGCCGGGATAGCCAGGCTGTCACGCATCTGTCCGACATCGATATGATGGCGACCGGTGGCGAAAACAAAGTGGATATCCTTTGCCACCAGTTGTTGCAGCGTTTCACGTGCAAAAGGCGTCAGGCGATGTTCGGGAGAAAGCAGCGTGCCATCCAGATCGGATGCAACGATGTGGTACATGAAAACCTCGGGTATCTGATTCTACTGGCCGTGGCCAGCCGGATAATGAACGTCAGTGATGCGATGAAAAAAAGTCGATCACTGCATTAAGCGCTTCGGCGCGCATGTCATCTTTTTCGAACAGGATCTCATGACGCGCACCGTTGATCACCCGCGGTTTGTTGCCTTCGCACGGATGACCCGCCGCCGCCATGGCAGCACAAAAAAGATCCTGCGAACGATTATCCACCACCTGATCGTCGCTGGCCTGCAGCAGCAGCAGCGGGGTGGTGATTTTATCGGCCTGACTGATAATGTTGCGACCGGCATGAATGCCTTCGCGCACCCAATGATAAGTCGGGCCACCGACGCGAATTGCCGGATCGTCGGCATAAAAACGCAGGCTGCGCCGATAACGCTCAGCACTGTGCGTCAGCCGGTTAATGCCAAACGGATGCGCCCGCCAGCGCCCGGTACCCAGCGCGTAACCGTCGCGCAGCGCCGGGCGTTTCTCGGCCCAGTCGAGGATCCGGTGCGCCAGAAATGAGGGCAACGGCAGCGCGATACCAAACATCGGTGCCACCAGCGCAACCGCATGAAAAGCCTGCGGCTGTCGCGCCAGAAACAGCGTTAAAATGGCCCCGCCCATGGAGTGGGCCAGCGCATAACGCTGCTGATAGTGGCCGCTGACAATTTCTTTCAGGTAGAGCGTCTCCAGATCGTCGACGTAATGCGCGAATTCTGCCACGTGGCCGCGGTGTGAATCTTCCAGCAGACGATCGGAGCGGCCCTGACCACGATGATCGAGGATCACCACGTCAAAACCGCAATGGAACAGATCGTACGCCAGCTCAGGATATTTTATATAGCTCTCGATGCGGCCGGGCACAATCAGCACCACACGCTTATGTTGTGGCGAGGTGAAGCGTACGTAACGCAGAGTGAGATTACCGACGCCGGTAAATTCACGCTCCTCACGCCGGTGCCAGAAATCGAGCAGTGGCCCGGTAGCGAAGGCAGCAAAGGCTTTTTCTCGTCGCAGCCAACTGGCTTTGTGTTGATTCATTCGCCCCCCTGATGACCGGAAAAAAGTGTCCTTAACGCTGTGTGTCGGCCATAGCGCCGCGCTTATTTCTGGCGTATTGTGTCACATTTCCGCCGCTAAAGAGAGCGCATCCCATGACCATTGAATGGTGGCTGACCTACCTGCTTACCACCACAATTCTTAGCCTGTCGCCCGGTTCGGGCGCTATTAATACCATGAGTACCGGCATCAGCCATGGTTATCGCGGCACGGTTGCCTCGATCTCCGGTTTGCAGGTCGGGCTGGCCGTGCACATTGTGCTGGTCGGGATCGGTCTGGGTGCGCTGTTCTCCCAGTCGCTGCTGGCGTTTGAAATTCTCAAATGGGCCGGTGCTGCCTATCTGGTGTGGCTTGGCATTCAGCAATGGCGATCGGCTGGCGGCATCGATCTTGATGCGGTTGCCAAAGCGATGCCGCGTCGTCGTCTGTTCAAACGCGCCGTTCTGGTTAACCTGACCAACCCGAAAAGTATCGTTTTCCTGGCCGCGCTGTTTCCGCAGTTCATCCAGCCGCATCAGCCGCTATTGATGCAGTACGTGGTGCTGGGCGTGACCACCGTGGTGGTCGATATTATCGTGATGATTGGCTACGCCACCTTAGCGACGCGCATTGCGGGCTGGATTAAAGGGCCGAAGCAGATGAAGCTGATGAACCGTATTTTTGGCGGGCTGTTTATGGCGGTGGGTGCGCTGCTGGCCAGCGCGCGGCGCATTGCCTGAGAGCTACCAGCCGGTGAAAAAGACGCAATCGCCCTGCCCTCTGGCGATTGTGGCGCGGCCTGGCGATGAACCGGCCGCGCGCGTTCCGCCTTAGCGGGAAATGATCAGATGAATACCAAAGCCGGCAAACAACACGCCAGCCATGCCATCGACCCACTTCGCCAGGCGCTGATACCTGTTACGCATCCACGGCATTGCGAAGATAGCGGCAACCAGCGCAAACCAGGCAAATGTCTCGCCGATAATCAGTAAGAACAGGCCCCAGCGCTCGGCTGCACCGACGTCATCGCCGACAAACAGGGAAAATACGCTGCCGAAGTAGATGATCGCTTTAGGGTTGGACAGGTTGGTCAGCAGACCCTTGATGAAACTCATGCCACGTTTCGGCAGCTCAACCACCGGCTCATCCTGCTGCGGCTGTTTATGACGCTGACGCGCTGAACACATCAGCTGCCAGCCCATCCACAGCAGATAAAGACCGCCGCCCACCATAATGATCTGATGCAGCCAGGCCATTTTCTCCAGAATCAGATGCAGCCCCATCAGCGCCACCCCGGCCCAGACCACGATGCCGAGTGTAATGCCCAGCACGCCCATCATCGCCTCTTTGCGTGAACGGCTGGCGGCGGTTTGCGAAACGAAAAAGAAATCGGGGCCGGGGCTCATCAGTGCGACCAGATGAACCAGTGCCACGGTGGCGAATAACATCAGCATTATTAGTATCCTTTACTCTTCATCATCAAGATGCTCTTTGATCATCACCAGGAAAGGTTTGCCAAAGCGCTCCAGTTTGCGGTGACCGACGCCATTGACGCTGAGCATCTCTGACGCGCTAACCGGCATCTGTTCTGCCATCTCAATCAGCGTGGCGTCATTGAACACCACGTAAGGCGGAATATTCTCTTCATCAGCGATCGCTTTACGCAGCTTGCGCAACTTGGCAAACAGTTTGCGATCGTAGTTGCCGCCATAAAATTTCGCCGAACTGTTGCTCTTCGGCTTCGCGGTAATCAGGCGCGGCACTGCCAGCATCAGCGGCACTTCGCCGCGCAGCACCGGCCTTGCCGCTTCGGTTAGCTGCAGCGCTGAATGCATCGCGATGTTTTGCGTCACCAGTCCGAGGTGAATCAGCTGACGTAACACGCTGACCCAATGCTCATGGCTCTGGTCTTTGCCCAGCCCATAAATCGGCAGTTTGTCGTGACCGTGCTCGCGGATCCGCTGGTTATTGGCACCGCGCAGCACTTCGACAATATAGCCCATACCGAAACGCTGGCCGACGCGATAGATACCGGACAGCGCTTTCTGCGCCTCGACCAGTCCGTCGTAACGCTTGGGCGGATCGAGACAGATATCGCAGTTGCCGCACGGCTGCTGTCGGCCCTCACCAAAATAGTTGAGCAGCACCAGACGGCGACAGGTCTGCGCTTCAGCAAAGGCGCCCATCGCGTTGAGCTTATGACGCTCAATGTCCTGCAACGGGCCTGGCGCTTTCTCTTCGAGACATTTTCGCAGCCACGCCATATCCGCCGGATCGTAGAGCATCATCGCCTCGGCAGGCAGGCCATCACGCCCCGCTCGCCCGGTTTCCTGATAGTAGGATTCGATGTTGCGCGGGATATCGAAATGCACCACGAAGCGGACGTTGGGCTTATTGATGCCCATCCCGAACGCCACCGTGGCGACCACGATTTGCAGATCGTCACGCTGGAATGCTTCCTGAACCCGGGCGCGCTGCTCGCTGTCAATGCCGGCATGGTAGGCCCCGACGCTCAGTCCCCGACTTTGCAGGCGCGCGGCGGTATCTTCGACCTTCGCCCGGCTATTGCAGTAGATAATGCCGCACTTACCGCGCTGATCCTGCACGTAACGCAGCAGCTGCTCGGTAGGTTTAAATTTTTCGACCAGCGTGTAGCGAATATTGGGACGGTCAAAGCTGCTGATCTGGATCAGCGGATCCTGCATATGCAGCAGGTTAACGATATCGTTACGGGTGGTTTCGTCGGCGGTGGCGGTCAGCGCCATCACCGGCAAATCCGGAAAACGCTGACGCATCTGCCCCAGCGCGCCATATTCCGGACGGAAATCGTGACCCCATTGAGAAATACAGTGCGCTTCGTCGACCGCCAGCATGGCCGGCTGCCAGTACGCCAGATTCTCCAGGAAGTTATCCATCATCAGGCGTTCTGGCGCGATATAAAGCAGCTTAACCCGACCGGTACGGCAATCTGCCATCACCGCCTGCTGTTGCTCACGCGTCATGGTCGAATTGAGATACGCCGCCGCAACACCGTTGGCCAGCAGTTGATCGACCTGATCTTTCATCAGCGAAATCAGCGGCGAGACCACCAGTGTCAGCCCCTCGCGCACCAGCGCCGGAATCTGATAGCACAGTGATTTACCGCCGCCGGTCGGCATCACGACCAGACAATCACGCCCGCTCAGCGCCTGGTTGATGATCGTCTGTTGACCGGGACGAAACTGCTGGTAGCCGAAGGTATCCTGCAATACCTGCTGCGCCAGCGCTTCCTGATTTAGGACTGCCGAGGTTGCCACTCTATTCCTGTCTTACGTAATTGATTAGAACAAGTCGTTAAGCGTTACGCCTACACCCAGACGGGTCTGACGATGGTCGTAATCGATCAGCGATTCGCCATAGCCGCTAAACACCTGGGTATAGAAGCGAACATGCTCCGAGATCGGATAGCTCCAGGCCATGGTCGCGCCGCCATAACCGCTGTTCCAGTTATAGTTGCCTTCGACGCTAAAGATGCTGTCGCCGAGCTTATAGCCAACTTTGGCGCGGTAGTAACCCATATATTTGGTGATATCGGGATTATCATCGCTGCTTTCGCCTTCCGGAATCCGGTACCAGGGTTTGATTTCCGCCAGGAAATTCCCGTTCTCCGCCATCAGGCGGGTATAGACGCGGTTCCAGCTACGTGAGGTCGGGTCGCTTCGGCCATTGGATTCATGGTTCAGGCCCACTTCCACGTCACGCAGCGTCCAGCCAGCAAAAGAATAATCGGTTGCCCAGCCGAGGAAAATCTGAGGCTCATAGTTGGTTTCGCGGAATGGTGATGATTCGCCGCGATTCGACAACTGCCACCAGGAACGCTGCGTATATGAGGCAGCCAGCACCGAGTTATCGCCCAGGATACCGCGCCACAGCGGGAATGCCAGACTGAGCTGGAATTTTACCTCATCCTTACGGGCGTTTTCTGCCCAGTTGTAGGAGGAGATCGCCTCTTTATTGAGATCGCTGGTGTAAGTGTAGAGAAGATAGTTGTTCTCGTAAGGATAGAGGACGAACGGATTATCATGCTTCTCCAGCAGGTTAGCGATGATGCTGCCACGAACCTGCGGCGCGTCATGCACTTCTTTAACCTGAGCTTCGTCCGCCTGCGCCAGTGCAGGAAGTAATAACATAGCCGCCAGCAAGGCGCGATGCTTACGCATAAAATTCTCCGGTGAGCGCTGCGTAGTAAAAATTTCTGAAAGGGTGTCGTAAAAAGCAGGCCATTCTACACGCAAATGGCAGTGAAGATGAGAGCTGATTTCTTAAACTGGAAACCCCCTCGCGAGCGGCATAGAATACACATCTCATTAACATTACGCGCCCCTCTGGCCCGAATTTTTCAGGACACTTCATCATGTCATCACTTGTGCTGACGCAGCAGGATGCCCGCCGTCTGGTTGGCGAGATTTTCGTCTACCACATGCCGTTTAATCAGGCGCTAGGTCTGGAGCTGACGCGGCTGGATGCCGACTATGCCGAAATCAGTTTCGCCAATCAAACCATGCTGGTCGGCAACACTGCCCAGCAGATTCTGCACGGCGGCGTGATCGCTTCCGTGCTGGACGTCGCGGCGGGCATGGTGTGCGTCAGCAATGCCCTGACGCGCCAGGAGAGCATCAGCGAAGAGGAGCTGCGTCAGCGCCTCTCCCGCATGGGCACCATCGATATGCGCGTTGACTATTTGCGTCCGGGACGCGGCGAACGCTTTACCGCCACCAGCAGTCTGCTGCGCGCCGGTAACAAAGTCGCGGTGGCCCGCGTCGAATTGCACAACCAGCAGGGTGATTATATCGCTACCGCAACCGCCACTTATCTGATCGGCTAATTTCGCCTTACAACAGGACAGACATGGATACGCAACAAACTCGCCAGGGCGTTGGCTTTGCACTGGGCGCTTACTTTATCTGGGGCATCGCCCCGGCTTATTTCAAGCTGGTAAAAAATGTTCCGGCAACCGAAATCATGACGCACCGGGTAATCTGGTCAGCCCTGTTTATGCTGATCCTGATCTCCCTGACGCGCAGCTGGCCAGGCGTTCACAGCGTCCTGCGCCAGCCGAAAAAAGTGCTGCTGCTGGCACTTACCGCGCTCACTATCGGCGGCAACTGGCTGCTGTTTATCTGGGCGGTGAATAACCAGCATATGCTGGAGGCCAGTCTCGGCTACTTTATTAACCCGCTGATCAACGTAGTATTTGGCATGCTGTTTTTGCGCGAGCGTTTTCGCCGCTTACAGTGGCTGGCAGTGGTGCTGGCTACCGTCGGTGTGCTGGTACAGCTCTGGCAGTTCGGTTCGCTGCCGATTATCGCGCTGGGTCTGGCGCTGAGCTTTGCTTTTTATGGGCTGTTACGCAAAAAGATTCAGGTGGATGCGCAGAGCGGAATGCTGATTGAAACCCTGTGGCTGTTTCCGCTGGCGGCCATCTACCTGTTTGGTTTTGCCGACAGCGCCACCAGCCATCTATCGGCCAACCCGCTGAGCCTGAACCTGAAGCTGGTGGCGGCAGGTATTGTCACCACCATTCCGCTGATGCTGTTCGCTGCCGCCTGTAGCCGCCTGCGTCTCTCTACCGTCGGCTTCTTTCAGTATCTTGGCCCGACGCTGATGTTCGTGCTGGCGGTGGTGTTCTACGGCGAAACCATCACGCCAGACAAAATGGTGACCTTTGGCTTTATCTGGCTGGCACTGCTGGTGTTTGTCTGTGATGCGGTGGCATTTTCATTCCGTGGCCGGCCGCGCATAGCGTGAGATAAAGCGCGCCATTGCCGGACCGGTCAGCAGGATGGTAAACAGCCGCAGCGTCTGTAATGCCATCACAAAGGCCATATTGACCTGGGTTCCGGCAGCAATAATCGCCACCGTGTCCAGTCCGCCTGGGCTGGTGGCGAGATAAGCCGTCATCAGATCGATGTGCAGTACGCGCGTCAGCATCCACGCCAGTCCGCCACACAGCAGCATCAATCCAAAGATCGACGCCAGCATCTGCGGCAGCGTGCGCAGAGCCAGCAAAAATACCGGCCGGGTGAAGCGCAGGCCGACGCTCCAGCCAATCAGCGCGTAAGCCAGTGCCAGCAGCCATTCCGGCACCTGCAAAATTGCCATCCCGCTGGTGTTCAACGCCGCACCCGCCAGGGCAGGCAGCAATAAGGCACCGGAAGGAATGCGCAACCGGGTCCCGAGCCATGCTCCAGTCAGCATCACCGCCAGCGTTACCGCAAAACCGCGATTCAGCGGCGGGAACCACAGCAGCGAAACGCTATGGGCCGCATCGCCCAGTCCGATCCGGGCCACCAGCGCCGCCGCAGTGGCGACAAACAGCACCCGCAGATATTGCATGAATGCCACCAGCCGCACGTCGGCACCGAAATCGCCAGCCATCGCGACCATTGCCGATGCGCCGCCCGGTGACGATCCCCATGCGCCGGTCGGGCCGGGCAGATGACTGAAGCGGACCAGCAGAAAGCCTGACAGGCCGCTGGCCGCCAGCGTCAGCAGCAGCACCGCCAGCACCACCGGCCAGTCCTGAATCAGCGGAGTCAGAATAGAGGGCGAAAGGCTCTGCGCAATCATGCAGCCCAGTACCGCCTGCGCCAGCAGAAACAGCCGTTTATCAATGCGCATTGTCGCGCCTGACAGCCCCATCACCACACCGACAATCATCGGTCCCAGCAACAGCGCGGCGGGCAGATGAAAAAATTGCAGCACGCCGCCCAACAGCACCGAGCTGAATAACAGCAGTGTCCACTGCGCGCGCAACGAGAGTGCATCCATAAGAAGTTAATTATTTGTAAAAAGAGGGGGTAAGATTACGCAGAAATGCAGACGGGGACCAGCAAAACGGGCCGTCTCAGACGACCCGCTGCCTGCTTTATAACCAGTTCTTACGTTTAAAGTAGAGATAAGGCGCCAGTCCGGCCAGAATCATCAGGCCAATCGCGGCGGGATAACCAAAGCTCCACTTCAGCTCTGGCATAAACTCAAAGTTCATTCCGTAGCTTGAGGCGACCAGCGTCGGCGGCAGGAACACCACCGAAACCACCGAGAAGATCTTGATAATGCGGTTCTGCTCGATGTTGATGAAGCCCATCGCCGCCTGCATCAGGAAGTTCACCTTCTGGAACAGCGATTCGTTATGCGGCAGCAGCGACTCGATATCGCGCAGGATTTCACGCGCCTGCTCCAGCTGATTGCCCGGCAAACGCGCTTTACGCACCAGGAAGTTGAGCGCGCGCTGGGTATCCATCAGGCACAAACGCACCTTCCAGCCGATATCTTCCAGTTCGGCTAAACGCGACAGCGCCAGATCGTACTCTTCGCCCTGCTGACCTTCCATGATCACCCGGCTCAGTTTTTCCAGGGCGCTATAGATGTTCTCAATCTCATCCGCCAGCTGTTCGATTTTGGTTTCAAACAGGTCGAGCAGCAGCTCAAACGCATTGCCGTCGATCAGCGTCTGATTACGGGCGCGCATGCGATAGAGCCGAAAGGCCGGTAGTTCGCGTTCACGCAGCGTATAGAGACGGCCTTCACGGATGGTGAACGCCACGGTGGAGTTACCGGCGTGATCTTCAGCATCTTCATAGAAGAAGAAGGAGTGTATATGCAGGCCATCTTCATCTTCGAAGAAGCGCGCCGAGGCCTCAATATCCTCCAGCTCTGGCCGGGTTGCCAGGCTCTGACCGAGTTCGGATTGCACCCGGTCACGCTCGCCCTCTTCCGGTTCGATCAGATCGACCCAGACGGAGGTGGTCAGTTTGTCGTTTTCGTCTTCCAGCTCCAGACGCGTCAGGCGGCTGTGATCCAGTTTAAATGCGCTCAGCATAGCAATACTCCCCATTGCAGACTAAATGGGACAAGGCAGTCCGCCGTTCACCAAGCGGAACGGGCAACCTGAACACGGAAACACAGTTTCAAGGGTAAATCAGTGCTGACTCGTGCGACGGGATTAGAAAAGGGAGGTCGCTGATAACCGCTAAGGCTACCCGCGTAGAGAGGTAGCCTTAGATGTTATTCCTGTTATCCAGGTTAGTGAGCCAGCATCGACTGGGCGTGTCCAAGGCATTGTCCTCTCATGATAATAGTGGGCGCATGTTACGCTGAGACGAAAATGTCGTCAACCGCAGGCTACAGGGTTTCCAGTTTGGCGTAAGCCGCCACTAACCACTTGATTCCCTGCCCCTGGAAAGCCACCTGCAGGCGGCTATGCTCACCGCTGCCTTCCAGATTAATGATGGTGCCTTCACCAAATTTCGCGTGATGCACCCGCTGGCCCAGCGCGAAACCGCTGTCGTTTTTGCTTATCGGCGCACCCATCCGCTGATGATTCACCGGACGGCTGACGCTGGCGCGTAAGCGCACTTCTTCAATGCACTCTTCCGGCAGCTCGCCGATAAAACGTGAAGGACGGTGATACACTTCTTTACCATACAGTCGGCGGGTTTCGGCGTAGGTTAGCGTCAGCTTGATCATCGCGCGGGTCACACCAACGTAAGCCAGTCGACGTTCCTCTTCCAGCCTGCCGCCTTCGTCCAGCGACATCTGGCTCGGGAACATCCCCTCTTCCATGCCGACGATAAACACCTGGCTGAACTCCAGCCCTTTCGCCGAGTGCAGCGTCATCAGCTGCACCGCATCCTGCCATTTGTCGGCCTGGCCTTCGCCTGCCTCCAGCGCCGCGTGCGATAAAAAGGCCTGCAGCGGCATTAAGTCTTCATCTTCATCCTGATAGCTGAACTGGCGTGTGGCGGTTACCAGTTCCTCAAGGTTTTCAATTCGCGCCTGACCTTTTTCACCTTTCTCCTGCTCATACATCAGCCACAGACCGGAGTCTTTGATCACCCGGTCAGTCTGGACGTGCAGCGGCAGCTCTGCGGTTTCCGTCGCCAGCGAATCGACCAGTTCACAGAAACGTTGCAGCGCCGACGCGGCCCGGCCAGCCAGCGCGCGGGTTTGCAGCAGTTCGCGCGTTGCCTGCCACAGCGTCATCTGTCGTTCACGCGCGGTCTGGCGCACCACGTCGAGCGTACGATCGCCCACGCCACGCGTCGGGGTGTTAACCACGCGCTCAAATGCTGCGTCATCATTGCGGTTGGCCATCAGGCGCAGATAGGAGAGCGCATCTTTGATCTCCTGACGTTCGAAGAAGCGCATACCGCCATAAATACGGTATGGCATACTGCTTTGCAGCAGCGCCTCTTCCAGCACGCGTGACTGGGCGTTGCTGCGATAGAGAATGGCGCAATCATTCAGCGCGTTGCCGTTTTCCATCCACGTCTTGATGCGGTTTACCACGAAGCGCGCTTCATCCAGCTCATTGAAGGCGCAATAGATGGAGATGGGTTCGCCGTCGCTGCCGTCGGTCCACAGCTCTTTACCCAGACGGCCGTTGTTGTTGGCGATCAGGGCGTTGGCGGACTTCAGAATGTTGTTGGTTGAGCGATAGTTTTGCTCAAGGCGGATGGTTTCCGCGCCGGGGAAATCCTGCAGGAAGCGCTGGATATTCTCGACCTGCGCCCCACGCCAGCCATAGATAGACTGATCGTCATCGCCGACGATGATCACCCGGCTGCTGTCCCCCGCCAGCATGCGGATCCACGCATACTGAATGTTGTTGGTATCCTGGAATTCGTCCACCAGCACGTTGGTGAAGCGTTCGCGGTAGTGATTCAGAATGTGTGGCTTATTGAGCCACAGCTCATGGGCGCGCAGCAGCAGTTCAGCAAAGTCGACTAAACCGGCACGGTCACAGGCTTCCTGGTAGGCCTGATAGATACGCAGCCAGGTCTGCTCAACCGGATTGCCATAACTTTCAATGTGCTTTGGCCGCAGACCTTCATCTTTTTTGCCGTTGATGTACCACATGCCCTGGCGAGCCGGCCACTGCTTCTCATCCAGATTCATCGATTTGATCAGGCGTTTTAGCAGCCGCAGCTGATCTTCACTGTCGAGGATCTGAAAGTCCTGTGGCAGATTGGCATCCAGATGGTGGGCACGCAGCAAGCGGTGCGCCAGGCCGTGGAAGGTACCGATCCACATGCCGCCCTGGCTGGTGCCGATCAGCTGCTCGATACGGTGACGCATCTCGGCCGCCGCTTTGTTGGTAAAGGTCACCGCCATAATCGAGTAAGGCGAACAGTTTTCGACCGACAGCAGCCAGGCGATGCGATGGACCAGCACCCGCGTTTTTCCACTGCCCGCGCCTGCCAGCACCAGCAGGTTACTGCGCGGTGCCGCTACGGCCTCGCGCTGTTTGTCATTCAAACCGTCGAGCAGTTCAGAAACGTCCATAAGCCCCGTTTACCAAAGAAAAAAGGTCGTCACCCGGTCTGTTACGCCTGACGCCAGGCGACGGCTGCCGGTGTCCGGCCTGCGGCGGGAACAAACCCGGCTGCCGCCACGGCCGCAGCGCGAAAGTAAGGGAGACGACTGGATAAATTTACAGCCATTATAGCAGTGAGGTGAGTGATGCCAACTGCGAAATTTCGACATGCGGCAACAGGCGCGCATCGGCGATCTGCATCAGGTTGCCCTGACGCAGGTTAATCCAGCAGGCCTGCATACCGCAACGCAACGAGCCAGCCACATCGGTGGTGAGGTCGTCGCCGACGTGCAGAATGTGCTGAGGGGCGATGTTAAGCCGCTGTGCCGCCAGCTGATACATATCCTGCCACGGCTTCGCACGTCCATCCGGCCCCGCCCGCAGCGTGAACCGGAAGTAATCGGCAATGCCCATTTTTTCCGGGCAGGCATTGCCGTTGGTGACCGCCACCAGCGGGACTTTCTCCGCCAGGATTTTCAGCGTCTGATGGGTCTCATCCGGCATCTCAACCTGACTACGCCATTGATGAAACACCGCCATGACCTGCTCCGCTCCGGCCGTCGCATCAGCCGCAGACAAGCCGATATTGAGCATCGCCAGCTCAACCGAACGCCGCCGCCACTCCGACACATCGTGGTAGATCTCCGGTTCACGCAGCAGCAACTCATCGCGCAGCGCCTGATAAGCCTGCGGCGTAAAATCGCGCAGCGCCGGATGAAAAGCCTGTAACGCCGCGTGGGACTCAGCGGTGGTCCGGCGGATCACCGGATGGTTATCATACAGCGTGTCATCAAGGTCGAAGGTAATCGCTTTGATGGCAGCCAGCGGACGATAAAACTTCATTCGTTCTTTCCTCGTTTGGCCCGGGGATGCGCAGCATCATAGACCGAAGCCAGATGCTGAAAGTCGAGATGGGTATAAATCTGGGTGGTCGAGAGATTGGCATGGCCCAGCAGCTCCTGCACCGCGCGCAAATCACCGCTCGATTCCAGCAGGTGAGTCGCAAAGGAGTGCCGCAGTTTATGCGGATGAATATGGCTGGTCACGCCCTGCTTAATGCCCCATTCGGCGAAACGCTTTTGCACGTTGCGCGCCGATATCCGGTTGCCGCGCGTAGAGAGAAACAGCGCGTCATCCTGGCCGCCAAAGCTGGTGCGCAGCGGCAGCCACTGCTGGATCCAGCTGACCGCGGTACGGCCAATCGGCACACGACGCTCTTTGCTGCCTTTACCCACAACCCACACTTCGCCGGAATCGAGATCGACATGACGGCAATCCAGATTCACCAGTTCAGAGAGACGCAGACCACCGCCGTACATCACTTCCAGCATGGTGCGGTCGCGCACCGCCAGCGGATCGCTGGGATCGATCTCCAGCAGCTGGTTTACGTCATCGACATCAATATTTTTCGGCAGATGGCGCGCCTTACGCGGCGTCATCACTCCTTTCGCCGGGTTCGCGCTGAGCAAACCCTGGCTGACCTGCCAGTCGAGAAAGCTGCGCAGCGCGGAGAGGCGTAAGGCAAGACTGCTGGCGGCCAGACCGGCGCGACGACTGCGTGCCGCCATGCTGCGCACCTGCGCCGGTTCAAGCTGCGTCCAGGCGCTGAGCTTCATCTCATCGGCAATCGCAACCAGCGCCGCCAGCTGGCGGGCATAGCTGCTCTGGGTCAGCGGACTGAGCTGGCGCTCCACCTTGAGGTAGCGCAGAAATCCGTCGACGGCCTCCTGCAGCGCGCTGCTCATGCGCGTTCGATCCAGCGAGTCAGCAAATCAGGCATCATCTGTGACAGGTGCTGCAGCAGCAAGGTACCCATGCCAGATTGATAATGCTGGCTGTCGCGGCTGCTGAAGATCAGCACGCCCAGATCGCCGGCTTCGCCCATCAGCGACATCGCGACCGAACCGATCGCTTTCGCCTGCGGTAGCAGCAGCAGTAATTCCGGGCCATTGATATTGCCCAGATAGTGATGCTGATTACCGAAGCGCTGGATGCGCAGCGGCTCAAAGGCCTGACGCGACAGGCTAAGCTGGAAAAAATCCGAAGGCGCGCCGAGCTGCCATTTATCGCTGAAGAGCCGCACGTTGGCCCCGGCCAGGCCGAGTTCACGCGCCCAGCGGTGCAGACGGTTCAGCATCTCCTGCAGCGAATCCGCTGCCGCCAGATGGCTTTGCAGCGCCAGCAAGCGATCAAACAATTCGTGATTGGCGGTGGCCTGTTCCATCAGCAGGGTAATCTCTTCTTCCAGCTGCTGGATATGGTTACGCTGCCGCGCCATGTGCCACTCAACCAGTGACACGCTACCGCGTACCGGATGCGGCACCGCCATCTGTTCAATCTGGCGGGCGTTGCGGATGAAGAAATCGGGATTTTGCCGCAGATAATCACTGACGGCCTGATCGTCCAGCAGGACCGTACTGTCCGCCTGCTCTTCGATATTTTTCATAGATGAATAAACCCATCGTAGACATGTGTGGCGGGACCGGTCATGTAGAGTGGCTGACCCGCCCCCTTCCAGGCGATATGCAGCGTTCCGCCGGGCAAATCAACGCGCACTTTCGGCGCCAGAATACCCTGCTGAATGCCGCACGCAACGGCAGCACAGGCTCCGCTGCCGCACGCCTGCGTTTCCCCTGCGCCGCGTTCATACACGCGCAGACGAATGTGTTCCGGATTAATGATTTCCATAAAGCCGACGTTAACGCGATCCGGGAAGCGCTCATGGCTTTCCAGAATCGGCCCCAGCAGTTCAACCTGCGCGGTTTTCACGCTTTCGACCTGAATAACGCAGTGGGGATTGCCCATGGAAACTGCCCCCAGCATCACCGTCTGCTCGGCCACGCGCAGCAGATAGAGATTCTCGGCTTTATTGGCGCGAAACGGCACCTGCTGCGGCTCAAAGTTGGGCTCGCCCATGTTGACGCGCACCTGATCGTCCGGCGTCACGCTCAACACCATACGGCCATTCTGGGTACTGACGCGAATATCACTTTTGTTGGTCAGCCCTTTCAGCTGAACGAAGCGGGCAAAGCAGCGCGCGCCGTTGCCGCACTGCGCGACTTCGCTGCCATCGGCATTGAAAATGCGATAGTGGAAATCGAGATCGGGATCGTAAGGCGGTTCAACAATCAGCAATTGATCAAAACCGATCCCCAAATGACGATCGGCCAGCCGGCGGATCAACTCCGGCGAGAAAAAGACGTTTTGTGTCACCGCATCGACCACCATAAAGTCGTTGCCGAGACCGTGCATTTTGGAGAACTGCATTTTTAGCTCCGCCGGATAAGCCATTATATTAGTTCGCTTGCGCGCTCGAATCGCCGGTCACCAGACCGTTGACATCCGCTTTAGAGGCGTCTGCTTTCTGGCGTTCAGTCGGGGCTTGTTGCTTCTTCGGCTGGTCCTTCGGCGGGAAGTAAAGCGGCCCTTTCAGACCACAACCGGCAAGGCTGGTCACGGCCAGCGCCATCGCCAACAGGCTTATCACTTTCTTCATTCTTTATGCTCTTCATGTCCTTTACCTGGATGCTTATCATCGCAGTTGAAGTTGGAAAAGCAACAGGAAATCCCCGCAAATAGCGTGAGCAGAGTGTCAGGCCGGAAAGACGACGGCCACCTGAGCAGGCAGGCGGCCGATCGGGTTCAATGCACCTGATAGCGCGGTTGATAGTCGCCGTTGTCGTTATCAGGCGGCGAGGCGCACAGCTGCGTCAGCGTCTGGCTGCGGAACGGAATCACCTGGAAACGTTCACCGGTATTCACGATCTGATAGAACTGCGGCAGGTTGAAGTTGATAAAACTTGAGCCGTAGGTAAAGCGATCGTGCGACGAGGAGTAGAAACGGCTGACGTCTCGCACCAGCTCCTCTTTGCTGCCTTCGCAGTGATGGTAAACCTCAACCCGGTTAGTCTCATCAAGAATGTAGATGTTGAAACCGCGCTCATCGGTGGTGTTTTCAAAGAAGAACTGGATGATGCCTTCGCTGGCATAGCCGTTAACCACCGGCGGCAGCGGCGTCTGGTTGGTTTCCACCTTGATCGACAGACCGTGCAACTTGTTATTGGAAATCGCGCCGTAAAATTCGACGGCGTTTTCCAGCTTCTGTACCGAAACGCTCATGCGTTCAAAGAACAGACCCCAGGTCTGGCCGGCCATACGCAGCGCTTTGAAACGGCCCGGCTCCTGTCGCGTACTGGAAAGCCGTAGCTCAATGCATTCCGACACCAGTTGCTGCACGCGGGTCCGGATCAGCCCGCGCAGATGCTGGCTGTAGCAGAACACTTCGACCGTATCCGGCGGCGCGGCATCCTGATGCATCTTGCCAAGAATGGTTTTCAGCCCTTCGATCATCGCCTGTTCGCCGCTGAAGTGCAGCGTACGCACTTCATTCCACGAGTTACGATAGAGCAGGTCGATACTGCCAATCAGGCACTGCTGCTGCTGGCCGAAGCTGAACACGTCGAGCTTACGGAAGTCGAAGTGCACCACCTGATTACGGAACGCCGAGGTTGGATCGTGCTCGAGGTTGACGATAATCGCGAGGTGACGAATTTCACACGGGCTGTAGAGCGCTTTTGGCGTCGGGGCCGGCAGGCGAAGCGGGAAATGACTGGAGACGTCATTGACCAGCTCCTGCAGACGCGCCAGATCGCAGATCTCATTGCCTTTAATGTGCAGCCGGGTTTTGCGGGTCAGCAGACCGTTAAACCACGCCCACGCCACCAGCTTATTCAGATAGCGGTTATATTCCAGCGGCTGATGGCTGATGATCGAATCCATGTCCGGTGCCTGATTATACAGGTACCAGCCAGCGCGGTTGGCCCGGCCAGGCGGCACATGAATAAAGGTCAGGTTCGGCTCAGAAAGATCGGGCGAAATCTGCGGGTTGACCAGGGTAACCTTGCCTGGCAGTGCTTCAAACGCGGCGTACAGTTTACGGGTCAACACGCCGATGTCCTGCGGACTCGCGCTGACGCTTAAATTGTTGCGGCGGGCAAACCGGATCAGGTTGCGATAACTCTGCATCATCGCATCCAGCAGTTCATTGTGCGCTTCACGCACCCGCTCGATTTTCCACTCTGCGCGGTTATCCAGGATGGCTATTTTCTCGTCATCCCAGCCCCACTCTTTCACCAGCTGCGACAGAATTTCACGCCGCCATCCGGTGCGATGCTGATGTTCTTCGGTGCTGAGTTTCTCGCACACTTTGAGGTAGAAACAGCGGCGCACCAGATCGAGACGTGGCTGATCGTCCACGCTGGTCAGATAATGCGTAACGCGTTCCAGCATCATGCAATAGGGATCAAGCCCGAAGCAGATGATTTCGCCGTCGTGCAGGCGCTGTTTGATGTCCATCGCCAGCAGTTGTGTATTCGGGTATTCCCAGCTGTAGGCTTCCAGCAGCAGGGTTTTCAGCACCGCTTTATACGGCGAGTCGATACTTTTATACAGCTGCCACAGGCTGGCACCGAAGTACTCTTCCGCCGACAGCGTGCCAAGGCCGCCCAGATCGAGCCATTCGTTTGGCGTCAACACACCCTTGGCGTAGAGCGACATCACATAGTCGTCATAATGGTGCTCTTCTTCACCGGGCACCATGTTCCACAGGATACGTTTACCCGCCATGCGCACCGCAGTGCGGTAAAACTCGTCCAGCAACAGAATATGTTGGGTCGAACCGCAATCTTCACCGCCCAGATTACCGCTTTCGTTATGCCGGAAACGGTTCTCATCGATCAGGAAGAAGCTCACTTCCACGCCCATCGAGACGCACCATTTCTGCAGCATGGTACATTTACGCTGCAGATTGAGGCGCTCTTCATTGTCCAGCCAGGATTGATGACAGACCCAGATGTCGAGATCCGACACGCTGTTCTGACCGACCGACGAGGTGCTGCCCATCGAATAGATCGCGGTGATCGGCATTTCGCCTTTTGGCGCATCGGCAAGGCGCAGATCGCTGTCGCCGGTCAAATCGGCCAGTAGCTGACGCTGATTTTCATCAGGCGTGAAGAAGCTGATGCCATGTGGAACGTTACCTTCAAGGTAACCCGGCATCTGCGGATGTTGATAATGTAATAAGGTTGGCAGCAGACTGTAGACGCGCTGAAAAGCGGGTCCCATGGCAGCCAGTGCACGATCGACGCGCAGCTGGTTGATTGCATCCAGTCTCTGTTTCAGTGTCTCAATGTAGAGGTACAAGACGTTTCGCCTGATTGTCCCAGTGTTTAAGCACCCTGTTTCCACCATCTGCCGCTTATAAAGTGAAAAAGTGGGCAGATTATTGCTGGAAACGTGATCAATCTAACACTCGGCAGATTGACCGTAAAGAAAGTTGCGCTACTTAACAGTTTAGCACGTTCTTACTGGCTTCCCGCCTTTTCAGCATCGGTATCAAATGAGCCTTGATAAATCGGGCCTAATCCGTGAGCAGGCCGTTTTCAATCCGTTGAAACTGACAGCATTCCCTCATAGATGATAGGATATTCAGTGAACGATCAAAATGGTTAACAGCATGTTAGACAAAATTTTCAGAATTGCTACAAGACAAAGCCCGCTGGCATTATGGCAGGCACATTATGTACAGCAACGCTTGATGAGCGCCCATCCTGGCCTGCAGGTTGAGCTGGTGCCGATGGTCACCAAAGGTGACATTATCCTTGATACGCCGCTGGCTAAAGTGGGCGGCAAGGGGCTGTTTGTCAAAGAGCTCGAACAGGCGATGCTGGATGGCCGGGCCGACATGGCGGTGCACTCAATGAAAGATGTGCCGGTCGATTTCCCTGCCGGTCTGGGTCTGGTCACCATTTGCGAGCGCGATGATCCGCGCGATGCGTTCGTTTCTCATCACTATGACTCCATTGATGCCCTGCCGCATGGCGCGGTCGTCGGCACCTCCAGCCTGCGCCGTCAGTGTCAGATCAGCGCCCGTCGTCCGGATCTGGTGATCCGCTCGCTGCGTGGCAACGTCGGTACCCGATTGGGTAAACTCGATGCTGGCGACTATGACGCCATTATTCTGGCCGTCGCCGGACTGAAGCGCCTCGGACTGCAGGATCGGATCCGTCAGGCGCTGCCGGCAGATGTTTCCCTGCCCGCGGTCGGTCAGGGCGCGGTCGGCATTGAGTGCCGTCTCAACGACAGCCACTTAATCAGCCTGTTGCAGGCGTTAAACCACGATGATACCGCCGTCTGCGTCAAAGCAGAACGCGCCATGAATACCCGCTTAGAAGGCGGTTGTCAGGTGCCCATCGGCAGCTTTGCGGTGCTGGAAGGCGATGAGCTCTGGCTACGTGGCATGGTCGGCGCGCCGGATGGCAGCGTGATGGTCAGCGGCGAGCGCCGCGGGCCGCGCGATCAGGCAGAACAGATGGGCATTTCACTTGCCGATGAGCTGCTTAACGGCGGCGCGCGTGAAATCCTGCGTGAAGTTTACCAGGGGCAGCCGCCGGCATGACCATTCTGGTGACGCGTCCGGAACCCGCAGCAGCAGAGCTGGTATCACGCCTGCATGCCCTGGGTAAGCAGGCATGGAGCCTGCCGCTGATTGAATTCGCGCCGGGCGTCGACCTGCCTCATCTGCCGCAAAAGTTAGCCGATCTGCAACCTGGCGATCTGGTTTTTATCCTGTCGCAGCAGGTTATCCACTACGCTCAACACGCCGTCACAGCGTGGCCCCCCGGGCTGGACTATTATGCAATTGGTCGATCCACTGCGCTGGCGTTCCATACCGTCAGTGGTCAGCAGGTGACCTGGCCGCATGCACATGAAACCAGTGAAGAGTTAATTCAGTTAAATACGCTGCAGCAGGTTGCCCATAAGCGTGCGCTGATTTTGCGCGGTAACCCCGGCCGGGAGCTACTGGCGGAGACCTTAACGCAACGCGGCGCAGAGGTGTCGTTTGCCGCCTGCTACCAGCGCTGTCAGAAACACTATAACGGTGCGACAGAAGGCCGGCGATGGCGCGATCGCGGCGTCTCGGTGCTGGTGGTGACCAGTGGAGAAATGTTACAACAGCTTTTTTCGCTGTTCCCCGCGATCGATCGCGAGGAATGGCTGCTCAACTGCCGACTGATTGTCGTCAGTGAACGTTTGGCTACCCTGGCCGCAGGATTGGGTTGGCAGGATATTCAGGTAGCCGATGGTGCCGATAACGATGCGCTATTGCGCGCGTTACGCTGAACTTTAACAATGGGATGTGCCACATATGACGGAACAAAAAGACTCCTCCGCCATGGTTGAAGAAACCACCCCAGCGGTCGACCGCTCTGCTGCCAGCAACGCCACACCACCCCGTAAAGCAAAAAACGGTGGCATGGTGCTGGGTGCGGTTGCGATCGTCATTGCGCTGGCGATTGGTGCAGGTTTATACCTTAATGGGAAACATCAGGCTGATTTACAGGCACAAACCAACCAGCGTCTGAGCGAACAGCTTAGCGCGCTTCAGCAGCAGGCCAGCAACGACAAACAGCAGCTAACGCAGCAGCTGAGTAGCACCGAAACCGCGCTGCAGAAGGCGGAAGCCCAACAGGGCGCCTCTGCCAAAGAGCTGGAAACGCTGCGTGAGAAAGTGGCTGTGATTTCAGGCAACGACGTGCGCAGCTGGTTGCTGGCGCAGGCGGATTACCTGGTGAAACTGGCGGGTCGCAAACTGTGGAGCGATCAGGATGTCACCACCGCCGCCGCGTTGCTGAAAAGCGCCGATGCCAGCCTGGCTGACATGAACGACCCGAGCGTGATGAATGTCCGTCGCGCGTTAACCCAGGATATCAGCACCCTCTCATCGGTCAGCCAGGTCGACTATGATGGCGTGATCCTGAAGCTGAATCAGCTGTCGAACAATGTCGACAATCTGCGTCTGGCCGATAACGACAGCGATGATGCGCCGATGGACAGCGACGGTGGTGAGCTGTCAGGTTCAGTGCGCGAATGGCGGCAGAATCTGGTGAAAAGCTGGCACAACTTTATGGATGACTTTATTACCATCCGTCGCCGTGATAACACCGCACAACCGCTGCTGGCACCTAATCAGGATGTTTATCTGCGTGAGAACATTCGTTCCCGTCTGCTGATTGCCGCTCAGGCGGTTCCGCGTCATCAGGATGAGATCTACAAACAATCGATCGACACCGTCTCCGCCTGGGTTCGCGCCTGGTACGATACCAATGATGCCGCCACCAAAGCGTTTCTCGCCCAGCTGGATGAGCTGAGCCAGCAGAGCATCAATATGGATCTGCCGGACAACCTCGAAAGCCAGCCGTTACTTGAGCAGCTGATGCAAACCCGCGTGCGGAACCTGTTAGCGCAACCCTCTGCCGCTGCTAATCAGCAGGGAGGCTAAGCATGCTTAAGGTATTTATCCTCTTTATCCTGCTGATTGCTGGCGTGGTGCTGGGACCGATGATCGCGGGTCATCAGGGCTACGTGCTGATTCAGACCGATAACTGGAATATCGAGACCAGCGTGACCGGGCTGGTGATTATCCTGATCATCAGCCTGCTGGTGATTCTGGCCGTGGAATGGCTGCTGCGTCGCGTGCTGCATACCGGTGCCCGTACCCGCGGCTGGTTTACCGGTCGTAAACGTCGTCGCGCCCAGCGTCATACCCAGTCCGCGCTGATGAAGCTGGCGGAAGGCGACCATCGTCAGGTTGAAAAACTGCTGTCTAAAGATGCCGATCATGCCGATGTGCCGGTCGCCAACTACCTGCTGGCGGCGGAAGCAGCCCAACAGCGTGGCGATGAAGTCCGCGCCAATCAGCATCTGGAGCGGGCGGCTGAACTGTCAGACAGCAACACCATCCCGGTGGAAATTGCCCGTGCGCGTATTCAGCTGGCGCGTAATGAAGATCACGCCGCGCGTCACAGCATCGATCGTTTACTGGAAGTTGCGCCGCGCCATCCTGAAGTGCTGCGCCTGGCCGAGCAGGCTTATATCCGTACCGGCGCCTGGAGCGCCCTGCTGGATATTCTGCCAGCGATGCAGAAAGCACAGGTTGGCGATGACGATCACCGCGCTGCCCTGCAGCAACAGGCCTGGCTGGGCCTGATGAGTCAGGCGATGGCCGATCAGGGTAGCGACGGACTGAAGCGCTGGTGGGGCAATCTGAGCCGCAAAACCCGTCAGGAAACCACGCTGCAGGTCGCGATGGCTGACCACCTGATTGAGTGTGACGATCACGATACCGCGCAGTCAATCGTCCTGGAGGGGCTGAAACGCCACTATGACGATCGGCTGGTGCTGCTGATGCCACGCATCAAGAGCGGGAATCCGGAAGCGCTGGAGAAAGCGTTACGCCAGCAGATTAAACAGCATGGTGCTACGCCGCTGCTGCACAGTACGCTGGGTCAGCTATTGATGCGTCATGGTGAATGGCAACAGGCGGCCGAAGCGCTGCAGCAGGCGCTGGCACAGCGTCCTGATGCGTTCGACTATGCCTGGCTGGCGGATGTATACGATCGCCTGCGTCGCCCGGAAGAAGCGGCAAAGATGCGTCGTGAAGGCTTATTGCTGACGCTGAAGAACAATCCCGGCGCCTGATTGGCCGGAGAGAAAGATAAAAGCCGGGCTTGCCCGGCTTTTTTGTGCCCGACATTTACCGCCAGCCGGCAGTAAACCGCAGATAAAAAAACACCTGCCATAGGCAGGTGCAAGATCAGGTCGGTAAGACAACCGGGAGGTACCTGACTCAACGTGGTGTCTGTTAACCCTGTAAGACTTTCGCGATACAGGCAGGCAGACAACAGGTACCTAAAAATTGGCTCTGCATCATTCCCAGGTTTATGTTGCATCAGCAAACATAAGAGGTGGAATGAGCATCTACAGGTTTATTATTGCATAATTCATGCCAGCTTAGATTTTATTTTCAAAGCCTTTTAAATCAGCTACTTAATAAAAATACGGAATAAGGTGACGTAAACAGCCTGCCGCGAGTGTCGGTATTCAGCGACACCGGTCCGCTTCGCTGTCTCTCTCTGGAGACAGCCACGAGAAACTGTCGGACATCCTTATAAAATCAACAGGTTAACTGTCGCAGAATAGCGACGCGGCCGGTCTTTCGCTAACCGACAGACGAAAAAAAACCTGTCTTTTCAGACAGGTTTCTAAAATGGTCGGCGAGAGAGGATTACCGGGCTCTGCGAGCCTGCCCTGCGGGCCGTTGCTGAAGCAACGTTGTCTCGCTGCGCTCGGCTCAAACCTCCTTCGGAGGTTCTCATCCTCTTTTGCTACAGACGAAAAAAACCTGTCTTTTCAGACAGGTTTCTAAAATGGTCGGCGAGAGAGGATTCGAACCTCCGACCCACTGGTCCCAAACCAGTTGCGCTACCAAGCTGCGCTACTCGCCGATTTTTTTAACTGTTTTGCCTGGTGCGAAGAGAGGGACTTGAACCCTCACGTCCGTTAAGACACTAACACCTGAAGCTAGCGCGTCTACCAATTCCGCCACCTTCGCGTATCCCAGCAAAATCTGGGGTGGCTAATGGGACTCGAACCCACGACAACTGGAATCACAATCCAGGGCTCTACCAACTGAGCTATAGCCACCACTGTACCGAATGTTACAAGTTTAAAACCTGCAGCATCTAAATCTTTACTGCCAACTAACGCGGTAAATCAAACCACCGAAGCTCATGCGCACAAACGATATGGCGCGCCCGACAGGATTCGAACCTGAGACCTCTGCCTCCGGAGGGCAGCGCTCTATCCAGCTGAGCTACGGGCGCGTAGCGCCGTTGCGGATGTGCATACTAGAGATAAGCGCCCATCGTGTCTAGTGCTTTTTCAATAAAAAAACGCGTTTGATTACGCTTTGTGCATTTCGTCGACAAATAGTGCACTTCTCCCCACCTTCCGGGTAAAAATGCGGCATTAATCAGCAATATCAGAGATCGCCACGCCAGTGGTAGCGCAAATATTTCAGCAGTTTTAATTGCCTGCGCCAGCGGCCTGGCTGCCTGATCAACCGATAAAGCCATTCCAGTCCGAGTCGCTGCCAGATTTTAGGTGCGCGCTTCACATGACCGGTGAAAACATCATAGGTGCCACCGACACCCATATAGAGCGCATCAGGCCAGTGGGCGCGGCACGCCAGCATTAACAGCTCCTGGCGAGGTGAACCCAGTGCAACCGTCACCAGCTTCGCACCGCTGGCGGCCACGCGGGCAAACAGCGCATCCTGATCGGCTGGCGCAAAATAACCATCCTGCGCCCCGACAATGTTTACATTCCACTGACGACGCAGCTTGTCGCAGGTTTCATCCAGCACCGCCTGACGCCCACCGATCAGGAACACCGGGGTGCCCTCACGTCCGGCCCGCTCCATCAGGGCTTCCCATAAGTCTGCGCCAGCAATGCGCTGTACCGACGCCTGCGGGTATTTTTTACGGATTGAACGGACGATACTGATGCCGTCCGGATAGGCGAACTCGGCCTGCGTTAACAGGTTACGTAATCCCTCATCCCGTTCGGCAGTCAGAATCTTTTCTGCATTGATGGCGACTAAGATGCCGCTCCGCACGCCCTGCGGCGGCATTAAAAAATCCACCGCCGACGGCATGCTGTCGAAGCCATACAGCGCGACGCCGCGAATCCGGTACTGCGGCGAGTCAGGTAACTTTGTCATATCTTCCGTCAATCCCAGAGGTTAATCAGGAGGGGCTATGCAGCACCCGCTCGCTGCGGTCGCGAATTAAACCGGCGCGATCCAATAACCAAAATAGTAATTTAGCCACGCCCAGACAGGCGGCAAAAATAATAGCGAAAAACACCACGCGTGAGCCAAACGCATCCAGACCTTCACGCGCCAGCACGATCATGTTGAACACCGCGCCAAAACAGAAACTTTGCAGAATAGCCCCGCTGTAGCGATTGGTTTCCTGGCAGCCTCGCGCATAGAGTGCATCGAAGACTTTGATAATCATCCCCACCGCCACCGCACCGATCGGGATTGCCCAGACGCCGCCCATCACCACCAGCGAACCGATCAGCGTTGGCGAGATCGCCAGTCCCGAATGGTTATTCAGCACTTCCCAGGTGAAGTAGTTAGCGCTGTTCAGCACCGCCAGCGGACGATCCGGCCACAACCAGCTGGGAATAAACACATAAAAGTCACGCCAGAGCGGCGCCAGTCCCTGAAATTCAATGCGGGCATAGTTATCCAGCAGTAACGCCAGGTTCTCCCACGGCGAGAAGGTATCACGCGTCAGGTAGAGAAAGGTATAAAAGGCTTCATCGCCCATCACGTCGAGGTTATAACGCCGCAGCGCCAGCCAGAACATGCCGGCAATCGCCATGACGCCCGCAGTTGCCAGCATCCACAGCGTAATCCAGCCGCGGGTAATGCCGATAAACAGAAACAGGGCAAACGCGATAATGATATTGGCACGGGTACCGCCGACCAGCGCGTAGGTCAGCAGACCAAAAGCGACGGTTACTACCAGAAACAGCAGCCAGTTGCGTCGTGTCGGACGCAAAAAATAGGGGATCAACATCGCCGGAATAAAGAAATAGAAGAAGCGCTTAAGCGCCACGCCAGAGACTTCACTGGAGAAAATCTGGTTATAGGCGGTCAGACGGAACAGCAGAAAACCGTTATGGATGAAAAACACCGTCACGGTGCCCAGCGCCACCAGCGCCAGGATCACGCAGGTCAGGTGGGTTTCGACCCGGTTCATCTGCAGCCAGGGTTTGGCCGGCGGGGCGTTCGCGGGCCGCAGTCGGACCTTATAGCTGACGTAATAGATGGCATAAAATCCGGTGGCCGACAGCAGCGCCTGCAGCAGAGACGCTACCGGCACCACTTCAACATTAAAACGGAACACCAGCACGCTGGTCAGCGGAAAGCCGAAGTAAAAAGTCAGTAAGAACAGCAGCGTGAAGAACAGATGGAAGTTAAAACGCACGCGCTTAAACTCCCGCCAGGTCAGGGTCAGAATAAAACCCAGCGACAGCAGGTAGACCGCCAGCAGACCGCTAAACTGCACAAGGCTCATGGCAACTCCCCTTCGCTGAGGCGTAATGCTGAACGCCATCCGGCCAGATAGCCGGGCGCGAAAAAGGCGATCTCCTGTTTGTCGCAACCCGCCAGTTGACGACGCGCCTCGGTAATCACTGCAGGCGAGAGCGCATCTTCGCTAAACAGCACCGGTAACTGCTGCTCCGCCACATCACGCCAGAACGGGTTTTTACGGCTCAGGACAAAAGGTACGTTGGCCTGGATTAACAGACACAAGGTCCCGATCCCTTGCTGACGTTCAAACATAAAATACCCGACGTGGCAGCGCGCCAGCAGCGCTAAATAGTCATCAAACGCCATTTGTTCACTAATCAGGTTCACCTGCCCCTGCGGATACAGCGCCTCAGCCGCGGCCCGCACCTGACTGATATAGGCCTGATTATTCGGCGGATATCCCAGCGGCACCTCGATACGCACCTGGTCGCCAAACTGCGCGCGGATCGCCTTGAGTCCGTCGATATGCCGGTTACTCGGATCGCCTGAATTTCCCAGCAGCAGGGTAAACCTCGAATCGGGCGCAGAGTGGACCGCGGCCTCCGGCATGCGGGTCGGGAAATAGAGTAACGAACCGGGTACCCGGCGATGGCGTTGCTGGTAATGATGCAGGTCGCCGCGGGTGGCAAAAACGTGCGCTACCCGCCCCTGCGCCAGCCGGCGTAGAAAATAGAACAGGCGAAACTTCAGGCTGCGAGAATCTTCATACAGGTCAGCGCCCCACACGTGCCAGAACAGCTGGGAACGATGCAGCTTGCCGCTGAGTAACGCCAGCCAGAGCCAGGGATTGAACTGGCCGTGGCAGAAAAAGCGTTGCTGACGCTGCCTGGCGCGCTGCAATACCGCCTGCGCCAGCGCTTTTTTACTGGCAAAGCACTCAATCTGTAAGGCGCTAAACGGCGAAAAGCTCTCAGGCTGTTGCGTCACCACCATAAAATGGCGTGGCGTGGCCGTGGGCTGTTCAACGCTCAGTATGTCGTTGAAGAAACGCAGCACCGTGAGGTTGTGGTGGGGAATATCCGATCCCAAAACGTGAATTAAAGTCATTTTTTCCGGCAATAAACCATAAAAGCGCCACAACACAGGGCAAAGTAAGCCATATAGGTAAACATGTAGGCCTGCGCCGCACCCGTCGCGCCCTGTAACGGGATTAGCCAGCGTGAGAACAGCGTCAGCAATACAAACTGGCTGATCTCAGTCAGAACATAAAAGCGCAGCGAGGCCTTGGCGATCACCAGATATCCGAAAACATAGGCTCCCACTTTAAAAACATCACCGCACAGTTGCCAGACAAACAGATCGCGCATGCCACGGAACGCGTCGGAAAACAGCAGGCTGATGGCAACATCCCGCAGGATCCAGACCGCGAAACTGGCCACCGCTACCGCCGGCAGCACAAAGCGCAGAGCCCGGCCAATTTCCTGGGCAATATCGCGTTTGTTATCCAGTCGCGCCAGCGTCGGCAGCAGCCAGACGCTGAAGGTGGCGGTGATAAATTGCAGATAGGCATCGGAGATGCTGGTTACGCCCTGCCACAGTCCGACCTGCGCCCAGCCCTGCTGCTGCGCCAGCAGGTTACGCATCATTACCCAGGCTACCGGCAGCGTCACGGTGGTAATTAACGCCATCAGGGTATATTTAGCCAGATTACGCGCCAGCTCGGGCTGCCATTGCGGACGCAGCCAGCTGAGCGGCAAGGGTACGCGGCGTTTCAGCAACACCACTGCCGGCACCAGCAACAGTGCCGGCACCAGCGCCAGACCGATCAGTGCGCCCTGATAACCACCAAACCACCAGCACAACAGATAACCGGCGACGCCAATCAGGCTGCCGAGAATCAGCGCCAGCGCATTGCCGCGCGCATCACGATACCCTTTCAGCAGCGCCAGACTAAAGTTCGCCCAGGCGATACCGAGCTGAAGAAACGCCACCACGCGGATCACGTTCTGATAGCGATCGTGACCAAACAGCGCGCTGCTGATCGGGCCTGCCGCCAGCAGGAACAGCAGCGCCAGCATGCCGGAAAAGCCCAGCACCAGGGTTGAGGCGGTACCTACCAGCGCCCGTAACCGTTCGGGCTGCTGCTGATACTGCGCCACATAGCTGGTGACGCCGTTGAAAATTCCGGCCCCCGCCAGCACGCCCAGCACGGTAATCAGCTGACGAAAGTTACCCGCCTGACCGACGCCCTCCGGCCCGAAGCTGACCGCCAGCAGTTTGACCACCAGCAGTCCGGCAACGATTTTTACCAGCGTGGACGATGCGGTCCACACTGAAGCTCTGGCCAGTGACATCAGGAAAAGAAGCTCAGCAGCGAGCTGATAACCGTGCTCTGGTTGTTATCCGACAGGTTATAGAACAATGGCAGGCGCAGCAGGCGTTCACTCTCAACGGTGGTGAAGCGGTCGTCGCCGAAAAACTGCGAGAAACGCTGGCCAGCCGGCGAACTGTGTAGCGGAATGTAGTGGAATACCGTCAGTATCTCGGCTTCTTTCATCCAGTTAATCAACGCCTGACGGTCGTCCTGATCGCGCAGTTTGATGTAAAACATATGCGCGTTGTGCTCACAGCTGGCGGGGATCACCGGCAGCGCGATTCGCCCCTGCTCCGCCAGCGGCTGTAACGCATCATGATAACGCTGCCAGATGCGCAACCGCTGCTGGTTGATGCGTTCAGCCGCTTCCAGCTGCGCCCAGAGATAGGCTGCCTGCAAATCGGCCATCAGGTAGCTTGATCCCATATCGCGCCAGGTATATTTATCCACCTGACCGCGGAAAAACTGGCTGCGGTTAGTGCCTTTTTCGCGAATGATTTCGGCGCGTTCAACCAGGCTGGCATCGTTAATTAACGTCGCCCCGCCTTCACCACCAGCGGTGTAGTTCTTGGTTTCATGGAAGCTGAAACAACCGATGTGACCTATAGTGCCCAGCGCACGGCCTTTGTAGCGTGACATCACGCCCTGCGCCGCATCTTCAATGACAAACAGCTTATGCTTCGCCGCCAGCGCCATTATGGTGTCCATTTCACAGGCGACGCCGGCGTAGTGCACCGGCACGATAGCGCGGGTTCTTTCGGTGATGGCGGCTTCAATCAGCGTCTCGTCGATATTCATGGTGTCGGGACGCACATCGACAAACACGATGCGGGCGCCGCGCAGCACAAAGGCGTTGGCGGTAGAGACGAAGGTGTAGCTCGGCATGATCACTTCATCGCCCGGCTGCAGATCGATCAACAGCGCGGCCATCTCCAGCGACGCGGTGCAGGAGGGGGTCAGCAGCACTTTTTTACTGCCAAAGCGCTGCTCCATCCACTGCTGGCAGCGACGGGTAAAACCGCCGTCTCCGCACAGCTTGCCGCTGTTCATCGCCGACTGCATGTACTCAATTTCCGTGCCCACAACCGGGGGTGCATTAAATGGAATCATGACCTTTCCTGTAGAACCAGTAGGCGGTGCTGTCGATGCGGGCACCGCTGCGTAAATAGAGGCGCATCGCCGTGAGATTGCTGAGCTGAGTGGCGACCCGAAGCTGCGCCAGTCGCCGCACCCGCGCCCAGTCCGCTGCCGCCAGCATCAGCCGTTGGCCCAGTCCCTGGCCCTGCGCGTCAGGCAGCACCGCCAGCAAACCGATACGAGCGTCGCCGTCCACTTCACGCAACGAGACGAAGCCCTGTAGCTGGCCTGCCGCATCCGCAGCCACCAGGCATTGATGATCAAAGGTGCCATGCACCGCGTTTTCAATCCACTGGGCGTAGAAACGCCCGCTGGCATCGGGCGCATACCACGGCGCACGAAAGCGACTCTGACTGAACAGCTGTGAGGCCGCCTCGCGCAGGGCCGGAATTTGCGCCTCGCGTGCAATGCGAATGCCGACCTGTCGTTCGGTCTGGTTAATCGGCAGCGTCAGATCCGCTTCGCCTTCCACCAGCTGGAACCGGTGCTGCTGCAGCGTATCAATCAGCGCGGTCTGGCTGGTGGGCACTTTGACCTGCAGCAGCGCGCAGGGATGTTGCAGCGCTGCATCCAGGGCGGTGTCACCGTTAAGATCCAGCCGCACGGTCTCAACACCGAAGAACTGACTCTCCCAGCGAAGGGGATTAATATTGACGTGGACGGGCATGTAACAGATCCAGCAGATATTGGCCGTAGCCGGTTTTGGTCAGCGCTTCGCCTGCCGCACGTAGCTGGTCATCGCTCAGCCAGCTGTTACGCCAGGCGATCTCTTCCAGACAGGCAATCTTGAAGCCCTGACGTTTTTCAACCGTCTGCACAAACATGCTCGCTTCCACCAGGCTGTCATGGGTACCGGTATCCAGCCATGCGAATCCGCGTCCCAGCAGTTCGACAGTCAGCTCACCGCGCTCAAGATACATCTGATTAATGGCGGTGATTTCCAGTTCACCGCGTGGCGAAGGCTTAACCTGTCTGGCGAAGTCGACCACCTGATTATCATAGAAATAGAGGCCGGTTACCGCCCAGCGAGACTTCGGCTGCTTTGGCTTCTCTTCAATAGAAATCGCTTTAAAGTCATCATCAAACTCCACCACACCGAAGCGTTCGGGATCCATCACCTGATAACCGAACACGGTCGCGCCACGGTTCTGCTCTACCACTTTTCGTAGCTTCGGACTGAATCCCTGGCCGAAGTAGAGATTGTCGCCCAGAACCAGGCAGCAATTATCGTCGCCAATAAAAGATTCACCGATGATAAACGCCTGCGCCAGACCGTCCGGACGGGGCTGAACCGCATAACTGAGCCGCAGACCAAATTCCGCTCCGTCGCCCAGCAGACGCTCAAATTGCGCCCGATCTTCCGGCGTGGTAATCAGCAGAATATCGCGGATACCCGCCAGCATCAGAACTGACAGCGGGTAGTAGATCATTGGTTTGTCATAGACCGGCAGCAGTTGTTTAGAAACTGCACGGGTGATGGGATGTAACCGTGTTCCCGATCCTCCGGCTAAAATGATGCCTTTCATCGCTGCTCCTTTCGCTGATTATTGCGATAAGCCGAGGCGCTCACCACGGTAGCGCCCGTCGAGAATGGCCTGCCACCAGTCGGGATTCGCCAGATACCAGGCAACCGTTTTACGCATGCCGCTTTCAAACGTTTCCTGCGGCAGCCAGCCCAGTTCTCGCGCGATTTTGCTGGCATCAATGGCGTACCGCTGGTCATGGCCGGGACGGTCGGTTACGTAGGTGATCAGGTCACGATAATGGGCCAGCCCCTGCGGTTTTTGATCTGCAGCCAGCTCTTCCAGCAGGCTGCATACGGTTTCCACCACCTCAATATTGCGCCGCTCATTATGGCCGCCAATATTGTACGTCTCGCCAGGCTTGCCATGACTGACAACCTGGTACAGCGCGCGGGCATGATCTTCGACATAGAGCCAGTCACGGATCTGTTGTCCGTTGCCGTACACCGGCAACGCTTTGCCCGCCAGGGCGTTGATGATGGTCAGTGGGATCAGTTTTTCCGGGAAGTGGCACGGACCGTAATTGTTTGAACAGTTGGTGACCAGCGTAGGTAAACCGTAGGTTCGCAGCCAGGCCCGGACTAAATGGTCGCTGCTGGCTTTACTGGCAGAGTAAGGGCTGCTCGGCGCGTAAGGGGTAGTTTCGGTAAAGTATTCCTGACTGCTATGCAGATCGCCGAACACCTCATCGGTGGAGATGTGGTGAAAGATAAAGGCGGCTTTGCGCGCGACATCCAGCGCCTGCCAGTAAAAACGCGCCGCTTCCAGCAGCTGGTAAGTCCCGACAATGTTGGTTTCGATAAAGGCCATCGGTCCGTCAATAGAGCGATCTACATGACTTTCCGCAGCAAGATGCATCACGCAGTCGGGTTGATGACGGGCGAAAATCTGATCGAGCGCCGGCCGGTCGCAAATATCAGCCTGCTCAAAGATAAAGCGTGGCGAATCGGCGACGCTGCTCAGCGAAGCAAGATTGCCGGCATAGCTGAGTTTGTCGACCACCACCACCTGGTGGTCCGTTTCGGCAATCAGAAAACGAACCAGCGCCGATCCGATAAAGCCAGCACCGCCAGTGATCAGAAAACGTTTCATCGCCAGACGCCTTTGGTATCGACCACCCACTGCTGGCGCACCCCGGCGGCATCCACTGCGCGGAAGGCGCGATGATCCACCAGCATCACCAGGATATCGGCCTGCGCCAGCGCCTGCTCACTGGAGACCAGCGTGGCTTTATCCCTGAGGGCCGCAGGAATCTGGTCGATGTGCGGTTCAACCACCCAGGTGCTGCCGCTGTGCCAGTCAGCAATCAGTCGGGCGACACCCATCGCCGGGCTTTCGCGCAGATCATCAATGTCCGGCTTGAAGGCCAGTCCAAAGCAGGCAATGGTCAACTCAGTAGCACGCTTACCGGTCTGCGTCAGGCTGTCCGCTACTGCCGTTTTGACCTGATCCAGTACCCATTGCGGCTTAGCGTCATTAACCTCACGCGCCGTGCGGATCAGGCGCGCCAGCTCAGGATTCTGCGCCACGATGAACCACGGATCGACAGCGATGCAGTGACCGCCGACGCCCGGTCCGGGCTGCAGGATGTTGACGCGCGGATGGCGATTCGCCAGCGCAATCAGTTCCCAGACGTTAATCCCCTGATCGGCGCAAATCAGCGACAGCTCATTCGCAAAGGCGATATTAACGTCACGGAAGCTGTTTTCGGTCAGCTTGCACATCTCAGCGGTGCGGGCGTTGGTTTCCACGCATTCACCTTTTAAAAACAGCCGATAGAGTTCACTGGCGCGGGCCGAGCAGGCTGGCGTCATGCCGCCAATTACCCGATCGTTATTAATCAGTTCCACCATCACCTTGCCTGGCAGCACCCGCTCCGGACAGTAGGCGATATAAATATCGGGCGTTTCACCGTGCTGCGGGAAACGCAAATCGGGACGCGCTGCGGCCAGCCAGTCAGCCATCTGCTCGGTGGTGCCAACCGGCGAGGTTGATTCAAGAATCACTAAATCGCCCGGCTTCAGCACCGGTGCGATCGACTCTGCTGCAGCCTGGACGAAGCGCAGATCGGGCTGATGCTCTGCCTGAAAAGGCGTCGGCACGGCGATAAGAAACGCATCGGCGGCTTCCGGCTGGGTTGTCGCCCGCAGATCGCCGCGCGTGACGGCGGCATGCACCACCTGGTCTAAATCGGGTTCCACGATATGAATCGCACCGCGATTGATGGTTTCAACCGCCCGGGCGTTGATATCCACACCCACTACTTTTTTTCCCTTTGAGGCAAAAACGGCTGCCGTTGGCAGCCCAATGTATCCCAGTCCAATCACGGAAATGGTTTCAAAACTCATAAGTCGGCTCGGTTATCTTTTAAGGCTTGCAAAATACGGCCACAGGCTTTGCCATCGCCATACGGGTTATGGGCATGGCTCATCGCCTGCCAGGCATTGTCATCCGTCAGCAAGGTGCTGACCTCCGCGACGATTCTGTCGATATCCGTCCCTACCAGTTTAACCGTACCCGCATCGACCGCTTCGGGCCGTTCTGTGGTATCGCGCATTACCAGCACCGGTTTGCCCAGCGACGGCGCTTCCTCCTGAATGCCACCCGAATCGGTGAGAATCAGCCAGGCACGGTTCATCAGCCAGACAAAAGGCAGATACTCCTGGGGCTCGATCAGAATGATATTTTCAACGCCGCTGAGTATGCGGTTAACCGGCTCGCTGACGTTGGGATTAAGGTGCACCGGATAGACGATTTGCGCCTCCGGATGCTGACGCGCAATCTGCGCCAGCGCGCTACAGATCCGCTCGAAACCGTCACCGAAGCTTTCACGCCGATGGCCGGTCACCAACACCAGTTTCTTGCTGGCGTCGAGAAACGGATAGCGCGCCGCCAGCTGGGCATTCAGATTGCAGTCATCCAGCACCCGATCGCGCACCCACAGCAGCGCATCAATCACCGTATTGCCGGTCACCACGATGCGCGCATCCGGCAGATTTTCCTGCAACAGGTTCTGGCGCGAGCGCGAGGTGGGGGTGAAATGGAGACGGGCGAGATGACCGGTGAGTTTGCGGTTCCCCTCTTCCGGCCACGGTGAAGCGAGATCACCGGTGCGCAGTCCGGCTTCAACATGGCCGACCGGGATTTGCTGATAAAACGCCGCCAGGCTGGCCGCTAAGGTGGTGGTCGTGTCGCCATGAACCAGCACGATATCTGGTCTGAAGTCGAGCAACACGGTTTTCATGCCCTCTAAAATGCGGCAGGTGATCTCGGTCAGCCCCTGCTCAGGACGCATAATATTAAGGTCATAGTCCGGCTGCAGCTGAAACAGGCGCAGCACCTGATCGAGCATTTCACGATGCTGTGCCGTGACGCACAGACGCGATTCAAACGCCGGATCCTGCGCCAGGGCCTGCACCAGGGGCGCCATCTTAATCGCTTCGGGACGGGTACCAAATACTGTCAGAACTTTCACACTGTTTCTCTCAATGACGCTGGTCTGACATCAGACGCGGACGACGTGCCAGCGCCACACCAGCCCCAACCAATGCCCCTACGGCACCCCACATAATCATCATGAACAGGCGGCGTGGACTATCACGCGACACCGGTTCTTCGGGGGTACGCAGGTAGCGGTAAGTCTGGAATTTACTGTTCAGCGTCGGGCCGGCGACCAGCGTGGTCAGCATGGCTCTGTTCTGATCATAGCTTATATCGAAGTTCGGGCCGGTAGCGCGCAGGGTCTCGAGCTGCCCTTGTAAAACTGGCTTGCCCAGCAGAAACAGGTCGCTGTCCGCCAGGTTTTCACCAGCTTCGCGCGCCTGCTTTTCATTAATACCCTGCTGGCTGGCAATCTTCAGTGCCTGCTCCAGCCGGTGTTGCTGACGCTGAAACACCGCGTTGGCCACATCTTCCTGCCGGTTAACCTGCGCCTGAAGCTGTGCCGTGCGCGCCTGCCAGGCCCCTTTGAATTCTTCGTTCAGATGACGGGCTGCACGCTCGCTGGCATAGGCAATGTACTGACGCAGCAGATTATTCGCATCGCCGGCGGTTTCCGCTTTAAGCCGCACGTTATCCGGCAGGTTGTGCGCCGCATCAGCAGGCGTAAACAGAATATTGCTGATCATATCGTCAAGCAGCGCAGCGTCGTTGTGCGCATTACCGGTTTTTCGGCTTTTGTAATAATCAGTTTGTTGCCAGAACTCGCGGCGTGTATCCCATGAGGCAAGCTGCATGGTGAATTCCTGATAGACCTCATCCATCACCGTGGGTGACGGGGCGGCCAGGGTCAGGGCATTGTTGCGCACATCCAGATTGGCGAGGAACTGCTGCTGCGCATAGTAAGATCCGAGCATGTTCACCGTCGGGCGATCGGTGACCGCCGTGGTGCTCCAGACCTGTTTCATCAGCAGCGTCGCCAGCCAGGCGACCAGCGCAAACAGCAACGCCAGCCCGACAATCCAGCGCTTGCCACGCCATAAACGGCAACATAAGCCGCGAATATCCAGTTCGTTGTCCACAATGTCAGCAGGCATGGCAGCGTTATCCTTTATCAGCGCTTAGCGGGGTAAGTTTTTTTTGGCGTCGCGGTAATGGCTCAGACGGCGTTTGATCCGCCGGACACGTCGCGCCACGCGCCACGCATGCTTCAGGCAGTAGCCGTAAACCATAAAGGCCACCAGGAACAGCAGCAGCATCACCCATTCGGGGATGAACGCCAGGTATTCGCCTAAAACGCCAATACCGGCGAGGATCGCGGCAGCAACGGTAATCAGGACAAAGGCCTGACGCGAGCTAAAACCGGCGCGCATGATCAGATGATGGATATGCTGGCGGTCGGCAGAGAACGGGCTCATGCCTTTGCGCAGACGGCGATACATAATCGCCACCATGTCCATTAATGGAATGGCAATCAGCCACAGCGCGGTCACCGGCGTAATCGGATGGCTCAGGCCCTGCGTGGTTTCCAGCAGAATCCAGATGATGGTGAAGCCGATCATCGTGCTGCCCGCATCGCCCATAAAGACTTTGAAGCGACGTCCGAGGAAGCCGAGGTTAAGCAGAATGTAGGGCAGCGTGGCGGCGATCATCGCAAAGCACCACATGGCGAGGCTGGTCTGGCCATCAAAGTAGAGGATGATGCCCATCGCCGCGAAGGTCACTGAGGAGAGTCCGCCCAGCAGGCCGTCAATCCCGTCGACCATATTAAAGGCGTTAATCGCCGCCCAGACGGCAAACAGCGTCAGCACGTAGCCAAACGGCCCGACGATTAGTTCAAACGGACCGACAATAAAGCCGAGGCTGAGCAGATAAAGTTTGGCACCGACCATCATCACAACGGCGACGAGCGCCTGTACCACGGCACGGATTTTCACGCTGATATCGAAACGATCGTCCAGCGCGCCAACCAGCACCAGTACCCCGGCACACCCCAGATAGAGCAGCGCATGCGGCAGATAATAATTGGTTATTGCGAAGGTGAAGCAGATACCTGCGAACACAGAAATGCCGCCCACCAACGGAATCGCGCCATGATGGCGTTTACGTGAGTTAGGCTTATCAACTAAACCAATTTTTTTAGCTGCTTTTCGAGCAAAAAAGAGGAAAGCCAGGGAAAAGAGAAAAATTAAACCAAGCTCAGTACTCATAGTGAGTAAATTCACGTTAAACGCTCTCAGCTAACATCCCGGGCAACAATACGCGAAAAAGTGCGTTTATCGCTGCGTCGGATTCCGAATTCTGCATAAAGAGATGCACGAACGGTCATTAATTCGTCACCACTACCACAGTCATTATAAATGCTCCTGTCAGTGTTCAATCCTATAGCTCACAAATGAAAAACGCCACGTTGAGACGTGGCGTAAGGTCGATTTTCTGCGCATTTAAGCTAAAAAAGCCGAATCTGTGGTTCGGCTTTACAGTATCGGATTAGGAACGCTTCATCATATCGAAGAATTCGTCGTTGGTTTTGGTCATCGCCAACTTGTTGATGAGGAACTCCATCGCGTCGATCTCGCCCATTGGGTGAATAATCTTACGCAGGATCCACATCTTCTGCAGCTCTTCCTGAGAAGTGAGCAGCTCTTCTTTACGGGTACCAGAACGATTGTAATCAATCGCCGGGAAGACGCGTTTTTCTGCGATTTTACGTGAGAGATGCAGTTCCATGTTACCGGTACCTTTAAACTCTTCGTAAATCACCTCATCCATCTTCGAACCGGTGTCTACCAGCGCGGTCGCGATGATGGTCAGGCTGCCGCCCTCTTCCACGTTACGTGCCGCACCGAAGAAACGCTTCGGACGGTGCAGGGCGTTGGCATCAACACCACCGGTCAGGACTTTACCTGATGCCGGAACCACGGTGTTGTAAGCACGCGCCAGACGGGTGATGGAGTCGAGCAGGATGATCACGTCTTTTTTGTGTTCAACCAGACGCTTGGCCTTTTCGATCACCATTTCAGCGACCTGAACGTGGCGCGAAGCGGGCTCATCGAAGGTAGAAGCGATAACTTCACCTTTGACCAGACGCTGCATCTCGGTGACTTCTTCCGGACGTTCGTCGATCAGCAGCACCATCAGGGTGCAATCCGGGTAGTTATACGCCAGGCTCTGCGCAATGTTCTGCAGCAGCATGGTTTTACCGGCTTTCGGCGGTGCTACGATCAGACCACGCTGACCACGACCGATCGGTGAAGCCAGATCCAGTACGCGCGCCGTCAAATCTTCCGTTGAGCCATTACCCCGCTCCATACGCAGACGTTTATTCGCGTGCAGCGGCGTGAGGTTTTCGAACAGAATCTTATTACGCGCGTTTTCCGGCTTGTCGTAGTTAACTTCATTAACTTTCAGCAGCGCAAAATAACGTTCACCCTCTTTTGGGGGACGAATTTTGCCAGAGATGGTGTCACCTGTGCGGAGGTTGAAGCGGCGGATTTGGCTAGGGGAAACGTAGATATCATCAGGACCGGCGAGGTAGGAGCTGTCTCCGGAACGGAGGAATCCAAATCCATCCTGCAGTATCTCCAGCACGCCATCACCGAAGATGTCTTCGCCGCTTTTCGCGTGCTGCTTCAGGATGGAGAAGATGATGTCCTGCTTGCGCATGCGAGCCTGATTTTCCAGCCCCATATTTTCGCCGAGAGTAATCAGCTCAGCAACCGGCGTATTCTTTAATTCGGTAAGATTCATAGTGATGGGTTCTTAAACTCGGGGTAATACTCGAAATGTTTGTCGTGAATGGTATGGCAATTAATCCATGCCGTTAATGGCTCTTTTCGACTCTTCTCGACGATCATCGTCTGGGTTGGCGACCTGGAAGCGAGGAGACGGTCGATTGCGATGCCAGAGTTGGAGCTAACCGTCAGATTGCTAAACCGTTCTACCTTTATAAGGTACAGTGCGACAGGGTTTAACAAGGGAAAACTTTAGATGCTAACTACAAGGTAAGTTCGTAATGCAGTATTGGTAACTTAGCACGCCTAAAAGCGAACGTCCAGCAGCAGGAGATAAATTCACCACTGCCGAACGTTCAGCCCTGAATTACGCCAGGTTGGCGTTCAGGAACTCTTTCAGCTGGCCTTTAGACAGCGCGCCCACTTTGGTCGCGGCGACTTCACCATTTTTAAACAGCAGCAGCGTCGGGATACCACGAATGCCGTATTTCGGTGCCGTGCCTGGGTTATCATCAATATTCAGCTTAGCGATGGTCAGTTTGCCATCATACTCTTCTGCAACTTCATCAAGGATTGGGGCGATCATTTTGCAAGGACCACACCATTCAGCCCAGAAATCTACCAGTGTAACGCCGTCGGCCTTCAGCACGTCGGTGTCGAAACTGTCATCAGTCAGATGAACGATTTTATCGCTGCTCATGTTTTACTCCACAAGATTATGCCTGGCGAATTGGCGTAATATAAACCAATGTAGGTTGACTTTATTTCATCGGATACGCTTTCGTAAAGCGATAGTAAGCTGATATTCTACCACACTATGAGCAAAACACACTTAACTGAACAGAAGTTTTCCGACTTCGCCCTGCACCCAAAAGTGGTTGAAGCCCTTGATAGTAAAGGCTTTCAATACTGCACGCCGATTCAGGCGTTAGCTCTGCCCTTTACGCTTTCCGGGCGTGATGTTGCAGGCCAGGCGCAAACCGGTACCGGCAAAACGATGGCGTTTCTGACGTCAACGTTTCATCATCTTCTCTCTCATCCTGCGGCTGAAGGTCGTCAGGTTAACCAGCCGCGGGCATTAATTCTCGCGCCAACGCGTGAACTTGCGGTGCAAATTCATGCCGATGCAGAACCGCTAACCACCTCAACGGGCCTGAAGCTGGGTCTCGCTTACGGCGGTGATGGCTACGATAAACAGCTGAAAGTGCTGGAGCAAGGCGTCGACATTCTGGTCGGGACGACCGGCCGTCTGATTGATTACGCGAAGCAAAACCACGTTAACCTCGGTGCCATTCAGGTGATGGTGCTGGACGAAGCCGACCGCATGTTCGATCTCGGCTTTATTAAAGACATTCGCTGGTTGTTCCGCCGGATGCCTGCGGCAACCCAGCGACTCAGCATGCTGTTCTCCGCCACCCTCTCTTATCGGGTGCGTGAACTGGCGTTTGAGCACATGAACAGTGCTGAATATGTCGAAGTGGAACCGGAACAGAAAACCGGCCACCGCATTCAGGAAGAGCTTTTCTATCCGTCTAACGAAGAGAAAATGCGCCTGCTGCAAACCCTGCTGGAAGAAGAATGGCCGGATCGTGCCATTGTGTTCGCCAACACCAAGCACCGTTGCGAAGATATCTGGGGCCATCTGGCTGCGGATGGTCACCGTGTCGGCCTGCTGACCGGCGATGTCGCTCAGAAGAAGCGCCTGCGCATTCTTGACGACTTCACCAAAGGGGATGTGGATATTCTGGTTGCCACTGACGTTGCCGCCCGTGGTCTGCATATTCCTGCCGTTACCCACGTGTTTAACTACGATCTGCCGGACGATTGCGAAGATTACGTTCACCGTATCGGTCGTACGGGTCGCGCAGGTGCCAGCGGACATTCTATCAGCCTGGCCTGTGAAGAGTACGCACTGAACCTGCCTGCGATTGAAGAGTACATTGGTCACAGCATTCCGGTCAGCAAGTACAACAGTGATGCATTACTGACCGATCTGCCGCCGCCTAAACGCCTGGCGCGTAGCCGCACCGGTAACGGTCCGCGTCGCGGAGGAAATAACGCCAATCGTCGCGGTGCACCACGCAACAACAACCGTAAACGTTCGGGTTAAGCTCACCATGCTAAGCGCATCGTCACTTTATGCTGCGATTGATTTAGGTTCTAACAGCTTTCATATGTTGGTGGTGCGCGAGGTGTCTGGCAGTATTCAGACCATCGCGAAAATTAAGCGCAAGGTACGCCTTGCGGCCGGTCTGGATAAAAGCAACCATTTGTCAGCTGAGGCGATGTCGCGCGGCTGGCAATGCCTCAAACTGTTCTCTGAACAACTGCAGGACATCCCTCTCGATCAGATCCGCGTGGTGGCGACCGCCACGCTGCGTCTGGCAGCGAATGCGCAGGAATTTCTCGATACGGCGCAACAGATTCTCGGCTGTACCATCAACGTGATCAGCGGTGAAGAAGAGGCGCGCCTGATTTATCAGGGCGTGGCGCACACCACCGGCGGTTCCGATCAGCGTCTGGTGGTCGATATCGGCGGCGGCAGCACTGAACTGGCGACCGGTGATGGCTCGCACGCCACGGTGTTGTTCAGCCTGTCGATGGGCTGCGTCACCTGGCTGGAACGCTTTTTCAGCGATCGGCATCTGGCGAAGGAAAACTTTGACCAGGCTGAACAGGCGGCACGTGAAATGATCCACCCGATTGCCGCGCAACTGCGTCAACAGGGCTGGCAAGCCTGCGTCGGCGCCTCGGGCACGGTACAGGCGCTGCAGGAGATCATGGTGGCGCAGGGCATGGATGAGCGCATCACCCTGAATAAACTGCAGCAGCTGAAGCAACGTGCCATTCAGTGCGGCAAGCTGGAAGAGCTGGAAATTGAAGGGCTGACGCTGGAACGGGCGCTGGTGTTTCCCAGCGGCCTGTCGATTCTGATCGCCATCTTCCAGGAACTGAGTATTGATAGCATGACGCTGGCGGGCGGCGCGCTGCGTGAAGGACTGGTTTACGGCATGCTGCATCTGCCAATCGATCGCGATATCCGCACCCGCACGCTACAGAACGTGCAGCGTCGTTTTAGCATTGATGTTGAGCAAGCCGATCGGGTCCGTCAGTTGGCAGAAAGTTTTTTCCGTCAGGTCTGTACGCTGTGGAAACTGGATCAGCGCTGTCGTGAGCTGCTGCTCAGCGCCTGCGCTATTCATGAAATTGGCCTGAGCGTCGACTTCCGTCATGCGCCGCAGCACGCGGCTTACCTGGTTCGTCACCTCGATCTGCCCGGCTTTACTCCGGCGCAGAAAAAGTTGCTGGCCTGTCTGCTGCAAAACCAGAGCGGCAGTATCGACCTGGCGCTGCTGACGCAGCAAAATGCCTTACCGCCGCGGCTGGCGGAACGGATGTGTCGTCTGCTGCGTCTGGCAATCATCTTCTCCAGTCGCCGTCGCGACGATACCCTGCCCGCAGTCCGGCTGCAGGCCGACGATGATGCGCTGCATCTGACCTTGCCGGCCGGCTGGCTGGAGGCGCATCCGCTGCGCACCGAGCTGCTGGAGCAGGAGAGCCATTATCAGTCCTATGTGCACTGGTTATTGACCCTGTCGTAATCGACGGGCGTGAAGTCAGCGTGAGGCGAACCGCCGTCGCCTCAGCGCTGTAGCCTCGAGTTTAGGCTTTCTTCGCCTTATCCAGCATCGCTCTCAGGCCCGCCACGCGGCTCTGCCCGGTTTTCATCCGCTCTTCAGCACTGACCACTTTGCGCTCCGTTTCCCACTGCAGATCGTCCTGCGGCAGCTCCAGCAGAAAACGACTCGGTTCCGGCCGCACTAACTCGCCATATTGCCGACGTTCGCGACATAAGGTAAAGGTCAGCTCCTTCTGCGCCCGCGTTATGCCGACGTAGGCGAGACGACGCTCCTCTTCGATGTTGTTCTCATCAATGCTGCTCTGATGCGGCAACAGTCCCTCCTCCATTCCCACCAGAAACACATAAGGAAACTCCAGTCCTTTAGAGGCGTGTAGCGTCATCAGCTGCACCTGATCAAGCTCTTCGTCGCTTTCCCCACGCTCCATCATGTCGCGCAGGGTAAAGCGCGTTACCACCTGCGCCAGAGTCATCGGCTCATCCAGATCGCTGCCTTCCAGCATCTCCGTCATCCACTGAAACAGCGTATTGACGTTCTTCATCCGCATTTCTGCCGCTTTCGGACTGCCCGAGGTTTCAAACAGCCAGCTTTCGTAATCGATGCCGCGAATCAGGTCGCGCACGGCATTGACCGGCTCGCGTTCGGTCAGCTGGATAATCTCATGCAGCCAGTGGGTGAAGCGTTGCAGATGTTCCAGCCCGCGCCCGCCCAGCGTCTGTCCCAGCCCGACATCAAAGCTGGCATTAAACAGACTCTTATTGCGCAGGTTGGCCCATTCGCCCAGTTTTTGCAGCGTCGCCGGGCCAATCTCGCGGCGCGGCGTATTCACGATGCGCAAAAAGGCGCTGTCATCGTCGGGATTGGTCAGAACGCGCAAATAAGCCAGCAGATCCTTGATTTCCGGGCGGGAAAAGAACGAGGTGCCGCCAGAAATGCGATAGGGAATACGGTTCTGCATCAGAAACTTTTCAAACACCCGTGACTGATGGTTGCCGCGGTAGAGAATCGCGTAGTCTTTGTACTGCGTCTTGTTGATAAAGTGATGGGCGATCAGTTCACCCGTGACCCGCTCCGCTTCGTGCTCTTCACTGTTGGCAGTCACCACTTTCAACTCGCTGCCCTGGCCCAGTTCTGAGAATAAGCGCTTCTCGAACACGTGTGGATTATTGGCGATCAGGATATTCGCGGCTTTCAGGATGCGCTGGGAGGAGCGGTAATTCTGCTCCAGTTTCACCACTTCCAGCGCGGGGAAATCCTCTTTCAGCAGCACCAGGTTTTGGGGTCGCGCCCCGCGCCACGAGTAGATCGACTGATCGTCATCGCCCACCACGGTAAAGCGCGCCCGCGCGCCAACCAGCAGCTTAACCAGTTCATACTGGCTGGTGTTGGTATCCTGATATTCATCCACCAGCAGATAGCGGATGCGCTGTTGCCAGCGTTCACGCACCTCCTGATTACGCTGCAACAGCAGCGTCGGCAGCAGGATCAGATCGTCAAAATCCAGCACGTTACAGGCTTTAAGATGCTGGTCATAAAGCGCATAGCAGTGCGCGAAGATTTTATCGCGCTCCGATTGTGCCAGTGCGGCCGCCCGGGGAGGATCGACCAGATCGTTTTTCCAGTTTGAAACGGTAGAGATCAGCTGTTGCAGCAGGGTCTTATCCTCTTCCAGCCACTCTTTGGTCAGCTCTTTCAGCAGGCCAAGCTGATCCTGGTCGTCAAACAGCGAAAAGTTGGACTTCATGCCCAGCGCCGCGGTTTCACGCTTGATAATCTCCAGCCCCAGCGTATGGAAGGTCGAGATCATCAGGCCGCGCGCCTCTTTGCGACCCAGCGTCTGCGCTACGCGCTCTTTCATCTCTCGCGACGCTTTATTGGTGAAGGTGACCGCCGCGATATGGCGTGCCTGGTAGCCGCACTCGCGAATCAGATGGGCGATTTTATTGGTGATTACGCGGGTTTTGCCCGATCCCGCGCCCGCCAGCACCAGACAGGGACCGGTAACAAATTCGACGGCGCGTTGTTGGCTGGGGTTTAAACGCATAGGAAAAATCGCTCAGTTGAATCAAAAGAAAGGGGTTTATACTGGGCGGCAATTATACACAACCGAGATAGCAACATGGCGAAAACCGCGGCGGCTTTACACATCCTGGTGAAAGAGGAAGCGCTGGCAAAAGAGATTCTGGCGAAACTGGCTAAGGGTGGCAATTTTCAGCAGCTGGCAAAGAAGCACTCAACCTGTCCTTCCGGCCGCAATGGCGGTGATTTGGGGGAATTTCGTCAGGGGCAGATGGTGCCAGCCTTTGATAAAGCGGTCTTTACCTGCCCGCTGTTAACACCTTACGGGCCGGTAAAGACCGGCTTTGGTTATCACATTATCAAAGTGCTCTACCGCAGCTGATTACTTCTGCTGCTTCATCTGCTGCAATACGGTGCTGCACTGGTTATCATCGTTATCACTCGGCGAAATCAGTGCCAGCAATGCCGCAGCCGGGCCGACAACGGTGCCCAGCGCCACTGCTGCTGCGCCACGGGCCAGCAGCGGACCGGCTTTCACGCCGGCATCCGGATTTTTAAAGGTGCCGCGCACATAGAGCGGTGAACGCAGCGTGATGATACGCACCCCTTTACTCTCCGGATTGACCGAAAGATCCATCCGCTCGGTGGCAAAGTTGGCGTTACCGGTGACGTTAATCACCGCATTTTCGGTATCAAACACAAACAGGTTTGGCGTCGCCAGACCGTTTTGCAGTTTGATATCGGTAGCGGCGCAGTTAATCCGTACCTGATCGTCGCCAAATAGCTTGCCCACCACGTAGTTGCCGACGTTCAGTCCGGCAATCTCCATCAGGCTACGGCTGATCACGCCGTCGTTCATCAGCAGCTTCAGCTGACCGTTACTGGTCGCCAGCAGATCGGCTACCGAGTTACCGGTGCCGGTGAAGCTGGCATCGCCGTTTAGCTGGCCGAGACTGTTTTGCATCGCCTGAACATTCGGGAACAGCTGACGCAGGCGCAGTTTACGCGCATGAATGTCAGCCCGGCCGCGCATCGGCGTGCGATCGCCTTCCAGCCGGATAGTGCTGTTGAGGGTGCCGCCCGCCATACCAAAACGCAGGGGATCAAGCAGCAGATCGCCATCCTTCAGCTGCAGATGGGTATAAAGATCGCTCAGCGGCAGCGAATTGCTGTGTTCAATGCGTTTCCCGCTGAACTTAACGTCGGCATCCATCACGTCCCAGTTTTTAGTGTCGAACCGATCGTGTGGCAATATCCGATCGGCTGGCTGGCTCGATTTCTCACCCCGCCGCGATTTTGCCTGTGCGGTTTTGTCGCTGCCTTTACCGGAATCGACCCCAATCAGCGGCCCCAGATCGGCCATCCGCAGTTGGTCTGAGGTCAGCTCACCGCTCAGCCGGGGGCGCGGTTTGCCCTGGCTGTAGGTCAGCGAACCATGAATATCACTGTCGCCAATATGGCCGTTAAATTTCTGATAGTGGTAGATCGCGCCCTTATCGTCGCTGAATTTCGCGATCAGGTGGCCATCGGTTTCGTACGGCGGCGTGTCAGGCAACAGCACGCCGGTCAGCCCATACAGATTCGCCAGCGTGTCGCCAGAGAAGCGCAGACGCACATCCAGCCCGCCGAGATTCATTGGGTCTTTCACCCCGCCGGTCACCTGCACGCGCGTGGTGCCGTTGCGGATATCAGCCTGCACCGGGAACGGCGTCGTCTGGCTGCGCAGCGACAGCATTCCGCCAATCTTGCCTTCACCGTTCAGTTTCTCGTCGTTATAGGTTCCGCGCGCCTGCCAGCCGAAGACAAAATCGCCTGCGCCCTGCTGCTTATCGTCACCGCCAGCGATCTGACCATACGGTACAGGTTTACCCAACGGATTAACCTGTACCGTTACATCGGCGTGGTTAATCGCGTCGCGATAGCGAATCTGGCCCTGATCGAACAGGATGTTATCGAGGCGGAACGACCAGGCTGAAGGTGCCGCCTGCTGATCGTTGCTGTCGCTGTTGGCGAGATTGAAGGTCCAGTTATTTTTCTTATCCGCGGTCTGAACCAGCCGCGCATCGGGCCGCTGCAATTTAATCCACGGGATGAACAGCTCTTTATGCAGTAACGCCAGCGGAGCCAGCGTGGCATCGATCCGCTGCAGATGCACCATGGTCAGGTCAGGAATATCGGGCGGATTGCCCAGCATGATATCTTCCGCATGCACCTGCGGCCATGGCACCCAGCGCCGCCAGCCTTGCTCTTGCGGATTGCGCGCCCAGTCGACGCCCAGATCGCCGCGTATCGCAAACGGACGATTGAGTTCGGTCGTGACTTTCTTATTGATGGTGGGTTTCAGTCGGTTCCAGTCAAAGGTGGCGATCACCACGATGATGATCACGATTAACAACAACAGAATTCCTGCAACCCAACTGACTATTTTCCCGGTACGCGACATTGCGCTTTCTCCTTGCACTTTCACGGTCTCCGTTAAAGATAGTCGAGACCGTGGGCAACGGGATCAGGGAAGCTGGATAGTGAGATGATTCAACTCAGAAAATGGGAGCGGACGCGAAAAGAAATAGCCCTGCGCGGCAATAGCGGGCGAACTTCTGACCTGCTGCCACTCATCGTCGGTTTCTACTCCTTCGACGATCACCCCGTTACAGTAGCGGTTGATTAGCGCCAGCAGCATCGAAAACAGGCTGCGTCCTTCATCGGAATTGCGCAGCAGGATAAACAGCTCGCGCGACAGTTTGATGTAGTCATATCTCAGTTCGGTCAGCGCCGAAAAATTGGCCATGCCGGAGCCAAAGTCATCCAGCCACAGCGGCCCGAGCTCCGGCATCTGAGCGATCATCTCTTCCTGTGGCAGGACATGGTGTTCTGTAAGTTCAAAGCGAACCCAGGGCAGGCGAACAATCAAGCTGCGGATCGCCGGATGATGCTGAATAGATAACAGCGACGGCCCATCAATGTTGACCGAGGCGACCACCGCATTCTGCTCAAAGAAAGCAGCCCACTGCGTTAACAGTTCGAGTTGTTCCTGTACCACATGCAGTCGCTGCGCAATCTCAAGCCCGGCAAAATAGGCTTCCGGCGACAGGGTTTCTTCCGGTGCAGACGGATGGCTAATGGCCGTCAGCAACTCGATTGCCAGCAACCGCCCCGTCACCTGATAAATCGGCTGGAAGCGATAAAATCGTTGGCATTGGTGCCAGAAATGCGGCGTTTCCGGTTGGGAGTTGAGGTCAGTTGAAGAAGGTAGCCATTGACTAATACTCTCCATCACCATGATGTTTTCCTGGTTGGTAATGAGCGCTCAAAATTGGCGACTCAGCGGCGATTATCGACCATGCCTGTGATCGCTTGATGAAATGTCCGGCCACATCAAAGCGGGGAGTTTAACAACCTTTAGCGGGACACTATCGCCAAAACAAGCCGAAAATAGCCCTCTTTATCAGCGCGATCGCCGCTATTCGTCACCTTAAGTTAAATTAAAACACCGTTTTAAAAGCATTGACGTCTGCCATACCAGACGCGAGACTAAGGCGATATTTCACTACAGGTCTAAAACCATGACGCAGAAAAAAATTGCCATTATTGGTGAATGCATGATTGAGCTGTCCGAAAAGGGTGAGAACATTAAACGCGGCTTTGGCGGCGATACGCTGAATACTGCGGTCTACCTCGCTCGCCAGGTGAATCAGGATCAGCTTCGGGTCGATTACGTTACTGCACTCGGCGTCGACTCCTTCAGCGATCAGATGATCGCCGCCTGGCAGCAGGAGAAGGTCAATACCGATCTGATCCAGCGCCTCGACAACAAGATGCCCGGCCTGTATGTGATTGAAACCGATGCTGAAGGCGAGCGCACCTTCTGGTACTGGCGCAGCGATGCCGCAGCCCGTTACTGGCTCGACAGCCCTCAGTCAGAGGCGATCTGTCAGCAGCTGGCGCACTACGACTATCTCTACCTGAGCGGCATCAGCCTGGCGATTCTGGCCCCGGCCAGCCGCGATAAGCTGATGCAGTTGCTGGACCGCTGTCGGGCCAATGGCGGTAAGGTGATTTTTGATAATAACTATCGTCCGCGCTTATGGGCGGATCAGGCCAGTGCGCAGGCGGCTTACCGCGCCATGCTTAACCGCACCGATATCGCTTTTCTGACGCTGGATGATGAGCATCTGCTGTGGGGCGAACAGCCGCTGGAGGCGGTGATTGCCCGCACTCGCCAGGCGGGAGCCAGTGAAATTGTGATTAAACGCGGCGCAGAATCGTGCCTGGTCGCCGTGCGTGATGCCCCCCTGACGGATGTCCCGGCGGTGCGTCTGGCGAAGGAGAAGGTGATTGATACCACGGCCGCCGGCGACTCGTTCAGTGCCGGTTATCTGGCCCGCCGCCTGACCGGCGCTTCAGCCGAAGCCGCTGCGCAGCGGGGCCATCTCACCGCCAGCACCGTGATTCAGCATCGTGGCGCAATTATTCCCGCTGAGGTGATGCCCGACTAAACGGCTCCGGCGAGGGCGTATCAGTACCGCCCGTAGCCTGCCCGACCCATTATTGCCCCTTAACAGCCCGCAGCGAAATATCCGGTAAATTCCGGCTAACAAAGCGGGCTATACCGGACATTTACCTTAAGCGGATAAATCGTCATTAATCGCCTATCCTGCCGCCTTAACGCCTCCAGAACGACTTATAAATTCTTGTTTAAAATTAGCCGCTTACTGGAAAAAAGTCGCCACCAGGCATAGTCCGAATCTGGTCATTTTTACCGTTTTCGGATGGACGTCCGGCTGAAAAAAGACCATCTTTTAATCAACAACAGCAGGACGCTGTGCTCTCCGGCCGCGAACAAAACAATTAAAACATCCCTCGCATCAGGACATGTTATGCACACAGAAATTATTAATATCTGGCCGCACGGTGATGCGCCAGGCGCCAGCGATTCGCGCGCGCAGCCGCAAATTATCGATATGGCCAAACAGTATGAGCCTTACGATCGCGCCGCCACCGGCGTACGTTGCCCGGAAATGGCGATCTGGCATCCGGTGGAGTCGAACGGTATTACCCTGCTGGTCGCGCCGGGCGGTGGCTATCATCGCGTGATGATCGATCGTGAAGGGAGCGCGCTCGCCACTTTCTTTACCTCGATGGGCTACACCCTGGCGGTAATGACCTATAGGCTGCCTTATGATGGACATCATGAGGGGCCGGATGCGCCGCTGGCCGATGCGCAGCGGGCAGTACGGGTGTTGCGTGAACGTGCGCAGCGCGGCCTGAACGGCAAATACATCGTGATGATGGGCTTTTCAGCCGGCGGACACGTCGCCGCCAGCCTGGGTACCCGCTTTGCCGAAAAGCTCTATCCGGTACAGGATGGCGCAGAAAACTTCTCGCCGCGTCCCGATGCGATGGTGCTGGTCTATCCAGTGATCAGCATGCGTGACGGCATTGCTCATGAAGGTTCACGTACCCGATTGCTCGGCGCATGGCCCGATCAAAAAACGATTGAGGCCTATTCACTGGAAACCCGGGTTCACCCGCTGGTGCCGCCAACCCTGCTGATTCACGCCGCCGACGACGAATCGGTGTCGGTGAACCACAGCATGGCGTTTTTCGGCGCATTACGGGAGCACAACGTCCCGGCAGAGGTGCATTTCTATCAGAAGGGTGGCCACGGATTCGGTATCCGTGGCGTGGCAGATTTGCCCCTTGCCAGCTGGCCGATGCTGGTGACCGAGTGGCTCAGGGCAAAAACCTGAGGGATTACGCGGCGGGCGGCTGAATGTCGCTGACGCTGTTATCCGGCTGGCTGGCATCGTTGCCGGCCGCCGGTGCCGCAGGCGGCGCCATCACCTTCTCCCAGCTGCTCTGCAGGCTTTTCACGTTGGTTTCGGCTTCCCCTTCCGGCTGAATCAGCACCATCATCAGTTCCTGGCTAAGCTGCTGACGCAGTTCCTGATTCAGCTGCTCGCGGGTCAGACCGGCGAGAAACGCCTGCCGCAGTTTCTGATACTGTTCCGGGGCGATATCCACCACCGAGTTCTGCTGTGAACGCAGACGCTGGCTCATCAGCACATCGGTATCGGTGCGGGCGTAGGTGGTGAACAGCTTGTTCAGCTCCAGCAGTTTCTGCGCCATCAGCGCATCAAACTCCTCCTGCGGTAAGCCTTTATCACGCACCGTCGCCAGTTCGCGCGCCACCAGCGTCATGTTCTGCGCCAGCGATTCATTGCGCGCATCCAGGTTGATGGAGCATTGCGCACGCTGATAGAGCACACGACAGTCAAAACCAACCTGTACGCCCTGCGCTTTGCTGTCGCTTAGCGCACGCTGGACGTGCCAGAACAGCGCTTCACGCGCCAGATCGCCTTGCCAGTAACGTTGCAGGTTCTGGGAATCACGGATCGGTTGCCACGGCGTATCCCACACCAGCGACAGACGATCCTGAGTCATTTTGCCGTTGACCAGATTCACCGGCTCATGCGGCAGCGGTGATAAGGTCGGCAGCGGCGCAGGCGTTTCACGTTTGCCGGTTAACGGCGAAAACGCTTTATTGATCTGCTCGGAGAGGCTACGGCTATCAACATTACCCACCACATACAGCGTCATCGCGTCAGGCGTATACCACTGACGGTAAAAATCATTCAGCTGGGTTAAATCGACCGGCGCGCGCGGTTGTGCCGCGGGATCGTGCGCCAGCAGGGCCGAGCCTTTCAGCCGATAACGCCACCAGACATCCTGGGTATCTTTCGGCCAGGTCGCAACCGGATCGGACGCGGTCAGCGCGGTATTCACCACCTGCTCGGTAATCGCCATATTGCCGGCGGTAGCCGCCAGCCAGCTCAGCGCTTCTTTCAGCAGTTCAGGGCGATTGTTCGGCAGGCTGAGGTTGTATTGGGTGAAATCATAAGAGGCGATGACAGGTGGCAGCGGGTGCTGGGGATCCATGGCCTGTTGCCACAAAGCGCGCTGCTGGTTGGTGTCGAGCGCGGTGTTATGCACCATCGCCAGACGTGGCAGCAAATGGCTGAAGCCCGCCTGTTGCGCACTTTCGACCAGCGAGCCAGTATTCACCACCATGCGCAGTTCGATGCGGTCACTGGGACGTTGCGGTGTGGCCAGTAACTGCCAGTTAAATCCGTTATCCAGCTTGCCTTCCTGCCAGGCCGGATCCGGTTGCAGCGTTTCTGCCTGGAGACCATAGCTGGTCGCTGCCAGCACTAATCCACCAACCAAAAGCCGAATTCTGGTGCCCTGCATGTGAACCCCTACTCAAATAATTCAAATATCGTTATCGCTGGCACGTTTTGCCGCTGTTATTAGCGAATCGGCTGGCGCCGAATCGCGCTGTTATCCAATAACAGAGTGTTTGACCACAGGAAGCTCAGGATGTCGCGCAACGAAGTGAAAAACGTCAAAAAAAACAAGTAGGGTTTATTATCCAAATGCCCGCTGTCAGGGCAAGTGACAGCGGGCATTTGTCGGGATTTAAGTGCAAATCAATGATTAAAGTGTGGGATCAGCTGCTTTTTTCGCCTTATTCCCACCGGCCAGCGTCTCTTTAAGCTGTTTTTGATCCAGCTGGTCGACCCACTTCGCCACCACCACGGTCGCCACGCCGTTACCCACCAGGTTGGTGAGTGCACGGGCTTCGGACATAAAGCGGTCGATACCCAGGATCAGCGCCAGACCGGCTACCGGCAGATGGCCGACCGCTGAAAGTGTCGCCGCCAGCACGATGAATCCGCTACCGGTCACCCCGGCGGCCCCTTTCGACGAGAGCAACAGCACCACCAGCAGCGTGATCTGATGGAAGATGTCCATGTGCGCGTTAGTGGCCTGGGCGATAAACACCGCCGCCATGGTCAGGTAGATCGACGTGCCATCCAGGTTGAAGGAGTAGCCGGTCGGTATCACCAGGCCCACCACCGATTTCTTGCAGCCCAGTCGCTCCATCTTATCCAGCATACGCGGCAGCGCCGACTCCGAAGAGGAGGTCCCCAGCACGATTAACAGCTCTTCTTTGATGTAAGCAATAAATTTGAAGATGCTGAAACCGGCAAACAGCCGCGCAATCAGTCCCAGCACCACCACCACGAACAGGATACAGGTGATATAGAAGCAGATAATCAGCTGGCCGAGCTGCACCAGCGAGCCAACGCCATACTTACCGATGGTGAACGCCATCGCGCCGAATGCGCCGATCGGAGCCAGACGCATGATCATGTTGATAATCCCGAAGATCACGTTCGAGAAGCTCTCAATCACGTTGAAAATCAACGTGCCGGTATTACCGAGGCGATGCAGCGCGAAACCAAACAGAATGGCGAACAGCAGTACCTGCAGAATGTTGCCGCTGGCGAAGGCGCCGATGACGCTGTTAGGGATCACATCCAGCAGGAACGCAACGACTCCCTGCTGCTCCGCCTGCTGCGCGTAAACCGCCACCGCTTTGGCATCCAGCGTGGCCGGGTCGACGTTCATTCCGGCTCCCGGCTGCACCACATTGACCACCACCAGACCGATGATCAGCGCAATAGTACTGACAATTTCAAAATAGAGCAGCGCCACCGCGCCGGTGCGGCCAACCGCCTTCATGCTCTCCATACCGGCAATGCCGGTCACCACGGTACAGAAAATAACCGGGGCGATAATCATCTTGATCAACTTAACGAAGCCATCTCCCAACGGCTTCATCTGGGTCCCTAATTCCGGATAAAAATGGCCTATCAAAACGCCGATGCCAATCGCCATCAGCACCTGGAAATAAAGGCTTTTAAAAAGTGAGGTTTTCATAAACAGGTGTCCACTAACGCCGTGAGGTGATGTTGTCGGATTCGTTATTGTGACTGACGGGCAACACAGGCGGCGCCTGACAGTAACCCGAAAATAACACTCTGTTTACGTGATTAATACAGGCTTACAAAGCAGGGGGAAATGATACAGACGTAATTCTGAACTGAAACGCTTCAGCATAGGGTTTTGTAACTAAAATTCTCGCAAAATCAATGAATCAGGTAATTATTCCGGCAGTGAGCGGTTTTCAATCCATGCCTGATTGAAGCGCGCCAGCGGCAAGGCTTCAGCATAAAGATACCCTTGCCCGATATGGATGCCGCGCGCCAGCAGCCAGTCGCGCTGCTCGGCGGTTTCGACGCCTTCAGCAATCACATCCAGATGGATGATCTCGGCTATTGCCGCCACGATGCGCACCATGGTGTCATCATCCGGCAGCGCCGCGACGAAGCTGCGATCCATCTTCAGCTTATTGACCGGCAACGCTTTGAGCTGATGCAGAGAGTTCAGGTTGGAGTAGCCCATGCCGAAGTCATCCAGCGCGACCGCCACGCCGGTCTGCTGCAAGGTCCGCAGCAGCGAGATGGCCTGGCCGGTATCCCCGATATGGGCTGTTTCTGTCACTTCCAGCACGAAGGTGCCTGGCGCAATCTGATGGCGCTTCAGCAGCGCCTGCAGATGGCTCACCATCGCGCTATCACGCAGCTGGACCGCAGAGATATTCACGCTCAGCGGCAGCATAATGCCCTGTCGCTGCCAGCCGGCCAGAATGCGGCACGCCTCTTCAAACACCCAGCGGCCAATCGCGCTAATTACCCCAATCTCTTCAGCGCTGGCGATAAACTCCTCGGTCAGACCGAAACTGCCGTCCGGCTGACGCATTCGCAGTAGCGCTTCCGCCCCGGCCAGTTCGCCGGTGCGCATATCAATCTGTGGTTGCAGGTAGAGGGCAAACTGATCGTCATGCAGCCCCTGCAAAATGTCGTGCTCCTGGGTCAGGCGTTTTTGCGCCCGCTCGGTTAAGGCCGCATCGAAGAACAGAATCTGGTTCTTACCCTGATGGCGCGCCGACATCATGGCGGAAGTGGCGCGATCCAGCAGCTCATTGGCACTCAGCGGCCGATCGTCGCGCAGCGCCAGGCCAATGCTGGCGTTCGGTCGCAGCTGCAGCTGATGCAGATTAACCGGCTGGTTGAGGCGAATCATCAGATTACGCGCCAGCCGCAGCGCGCGGAATGGATTACTGGCGCGCTTCATCAACAGCACGAAGTCGCTGGGACCGGTTTGCGCCAGCAGGGTGTGGTCATCCAGGGTACTGCGGATTTTCTCGACCAGCGTCAGCATCAGGGTGTCGCGCTGCTCATCACTCAACACGCCATTGGCTTCCTGCAGGGTCTCAATGCGGATCACCATCAGGCCGAGTGGCTGGTCAGGATTGCACATGTACTGCTCGACCAGCGCCAGAAACAGCGCCCGGTTGGGCAGATCGGTGACGTCAAAATGGGTGGTCAGCCGGCTCATCTCATCATGCACTGACTCGAGCACCTGCTGATTACGGTTGTAACTGCGGATCAGCATGCCGATCTCATCGTCACGGTGGCTCGGCGGCAGCGTCAGTTTGTGGGTCAGAATCGATTGCGGCGGCAGCTCCTGCAGTTCACGCGAGATATTACGCAGCGGATGGACCACCAGCCGGTTAATGCACCAGCTGATCGCCACCGACAGAATCAGCGCCAGCAGCAGATAGGTGGTGATCATGGTCGACAGCGTACTGAGGATAAACTGGTAGACCCGCGTCGAGTTGGCCTGCAGCACCAGATAGGCCAGCGGTTTAGGCAGCCCGGTATTTTCAACCGAGTAGAGCGGCAGGGTAATCTGCACCGGCAACTCAAACAGGCGTGCCACCAGTCGCGGCACCGGCTTCTCGTTTTCGAAGTCAGCATGGAGCGCCTGGAACGCGTTGGGCAGCACCACGTCAGCGCGCGATAAAATCCCGGCGGGTTTCAGCGAGTGGAGAATGCGTTCGGCCTGCGGAATGTCCGCTCTCAGCACCGCTTCTGACAGCGGCTGCCGGACGGTATGCGCGATATTTTCCATCTGCTGGGCGTAGTCAATCCTGCGCTGCTGCACAAAATGAAACAGTTGGATGACGATAAAGATACTGATGGTGATAACCGCAACCAGCGAAACCGTCGCCATCTGCTTTATCGTAAGTGACCGGCTTACCCGCAAAAATTCTCTCCCGACTATAAAAAGCTCAGATATCAGACAGGAAAATGTCCGGCAAGTATATCCCAACGTTGGTTTTTTTTGTTGGCAATAGCGCCACAGCGGAGAGATTCGGATTCTCTACCCGATAAGGGCGATTTTTTCCGCACTTATCGGGCAGGCAATAGCAGTCGCGTTACCGTTTTTCCTGAAACGCCATCCAGGTCAGCAGTTGCAGGCTGGCCGAAAAATAGTTCTGATCCGCTGCCAGCCGGTCGCTCAGATAGCCGGTCTCATTCAGCGTCAGGTCGCGCACCGCCAGCAGACCGCCTTCAAGATGGTAGGGCGCGGGAGTATTGGCCAGGACATCAAACCAGGCCGGCGTCATCATCCGGCTATAGCCCTGCCAGACCTGCTGGAACGGCACCAGCGCCAGGCTGTGCGGATCGTACCACCAGATATTGAGCGGCACGCGAATCGCATCGTAGCTGAAGCGGCTGGAATAGCCGATGGCCGGGGCAACCGAACCGTCGGCATTCAGCGCCACCCAATCCAGCGGCAGACCACTGTTACCGAAATGCAGCTTAGCGAGCAAATCAAGACCGCTCTCAATCAGCTGATTCCACACCTGCAGATGGCTGTGTTCACCGAACTCCCGCCACGCCTGAAACAGGAAGTAAGAGGGGTTCAGCACCACGTAGCTGCTTTTATTGAAGCCCTGTGCGCCAGGCAACAGCACGGTATGCCCACCAAAGGTCACCACATCCAGCTTAATAATCGCCCGCTGAATACGATCAGACGCCTGCTGATAACTCTCCACCTGCCATTTCTGCGCGGCGCGCTGTAACGCCCAGGCCAGCAGCACATCGCCATCAGCGGCGTTATTTTTATCCGCAACCGGGTTTGCCGTGCCTGGCGTATAGCGCCAGTAAAACAGATCGGTCTGTGGATTCCCTAACTGGCTGCGCGTCCACTGCCATAGCCGATCAAAGGTGGCGCGATCGTCATTCGCCACCGCCAGCAGCATGCCGTAGCCCTGCCCTTCGGTATGGCTGACATTGTTATTCGCGGTGTCGATGACCCGCCCTTCTGACGTGACAAAGCGACTTTTAAAACTGTCCCAGCCGCTGGCTGCGGCTTGCGCGCTGCCGAGTAACAGCCAGATACAGCAGATCCATCCCAGCCACTGTGGCTTAACGTTCATTCACCCGTCCTATTGATATCGATAATACAGCGTACTGCCATCATTCAGTTCAGGCGTTACCGGCACCGCACTGCTGCCGCCCTGGGCCTGCAGCCAGCCCGAGAACAGCCCCGCCGCGACTGCGCCAAACGCCGCCTGCCAGTCAGCAGCCGTATGGATATTATCACCTGCCGGTAAGGCGTGATGGCTGATCAGCAGCGCCTTCTCTTCCGGCTGCAGCTGCACAAACCCCCAGTTAAAACGCGCCAGTTGCAGATTCATTTCCCGCTCCAGATCCTGCACCGTGCGTGCTTCAGACAACGGATAGCGGGTCGCCAGCGATTCGCCCATGTTGTAGAGGAACGCTTCAGCCTGCTGCTGGCCGCCGTTGGCGACCATGCCCTCAATCAGTACGCTGACCAGATCAAACCAGCCGGGTGGATGCGGATGCGACACGCCAGAATGTTCATTCATTATTTATCTCCAAACAGATAACGGACATAAAGCTGCGCGCTGCTTTCGTTGTAATCACCAAAGGTGTCGTAACCCAGCTGACCGCCAATCGTCACCTCTTTATTGAGTTTGTAATCGGCACCCGCGTGCAGGTTATAACCGATACCGTTTTTACTGCCGCCGGAGTAGTACGCGCTTTTCACGCTACCGTCGGCAGCCAGCGCTTCCAGCTGTGACTGCAGGCTGGCATCGTCCGGGAAGTAAGCACTCTTGTCCTGACTGTAGGACTGATAGCCGACCGAGCCGCCCAGCTTCACCTTCAGATCGTCATACTGACGTGAGAAGTCGATCGGGAATGACACGGAAGCGTAGTTTTGCGGACTGAAGTAGCCGCCCTGGCCATAACTGAAATAGCTGAGGTTTTTCGAGAAGTCCATCCACGACAGGTTCATCCCCAGTTTCAGCTCCCGGTCGTCGGCATGGTAAGGACGCACATAAGCGCCGGCGGTCGCCTGCAGATTGTTGTTACTGGCGACATTCTCGCCGAGGTAGCTGTAAGCGCCCGCGCCCGCGTAGAAACCGGCATCGCCATTGTCATAACTCAGTAAGGCATTGCCGCCGTTTTTGGTGACGCGACCCCACCGCTTGCCGCTGGTCTTGTCCTCTGCGCCAACATATGACAGCAGACTGTCGGTGATGGCGCGACGTTCGCCAGTCAGGATCAGCGTCAGGAAGTCGGTAAGCTTCGGCGACCACTGCACCCCACCCACCAGCGTACTGAGATCCTGACCCAGCGGCGTACTGCCAAGATCGACTTTGTAACTGTCGCCCTTCAGCGCCAGATTCAGCTCCACGCCCGAGGCGGTTTGTGAATCGGTTGTGGCGTTCGGCACGTCATTCAGGGTTGCCCCGCCTGCGGCGACCACCTGGCCCTGGGTTAAGGCGTTGGTGCCAAAACGTCGCCATGCATCGCCCGCGGCGCTGCCGGCCGTCAGCGACACCGGCGTCATGGTGAAGTCAAAGCGCGACTCACCAAACGGCACGGTAGAGAAGGTCAGCGGCGCTTTGGCTTCGGTCAGCTTGCTCAGTCCCGATTCGCCATCACGACCGCGCACCTGCACCATTCCCTGACTCCAGCTGGCCGTTTTTTCCTGCAGCGAATCCATCATGCTGTCAATCTGACGCAGGGTCTGCGATGAGGCAGATACCGTCGCATCGCCTTCTGGCTGCTCAGAGCGGACAGACGTGGTGGCAGGCGCAACCTGCCATGGCAGCACGGTGCCGTAGCGGGAAGCTGAACGCCCGACCGGCGACGTGTTGCGATTGATGAACGGATTATCCGCCAGCGCCAGCCCGCCCACGGTCGGCATACTGCCCGGCTGCGCGCCCTGCAGGCCAATCAGCTGTCCGCGTGCCGAACGCAGATAGCGCATCGCTTCGCTATGCTCGCCATTCGCTTCCGCCACCCGCGCCAGCAGCAGCAGGCGATCCGGCGTCTGGGTGGCGGTGTTCAGGCCGCGCGTCAGCGTGTTGGCGCGCTGCACATTATTCTGCGCCAGCGCGACGTTAATCGCCCCGACGCGCGCATCCTGAGTCGGCGTGTCCTGCGTCATCAGGTAGTCATATACCACGCCCGCGTCCCGGTTCATCTTACCGTCCTGATAGAGACGCGCCATGGCGAACATCAAATCGCGATTCTGTGGATCCTGCTGTAACGCACCGATCAACTTATCGTAGGCCGCTGCGTACTGCCGCTGCTGCCGCAGGCGGTCAACTTCATTAATCAGATACCCGTTACGTATCGCCGCCAGCTGCGTCGGCGTGCTGCGCGCCTGCAGTTCCGGGCTGCTGAGGAAGCGCTGCGCTTCGGCGCTCAGCCCGGCCTGGTTCAGGACCGCCATCTGCGCTGCGTAATCACCGGCATTACCCTGTACACCGCGCTGCATATTGGTGCGCACCACCGAAACGGCGGTGGTGAGATCGCCAGCCTGCGCCAGCTTCTGCGCCAGATTACCGGCATCAGCCGGGTTGGCGGGCGGATTCACCGCTAACGCTTTCAGGGTGTTAGCGGCGGCGGCATTGGCACCCTGAGACAGATACTGGTCAGCGGTGCTCATCTGCAGATTAAAATTGACCCGCTGCGCCAGAGCGCGCATCTCTCGCGTTTGGGCAGACGGCGGAATGCGCGATAGCAGCACGCTGGCCTGCTGCCAGCCACCGCTTTCGCTGGCGTTGAGTGCGCCAGCATAAAGTTCACTGTTGCTGGCACCGCTGCGCATCACCGGCTGCATTACATTAGCGGCCTGTAAAGGTTCACCCTGCTGCCGGTAGAGACGGGCCAGATCAAGCCGCAGCCAGCCATCGGCTGGATAACGCTGGACTCCCTGCTGCAACGTCGCGATGGCCGCTGCGTTGTTGCCGGCGGCCAGCTGACGCTTCGCCTGCTGACGCAGCGTATCGGCACCGTTTGCCTGCGGCGTCACGCTCTGACGAACGCTGGCTGGCAGCGAGCCCAGCAGGGTATTGGCTTCAGCACTGCGATTCTGCTGACGCAGCACGTAGAACAACCCCTCTTTGGCGCTGCGGTTATTGGCATCGCTCTGCAGAACAGATCGGTAGGTCTGCTCCGCCTGATCGAGCTGGTTACTGCGCCGCTGCACGTCAGCGCGGAACAGGCGGGCAGCAATGCCTTTCTCGCCTTCAGCCTGCGCCAGCGGTTCGCTTAATGCCAGCGCCTGTGCACTGTTGCCGCTTTTCAGCGCCTGCTGCGCATTGGCCAGCTGCGCATAAAAACGGGCATCGTCGGCCTGCTGCTGACGGGCCGATCCCTGATCGCCTCCCAGCTGCGCGGCGCGTTGCAGATAGTCTGCGGCTTCCTGATAACGACCGGCGCGCTGAGCGACATAGCCCATACCCGCCAGCGCATCGGCGTCCTGCGGATTGGCGCTCAGCACTTTTTCGAAGCTGGTCTGCGCACCGCCCACGTCACCGCTGTTGAGCGCACTGAAACCGGCACCTTTCTCAGCGCCCCCGACGTTTTTACGGTAATAGTCGATCACCGCGGCATCCTGTGGATGACGCTGTTGCCAGGTCTGATACAACGCGGCATCGGTGGGCTGCGGACCGAGCCACAGCAGCGCCTGCCGCAGCGAGCGGTCGGCCTCCTGATTCCCACTCGCCAGCGCGGACAGCACCTCAATCCCTTCGCGACGGGTCGACTCCTGATACGTCAGCGCTTTACCCAGCGCCAGCTGCGCGCCGGTATCCTGCGGGTGCTGCGCGGCAAACTGCCGCAACGCCTCTACCGCCTGTGGCAGCAGAGTACGGTCACCGGCCATCGTCAGATAATATTCAGCAGCAACGCTGGCTGGCGGCTCATTGCCGCTAAAGGTATTACGCCAGGTCTGCAGAGCGGCAGCAATGTTGCCGCTGCGCGCCTGCTGACGCGCCAGTGACAGCTGCGCCTGCGGAATCGTCTGTAGCTGACGGGCATTGTCCAGCTCGCTCAGGTGCGGATCGTTGGGTGATACTTTGCTCAGACGCTGGCGGTACTGCGCTGCGGCGGCATTATCACCGCCCTGCTGCGCATAAAGCGCCAGTAAATAGAGCGCCTGCGGGTTGTTGGGCTCCACCATCAACACCTTCTGCAGCGAGGATGTCGCCAGATCGTCATGCGCTTTCTGATGCCAGTAAGCCGCCTGATCGAACAGCGCCTGCAACGCCGGATTGGCGCTTTCAGCCGCCAGCAGCGACGGTGAAAACGCCAGCAGGCCGCCCAGCAATAACGCATGATGAACACCGGCACTTATCAGATTTTTTTTCATTCTTGTTATCCTTACTTCTTGCCGGAATGACTATCCTGCTTCGGATTCAGACGCCGCCACGCATGACGCTTCAGCATCACCCAGACCGCACTGCCCACCAGCGCAGAAAGCAGCAACGCCGCCAGCGCAAGGAATACCGAATGCTGATTGGCGTACCACACCACCATCATGTACCAGGGCATTTCCCCGACCGGGAACTGCGCGCCAACACGGAAACTGCGAATGCCATTTTCATCGGTGATGATTGCGGTATCGCCACGAATCGCGGCATTGATACGTGCCGAACTCAGATCGTTGTGGAGCCGCAACAGCTGATCGTCACTGGTCGCCACCGTGACCACCACCAGCCGATCGCGATTCCACGGCGAGCGATAGCTCAGGAAGCCGCGCCACGCTTCGTTAGAAGAGAAGTACCGATCGGCATCCAGCTGTTGACGACTCCAGTCACCGCTCAGCCAGCCGCGCAGTTTCTCCAGCGTATCGGACTCTTTCACACCGAAGGTGCTGCTGCTGGCGTCATAAGGTGAAGAGGCCAGTAACGCCCGATTGAAATCGCTGTTGCCGGTGGTGCTGACCGCCAGCAGATCGTTCTGCTGCAGCCGTGCCAGATTAGTGCCGCCCTGCGGCAGACCAAACAGCACCTGATTCTGCGTCAGAGCTACACCGGTAGCGTTACCGGCACGCGCCGCCAGATCCAGCAGCGTCGACAGTTCGGCATTGCTGGGTTTTTCCGGCAGCAGCAGCGTAGTCTGGCCAAAATCCGCCAGGCGAGAGAACGGGAACGAGGCACCGACAAAATAAGAGAGGTTCGGCAGCATGCTGAAGTGGCGGGTGTGGCTGAGATCGATCCACGAATCCTCTTCAATCCGGCTCTTGATGTTGTTATTCAGCAGCACGCCACAGGGCGCATCCGCCCGCGGTTTGATGTTGAAGTAGAGCGCCAGCTGGTTATCGCCATAAATCAGATAGGGTTCGAGGTTGAGCTGATATTGTTCCTGTCGCGCATCGCCCCCTAAACGGTGCCAGACATTTTCCAGCAGTCCGACCTTATTCACGGTCAGGTTGCGCAGGAAGGTCCCGTTCAGCATCACGTTAAGAAACGAATTCTCTTCATCGATCCAGCTTTCAGACGGGAAGCGATAGTGCAGATTGACCGGCACGGTATCGCCATCCCACAGGAACAGATCGGGCGCGGCACGGAAGTTAACGCGCAGCGCATCGTGCCAGATACCGCTGCTGGTCAGGCTCTGGTCTTTACGCAGCAGTTCACTGAGACGCACCGGGCGATCGGTATTGATCCAGCGCGGCGCATCATAGGGTTTGCGATTGCCGAGCGTTTGCGGTTTTACCAGCAGCTGGCTGTCGTCAGTGGTCAGCGGCTGCGTGGTCAGACGGTTTGCCGCCTGACGCAGCTCGGCATCGTCATTACCGCTCACCAGCAGCAATTTATACACCGGGTTATTCGGGTTATCGACTACCTGCAGCATCGGCCCGTTGCTGGCTGGAAAGGTCAGCGTACCGATGCGATCGCCGGGGTGACCAAACAGAATGCCGTTGTGCTCCGGCAATTCACCCCGCATCACCGGGAAGCGAATACCGCGATAATCGCTCTGAATGCCGAGCCAGGACGCCACCAGCGTCGCCGCGCTCACGGCATCCGGTGCGACATTACTGGCGAATCCGAAGGTGACAGTGGCGGCGGTCATACGTTGTGGATCGAGGAACGGCCGCGGGAAGTTGCGCAGGCTGGTGCCGATGTTCAGCTGCTGGCCCTCAAGGCTCAGCGTGGTTGTCGGCATGATGGTGACCTGATACTGCTCGGCGCTTGCACGCTCGCACAGTAACTTGTCGGCATCATTAATTTTGAAGCTGAGGTTATTGCTGGAGACCACCATCGCCGCCGGAATATCCAGCTGATAATCGCTGGTATCACTGTCGCTGGCGCCGAGCGGCAGCGTGCCGAGCGGCTGGCCGTTCAGCATCAGCTGCAGCGAAGTGTTGCGCGCCGCCAGCGCCTGCGAGACGCGCAGCGTCAGGTTGAGACGCGCATTAGTCACCACCTCATCCGAGGGCAGCGTAAAAGTAATGCCAGACTGCAACTGGCCGCCGGTCAGCGTGATGCCGCGCGCCTGGCCCATCTGCGCCACAGAAATAGTGCTGCTGATCGGCTGGTTAATGGCGGCGCTGATGACCGGCTGTGGTTCCACTACCGGGGGGGCGGCCACCGGCGTTACGGCCTGACCTGGCGCGTAGGGCAGCGCACTGGCGGCCGCTTCCAGCGCCGGATCGCCATTGTTCAGCCCTTGCGGCAGTGGCACGGTGGAGAGCGCACCGCTGTCCTGCGTCACCGCGTCCCCAGTCAGCGCGGACGCGGCAGAGGTAGCCGCCGGCGCACTCTGTGCCGGTGCTGACTCAGGCTGGACGCCCGATGACGCCTCGCCAGCCGCAGGCTGGGCTGATGGCGTCGCTTGCGCAGTGGGCTGCACGGTCGGTGCCGCGCTGTTGACCGGCGCGGGGTTGCTGGTGTCATCAGCAGATGGCGTTTCGGCCCAGGCTGGCGTCAGCCACAGCGCCGCGGTCAGTGAACTGACCAGCAGCGTTTGGGTCAGGGTTTTCATACTGCGCCATCCTCTTTCGCCGCCGCGGCAACCGGGTCGACATTTTTACGTTTATCGTGGCGTCCTTTCCAGGTCAGCCAGAACAGCTCAAAGACGGTACGGATAATGGTTCCCAGCGAGATCAGCGGGTTATCCTGCTTATACTCCGGCTGAATCCAGGCATCGGCGCGTGCCAGCACCACCCGCACCAGCTCACGGCGGCGCGCCAGAGGCATCGCCTCAAAACGCAGACGGATGGTTTCCGCATCGCCAGAAATCTTACTGACCGGAATGGTGATCGCGCCCGATTTAAGCAGCAGATCGATCTCTTCAATCTCATCGAATTCATGACGGTTATCTGGCGCATCCAGCTGCGCGCCGCCCATAGAGAGATCGCTGGTCAGGGTGCGTGATGAGATACCGCTGGCGTAGTGAATGATCGCCGGAATCTGCACCTCAATACGGATGGTTTTACGCACCTGTTTGGTTTCGCGCGCCACGGCAATCGCCGCCATCAGAATGATCAGGCTGAAGATGGCCCATCCGACGTTCAGCGCAATAACGTAAGGATCGACGCCAAAGTAATCGTGCATCACCGCTCGCACCACGCCCGCCACAATGCCGATACCCAGCAGCAGCGCCACAATGACGTGCGGACGCACGATATGGAAATCGAAGAAGCCCTGATCCAGCACCCCGCCTTTATCGGTCACGTTGAATTTGCCGTGCTTCGGCGACAGCAGCGTCAGGATGGTCGGGATCACCAGGTGGAAACACATCACCGTCTCATAAATCTCACCCCAGAAGGTGTAGCGGAAACGGCCATTCATCCGCGAGTTGACGTACAGCGACATCACCAGATGCGGCAGCACGTACGCAAAGATCAGCGACGCGGAGGAGTGAATAATATTCAGGTTAAACAGCAGGTAAGCCAGCGGCGCGGTGAGAAAGGCTACGCGCGGCAGACCAAACTGGAAGTGCAGCATGGCGTTGAGATAACACAGGCGCTGCTGCCACTTCAGGCCGCGACCCAACAGCGGATTATCCACCCGGAAAATCTGCGTCATACCGCGCGCCCAGCGGGTACGCTGAATGATGTGCAGACCGAGACGCTCGGTCGCCAGACCGGCCGCCAGCGGAATGGACAGAAACGCCGATCCCCAGCCAAGGCGCTGCATTTTCAGCGCGGTATGCGCATCTTCGGTCACGGTTTCTACCGCAAAACCGCCAATCTGCTCCAGCGCTGAACGGCGGATCACCGCACAGGAGCCGCAGAAGAAAGTGGCATTCCAGTTGTCATTGCCCTGCTGTACCGGGCCGTAAAACAGTGAACCTTCATTGGGAATGCTGCGCGCGGCGCGCAGGTTACGCTCAAACGGATCGGGTGAGTAGAAGTAGTGTGGCGTTTGCAGCAGCGCCAGCTTCGGATCTTTCAGGAACGGGCCTACCGTCGCCTGCAGGAAGGTACGCGTCGCGACGTGGTCGCAGTCAAAAATGCAAATCAGCTCACCTTTGGTGATCTTCATTGCATGATTGAGGTTGCCGGCTTTGGCGTGATTGTTATCGTCACGGGTGATGTAGCCTACGCCCACATCGGCGGCGAAGCGGGCGAACTCACTGCGCTTGCCGTCATCCAGCAAATAGACTTTCAGTTTGTCACGCGGATAGTCGATACACTGCGCAGCCAGCACGGTGTCGCGCACCACATCGAGGCTCTCATTATAAGAAGGCACGTAAATATCAACCGTCGGCCACAGATCGGTATCATCCGGTAACGGTTCGATGGTGCGCTTTAATGGCCAGGTGGTTTGCAGAAAGCCGAGAATTAAGATCAGCCAGACATAAAGTTCAGCCAGATATAAGCCAATCCCTAAAATCGCTTCGACTTCGGAATTAAAATGCAGGGTTTCTGTCGTGCGCCACCAGATATAACGGGTGGACATCAACGCCGACAGAATCACCATCATCACGGTTATTTTGCGCTTTTGCTGAAACCCAATAAAAACATCAAACCGATGCTGATCAGGCCAAAAATATACTGTTTCTGGCTGTCCATTGGCGTAATGATGATCACCGCGGCAACGGGCGCAAGCACCAGCAGCAGCAGGTAAAACCCGATTTTACTCATGATTCACCCTGAGAAGAGCTGTGTAAATTCAATCACCTGTTCACATCAGGTGATTAATATTGGTTAGTACGGATGGGAGCCTGAACTTCGCCGTTGCCGACGGTGATATTCAGAATGCTGCTGACACGTTTGGCAATCAGTTCAATATCAAAGGCCGCCGCAGACGCGGGACTAAAATCATACACAGACTGCTGGGAAGCATTTGCTTCACCCACACTTTCGTCGCGGTGAACCACGCCGAGTAAATTATCGCCCAGCCGCTGTTGCATAAATGCCGTCACGTCACGGTTAATATTGCGGCGGTTGTCGCACTGGTTCAGGACGAAATAGTGACCCTGTTTATTGTTGAGAGGTTTACCGGTCATCCGGTTCTCCTCAATCTGCGGTAATAAAGAGACCGAGGCGGTATCCGCTAACATCACCACTAAATGCATATCGGCCAGCGCCGTCATTGCTTTAAGGGCCGGACCCGGACCCGGCGGAAAATCAGCCACAATGACCAGGCCGGGATAATTAAGCACCGTGTCGAGTCCGCGCTGAATAAAGTGCGGATCTTTCATCAGCTGTTCTTCAAAGCGCTCACGCTGGGGCTCGGTCACGTCGCCATAGGGCAGCACGAAGATATTGCCGCCGGTGGTCAGAATCGACTGACTCCAGTCCGCCTGCTCTTCCGAACGGGCCACAAATCCGCGCCCGTCATGAAGCGGAACGCCAAAATGCAGACGCAGAGCATTCTGCACATCAAAATCAATTGCCAGAACTTTGCTACCGGAACGCGCCAGACTCCAGGCCAGGTTCGCCGCCAACGTGGTTTTCCCTACTCCCCCTTTCGGCGAGCACACACAAACTAACGGCATAGCGCAATCTTCTCCAGTAACGGTTTCAATAAGGTCTCTTTTGGCAGGTTAACCGGTTCGCTGTCGCGTGAGCGGAACAATGCACCAAAACGTCCCGGTTCGGCGCGGTTCGCCGACGCAGGCGGGGTGAGGTCCGTCGGTGGGTTTGCCACCGCAGCGGGCTGAACAGCAGCAGGACGCAGCGTTGCCACCGGCTCTGCCGGTTTTAGCGAAGGCGGCGGGAACAGCGATGAAGATCCAGCTTCAGCGGTCAGTTTCGCTGCGGCAGCACTGCCCGCCAGACTGTCCAGTATCGAGCCGCGAGCTGCCGCTGCCGGTTGTGCACTGAGCGTCGGCTGGCGCGGCTGAGAGGCCGGAGCCGGCGCGCTGAATTCATCGCCGCGCAGCGGCTGAGGTTGGGGCAAATCGATACGCTGACCGCCGCCAAGGGCATTCTGCTGGGCATCGCTCGCCAGCTGACGAATCAATGACCATTTACTGTGTTCCGCCGCTTCCTGCGTCTGGCCAGACATATCTTTAAAGGCGATGTCGAGCGTTTGCGTCTTCTCTTTAAAACGCTGCAAATCGTCGTAATTCTTCATTGACTATGGCCTGCAACAAGGGGGGAATTTTCCTGGAATATAGCACATCCGCTTAAACTCAGTGAGAAAAATCTGATTACAAAAACAGCGAATTCAATAAAATAGTTTAATCAGAAAGATTCGATAAGCGCCGAAAAAGGGTGACAGCGACTGCTTTTGCCCTGAAATTAATAAGTAGTTGTTAAGTTAAATTGATTAGCAGGGTTTCAACATTCAGCGGCTGAGGTGTACTCATGTAACGGCTGGCCCAGCCAGCCGGGATAAGATGAGATTAATCCCTGGCACTGACTAAATTTGCCCGATGGCTTTGCGCGCATCTGCCTGGATTTAATCCCCGACAGAGACTGAGGATATTTACCGGTTTTTTGCTGCAAATATCCGCGGCTGAACCCATTGATTAATCAGGATAATGAAAAAAGACAGCAGAGGAGGGTAAGCGACACCCGGATGTGGGCTGAGCGGGACGCGTCAGTAAAAAAGGCCCCCGCAGGAGCCTTCTTATCTTTAACCGACTTTTTCTGCCGCGCCGACCGGCTGATTTTCATCCTGGTCGACGGCGAAGCAGGCGATCTGCTGACCACCGTAGCTTTTCAGCTTCGGTTGCAGCTGAACGCAGGTGCCAAAGCGCCGGCGGCAGCGTGCGTTGAAGGCGCAACCCGGTGGCGGACTGAGCGGACTCGGCAGCTCGCCGGTCAGCTTAATCCGCTCACGGCGGTCGTCCGGATTCAGACGCGGCGTGGCCGACAGCAGAGCCTGGGTATACGGATGGCGCGGATTAGCAAAAATCGCCTCTTTGCTGCCCTTCTCAACGCAGCGTCCGAGGTACATCACCATCACTTCATCCGCAATGTGCTCTACCACCGACAAATCGTGCGAGATAAAGACGTAGGAAAGTCCCATATCCTGCTGCAGATCCATCATCAGGTTCAGCACCTGGGCGCGCACCGAGACGTCGAGCGCCGAAACCGGCTCATCGGCAATCAGCACGTCCGGATCGAGCATCAGGCCGCGGGCAATCGCAATACGCTGGCGCTGTCCCCCGGAGAACATGTGGGGATAGCGGTCGTAATGCTCGGTCTTCAGGCCCACTTTGGCCATCATCTCCAGCGTTTTCTCGCGGCGCTCGGCTTTGGTCAGCGTGGTATTGATGACCAGCGGCTCTTCCAGAATCTGACTCACTTTCTTACGCGGATTCAGAGAGCCGTAGGGGTTCTGAAAGACGATCTGGATTTTCTGACGACGCAGTTTCTGCGCCTGCGGATCGTGCTTCAGCAGATCCTGTCCATGCCAGTAAAGCTGGCCTTCGGTCGGGGTTTCAATCATCGTCAGCAGGCGGCCAAGGGTGGATTTTCCACATCCTGACTCGCCGACTACCGCCAGCGTTTTGCCGCGCTCCAGATTAAACGACACGCCATCCAGCGCTTTCACCAGACGTTCCTGACCAAACAACCCTTTCTTCACCGGGTAGTGCTTTTTCAGATCGATCGCCTGTAACAAATACTCATGCTTGGTTGTTTCATGACTCATAAGTCGGTCTCCCGGCATCGTCCAGCGGATAGTGACACTTGGACTGGCGGCCTGGAATGGTGCGCAGTTCCGGTTCTTCCTTACGACAATGATCAGTGGCATAAGGACAGCGTGGGTTGAGCAGGCAGCCAACCGGGCGATCGTATTTGCCCGGTACCACGCCCGGCAGCGAGGCCAGACGGGCTTTATCGGCAGCGAACTCCGGCAGGGCACGCAGCAGCGCCTGGGTGTAAGGATGACGCGGTGCCTTAAAGATATCGGTCGCTTTGCCGCTCTCCACCACCTGACCGGCATACATCACAATAATGTGGTGCGCCGCTTCGGCCACCAGCGCCAGATCGTGGGTAATCAGGATCAGCGCCATGTTCTCCTGCTGCTGTAACTCCAGCAGCAGTTCGATGATCTGCGCCTGGATAGTCACGTCGAGCGCGGTGGTTGGCTCATCGGCAATCAGCAGCTTCGGACGGCAGGCTATCGCCATGGCGATCATGACACGCTGGCTCATCCCGCCCGACAGCTGGTGCGGATAAACATCCAGTCGCGACGCCGGATCGGGAATGCCCACCTGATTCAGCAGGTCGATTGCCCGCTGACGCCGGGTACGTTTGTTGCCGCCCTGATGCACTTTGATCGCTTCCATGATCTGGAAACCCACGGTGTAACAAGGGTTGAGGCTGGTCATCGGGTCCTGGAAAATCATCGCCACTTCCGCGCCCACCAGCTGGCGGCGCTCTCTTTCGGAGATGCGTTTCAGGTCGCGCTGGTTAAACTCCAGCTTTTCCGCCATCACTTTGCCAGGGAAATCGATCAGCCCCATGATCGCCAGCGAGCTGACCGACTTACCGGAGCCTGACTCGCCGACAATGCCGACTACCTGGCCCTGCTCCACCTGATAACTGATGCGGTCAACCGCCCGGAACGGTGCCTTTTCGTCGCCGAAATGCACCGACAGTTTGTCTACATTTAATAACGCCATCTCGGTGCCTCTTTACTGCTTGAGTTTCGGGTCGAGTGCATCACGCAAACCATCGCCCATCAGGTTAAATGCCAGCACGGTAAGCAGAATGACTAATCCAGGGAACGTCACCACCCACCAGGCACTTTGCGCATACTGCAATACGTCGGAGAGCATGGTGCCCCACTCCGGCGTTGGCGGTTGCGCACCCATACCGAGAAAGCCCAACGCCGCCATATCGAGAATGGCGTTGGAGAAACCTAACGACGCCTGCACGATCAACGGTGCAAGACAGTTAGGCAGAATATTAACGAACATCTGACGCAGCATACCGGCCCCGGCGACGCTGGAGGCGGTCACGTAGTCGCGGTTCACCTCCACCAGTACCGCGGCACGGGTCAGACGAATGTAGTGCGGCAGCGCGACAAACGTCAGGGCGATAGAGGCGTTAACGATTGAGGGACCGAAAATAGCCACCAGCACCAGCGCCAGCAGCAGGCTCGGCAGCGCCAGCATGATATCGACCAGGCGCATAATAGTGGCATCCACCACGCCGCCGAGGTAACCGGCCAGCAGACCGAAGATCACCCCGAAAATCAGCGACAGCACTACCACCAGGCAGCCGACCAGCAGCGACAGACGCGCGCCGTACATCAGACGCGACAGCACATCGCGGCCAACATCATCGGTACCGAGGATGTAGCTCCAGTTTCCGCCTTCCTGCCAGACCGGCGGATGCAGCAGCGCATCACGGAACTGTTCCGCCGGCGCATGGGGCGCCAGCAGATCGGCGAACACCGCCACCAGCAACATAATGATGATGTACGCCAGGCCCACCACGGCGCCTTTGTTGCGTTTAAAATAGTGCCAGAATTCCTGAAACGGGGTCATCGGCTTGGGTGCAGCGGTTACGCTGGCGGGATCAACAACAGACATGATGCCCCCTTATTTCTTATGACGTATGCGCGGGTTAACCACGCCATACAGCAGATCAACCAGCAGGTTGACCAGGATAATCAGTACCGCCGTCAGCAGCACACCGCCCTGCACTACCGGATAATCGCGGCGTTGCAGCGCTTCGATCAGCCAGCGGCCCAGACCCGGCCACGAGAAGATGGTTTCGGTCAGGATCGCGCCGGCCAGTAAGGTTCCGACCTGCAGACCGATGACGGTCACCACCGGCAGCATGGCGTTACGCAGCGCATGCACCACGATAACCCGCATCCGCGTCAGTCCTTTAGCGCGCGCCGTACGGATGTAATCTTCACCCAGCACTTCCAGCATCGCCGAGCGCGTCATACGTACAATCACCGCTAGCGGAATGGTGCCGAGCACGATAGCGGGCAAAATCATGTGCATCACCGCATCGTGGAAATCACCCGCCTCACCCCAGAAAAAGGTGTCGATCAGCATGAAGCCGGTCAGTGGCATGGTGTCATCGAGGAATACGGTGTCGCCGACGCGGCCGGAAACCGGCGTCAGATTGAACTGTACCGAAACCAGCATGATCAGCATGATGCCCCACCAGAAGATCGGCATCGAGTAGCCGGTCAGGGAGATGCCGACCGCGGTGTGATCGAAGATCGAGCCACGTTTAACCGCCGCCATCACCCCAACCGGGATGCCGATCGCGACCGCAAACAGCATCGCGCAGACGCCCAGTTCCAGCGTGGCTTTAAAGCGCGGCACAAATTCATCCCATACCGGGATGCGGCTCTTGAGTGAAATGCCCAGATCGCCATGTAATACGCCGTTAATGTAGTTCAGGTACTGTTTCCACAGCGGCTGATCCAGGCCTAACAGCGCCATTAACTGCGCGTGGCGTTCAGGGGAAATACCGCGTTCGCCCGCCATGATCAGCACCGGATCGCCGGGGATCATGTGAACAAATGCGAAAGTGAGTAATGTAATACCGATAAACGTTGGGATGACAAGGCCCAAACGTCGGAGTATGAACTGCAGCATAATCCGGGTTCTCTCTTGTCCGCGCGACCGTCGCCGCGAGGGTAGTTATTGCTTACATCTGACGATCGGGTAGGCCCGACCGCGACGCAGCCAGGCTGCGCCTCTACCGTTTCCAGTAAAACAGGGAGATAAAGCCGGAGCGACGGGTGGCCGCCCCGGAAAAGGCAATAATTATTCCTGAATGTCTACCTGGGCAAAGTAGTGTCCGCCAAGCGGATCGACTTTGTAGCCGGAGACTTTCTTGCTGACCGGTTCGTAGACCGTTGAGTGCGCGATCATCAGCGCCGGTGCCTGGTCATGCATCACAACCTGTGCCTGCTTGTAGTACTCGATGCGCTTGGCCTGATCGGCGGTGGCGCGTGCTGGCTGAATCTGATCCTCAAAGGATTTATCGCACCAGCGCGAGTAGTTAGAGCCATCTTTGGCCGCTGAACAGCTGAACAGGGTGGCGAGGAAGTTATCCGGATCCCCATTATCACCGGTCCAGCCCATCATTACGGTCTGATGTTCGCCGGCTTTGGCACGCTTCAGATATTCGCCCCACTCATAGGTAACAATCTTGGCTTTCACGCCAATCTTCGCCCAGTCGGACTGAATCATCTCCGCCATACGGCGCGCGTTCGGGTTGTAAGGACGCTGTACCGGCATCGCCCACAGGTCGATGGAGAAGCCGTCAGCCATACCTGCTTCTTTCAGCAGCGCTTTGGCTTTTTCAGGATCGTAGGCGTAGTCCTTCACGGCGTCGTTGTAGCCCCACATGGTCGGTGGGATCAGGTTTTTAGCCGTCTGGCCTGCACCCTGATAAACGGTATCAATGATCGCCTGCTTGTTCACCGCCATGGTCAGGGCCTGACGTACTTTCAGGTTATCCAGCGGTTTTTTCTCAACGTTGTACGACAGATAGCCGACGTTCAGGCCAGCCTGCTCATACAGGTTGATGTTTTTGTCCTGCTTCATGCGCGCAATGTCAGCCGGGTTTGGATACGGCATTACCTGACATTCGCCCTTCTGCAGTTTGGCGTAACGCACGGAAGCATCCGGCGTAATGGAGAAGACTAACCGATCGATTTTCGGTTTAGTGCCCCAGTAGTCCGGGTTGGCTTTATACAGAATGCGCGAATCTTTCTGGTACTGCAGCAGCTGGAACGGGCCGGTACCGACCGGATTCAGGTCGACCTTTTGCGGTGAGCCGGCTTTCAGCATGTTGTCCGCGTACTCTTTCGACAGAATAGAGGCGAAGTCCATGCCGAGATCCGCCAGGAACGGCGCTTCAGGACGGGTCAGCACAAAGCGCACGGTATGATCGTCCACTTTTTCAATTTTGCTGATCAGCTTCGGCATATCCATGCCTTCGAAATATTCGTAGCTGCCGCCGGAGACGCCATGGTAGGCGTTGTTTTTATCCAGCTGGCGTTCAAAGGTGAACACCACATCATCCGCGTTAAATTCACGCGTCGGTTTGAAATCTTTGGTGGTCTGCCACTTCACGCCTTTGCGCAGGTGGAAGGTGTAGGTTTTGCCGTCTTCGCTGACATCCCACTTCTCGGCCAGTGCTGCGTGTAATTCAGTGGTGCCGATGGTGAACTCAACCAGACGGTTGTAAATCTGGCGTGAGCTGGCGTCATAAGTGGTACCCGAGGTGAACAGCTGCGGGTTAAAGCCTTCCGGAGAACCTTCTGAACAGTAAACCAGGGTTTTTGCCTGAACACCGGCGGCGACAGTCATAGCAATCAGGCTCAGACCGACCTTCAGCATCCCGGATTTAGCCAGGGAGTTGATCATGCTTTTGCTCCATTGTGATGTGATGTTGTGTGCATTGCCCGACCTCTGGTTTTTTTATGCGGTTCAGGCGTACCACCGAACGGGTGGCTAAAGCGCGTCAGGTTTTTTATGTTTTTCCTGATGCCGTGGAAGCGGTCAGAAAATTCCGTAACTGCGCTTTATTGACGCATCAATTTGTCAACAGTTGCAAAGAACGTCAATACAACGGTTAGTTATTTACACAGAGTGTGAGGGATAGCAAGCAACGGTAAAAAAAACCCTTTTCGGCTAAAAGCCATACAAAGCACAGTGCCGCTGGCGTAACGTCCGGACTTTCTGCTGGATAGCCAGTTTGTCGCTAGTGATTCTCACCGCTAAAAAACTTAAAACTTTTACCGGCAAATGTTGAATAACTGAACGATTCACCGTGCGTTATGACGTTCAGCCAGCGGAATATGCTGGTATTGAGGCATAAGAAATCAGCAACTTGCCGCTTTCGGTCATAAGAAGAACGTGTCACGAATTATCCCTGCGTCGCAGATGTGCCAAGGGCTGCCGATGGGAAAAGCGGATTAATCCCGGCTGAAAATCAGATTGCGTTACGGATGCCTGTTATTGGAACTTTCTGGAAGATCGACAAACAGAACAGTCAACAATGGGAAGCGGGAATAGCGTAAAGGAGAAGAAAGGCCCAGTTCACTGTAAGCCTATGCCTGCAGAGTAAACATGCTCAGATTCACCCTGATTGGGGTTTGTCAGCAGGCTGAAGCGAAGGGAGCATATGCCTGTAGCAAAGCATAGCGGGCCAGGGATGGCCCGCGCTGAGCCTGCCAGGGATGGCGTCTTTTGCGTCTTTGCGGAAGGCGTATGCTCCCTGAAGCCTTACTGGCGTTGAAACCGGGACTGCTCAGGGAACACGGTCAGATCGGAAAGACGCTAAAGCCAACCCCTGGCCGCCTGCTACTGCTTCGGACGTAAAGCGAAGGGAGCATACGCCTGTAGCAAAGCATAGCGGGCCAGGGATGGTCCGCGCTGAGCCTGCCAGGGATGGCGTCTTTTTGCGTCTTTGCGGAAGGCGTATGCTCCCTGAAGCCTTACTGGCGTTGAAACCGGGACTGCTCAGGGAACACGGCCAGATCGCAAAGACGCTAAAGCCAATCCCTGGCCGCCTGATACGGTTCCGGACGTAAAGCGAAGGGAGCATACGCCTGTAGCAAAGCATAGCGGGCCAGGGATGGCCCGCGCTGAGCCTGCCAGGGATGGCGTCTTTTGCGTCTTTGCGGAAGGCGTATGCTCCCTGAAGCCTGCCTGGCGTTGAAACCGGGACTGCTCAGGGAACACGGTCAGATCGGAAAGACGCTAAAGCCAATCCCTGGCCGCTCGGCCCGCGCCGTCCATGGCGCGGGACGCTTTCCTCTTCTGCCCGTGTTCCCGGCGCCTTGAGCTTATTCGTTGCGGCCAGATTCACTCTGACTGGGCCAATCAGCAGGCTCAAACCTCCTTCGGAGGTCCTCATCCTCTTTTGCTACAGACGAAAAAAAACCTGTCTTTTCAGACAGGTTTCTTAAATATGGTCGGCGAGAGAGGATTACCGGGCTCTGCGAGCCTGCCCTGCGGGCCGTTGCTGAAGCAACGTTGTCTCGCTGCGCTCGGCTCAAACCTCCTTCGGAGGTCCTCATCCTCTTTTACAACAGACGAAAAAAAACCTGTCTTTTCAGACAGGTTTCTTAAATATGGTCGGCGAGAGAGGATTCGAACCTCCGACCCACTGGTCCCAAACCAGTTGCGCTACCAAGCTGCGCTACTCGCCGATGGGGGCGCATGTTACTGCGACCCCCGATCAGCGTCAACCGCTTTTTGCGCTTTTGCCGCCAATCGCCTGGAAAGCGCGCGGTTGCTGATCATCCCGCACCCGATTCACCGATTCGGCGTTGTTATTACAGCGGTTTCGCCGGGCTGGTCGCCGGAGCCTGACACCAGTTGTTGGCCGGATTAATCCCGCCATCTGGCGAGGTGTAACCCAGGCAACCAAGAATGGTATCAAACAATTCTACGTGGCGATGGGTTTTGCCGACGCGCTGCTGCGCCTGTAAGCGCTCAAAGTTGCTGCGGTTCTGGCTGTCGGCCAGATACTTATCTGACGCCCACACCATCATCGGAACGCGGAACTGCTCCGGCGGTGCCATCTCACGTGGGGTGCCGTGCAGGTGCATATTTTCGCTGATCGACTCACCGTGGTCAGCGGCATAGAAGACAATCGCCTTCTTATCACGCAGCTGATCCAGCACGCTGTCGAGCATGCTATCGACATACAGCACCGAGTTGTCATAGGCATTAATCAACTGTGCTTTGCTACAGGTTTCATCCACCCCCATACATTCCGGCTGGTACTTCGCGAAACTGCGCGGATAACGTTGAGAATAGAGATAGTGCGAACCCTTGGTGTGCAGCACGACCAGATGCTTGCCTTTCGGGAAGCGATCCAGCGACGCCTTCATCTCAGGCACCAGCAGCATGTCATCGACCGCTTTACCCTGGTTACGCTTCTCTGAACCAATCTGCTCACGGAAAGCAAAGTTATTGGCGTTGATGTTGTCGTAGAACCAGACCTCACTCTGCATCGCAAACAGCTCAGAGGTAAAGCCCAGCTCTTTCATCACCGCAAACACGTTTTGCTCTTTCAGCGTACGGCCAGGGTTATCCATGGTGCCGCCTTCGCGCACGAACATGCAGCGCAGCGACAGCTTGGTAGCGGTATCACAGGACTCACCGCGGAACGCGACCAGGTTTTTCTCTTTCGAGAGCTTCGGCGTGGTATCACGATCGTAGCCGAGCATGCCCATGTGATCCCAGCGGGTGGTTTCCCCAATCACGAACACCACATAGGTGTCGTCCAGCCCGGCAGGTGCGACGTAGGTAAACTTCTTCGCCGGATCGAGCAGTTCCTCGCTATTCAGCGACTCATCTATGCGGGTCCAGGCAAACAGCCCCACCGCCGCCAGCCAGTTCGAAGGTAGATAAGAGTGCGCCACCACACCGCCGTAGCTCGGCAGATCGATGTTGGTGATCTCTTCATTATTCTTCTGCAGCTTGTCGAAAAACCGAATTGGCAGCCAGACCAGCGCCACACAGATCAGCATAATCAGAGTGGGTTTCAGGCGTTGTCCTGGCGTACGCAGCTGTTCATTCAGCGTCATACTCAGTTTATTACGCCAGATCATTAACAGCGGCAGCGCGCTGACCAGCACCATCCACAGGATGAAATGGTAGCCAATCACCTCTTTGGAGAGATCGGTATCGGTGGTCATCACCGATGCCACAATGCCGTAGCCAATCACGACGTTAAAAAATGCCATGTAATAGGCGGCAGCAACAGAAATCAGCACGATAAGCGTGGCGAGCACGCGATAAAACCACTTTCCACCCAGCGACAGCAGCCGCATCAGGAAGAAAGTCAGCAGCACAATTGCCACCACTTCGGTCACGGCAGTCAGCCAGTTGGTCACCGTCGATTTCGTCAGGAAACCGTCAAAACGGCGATAAAAAATCGGTAAATTCAATAATATACCGAGATAGAGCGCGAGCAGTAGCGACAACTTTTGCTGCGTTAAGGTTTTAATATAATTCATGAAAAATGGAGTTTCCCCGGAATGATGCGCTTTACCAAATCTTTAATGTGACTACCGAAACGCGGCAGAGTTCGCTGAATAAGCGGACCGGACCAGATGAAGGAGAATTCTGAACGGATTTACAGGCTATAACGCGAGGTGGCCCAGTAAAACATGGCGACACCTGATAGACCAGAAAATAATCTTTGTCGAGCCGATTAGCACATTTTTTGTACAAACGGTATTGCCGGTCGGATCCCGACTGAGGCAAACAAGGCAGAAGTGCGGGATAAGGCGTGGCGGGCGGACAGGAGAGAGCGGGCCAGCATAGCTGGCCCGCGATACGCTTAGCGAATGATGTTCAGCGTCACGTCGATGTTATTGCGGGTCGCGTTTGAGTAAGGACAAACGATATGTGCGGCATCAACCAGCTTCTGCGCTTCGGCTTCATCCATTTCTGGCAGATGAATGTTCAGGGTAGCTTCGATACCAAAGCCATTCGGGATCGGACCGATACCGACTTCACCTTCAATCCACGCCTCTTTCGGCATCGCGATTTTGTCACGGCCGGCGACGAATTTCATTGCGCCCAGGAAGCAGGCTGAGTAACCCGCAGCGAACAGTTGCTCAGGGTTAGTCACTTCACCACCAGCACCGCCCATCTCTTTTGGTACACCCAGCTTCACGTCCAGCACACCGTCAGAGGAGGTTGCACGGCCATCACGACCACCGGTTGCTTTGGCTTTTGCACGGTAAACCACTTGTTCTAAAGACATGACATTTCTCCGTTACGCTATTTAATCGCTCACTACTTGTAACGCGGTAATGAGGCGGTGAGGTTCAACGGGCGCGATACGCCCGTCAGTAAGATTTATCGTGATCGGTTCAGATTGTCGCGTAAACCGTCCAGCTGCACTTTCAGCGCCAGCAACGCATCATCGTCACAGGCGGTCGCGCATTTGACCGCTTCCGGAATAGATTCCGCCTTACTGCGCAACGCCCGGCCAGCCTCGGTCAGAGTCACTGCAACCTGGCGCTCATCCTGCCGGGTGCGCTGACGCATAATCAGTCCGGCACTTTCCAGGCGCTTCAGCAGCGGCGTCAGGGTGGCTGAATCCAGGAAAAGCTGCTCGCCAATCTCTGAAACCGTAAGATCGTCCTTTTGCCACAGCACCAGCATCACCAGATATTGCGGGTAGGTAATGTCGAGTTGGGACAGCAACTGACGATAGACCTTATTCATCGCCAGATTAGCGGAATAAAGTGCAAAGCAGAGTTGCTGATCGACCAACAGTGGCATCGTTTTCACTTTTTTGTCATCTTGATCACTGTTCATAGTGGTAAATATAGATAGCGCGCTAGATAATTGCAAGCAAACTTTTTGAACAGGGGAAAACGCATGCAGAATTCACTGGAAGAACACGCGCGACGCTACGCAACGCAGGCCCATGCCGATGCTGGTCAGCGTCGCAAATATACCGATGAACCCTATATTGTTCACCCGGCGGCGGTGGCGGAACTCGTCCGCAGCGTCAGCGATGACGACGCCCTGCTGGCGGCGGCGTGGCTTCATGATACGGTTGAAGATACGCCGACCACGCTGGCCGATATCGACACGCTGTTTGGTGCCCGCGTCGCCAGTCTGGTCGAGATGCTGACCGACAGCGCACCGGCATCCGCAAAGAACCGGGCAGCGCGTAAGCTGGCGCACTTCCGACATACCGCCAGCGCCAGTCCGGAGGCGCAAACCATCAAGCTGGCGGACATCATCGACAATACCCGGGCGATCGTGCGCTTCGATCCCCACTTCGCCCGCATCTATCTGGTGGAAAAACGGGTGCAGATTGATCTGCTGAAGCAGGGTGATGCGCAGCTATGGCAGCAGGCCTCAACCATTATCGAATCAGGCATTGCCCAACTGGGACAGCCACCCTACAACGTGCCGGACAGCTGGTTTGAGAAGCAGGCGGCCAGATACCGCGAGCCAGGCTAAAAAAAAACCCGCCATGGCGGGTTCCTTTGGATTTTTCTTCATTATTCCAGCAGTTGCCGACCCAGATAGGGATTGGCATGCAACAGCTTCATTAATTTCTGTGCTGTCGCGGAAGGACGGGTACGTCGGGCTTCCCAACTTTTTACTGAAGAAACGCTTACGCCCATCACTTTTGCAAATTCATCAACCTGCATGCCGGTCATTTCGCGCAGACGCTGTGGCTCTGGCACGGCAGGTTGGCGTTGAATAGAGATCTCAGCGGGACGGTTGTCACGTGTCAAAACAATCTGCTCAAGGCTGCTGAGCAATTCAAACATTGGGTCTTTTAATTCCATAGAGAACTCCTTAAAAACTCACTATGAAGCACGTGAAAGTAGAGAGGTACGAGTCTGAAGTCAGACTCTGAAACCGGGCCTGGTCAGGCTGTATCCCGCAAGGGTTTGTTTTTGTTATGAGAGAAACCACTACGGGACACAGCCTGCTGTGCACTGCTTGTAAACATGTCAGGTCAATGCAACAAATGCCGGGAAGCTAAGTATGGATAGAGACCTGACGATTTGCCGCGCAATTTATAATTATTTTTTTATCTTTTCTTAGCCGGAAAAGTTCCAGCGCCACTAAATAGTTGAGGCTACTATCTTTTGTACCTCAGCAAGCGGCAAAAAAATCAAATTATGTTTGGTAGTAATGTGGATGCCGTCATGCTTTCTGTCGGCATATTGTCGATTCTGTGAGGAAATACACTTCCACCTGAACGAGTGCAAAATATACGCCAATGGCTCACTTCTTAAACATTTATATTCACTGTGTTAATCAAATTAAGAATAGTCCTGGGGCGATATGCCGCGCGGCCGCGGCGTGGCTCACATCCGTGGGCTAACAATTCTTTTACTCTGCCGTAACCTTTTCCGCGGCTGGCGCAGCCGTCACCACGCGGGTGCCTTATGCAGGTGCGTGCGAACGATCTCTGCGAGATCGCTGCGCTGTCGTGGTGCGCCGCCGGGCGACAACATCACCGGAGAGATTCTGCGAATCGCAGAAGAGTTAATCAAAAGGAACAGTGATGAGTGAAGTTGATTTTAATGTGAGTTATGCCTCCCATCGGGTGCCAATGATGGGGCGCAATGCCGTCGCTACCTCACAGCCACTGGCGGCCCAGGCTGGGATTCGAATGCTGCAACAGGGCGGTAATGCGGTGGATGCCGCCATCGCCACGGCTATCGCGCTGACCGTGGTCGAGCCGACCGGCAACGGCATCGGCAGCGACGCCTTCGCCATTGTCTGGGATGGCCAGGAACTGCACGGCCTGAACGCCTCAGGGCGTGCGCCAGCCGCCTGGAACCTGCAACGCTTTGCCGGACATCAGGTGATGCCGGAGATCGGCTGGGAGTCGGTCACAGTGCCCGGTGCCGTTTCGGCGTGGGTGGCGCTGGCCCAACGCTTCGGCACGCTGCCGCTCACCACCTTAGCCCAGCCGGCGATTGACTATGCGCGCCACGGTTTTCCGGTTTCGCCGCTGATTGGCCAGCTGTGGCAGCGCGGCTACGACAAGCTGCGGCATCAGCCTGGCTTCAGCGACTGTTTTGCCCCGCAGGGTCGTCCACCACGCATCGGCGAACTGTTCCGTAACCCGGCGCAGGCCAGCACTTTGCAGCAGATTGCCGCGAGCCAGGGGGAAAGCTTTTATCGCGGTGAACTGGCGCAGAAAATGGTGGCCTTTGCCCGCGAGCACGGTGCCGCCCTGACGCTGGACGATCTCAGCAAGCATCGCCCTGACTGGGTGAAATTACTGTCACGTCCGTTTGCCGGCGGATCGGTGCAGGAGCTGCCGCCTAACGGTCAGGGCATCGCCACCTTAATCGCCCTCGGTATCCTCGAAGAGTGGGACATTGGCCGCTATGCGCCCGACTCACCGCAGTGGCTGCATCTGTCAATTGAGGCGATGAAACTGGCGCTGGTCGATCTGACGCGCTACGTCAGTGATGAAGATCACCTTGAGTTCCCGGCGGACCGGCTGCTGAGCGCTGACTATATCCGCCAGCGGGCCGGGTTAATCGATCCGGCACAGGCGGGTGATTACGCGTTTGGTGCTCCGCAGCAAAGTGGCACGGTCTATCTCTCCACCGCCGATGCCAGCGGCATGATGGTGTCATTTATTCAGTCTAACTACATGGGTTTTGGATCGGGCGTGGTAGTGCCGGATACCGGTATCAGCCTGCAGAACCGCGGCGCGGGCTTTTCACTCGATCCGCATCATCCCAACGTGGTGGCGGGCGGCAAGCGGCCGTTCCATACCATTATTCCCGCCTTCGCGCTGGATGGTCAGGGTCAGCCACTGATGTCGTTTGGTGTGATGGGCGGCCCGATGCAGGCGCAGGGGCACCTGCAACTGGCGCTGCGGATTATGCTGCATCGGCAAAATCCGCAGGCCGCGATCGATGCGCCGCGCTGGCGAGTGGAACAGGGCCGTGAAGTGGTGTTTGAATCGACTCTCGACCGCAATACCCTCAGCACCCTGCGCCGTATGGGCCACCAGGTGGTGCTGGAAGATCCGCTGAGTAACTATAATTTTGGCGGCGCACAGGCGATTGTCCGCGATCCGCAGGGCTTCTATATTGCCGCCACCGAAAGCCGTAAAGATGGTCAGGCCGTGGTGTTTTAAGGCCGTCTGAGCGCGGCTGCCAAGCGTTATGCTGCCCGTCGTCTGCGGTTGCGGATGACCGGCGGACAGCAGCCGGGATGACCGGCACAGCGTCATCGACCGTGTTGCGCATCCTGCCCGGCAGCAGACAACCGCGATCGGCTGCATATCACTGATGGTTTCGCATTGTGCCGCGACGCGGGTTTGTTCTATTCTTTAGGCCATTCTTACCTGGACATCAGCCAGTTTCACCGACAGGAGTTGAACGTATGGCTTTAGGACTCACACGCCTCTGGGCGCGCGGCGCGTTTTTAGTCGCTGGCGCGCTGATCGTGCTGCAACTCACCGCATGCGGTGATAAAGAAGGCGAGCAGCGCAAAGCATTTATCGATTTTCTGCAGAATACCGTAATGCGCAGTGGCGAGCACCTGCCGAGCCTGAGCGAAAACCAAAAACAGAGCTTTGGCAATTTTGCCGGTGATTACGCCATCCTGTATGGCTTCTCGCAGCAGGCGAATAAGGCGGTCGATCAGGGTATGCGTCCGGTGGTGGATGAGCTTTCTGCCATTCGCGTGCCGCAGGATTACCTTAATCGTCGCGACTCGCTGCGCCAGGCAAACAGCGCGCTGGTGATTGTCACTCAACAGATCGAAAGCGCCAAAATGCAGGCGGACAGCAGCAAAGCGGCCCTGAAGCAGTCTGATGATCTGAAAAAAGTTTACGATACCGCCTACAACAAAGTGGTCACCGTGCCGGCGAATCAGCTTATCCCACTGTTGCCACAGCTGCAGGCGCTGAGCCAGGCCGCGGTACAGACCGGTGATTTCCTGCAAACCCAGGGCACCCGCGTCAGTTTTAACGATGGCGGCGTACAGTTCCCGACCCAGGAGCAGGCTTCGCAATATAACGCGCTGATGAGTACCTTATCAGCCAATGCCCAGGCGCTGACCCAGGCACAAAGTGCCGTTCAGGGTGGTTTACAGTAACCTCATTTAGCGGCAGGCGTCGATCGCCTGCCCTTTTCCCACTCCGTTTTGTCTCCCCTCTCCCCCTGCTTTCTGCTGGCCTGACTAAAGTGTGATCGGGCGCATTTTTGACCAAAAATAGTTTGTGATCGAAGTCACAGAGTCATAACAAACTGCCGCCTGTAAAATGTGACAATGGTCACAGATAAGCCGGTTTTGCGGTTAAAATCCCGCCACCTTAAGACTCTTCTGAGTTATTTTTGTGATCATAGTCACTAAAAATACCCCCGCTACCACCCGCATTACGTGATCTGAATCACACTTATTTCGGCCGCTACGCAGCGTCATATTCGCGTGGTAGAGTCCGGCTGCATACAGTAATACCACCGGCTGATTGCCGGGGTGGCTAAACAAAAACAAGCGCGCTCTCCTATTGCAGCGCGTCTCAATAAGGGGTGGGTTTATGTCCTCATCAGTGAAGGTCAAAGTACAGAGCTTTGGTCGCTTTCTGAGTAATATGGTGATGCCAAATATCGGGGCGTTTATCGCCTGGGGTATCATCACTGCACTGTTTATTCCAACTGGCTGGATCCCTAACGAAACGTTAGCCAAACTGGTTGGCCCGATGATCACCTATCTGCTGCCGCTGTTGATCGGCTTTACCGGTGGACGTCTGGTCGGCGGCGATCGCGGTGGCGTGGTCGGTGCAATCACCACCATGGGGGTGATTGTTGGTGCCGATATGCCGATGTTCCTCGGCTCAATGATTGCTGGTCCGTTGGGCGGCTGGGCGATCAAGTCGTTTGACCGGGTCGTCGACGGCAAAATCAAAAGCGGCTTCGAGATGCTGGTTAACAACTTCTCTGCCGGCATTATCGGTATGCTGCTGGCGCTGCTGGCGTTCCTGGCTATCGGTCCGCTGGTTGAAGGGTTGTCGCACATCCTCGCGGCGGGCGTGAACCTGATGGTGCAGAACAACCTGCTGCCATTAACCTCCATCTTCGTCGAACCGGCGAAAATCCTGTTTCTGAACAACGCCATTAACCACGGCATCTTCTCGCCGCTCGGTATCCAGCAGGCGAGCGAAGCGGGCAAGTCGATTTTCTTCCTGATTGAAGCCAACCCAGGTCCCGGTATGGGCGTGCTGATGGCGTACATGTTCTTTGGTCGTGGCAGTGCCAAACAGTCTGCGGGCGGTGCGGCTATTATCCACTTCCTCGGCGGCATCCATGAAATCTACTTCCCGTATGTGCTGATGGCGCCGCGTCTGCTGCTGGCGGTGATCCTCGGCGGGATGACCGGCGTCTTCACCCTGACGCTGCTGAATGGCGGCCTGGTCTCCCCTGCTTCGCCAGGTTCTATCCTCGCCGTGCTGGCGATGACGCCAAAAGGCGCTTACTTCGCTAATATCGCGGCGATCATCGCGGCGTTCGCGGTCTCCTTCGTGGTCTCTGCCATCCTGCTGAAAACCAGCAAAGTGAAAGAAGATGACGATATCGAAGCCGCAACAAAACGCATGCAGGATATGAAGGCGCAGTCTAAAGGCCAGACCACGGCGGGCGCACCGGTTGCCAGCGATGCAATGAGCGTTGAGCTGCACCACGTGCGTAAAATCATTGTGGCCTGTGATGCCGGTATGGGTTCCAGCGCCATGGGCGCAGGCGTGCTGCGTAAGAAAGTGCAGGATGCCGGCTTAAGCAACGTGTCGGTAACCAACACGGCGATTAACGCCCTGCCGGGTGATGTCGATCTGGTGATTACCCACCGTGACCTGACCGAACGCGCGATTCGCCAGGCGCCCCATGCTCAGCATATCTCGCTGAACAACTTCCTCGACAGCGCGCTCTACAGCACCCTGACCGACCGTCTGGTGGCGGCTAACCGCAGCGAAGTCCACCGTGAAACGGTGCAGACTGCGCTGTCAGACAGCTACGACGAAGGCAACGCGCACCTGTTCAGACTGGGTGCGGACAACGTGTTCCTCGGCCTGAGCGCCAGCAACAAAGAGCAGGCGATTCGTTTTGCCGGTGAACAGCTGGTGAAAGGCGGCTACGTTGAGCCAGAGTATATTGACGCGATGCTGGCACGTGAAAAACTGACGCCAACCTACCTCGGTGAGTCGATTGCCGTGCCGCACGGAACGGTTGAAGCCAAAGACCGGGTGCTGAAAACCGGCGTGGTGTTCTGCCAGTATCCGGCAGGCGTGCAGTTCGGTGATGATGCGGAAGATGTGGCGCGGCTGGTTATCGGTATTGCAGCCCGCAATAACGAGCACATCCAGGTGATCACCAGCCTGACCAATGCGCTGGATGATGACAGCGTGATTGAAAAGCTGGCCAATACCACCCGGGTGCAGGACGTGCTGGATCTGCTGTCAGGCAAACCGGCCACCGCGTAATTTAAACGGATTATTTTCCCTGGGGCGGACAGGCCCGTCCCGATTCCTGGGGCGGGCGTGCCCGCCCCTTCGTCATTTGATATGGGTCAAAAATTATGAAAGCGTTACATTTCGGAGCAGGAAACATTGGTCGCGGCTTCATCGGTAAATTACTGGCGGATGCAGGTATCGAACTGGTTTTTGCTGATGTGAATCAGGTGGTGCTGGATGCACTCAACGCGCGTCATGAGTATCCCGTTCATGTGGTTGGCGAACAGGCCAAAGTGGAAAGAGTAAAAGGCGTTAGCGCAGTAAACAGCACCAGCGATGAGATCATCACGCTGGTGTCAGAGGTTGATCTGGTGACCACGGCGGTTGGCCCGCAGATTCTGGAACGCATCGCCACCAGCGTTGCCAACGGTCTGGCCAGACGCAGCGACAACGGTAATCTCCGTCCGTTAAACATCATCGCCTGTGAAAACATGGTGCGCGGCACCAGCCAGCTGAAACAGCATGTGCTGAAAGCACTGCCGCAGCAGTATCACGCCTGGCTGGAACAGCATGTCGGTTTTGTTGATTCTGCGGTCGATCGCATCGTCCCCCCTTCCGAGGCAGGCAGCACCGATCCGCTGGAAGTGACGGTCGAAACCTTCAGCGAATGGATTGTCGATAAAACCCAGTTCAAAGGCGATCTGCCGGCCATTCCAGGTATGGAGCTGACCGATAATCTGATGGCCTTCGTCGAGCGTAAACTGTTCACTCTGAATACCGGTCATGCCATCACCGCTTATCTTGGCCAGCTGGCGGGTCACCAGACCATCCGCGACGCGATCCTTGATGAAAAAGTACGGGCGATTGTTAAAGGCGCGATGGAAGAGAGCGGCGCAGTGCTGATTAAGCGTTACGATTTTGACGCCGATAAGCACGCGGCTTATATCCAGAAAATCCTCGGCCGGTTTGAAAATCCTTACCTGAAAGATGATGTTGAGCGGGTCGGCCGCCAGCCGTTACGTAAACTGAGCGCGGGCGATCGCCTGATCAAGCCGACGCTGGGTACGCTGGAGTATGGCTTGCCGCACGATTGTCTGGTACAGGGTATTGCGGCCGCGATGCACTATCGCAGCGATCAGGACCCACAGGCTCAGGAGCTGGCTGCGCTGCTGGCAGAGAAAGGCCCACAGGCCACGCTGGCTGAGATTTCCGGACTGGACGCCAACAGCGAAGTGGTGGCTTCTGTGGTGAGCGCCTGGCACGCTATGGCATAATGCGCGCGTGTTAGTGACGCAAGCCGGGCGCAGTTCGCCTGCGCCCAACGGCGGTATTGAACCTATGCAGGCAATAATGGAACAGAAGCAAGCTTTTGAAAACCGGGTGCTTGAGCGCCTGAACGCCGGTCGCTCGGTGAGAAGCTTTCTGATCGCCGCCGTTGAGCTATTGGCTGAAGCGGTCAATTTGCTGGTGTTGCAGGTGTTCCGCAAAGACGATTACGCCGTCAAATATGCCGTTGAACCGCTGCTGCTGGGCAATGGTCCGCTGGGCGAACTGTCGGTGCGCCTCAAGCTGATTTACGGACTTGGCGTCATCAGCCGGCACGAATATGAAGATTGTGAACTGCTGCTGGCGCTGCGCGAGGAACTGAATAACGACACCGGCGATTACCGCTTTACCGATGATGAGATTCTCGGGCCGTTTGGCGAGTTACACTGCGTGACCGCCTGGCCACCTGCGCCGGTGTTTCACACGGAGGATGCGGAGCTGCGCAGCATGCAACAGCAGCGCTATCTGCAGATGGTGCGTTCCACCATGGTGCTGTCGCTCACCGAGCTGATCTCTCGCATCAGCCTGAAGCAGGCTTTCAAAAAGTCCGCCAATTAAATCTATCAGGTGCCAGAGCGGCACCTGATATCGCTGTAACCTCACCGGGAATATGCGCCCGATTTGGTGTATCCTTTGCCTGTTTTCCTCAACGAGTTGTTGTCATGAAAGAGCAAGAAAAGAACGAAATCAAACGTCTCAGCGATCAGCTGGACGCCCTTAACCGCAAAGAGCCACAGTTACTTGAATCGGGTGATGTTGAGAAACTGGGCGCACTGCTGAAAGAAAAAGAGACGCTGGTCACTGAGATTGAGCGCCTGCGTAATCAGCGCGTCGAGAAGCTGAGTGCCGAAGCGCAGAAGCTGCAAAAGATGGGCTTCAGCCGCGAAATCACTAAGAAAGAGCAGGCGAACCTGGGCGCGCTGAAAAAAAGCGTGCGCGGCCTGGTTGTGGTGCATCCAATGACCGCGCTGGGACGTGAAATGGGTCTGCAAGCGATGACCGGCTTCGCTAAAACGGCCTTCTGATCGGGCGATCAGGCGGCAGCCTGATCGATCCTGTGCTCGCCGGCGGCAGCATCAACCTGCTCCGCCAGCGCATCCAGCAGTTGGTAACGACGGCGATACTCTGCACGCTTCTTGCTGGCAATCTCTTCCAGGGTTTTACGTGGCAGGTTTAACGGCAGCGTAAACATCCCATCCCGGCGTGCCTCTCCGTTCAGCGACAGCCAGAATTCGCTGTAGCTGGCAAAGAATTTATCCCCTTTACTGTGACGATAGCGTAGGCTACGGAAAACATGGGTTTCATCGCCGACCGCCAGGATATTTTCCACCCCACACTGCCGTGCCACAATAAACACCACTTCCATTAACAGACGTTTCGGAAATAGACCGTGTGCCGCTTTGGTCGCCTCGCGAATAACGTCATTGCTGATATGTTTACGCGGCCCCTGCAGTCCGCCAATTAATAAGGTGCGCTTTTTATTCTCGTTAATAATCGAGAAGGAGAGCGAGGCAATAATTTCGCTGTTATAACGCAGCACCAGCGTCACTTCGCCTTCGCGGTCGAAATAACCCGAACTGCAGGAGAGTAAAAACGTCTCGTCATTTTTACCGTTCAGCGACGCCAGTAAATTATCACCGGCGCTTTGCAGCAGCTGGCGTAACGCCGGATTCGGCAGATTATTCATCAGGGTATAGTGATCCAGAATCGCCTGTGCACGCGCCGCAATGCTGATGCCGGCCCGCAGATAAGGCCGGTGCAGCTTGGCGGGCAGCAGCCCCTGGGTACTCATCAGCAGCCCGATTTGCGGTAAATGCGACAGCTGATGTAAATAACGCAACGTTGTCAGTGGCGATATTAAGCTCCTTAACACAAATTTCAGCCGAAAACGCTTGCTCAGCCAGAGCTTATTTGGGATATATTTTCCGCTTATTAACTGAAAAAACAGCGAAGCAGATGAATCAGTGCGGGTCTGGTGAGTAGTTATAATTGACATAGTTAGCGACACACAGTTAGCAGGAATGTCGCTGAGGATAAAACAACCATTATCAACGGCAGGTTAATGTGGCATAAGGTTAAAAAGCGCCCTGCTTTAAACCTGTGGTTTGTTTATTTTTGGTTTAATTAAGCCTGGCCGGAATTAAGGCGAAAAAAAACCGGCGGAGCCTGTCCACCGGTTTATTATCATCACGTTAACGCAAAGATGACTTACTGAGCAGCAGCAAAGCGCGCTGCCGCTTCGTCCCAGTTAACCACGTTCCAGAACGCTTTGATGTAGTCAGGACGCTTGTTCTGATACTTCAGGTAGTAAGCGTGTTCCCATACATCCAGACCGAGGATTGGGTAGCCAGAAACGCCGGCGATCGCTTCGCCCATCAGCGGGTTATCCTGGTTAGCCGTAGAAACGACCGCCAGTTTGTCGCCTTTTTTAACCAGCCACGCCCAGCCAGAACCGAAACGGGTCGCTGCGGCTTTCTCAAACTCTTCCTGGAATTTTTCCACGCTGCCGAAATCTTTTTCGATAGCGGCTTTCAGGTCGCCCTGCAGGGTGGTACCAATTTTCAGGCCTTTCCAGAACAGGCTGTGGTTAGCGTGACCGCCAGCGTTGTTGCGCAGTGGGCCTTTTTTATCTGCTGGCAGCTGATCCAGTTTGGTGATCAGCTCGTCGACCGGCAGATTGGCAAATTCAGTGCCTTCCAGCGCCGCGTTCGCGTTGTTGACATAGGTCTGGTGATGTTTAGTGTGATGGATTTCCATCGTCTGCTTGTCGAAATGCGGTTCCAGTGCGTCGTATGCGTAAGGCAGGGATGGCAGTGAATAACTCATGTTCTTCCTCTCCATTTAGTATTTGAGCAGCACGACGAATTCGGGACGTGCCGCGTAAGCAGTCGAATCATTATAGTTAAATTCATGTAGCGTAAAAGGGTAATCAATGCCCTATTAACCATAAGGATTTGAGCAATCCGGCAAAAGCAACCCGTTGTTTTTACAGACTGCCGCCTGATGTGACGCTTTTCAGACGCCTTTGGCCCTGCTTCTGCGCGACGTGGCGGCAGCCTCAGTGCCGCTCTGCTGGCCTGGACTCAGCGACCCAGTTCGCGCAGCGCGCTGTCGAGCGCGCCGACCAGCCAGTCGATGTCGCCCTGCTGGAACGCCAATGGCGGACGCAGTTTCAGCACATTCCCATACGGGCCAGCGACCGATGTCAGCACCCGATGCTCACGCAGTTTCTCAATCAGGTCCAGCGCCAGCGCTTTGTCAGGCGTTTTGCTGTCACGATCGGTGACCAGCTCAAAGCCAATAAACAGCCCGGCACCGCGCACATCACCGATGCAGTCGTAGCGATCCATCAGGCTGCGCAGTTCGGCCAGCAGTTTCGCCCCGACTACGCGGCTATGCTCCTGCAAGCCCTCTTCGGTGATCACGTTCAGCACCGCCTGCGCCGCCGCCATTGCCACCGGATTACCGCCAAAAGTATTGAAGTAAGGAATCGAGTCGCTGAAGGCTGCCAGCACCTCACTTTTGGCCAGCAGGCCCGATACCGGAATGCCATTGCCCATCGGTTTACCGGTGGTAATGATATCCGGCACTACATCGTGACGACCAAAGCCCCAGAAGGCATCACCGGTGCGGCCAAAGCCAGGCTGCACTTCATCGGCGATGAAAATGCCGCCATTGGCATGCACCACGTCCACGGCGCGTTTCAGGAAGCCGCGCGGATCCGGCAGCACCCCGTCGGAGGAGAAAATGGAATCCGCCAGAAAACCGGCAAATTTAATGCCGTGCGCAGCCATATCATCAATCTGCTGCTGAATCTGATCGGCAAACCATTCGCCCAGATCGGGCGCATCAACCCGATACGCATCAGGCGGCATCACCAGCCGGGTGGTCGCCGCCAGCGGCTGTCCACTGCCGAGCGCCGGCGAAGCACCGGAGGTCAGCTCACTGGTGCCGTGATACGCCTCTTTACTGACGATAATGCCGCTGCCGCCGCTAAAGGCGCGCGCCACGCGAATCGCCAGATCGTTAGCCTCAGAGCCGGTACACATGTACATGGCGCGATCGATCGCCGCGGGCGTGGTGGCCAGCAACGCTTCGCTGTAATCGAGGATATTTTCATGCAGATAACGGGTGTGGGTGTTCAGCATTTTCATCTGCTGCGTCACCGCCTCAATCACCGCCGGATGGCAATGGCCGATGCTCGCCACGTTGTTATAGACGTCAAGATACTTGTCGCCGGCCGCGTCCCACAGATATTGCCCCTCACCACGCACCAGATGCACCGGCTTGCGATAGAACAGGCGATAGGATTCGCCGAGCACTTTGCTGCGTTTTTCGGTCATTTTACGGGTGTCGCTATCCAGCGCATCCGCATGTTCGGCCCGAAAACTGTTGGTATCCATAATAGTGGAACGCGTGGCCATGATAACTCCCGTTGCGAGGTGAAGTGGTTGAGGCTGATAACCCATCATGCCTGCCTGCGCTAAAAATGCAACCAAATACACAAATACAACCAAATACACATGACGGCATCCGGGCGCTCAGGTAAGCTTAGTCACTGATTCAGCCGACTTTCGCACTGCGCCTATAAGGAACCGACCATGCTGCAGGAAACGCGTCTTCAGCGCATTCGTGCCCTGCTGACCACCTTAAATCAGGTCAGCACCGATCGCATCATCAGGGAACTGGGGGTGTCACGCGAAACCGCGCGCCGCGACATTATTGAGCTGGAAGCACTGGGGCAGGCACGCCGTGTCCACGGTGGTCTGGTAGCCATTGAGACGCCGCCGGAGCCGCCGCTGACGGTACGCCGTGCCGCGCAGGCCCGAGAAAAACGCGCCATCGCCCGGGCAGCCGCGCAGTTATTGCAGCCGGGACAGACGCTGTTTATTGATGCAGGCAGCACCACCACCCTGTTAGCCGGGGAGCTGCGCGCACTCTCCGGTCTGACCATCCTCACCAACAGTCTGCAGGCTGCGCTGGCACTCAGCGCCGGCGAGGAGCATGACGTGCTGGGTAACGAGATTATTTTACTGGGCGGAACACTGTCAGCCGGCGCGCAGCAGACGCGCGGCGAAATTACCGTCGGAGAGATCGTCCGTTATCGCGCCGATGTTGCGCTGCTGTCGCCGGTCGGCATTGACGCCAGTCGCGGTGCCACCAGTTTTCATCCGCACGAAGCGGCGATTGCCCGGGCGATGGTGCAGCAGTCCGCCACCACCGTTTTACTGGCTGACCACAGCAAGCTGGGCGTGGTCAGCCGCACGGTGTACGCTGCGCCGCAGGCGATTACCACGCTGATTACCGATGGCGGCGGTGAGATTTCTTCTGCGCTGGCCGCCTTACAGCAGGCGCTGCCGCAGGTAATAGTGGTTTAAATCAGGCGCTGCGGATGGCTGTAAACGGTCGCGCGTCCCGGCTTGCTGAAGCCGACCAGCGTCAGGTTGCATCGCTCAGCAACCTCAACCGCCAGCCGCGTCGCCGCCGAAACCGCAAACAGAATCTCGACGCCGCACATCGCCGATTTCTGCACCATTTCATAGCTGGCGCGACTGGATACCAGTACCGCGCCATCGCCCCAGTCTGACTGGCTGCGGTAGCCCAGCAGCTTATCCAGCGCCACATGACGGCCGACATCTTCACAGCCGCCCGCCAGCTGGCCATCCGGCTGGATCCACGCAGCGGCGTGGGTACAACCGGTTTTCTGCCCGACCGGCTGGTAATCTTTCAGCTGGCCCAACGCCCGATCCAGCTGTGCGAGAGCAAAGGTCTGGGTAAACGGTAAGGGCGACAGCGGTTTGCCGATCTGATCCAACTGTTCAACGCCACAGACGCCGCAGCCGGTGCGACCGGCCATCGCACGACGCTGCGCTTTAAGCGCCATAAAGCGGCGGCTGGAGAGTTCAATCTGCACTTCAATACCGTTACAACCCGGCACCACATCCATCCCGAAAATATCTTCCGGCGCGTCGATAATCCCCTCCGACAGCGAGAAACCCAGCGCAAACGCCTCCAGGTCTTTTGGCGTCGTCATCATCACCACGTGAGAAATGCCGTTATAGACCAGCGCCACCGGGACCTCTTCCGCCAGCCAGTCAGGCTGCGCCACCGCAAGATCTGCGCGCTGCCACACCTGGGCCTCGCTGATGCCGGGCTGAATTGTTAAATCTTCGTCGGAAGCGTGCGGAATAACGTTCAAAGAGTACGACCTGTTGTTAACAAATAATGAAAGAGGACTGACCGCGCTGTCGTTCAAAAACAGCCCGGCAGCAGCTAATTTTGCCCTCTGGCATGGGACAGCGCAAATAAACCACGGGGCAATTGATGCGTTTCCGCTGACGCAGATTGCGCCTGCCGCGCCCGCTGGCGGCAGAATGAGAATGATTCTTCCTCATGCTTTAAACGCGGCCAGCCTCCGGCCGCGATCGTTGTTGCCCCCTACTCATAAAGAGGGAGTAACGGGACTTTTTTGTCAGAGAAATTTTAACACTATGTAAAAAATGGATTACTAATGACTAACCTGTTGACCCGGGTCAATTTGCATACAGGGAGGGCTGCTATTTTGCATTGATTCGCAATGGAGTTAATAAAGAAGAATAATCAATGCAAGTAAGCAGACGGAGTTTTTTCAAAATCTGTGCCGGCGGTCTGGCTGGCACCAGCGCAGCACTATTAGGGTTTGCCCCGGTAAACGCCCTCGCCAGCGTCAGAGAATATAAGCTGATCCGCGCCAGAGAAACGCGCAATAACTGCACCTACTGCTCGGTCGGCTGCGGCATGCTGATCTACAGCCTGGGTGACGGTGCGAAAAATGCCAGCGCCTCGATTTACCATATCGAAGGCGATCCCGATCATCCGGTCAGTCGCGGCTCACTCTGTCCAAAAGGGGCCGGCGTGCTCGACTTTATCCACAGTGAGCAGCGGCTGAAATACCCGGAATACCGCGCGCCAGGCAGCGATAAATGGCAGCGCATCAGCTGGCAGGAGGCGTTTGAGCGCATCGCCCGGCTGATGAAGCAGGATCGCGACGCCCATTTCCAGACCAGCAACGCCGACGGACTCACGGTTAACCGCTGGCCAACCACCGCGATGCTCTGTTCATCCGCCGCCAGCAACGAGACCGGCCTGCTCGACCAAAAATTTGCGCGTGCGCTCGGCATCGTGGCGCTGGAGAATCAGGCGCGGCTCTGTCACGGCCCCACCGTTGCCGCACTGGCACCGAGCTTCGGGCGCGGCGCAATGACCAATCACTGGAACGACATCAAAAACGCCAATGTGGTGCTGATCATGGGCGGCAATCCGGCCGAGGCGCATCCGGTCGGGTTTAAATGGGTGATTGAAGCCAAAATTCACAACCAGGCCCAGGTGATTGTGGTCGACCCACGTTTTAACCGCTCTGCCGCGGTCGCCGATCTCTACGCCCCGCTACGCGCCGGCAGCGACGTGGTGTTCCTGATGGGGGTGATTAACTATCTGCTGCAGCATGACCACATTCAGCACCAGTATGTGCGCGCCTTTACCAACGCCGCGCTGATTGTTGATGAGGGCTACCGCTTCAGCGACGGCCTGTTCAGCGGCTACGATGCCGCATCGCGCCACTACGATCGTCAGAGCTGGCGCTATGCGCTCGATGAAAACGGCCATGCGCAACGCGATGAGAGCTTCAGCCATCCGCGCTGCGTGCTCAACCTACTCAGGGAGCACGCCAGCCGTTATACGCCGGAAATGGTGGCGCGTCTGTGCGGCACACCGCAGGAGAGCTTCCTCAGCATATGCCAGCAACTGGCCGCCACCTGCGTGCCCGATCGCACCACCACCATCCTGTATGCGCTCGGCTGGACCCATCACACCAACGGTTCGCAGATTATCCGCACCGCCGCCATGATCCAGCTGCTGCTCGGCAATATTGGTATGCCCGGTGGCGGCATCAATGCGCTGCGCGGCCACTCCAACGTGCAGGGCTTTACCGATCTTGGCCTGCTGGCACAAAGCCTGCCGGGCTATCTGCCGCTGCCGTCAGAGAAAATGCCCACCCTGGCGAGCTATCTGCAGCAGGCGACGCCTGCGGCCCCGCTGCCGGGCCAGGTTAATTACTGGCAGAACAGTGACAAATTTTTCGTCAGCATGATGAAGAGTTTTTATGGCGATAACGCCACCGCGGAGAATCAATGGGGTTACCACTGGTTGCCGAAGTGGGACAAAAGCTACGACTGCATGGCGCAGGCGGAGATGATGGAGCAGGGCGAACTGAACGGCTGCCTGATTCAGGGCTTCAACCTGCTGGCCGCCTTCCCGGATAAAAATAAAGCCTGTCGCGCCCTGTCGCGTCTGAAATATATGGTGGTGATCGACCCGCTCAGTACCGAAACCGCCAGCTTCTGGCAGCATCATGATGAGTTTAATGACGTCGATCCGGCCAATATCCAGACCGAGGTGTTCCGTCTGCCCTCCTCCTGTTTCGCTGAGGAAGCAGGTTCGGTAGCGAACTCCTCGCGCTGGCTGCAGTGGCACTGGGCCGCCGCCGAGCCGCCGGCTGAAGCACTGCACGACGGCAAAATTCTCGGCAATCTGTTTTTGCGTCTGCGCGATCTTTATCGCCAGGAAGGCGGCACCGCCCCCGAGCCGCTGATGGCGATGCGCTGGGATTACCACGATCCCGCTAACCCGTCGCCGGAAGAGGTGGCGCAGGAGAGTAATGGCCGGGCGCTGGCTGACATTTATGATGACAGCGGCACGCTGCTGCTGAAAAAAGGCCAACAGCTTAACGGCTTTTCGGAGCTGCGTAATGATGGCACCACCGCCAGTGCCTGTTGGATCTACGCGGGCAGCTGGACTTCACAGGGCAATCAGATGGCGCGGCGCGATAACGCCGATCCTTCCGGCCTGGGAGCCATCTCCGGCTGGGCCTGGGCGTGGCCCGCTAACCGGCGCATCCTCTACAACCGCGCCTCTGCTGATGCCGATGGCAAAGCCTGGGACCCGCAGCGCCGCCTGATCGAGTGGGATGACACACGCTGGCACGGCATTGATGTACCGGACTATCCGCTGACCCTGTCGCCGCAGCAGCAGGCCGGGCCGTTTATCATGCAGCCCGATGGTCTCGGTCATCTGTTTGCGCTCGACAAACTGGCTGATGGCCCGTTCCCGGAACACTACGAGCCGATGGAAAGCCCGCTGGCTGACAATCCGCTGCATCCGCAGCAGCGTCACAGTCCGGTGGTGCGGTTGTTCCGCAACGATGCGGCCAGTCTGGGCGAGGCCGCTGACTATCCCTGCGTGGCGACCACCTACTCGATTACCGAACTGTTCCGCCACTGGACCAAACACGCCCTGCTGAACGCCATTGCGCAGCCGGAGCAGTTTGTCGAGATCGGCACCGAACTGGCCGCAGAGAAAGGAATACGCGCTGGGGACAGCGTCAGGGTGACGTCACGTCGCGGCTATATCAAAGCCAAAGCGGTGGTGACGCGCCGTCTGCCACGTCTGATGATCGACGGCAAGCCGGTCGATACCGTGGGCATTCCCTGTCACTGGGGCTTCGAAGGCACGACGCGCAAAGGCTTTCTCGCCAATACGCTGACCCCTTCAGTTGGCGATGCCAACTCACAGACCCCGGAATACAAGGGATTTTTAGTGAACGTGGAAAAAGCGTAACGGTGGATGACGATGGCTTACCAATCACAAGATATTATTCGTCGCTCAGCGACCAACGGATTCACCCCGCCACCGCAGGCGCGCGATCATCAGCGCCAGGTCGCAAAATTAATCGACGTCACCACCTGCATCGGCTGTAAAGGCTGTCAGGTGGCCTGCTCAGAGTGGAACGACATCCGCGCCGAGGTCGGGCATAACGTGGGGATTTATGACAACCCCACCGACTTAAGCGCCAAAGCCTGGACGGTGATGCGCTTCTCCGAAGTGGAAGAGAACGGCAAGCTGGCGTGGCTGATTCGCAAAGATGGCTGCATGCACTGCGCCGATCCCGGCTGCCTGAAAGCCTGTCCATCGGCGGGTGCCATTATTCAGTACGCCAACGGCATCGTCGATTTCCAGTCAGAGCAGTGTATTGGCTGCGGCTACTGTATCGCCGGTTGCCCGTTCAACGTGCCCCGACTGAATAAAGAGGATAACCGCGTCTACAAATGCACCCTGTGCGTGGATCGCGTCAGCGTCGGCCAGGAGCCGGCATGCGTTAAAACCTGCCCGACCGGTGCCATTCATTTCGGCAGCAAAAGCGACATGCTGACGCTGGCCGCCGAACGCGTTGCTGAACTTAAGGCGCGCGGTTACGCCCAGGCCGGGGTGTATAACCCGGCAGGCGTTGGCGGCACCCATGTGATGTATGTCCTGCATGACGCCAGTCAGCCGCAGCGCTATCACGGCTTACCGGCCGATCCGCATATCAGCCCGACCGTTACCTTCTGGAAAGGTATCTGGAAACCGGTGGCCGCCGTCGGTTTTGCCGCCACCTTCGCCGCCTCGCTGTTCCACTATGTCGGCGTGGGCCCGAACCGGGTCGCCGAACACCACAATGATGACGACGACGATCGCGCGGAGGAGCGCAAATTATGAAAACTTCCGATCGCCTGGTGCGTTATCGCCCGGCAGAACGCATTAATCACTGGATTGTCGCCTTATGCTTTGTGCTGGCTTCGCTGAGCGGGTTAGGCTTTTTCTTTCCCTCCTTCAACTGGCTGATGCTGATATTCGGCACGCCACAGCTGGCGCGTATTCTGCATCCGTTTGTGGGGGTGGTGATGTTTGCCGCCTTTATGCTGATGTTTTTGCGCTACTGGCGGCATAATCTGGTCAATCGCGACGATCTCTACTGGGCCAGAAATATTCACCGTATTGCCCTGAATGAAGAGGTCGGTGATACCGGTAAATATAACTTTGGTCAGAAGTGTGTGTTCTGGGCTGCTATCATCTGCTTAGTACTGCTGCTGGTCAGTGGCATTGTGATCTGGCGACCTTACTTCGCCGGTGCATTCACTATTCCGCTGATTAGACTGGCACTGGTGGTGCATTCGGTTTCCGCCACGGCGCTGATCCTGATGATCATGGTGCATGTTTATGCCGCGCTGTGGATCAAAGGCACCCTGACGGCGATGGTAGAGGGTTGGGTCAGTTCCGACTGGGCCAGACAGCATCATCCGCGCTGGTACCGTGAGCAGCGTAATCAGCCTCTTAAACAGGAAAAACGCCCCTGATGAGTATTCGCATTATCCCGCAAGATCAGCTGGAGAAGAGCGAAAAAACGACGGCGGAGATGATTCCGCCGTTACTTTTTCCACGGCTGAAAAACCTGTACAGCCGCCGTGCTGCGCGACTGCGCGACCTGGCGGCTAAAAATCCACTGGGTGACTATCTGCGTTTTGCCGCAGTGATTGCCGAAGCGCAGGAAATTGTACTGTATGACCATCCGCTGCATATGGATCTGCAGGCGCGGCTGGTCCAGAGTGCCAGTGAAGGCAAGCCGCCGCTAAATATCCATACGCTGCCGCGCGATACCCATTGGCACCGATTGCTGCACTCACTGATCGCTGAACTGAAGCCAGAAATGAGTGGCCAGGCGCTGGCGGTGCTGGAAAACCTGGAGAAAGCCTCGGCGACCGAGCTGGAGACGCTGGCCAGCGCGCTGTTCGCCGGCGAATATGCACAGGTCAGCAGCGACAAGGCACCGTTTATCTGGGCGGCGCTGGCCCTTTACTGGGCGCAGATGGCCGCGATGATCCCGGGCAAAGCGCGCGCCGAAATGGGCGACCAGCGTCAGTTTTGTCCGGTCTGCGCCAGTATGCCGGTCGCCAGTGTGGTACATATGGGTAGCCATGATGGCGCACGTTATCTGCATTGCAACCTGTGCGAGAGCGAGTGGTACGTGGTGCGCAGTAAATGTACCCAGTGCGAACAGACCCGCGATCTGCACTACTGGTCGCTCGACAGTGAGCACGCGGCGGTGAAAGCGGAGAGTTGCGGCGACTGCGGCACCTATCTGAAGATGCTGTATCAGGAAAAGAACCCGGCTATCGAACCGGTCGCCGACGATCTGGCGTCGCTGGTGCTGGATGCCCGGATGGAGCAGGAAGGCTTTGCCCGCAGCAGCCTTAACTCCTTTATGTTTCCTGGCGAATCGTAGCTAACCTGGAGAAACCCGATGAAACTGATTGGCAGCTATACCAGCCCGTTTGTGCGTAAGATTTCGGTCATCATGCTGGAAAAAGGCATTATCTTTGAGTTCGTTAACGCATCGCCCTACAGCGATGACAGTCACGTTCCGCACTACAATCCGCTGGGAAAAGTCCCGGCACTGGTGGCTGACGATCAGCAGATCTGGTTCGATTCCAGCATCATTGCAGAGTTTCTGGAGCTGCGCGGCGATGCGCCCGCCCTGCTGCCTGCCGATCCTCATCAGTCGCTGCACATCCGCCAGCTGGAGAAACTGGCGGATGGTGTCAGCGACGCCGCGCTGGTAATTGTGCGTGAGCAGATGCGGCCAGGCAATCAGCAATCGGAAGAGGTGTTGCTGCGTAACCGGGAAAAAATCCAGCGCAGCCTCGATATGCTGGAGACCCTTGCCGCCGAGGGCAAATGGCTCAATAACGGCCAGCTCAACCTGGCCGATATCGCCACCGGCTGCATGATCGGTTACCTCAATTTCCGGCGGGTGGTACCTAACTGGTGCGTGGAGCGGCCGGCACTGGTGAAACTGGCGGAGACGCTGTTTCAGCGCGAGAGTTTTGCGCGGACAACGCCGCCTGCGGCGTGACAGGCCGGCGCGGTGCGCCGCCACGGCCATAAAAAAAGGGACGATAGCTCGTCCCTTTTCCGCACAACAAATAGCATTACTGCAGCAGCGAGATATCCGCCACCTGCAGGAACAGCTCACGCAGTTTTGACAGCAGCGTCAGGCGGTTAACCCGCACCGCCTGATCGTCGGCGTTAACCATCACTTTATCGAAGAAGTTATCAACGGCTTCACGCAGCTGCGCCAGTTCGATCAGCGCATCCTGGTAGCGTCCTTCCGCAAAGTACGGCTGCAGCTTGCTGCTCAGCGCGGTGACAAACGTCGCCAGCTGGATCTCTTCATTCTCTTTCAGCAGTGACGCCTGCACGCTGTCATTCAGCGTTTCGGTCGATTTTGCCAGAATGTTAGAGACGCGCTTGTTGGCAGCGGCCAGCGCAGCGGCTTCATTCAGCGTACGGAAGTGCGATACCGCTTTCATGCGGGCATCGAAGTCAGCCGGACGGGTCGGACGACGCGCCAGCACCGCCTGCAGCGTATCAATGCTGTGGCCTTCTTCCTGATACCAGGCGCGGAAGCGACCCAGCATAAAGTCGATCACATCATCCACTACGCTGGCGTTGCTCAGCTTGCTGCCATACAGACGCACGGCTTCTTCAGTCAGGGTTTGCAGATCAAGCGGCAGATTCTTCTCAACGATGATGCGCAACACACCGAGTGCGGCACGACGCAGAGCAAACGGATCTTTGTCGCCTTTTGGATGCTGACCAATGCCAAAAATGCCGGCCAGCGTATCCATTTTGTCGGCGATCGCCAGCGCACAGGCGACCGGACTGGACGGCAAATCGTCACCGGCAAAGCGCGGCTGATACTGCTCATTCAGCGCGACGGCCACATCTTCAGCTTCGCCATCGTGACGCGCATAGTGCATCCCCATCACGCCCTGCGTGTCGGTGAACTCGAACACCATATTGGTCATCAGGTCACACTTCGACAGCAGGCCCGCACGGGTCGCATGGTTGACATCGGCGCCAATCTGACCGGCAATCCAGCCGGCCAGCGCCTGGATGCGATCGGTTTTGTCACGCAGCGTGCCCAGTTCTTTCTGGAACAGCACTGTTTCCAGGCGCGGCAGATGATCTTCCAGACGCTTTTTGCGGTCGGTATTGAAGAAGAACTCCGCATCGGCCAGACGCGGACGCACCACTTTCTCGTTACCCGAGATAATCTGGCGCGGATCGCTGGATTCGATATTGGTGACGAAAATGAAGTTCGGCAGCAGGTTGCCGTTATCGTCATATACCGGGAAATATTTCTGATCGCCTTTCATGGTGTAGACCAGCGCTTCAGCCGGCACCTTGAGGAATTTCTCTTCAAAGGTGGCGGTCAGCACCACTGGCCACTCCACCAGCGAGGTCACTTCTTCCAGCAGGCTATCGCTGAGATCGGCATTACCGCCCAGACGACGGGCGGCGGCTTCGGCATCGGCCTTGATCATCGCTTTACGGGTCTGGTAGTCGGCGATCACCTTGCCGCGTTTCTCCAGCACGTCCGGATACTGATCGGCGTTGTCGAGAGTAATGTCATGCTCGCCCATGAAGCGATGGCCGCGAATGGTGCGCGCAGAGTCCACGCCCAGAATGGTAGCGGGAATCAGCTCATCGCCCAGCAGCAGCGTCACGGTGTGAACCGGACGGACGAACTGCACGTCGCTGTCGCCCCAGCGCATCAGTTTTGGCACCGGCAGTTTGCTCAGCGCGGTGGCGATCATCGCCGGCAGCAGAGCCTGAGCCGCTTCGCCCTTAACCTGAGCGCGATAGACCAGCCACTCGCCTTTATCGGTGCTCAGACGTTCAGCCTGATCAACGGTGATGCCGTTACCGCGTGCCCAGCCTTCTGCGGCTTTGGTGGCGTTACCGTCGGCGTCAAACGCTGCGCTGACCGCCGGGCCGCGCTTTTCCACTTCCCGATCGGGTTGTGAGGCGCTCAGGTTCGCCACTTTCAGCGCCAGACGGCGCGGTGCGGCAAACCAGCTGACGTCGCCGTGGTTCAGATTGGCGGCATCAAGTTCCGCAGTGACCTGCGCGGCAAAGGCTTCAGCCAGGCTGCGCAGGGCTTTTGGTGGCAGCTCTTCGGTGCCGATCTCCACCAGGAAGGTTTTCTCAGTCATGGCTGCCTCTTACTTTTTGTTATTGCACATCGGGAAGCCCAGTGCCTCGCGAGAGGCGTAGTAAGCTTCAGCCACGGCTTTCGTCAGGGTGCGGATACGCAGAATATAGCGCTGACGCTCGGTGACCGAGATCGCCTTACGCGCATCCAGCAGGTTGAAGCTGTGTGCGGCTTTCAGAATGCGTTCATAGGCGGGCAACGGCAGCGGTTTTTCCAGCGCCAGCAGGTGCTGCGCCTCTTTCTCGTACTGCTCGAAGCAGGTAAAGAGGAAATCCACGTCGGCGTATTCGAAGTTATAGGTGGATTGCTCCACTTCGTTCTGATGGAACACGTCGCCGTAGGTGGTTTTACCCAGCGGACCGTCGCTCCACACCAGATCGTAGACGCTGTCGACGCCCTGGATATACATCGCCAGACGTTCGAGACCGTAGGTGATTTCACCGGTCACCGGTTTACACTCCAGGCCGCCCACCTGCTGGAAGTAAGTGAACTGCGTTACTTCCATGCCGTTGAGCCACACTTCCCAGCCCAGTCCCCAGGCACCCAGCGTTGGGTTTTCCCAGTTATCTTCCACGAAGCGAATGTCATGCACCGTCGGGTCCATACCCAGCTCTTTCAGCGACCCGAGATACAGCTCCTGAATGTTGTCCGGTGACGGTTTGATGATCACCTGAAACTGGTAATAGTGCTGTAAGCGGTTCGGGTTTTCACCGTAGCGACCATCGGTCGGACGGCGTGACGGCTGCACGTAAGCTGCGGCGATCGGCTCCGGGCCGAGTGCGCGCAGGCAGGTCATTGGGTGCGAAGTGCCAGCGCCTACTTCCATGTCCAGCGGTTGAACAATGGTGCAGCCCTGACGTGCCCAGTAATCCTGCAAGGTCAGGATCAGGCCCTGAAAGGTCTTGGTATCAAACTTTTGCATGTTGAATTTGCACGCGATTGGCTAGATGAAAAAAGAGTGCGACAGTATACCCTTTGACCGCGCGATGTGCAGCCGGAAATCCTGTACGGTTGCGGCGCGGTTTGGTTGTTGCGTCCTTTTGCTGCCATACAGAGGGCTCCGAATCCTGCCGGCAAAGGTTGTTGCCACCGCCGCGCCTGGCTACCCTTCTCCGCACGGACGTTATGCGCAAGAGGACGCCATGCCGCAGAAGATTTACTGGATCGATAATTTACGCGCGGTTGCCTGCCTGATGGTGATCGTGATCCACACCACGACCTGGTATATCACCGGGCCGATGGCGGTCACCGGCACGTCGTGGGACGTCGCCAATCTGCTGAACTCCGCCTCGCGGGTCTGCGTGCCGCTGTTTTTCATGATCTCCGGCTACCTGTTTTTCGGCGAACGCAGCGCCCAGCCGCGTCATATGATCCGGCTGGTGCTGTGTCTGCTGTTCTACAGCGCGGTATCACTGGCGTATATCACCTGGCTGACGCCGATCAGTGAAGGCCGATCGATCCTGAAAATGCTGCAAAAACCGGTGTTTTATCACCTGTGGTTTTTCTTCGCGCTGATCGGTATCTATCTGATGTCGCCGCTGATTCAGGTGAAGTCGGTACAGGCGCGCTATGTGGCGCTGCTGGTGCTGGTGCTGGCGGTGCTGGCCAATCCGAACACCGTCAGTCAGTCGCTGGGGCCGTTTCACTTCCTGCCGGTCAATCTCTATGTCAGCGGCGACAGCATCTACTACCTGCTGTATGCGCTGTTAGGACGGGCTATCGGCACCATGGAGACAGAAAAACGCGGGCTGACACCCGCTGCCAGCGGGGTGTTTATCGCCTGTGTGATTGGCATTGCGCTCGGGACAAAGCAGGCGTTACGGGACAATGGCGCGTTTAACGACACCTGGTATCTCTACTGCGGACCGCTGGTCTTTATCGCAGCAATCAGCTTACTGCTGGTGTTTAAAAATGCCCTTAACCAGCGCGCGCTGCCGGGTTTATCGCTGATTGCGCGCTACTCTCTGCCGATCTACGGTTTTCACGCGCTGTTTATCCACTATCTGCGTACCCATCACTACGACGATATGTCGCGTCCGTGGTTCGATCTGCCGTGGGTATTCGGGGTGACGCTGGGCGGAAGCCTGCTACTGGCGATGGCGCTTAAACGCGTTGATAAACGTCACTTCGTCAGCTGATCGGCGTCACGCTGACAGGCGCGACGCAGCTGGCGCGCCGAGGAGAACCCGGCCGCCAGCGCCGCTTTCTCGGCTGATTTGCCCTGCTGCTGATGCTGGCGCGCAATGCTGACCCGCAGCTGTTCATGGTATTCGCGCACGCTGATGCCCAGATGCTGACGGAACAGCCGCGCCAGATGCCGACTGCTGACGTGCGCCCGTGCTGCCAGCTCGGTCAGCGACCAGCTGTACTCGGGATGGGCAATCATCGCATCCTGCGCCCGATGAACCGCCGGGTGCAGATGGTTACGATAACGCAGCCAGGGTGAAAGCTGCGGATCGTCACCGGCGCGGCGGAACCACACCACCATTTCACGTGCCACCGCCAGCGCGGTCGGCGTATCACACAGCTGATTAATCAGATGCAGCGCCAGATCGATGCCCGCCGTAATGCCGGCGCTGGTCCAGATATTGTCATGCCCGACAAACACCCGATTTTCCTGCACCAGTGCCTGCGGCGCAGCCGCTTTCAGCCGATCGATGACCTCATGATGGGTAGTGCAGCGAATGCCATCCAGCAACCCCGCCTGCGCGGCCAGCAGCGCACCGGAACAGACGCAGACCAGCATCAGGGCCTGTGAATGCAGTGCTGCCTGCTGCTGCTTCAGCCACTGGCGCGCCTGTTGCGCTTCGGGCGTGGCGTAACAGATCCGCGAGTCATAAACACCAGGCACCACCAGCAGGCTGTCGGCAGGCAAACCTGCTGGTAACGGCTCAATCCCGCCGATGGTCATCCCGGTGGAGCAGATCACCTGCGGTTGCGGTCCAATGTAGCGCAGCACAAAGCGATCGCCCGCCAGCTTAAGCGCCTCCGCCGGGCCAGTCAGATCGAGCGCCATCACTCCAGGCAGGGTTAAAAACCAGACGGTCTGTTTCATCGGCTGGCCTGGATTACACCAGATCCCAGCCGCGGGCGCGCCACAGCGCGGGCAGGTCCGCCATGTTGTCGAATCGCGTGACCAGCGGATGATCCAGTTCCGGATTATGCGCATCGGCGCAGTAGTAGAACACCGGAATACCGGCGGCAATGCCGGCCCGCGCGCCCGCTTCAGAATCATCCACCAGAATGCAGCGCTCAATCGCGACCTGCATCTGCTCGGCAGCGTGGTACATCAGTTCCGGATCGGGCTTCCAGTGCAGAATGTCATAACCGCTGTAGAGGTGGTCAGCAAACAGCGGCAGCATGCCGGTTAAGCCCAGCGAGTGCTGCATCTTCTTCACCGTTCCGTTCGATACCACGCACATCGGCACTTTTATCTGTTCAACCAGCGCCTTGGCACCGTCGATCGGCTGCAGGTGCTGATCAAACAACTGCGCCACCTCGGCGCGGTAGGCGGTTTCCACCTCTTCCATCGGCAACGATTGCTGATGCGCCTCACCGACGTCGCGGATGATGTCGTACAATTTGACGCCTTTATACTGCTCAAACATCTGCTGCAGCGACAGGTCGATGCCATAGCGGGCGAAAGTATTGACGTAGGCCTGGGTGCAGAGCAGTTCGCTGTCCACCAGCGTGCCATCGCAATCGAAAAAGACGCATTCTACTGACATCAGACTCTATCCTTTGATTTTGTGGGAGTCCCTCACTCTACCGTACTGAGCGCAGATTGCGAGAGTGGCAATCGGTTGCGAAAAATCATTGTATTGGCCTGGCAAAATCGCCAGGATACGCGCCGATGAATTTTTCTTCTGGATGGATGGCATGAGCAAGCAAGGCCTTTTGCAGCGCATCTTCAAGCTGCAGGAACATGGCACCACGGTGCGCACCGAAGTGATCGCGGGTATGACCACCTTTCTTACGATGGTCTACATCGTCTTTGTGAACCCGCAGATCCTCGGCGTGGCCGGTATGGATACCCAGGCGGTGTTTGTCACCACCTGCCTGATTGCCGCCTTCGGCAGTATTCTGATGGGACTGTTTGCCAATCTGCCAGTCGCACTGGCCCCGGCAATGGGACTGAATGCCTTTTTCGCCTTTGTGGTGGTCGGCGCAATGGGTTATTCGTGGCAGGTCGGTATGGGGGCGATCTTCTGGGGCGCCGTCGGTCTGCTGATCCTGACGCTGCTGCGGGTGCGCTACTGGATGATTGCCAACATCCCGCTCAGCCTGCGCGTCGGCATCACCGCCGGGATTGGCCTGTTTATCGCTATGATGGGGCTGAAAAATGCCGGCATCATCGTGCCGAATCCCGATACGCTGGTGGCGGTAGGGAATCTGACTTCGCACAGCGTGCTGCTGGGCGCGCTGGGTTTCTTTATCATCGCTATTCTGGCGTCACGTAATATCCATGCCGCAGTATTGATTTCGATGGTAGTGACCACGGCGATTGGCTGGATGCTGGGCGACGTGAAGTTCGTTGGCCTGTTTTCTGCCCCGCCAGCCATCAGTTCGGTGGTCGGTCAGGTCGATATCAAAGGCGCCTTTAACATCGGCATGGCGGGCGTGATTTTCTCCTTTATGCTGGTCAATCTGTTCGACTCGTCGGGCACGCTGATCGGCGTAACTGACAAAGCCGGACTGACCGATGAAACCGGCACCTTCCCGCGCATGCAGCAGGCGCTGTATGTTGACAGCATCAGCTCGGTCAGTGGCGCGCTGGCGGGCACCTCCTCGGTCACCGCCTACATTGAAAGTAGCTCGGGCGTGGCGATTGGTGGCCGCACCGGACTGATGGCGGTGGTAACCGGCCTACTGTTTTTGCTGGTGATGTTCCTGTCACCGCTGGCGGCGATGGTGCCAGGCTACGCCGCTGCCGGGGCGCTGATTTATGTCGGCGTACTGATGACCGCCAGCCTGTCGCGCGTGCGCTGGGATGATTTGACCGAATCGGTTCCCGCCTTTGTCACCGCCGCGATGATGCCGTTCAGCTTCTCAATCACCGAAGGGATTGCGCTGGGCTTTATCGCTTACTGCGTGATGAAGCTCGGCACCGGCCGCTGGCGTGAAATCAGCCCTTGCGTGGTGATTGTCGCGCTGATGTTCGTGCTGAAGATTGTGTTTATCGACGCTCACTAAACGCTGCGATAACCGCATCAGGCCGCTCCCGTCAGGGTAGCGGCCTTTTTTATTTCAACACCCCGAGCTGACACAGGTGGGCAAAGCTGGCATCCGTTGCGCCCTGTGGATGAAACTCAAGGCTGACCCAGCCGGGATAGTTGAGATTATCCAGCAGGGTAAACAGCCGCTCGAAATCGACCTCGCCGCTGCCGGGCTGATGACGGCCAGGCACGTCCGCAATCTGGATATGTGCAATACGGTCAATAAAGGCGGGCAGCACCTGATAGGGATCTTCACCGGCACGCAGTGAATGCCAGAGATCGTACTGCACCGCCAGGTTGTCGCTGTCGATCTGGTCAAACAGCCGCACTGCCTGCTCCACCCCGGAGATCACCGCGCCGGGTACGTCGCCGTGATTGATCGGCTCCAGCACCAGCTGAATGTCGTGCGCCTTGAGCGCGCTGGCGGCCAGAGCAAAGTTTTCACGCAGGGTTGGCAGCGGATCGCCCTGACCGGCGGCCGGTCCTGACGGACAGTTAATGCGCGGCGGTTTCAGCTGCTGACCATAGCTCACCGCCTGATCGATAGCCCGGCGGAACTCGTCACGCCGCGCCGGTTGCGCCGCGAATCCGCGGTCACCTGCATCCCAGTCACCCAGCGGCATGTTAAACAGCACCAGCTGCTGCTGGTTGCGATCCAGCGCCTGCTGGATATCGGCGCTCTCCAGGCCATAGGGGAAGAAAAATTCAACCGCCTCAAATCCGGCCTCAGCGGCGCGGTCGAAGCGTTCATAAAACGGATATTCGGTATAGAGCATGGTCAGATTAGCGGCGAAACGAAGCATATTCTCTCCTGTTAAGATGTCGCCCGGCAGCCTCGCCGCCAGGCGAGTGCGGTTAGCTGACTTGAGTGCTGCCGGCCGGCAGCGGCGCGGTCGGCGGCGCAAAACGGATAAACAGCGTGCCAATTACGTAAAGCGCGGCGCACAGGGTAAAGAAGGTCAGTACGCCGCCGTATCCGCCGGTGAGTTGCAGGATCAGACCGGCGAGAATCGGCACCAGAATGCCGCCCACGCTGCCGGCCATATTCATAAAGCCGCCGACCAGCCCAGCGCGCGCCGGATGGGCGATCAGCGCCGGGATACTCCAGTAGATACTGCCGCCGCCGGTCAGGAAGAAGGAGGCAACCGACAGCATCGCCACGGCGGTAATCGGATTCGCCACGTCCGGCAACGCAAAGAAGATCAGCAGCGTAACGCCGCCCGACAGCGCAATCAGGCTTTTCACCACCGTGCCGTGCTGATAGCCGCGCTTCACCAGCGCATCGACGGCGAATCCGGCCCCCAGTGATCCGGCAGCACCCAGCATAAAAATCACAAAGGTGGCATTACCGATGGAGCGCAAATCGAAGCCGCGTGCCTGCGCCAGATAGCTGGGTCCCCATGTCATCAGGCCAAAGTAGATCATCGCCCAGGTGGCCCGGCCAAACATCAGGCCACACAGCGACCGCCAGTCAACGCCCGGACCGGCGGGCGGCGGCGCATCCGGCGCCACACCGTCGTCACGGCCCTGCCGTATCAGCGCCATTTCGGCGGCGTTAACCCGAGGATCCTCTTCCGGGCGATCGCGCAGCTTGTACCACGCCAGTAGCGCCAGCGACATGCTGAACAGACCGGCGATGATAAACGCCAGCCGCCACGAGTCGAGCATGTCGATCAGGTAGGCGATGATCAGTCCGCCAAACGCCACACCCAGCGGGCTGCCGCAATCCATGATGGCCGCGCCGCGTCCACGTTCCGATTTGGGCATCCAGCTGGCATTCATTTTGCCGCCAGAGGGCGAAATCGGCGTTTCCGCCACGCCCAGCGCGATGCGGGCAAAGATTAGCGACAGTCCACCGGTTGCCAGCGCCAGTCCAATCTGGCTGAGGCCCCACAGTATGCTGGAGAAGGTCAGCACCTTACGCGGGCCAAAGCGATCCAGCGCCCAGCCGCCTGGCACCTGTAACAGCGCATAGGACCAGAAAAAACTGCTGAGAATCAGCCCCTGCATGGCAGGCGACAGATGGAACTCATCCTTGATGAACGGAATACCGATTGAGAGCGTGATACGGTCCATCAGGTTGACCGCCAGCAGGAAAAACAGCACGGCGAAAATGCGCCAGCGAACCCGGGTAGGCTGGGACGCGGCATCGGAATCAGGGTGTAACGCTTGCATAACTTTCTCCCGCTTGTCAGTGGCGATGCCGGGTAAATCCCGGGAACTGAACATATGTTCATTAACATATCTTATGTTTAGACATTAAAGCGGATCCTGTGAGAAAAGATTTGCGGCAGCTCACACTTCAGTAAATGCAGCGAAAATGGGCTATAGCAACGCAATAAATTGAATAATGGCTGCCAATGATTAATAACAGTGACTAATTAACGGTGCCTGGAAAGTTGGCTCGATGTCTGAAGTGTGAAGTTAAGCGCATTTTTAACAGCATCACTGCACTTCCCTCTATGAACATATGTTTTACTTAGTAACTTATGAATGAATCAGGAGGCAGGATGAAACAGACCATGCTGGTGCCTTCAGCTCATATTGCTGAGCTGTTCTTTCCGGATATGCAGGATGAAAGCAGAGTCGTCGACATTGCTGATCACCTCAGTCAGCAGCCATTTTATCGTTTCATTGAAACCGGCATGGTGCTGCAACCGGCGCAGGCCCGGCGACTGCGGGATATCAGCGAAACGAAACAGGTGAAGCTGACACAGTGGATGACCTTTGTGCTGAATCAGCAGGGGCTGAACCTCAGCAGTCCTGACCGGATTCAGCGTAAACGCAGCATGAAACGGGCCTGTGAACTGGTGCATCGCGCCGCCGAATGTGGCGCAACGCGGATTGCCTTTGTCAGCGGCAGCGATCCCGGCGCGGCACAGCGCGAAGCGGCAAAAAGCGCGCTCGGCGAGACGCTGGAACAGATCGGCGAGGTGATGAGTCAATACCCGCAGATGATCATGCAGCTGGAGCCGCTGGACCGCTTCGCCCATAAATGCCAGCTCATCGGCCCCACCGACGAAACCCTGCGCTGGATGCAGCAGCTGCGTCGGACCTGCCCACGGCTCTATCTCGCCTGGGACAGCGCGCATGTGGCGCTCAATCAGGAAGATCCTGTCGAGGCTCTGCGTCTGTGGGGAGCGCTGGTGTCACAGCTGCATCTGGCTAACGCCATCCTTGATCCGCACGATCCGGGCTATGGCGATCACCATATGCGTTTTGGCGCGCCCGGTTTCCTGACGCCCGCTGTGGCGACGGCTATCGTGGCAGCAGCCCGGCAGCTGCCGAACGATCCGCGATTAGATGAACGCAGTATTGCGGTGGAGATGCGCACCACGCCCGATGACGATCGCTGGCAAATCGAGCAGGCGTGCCGGGAATTTCTGCAGCAGGCACTCGCCGGGACCGGAGAGATGGCATGACACTGCCGGTATGTCGCGTGCGTACCGGCTGAGGGCCCATCCGTTAGTCGTCTGCAGCCAGCCGGTAGCCCAGCATTTTTTCCAGCGCCAGCCGCGAACGGATTAACACCTCAAGGCTGATGGCCGGATCAACCGGCTGAGCAGCCCGCTGCGGCCAGCTATCGGGCTGGCGATGCATCCGCAGGGGGATCTCCAGGCTGGCCGGAATCTCATTTTCCGCCAGCGCCTGAAGCAGCGGCGCATAATTCAGTTCACCCTCTCCAATCGGCGGGAAATGATATTCCCCGTTCAGCCGCATCACATCTTTAATGTGGCAATGCCGGGCACCGGGCAGCATCGTCAGCGCCTCGGCGATAGGATCCTGCTGTGGGCAGAGCGATACCATGTTGCCGGGATCGAGGTTAAATGCCACCGCCGGATGGCTGACCGCTTCCAGCAGCGCGAAGCCATCCTCAGCCACGGCAAAGGCGTCATAATCCGGATCGCCCCCATTCTCGATACACAAAATGCAGCCTGCCTCTTCGGCAATCGGCGCCATCTGCCGCAGGTTTTCAATTAACGCAGCGCGATTATCGCGTCGGGCAGTGCAGGCATTGAGATAACGGGCCCCAATCAGCCGGGCGAAGGCTACCCGCAGCCGGAATTGTTCCACTGCATCCGGCGCGGCCAGGTTAATGGTGCAGCCAAGCGCGTGCATCTTCAGGCCCGTCTGCTGTTTAAGATCGTTGATGCGGGCGGCATTCTCCTGACCAAACAGGGCCGGATCGAGTTGGCCCACATAACCCTGATTGTAAGCCAGCTCAATGTAAGCGAACCCGGCCGCACGCACGGTCTGGAAGGCAACTTCCGGTGGATGCCCATCGAACATGGCGCTGTTCACGCCCAGCTTCATTTTTTCCATCATCGTCTCCTTAAGACGTTAGCTATGACGCCAGCTTCAGCGCTTTTCATCCAAACTTTACAAACGTTCAATGCCGATTCTTATGTTCAAAGATATAGAGCAAAGCATGCCAGGGTGAAGTGATGACGGTCACAAAAAAAAGCGTAACCCGTACCGGCAGACAGAGTTGCGGGCAGGGTCACATCGGGGTAAAGGTGATGAGTCTCAACAGGATTCGGAGCAGACGGTCAGCCGAAGCCTGCGCAGCTGGTCACAATGAACAAATGACTTATCTATGCGCTTATGAACGGAAGCTTAAGCGCTCGCGAACCGCAGCATTCCGTCAGATTTCAGGATGCACGCTGCGTTCATTGGGCAGGCTGGTCAGCCGCAGGGTGCGGGGACCAATATTCGGTTTACTCATTTCCACTTCACGTAAGGCGATCCACTGATGGTGGTTATCCATCTCCCACAGATGCAGGCGCTGGGTCGCGGGCGAGAGCGCGCAGGACCAGACCAGCATTGGTTCAGCATCGCATACCACCTGGATATCGGGATAGAGCGATGAACGCAGACGGCCTGCGCCCGGCAGCAGCCGCAGCGAATCGAGCCCCGCTTCGCGCTCGCCGGTCAGCTTGAGCAGGCTCTGGCGCAGCGTCCAGATTTGCGTTACCGCTTCGACAAAATCCTGCTGGGCATTAATCCAGGCGATCTCCCCGGAGGTTAATCCCTGCATTAACTGTTCCTGAGTCTGGCGACTGCGGGCCCGCACGATTTCCATGTCCAGGCCGGCGCGGCCGCCCTCTTCAGCCAGCAGCACGCCGACCGTATTGCCGGCATAAGCGATGCTGAAATCAGGCAGATCGGGGTCAGCAAAAGCGGGGCGTCCGTGGCAATCGGTGGTCAGGCGCGGCAGCGTGTTAATGCCATAAACCCGCAGCATCAGCTGGGCCAGCAGCGTACGCGCGGCAAGAAAACGCCCACGGCGCTTATCAGCAAACTGCTGTGCCGTTTCAATAATATGCTGGGGAATGCGCATATCTTGTGCAGAGAAGTCGGGGTTACCCGTCCAGCGTACAAAATGACCAGCCATCTGTCGCTCCGTGAAAATGGTCAGATAATCATCAGCTGCATTGTAAGAATTTTCTTAACTTAATGCATCCGGCACAACACAGAATGAACCAAATTAGGAATAGGATGAGCGATCTGGCTAGATTCGCGGCGGTGAAAACTCAGTCGGGTCAGAATAAGCGTCGCGACGGACATCGCGACGCCAGCGGCATCAGGCGAACCGGCACGCCTGTTCAAAACTGAGGCGCGGCAGACGCGGGTGCAGTTTTGACGCCTCGCCATAGCCGAGGTTAATCAGCAGGTTAACCTGATACTGACTATCAGCAAAGAACGCCTCATTCACCTTCGCCGGATCAAAACCGGACATCGGGCCGGCATCCAGTCCCAGCGAGCGGGCCGCCAGGATCAGGTACCCGGCCTGCAGGCTGCTGTTACGAAAAGCGGTCTCTTTCGCCGCTTCCGGGCTGCCGGTAAACCAGCTGCGGGCATCGGCATGCGGGAACAGCGCAGGCAGCTGCTCGTAAAATTCGCGGTCCCAGGCGACGATCACCGTGACGGGCGCACTCATGGTTTTTTCGAGGTTGCCGGAAGAGAGCGCCGGTTTCAGCTTCTCTTTACCTTCCGCCGACGTCACGAAAACAAAGCGGGCGGGCGAGCAGTTAGCCGAGGTCGGGCCCAGCGCCGTTAAGCTATACAGCTGTTCCAGCAGGGCGTTGTCGACCGGCTTCGCCTGCCAGTAACTGTGGGTGCGGGCGTCGGTAAACAGCGTGTTCAGTGCGGCAGTGTCAAGCGGTGTACTCATGCAACTCTCCTGTTTCAGGCAAAAAATTTCGCCCAAGGGTGACCACGAATAGGGGTTCGCTGCCGGCGTGATGCCGCGACGGCGGCAGATAATAGCGTTTATCAGACGGGACAAATCACGGCCATCCGCCGTCGATCATCAGGTCGGCGCTCTGACCGTTATACGGCAATGCCGGGCCGCCGCAAAATAACATATCAGCAAGAATCACCGCAGGTGCGCAGCAAAGTGAAAGCGTGAAAGCGGGGAAAGGCGCCGGTCCGATAAGGACGCACTATCGGACCGGCAAAAGCGAGGTTATTTACCGATACAGAAGCTGGAGAAGATGCGGCCCAGCAGATCATCCGAGGTGAACTCGCCGGTAATCTCGCTCAGCGCCTGCTGAGCCAGGCGAAGTTCTTCTGCCAGCAGCTCACCAGCCCAGGCACCCAGCAGCTGCGCTTTGCCCTGCAGCAGGTGCGTCGCTGCTAACTCCAGCGCCTGCAGATGACGACGGCGCGCCAGGAAGCCGCCTTCCATATTGCCGGCGAACCCCATGCTCTGCTTCAGGTGATCGCGCAGTTCATCAACCCCGGTGCTGGTGCGTGCCGACAGCCGAATCACTGCGTGGCCATTTATCTCTGTCAGGCCTGGCTGTTCACCGGTGACGTCGGCTTTATTGCGCACCACGGTAATCGGTAACTCAGGCGGCAGGCGTGAAACAAAGTCGGGCCAGATGGCCGCGGCTTCGGTCGCGTCGGTGGTAGTGCCATCGACCATAAACAGCACCCGGTCAGCCTGCTCAATCTCCTGCCAGGCGCGCTCAATACCGATGCGCTCGACTTCATCGCTGGCCTCACGCAAACCGGCGGTATCGATGATATGCAGTGGCATACCATCAATATGAATATGTTCACGCAATACGTCGCGCGTGGTGCCGGCAATGTCGGTGACAATCGCCGCGTCACGACCCGCCAGCGCATTCAGCAGGCTCGATTTGCCCGCGTTAGGCCGACCCGCAATCACCACCTTCATCCCTTCACGCAGCAGGCTGCCCTGGCGCGCCTCAGCCCGTACGCCATCGAGATCGGCGATCACCGCATTCAGCTGCGCTTCGATTTTGCCGTCAGAGAGGAAGTCGATCTCCTCATCCGGGAAGTCAATAGCCGCTTCAACGTAGATGCGCAGATGAGTCAGGGCTTCCACCAGTTGATTGACGCGGGTGGAGAATACCCCCTGCAGCGAATTGACCGCAGAACGGGCCGCCTGCTCTGAGCTGGCATCGATCAGATCGGCTATCGCCTCGGCCTGCGCCAGGTCGAGCTTATCGTTGAGAAACGCGCGCTCTGAAAACTCACCCGGCTGGGCGATGCGTACGCCGGGCAGCGCCACGATGCGTTTCAGCAACAGATCGAGGATCACCGGACCGCCGTGGCCCTGCAGCTCCAGCACATCTTCACCGGTAAACGAGTTAGGCCCCGGAAACCACAGCGCAATGCCCTGATCCAGTACGCTGCCGTCAGCATCGGTAAACGGCAGATAGTCGGCATAACGCGGCTTAGGCAGTTTGCCCAGCAGCTGCTGCGCCACCTCGGCTGCACGGGCACCGGAGATGCGCAAAATACCTACGCCGCCGCGTCCGGGCGGCGTAGCCTGGGCAACAATGGTATCGCTGTGGCTCATAAATTCTCTCTCGCTACAAAAAACAAAGGCGGTCGCTTTGACCGCCTGAGGATAGACCGTTTAGGGCGGGATCGCTCCCGCTTTACATCGCTTAGGCTTTCTTCTTGTCGCGGCTATGCAGACCACGTTTTTCCAGGCCGCGATAAATCAGCTGCTGCTGGAGAATGGTAACCAGGTTGCTGACGATGTAGTACAGCACCAGACCTGACGGGAACCACAGGAAGAACACGGTGAAAATCACCGGCATGTAGGTCATGATCTTCTGCTGCATCGGATCGGTCACGGTGGTCGGTGACATCTTCTGAATGAAGAACATGGTAATGCCCATCAGAATCGGCAGGATGTAGTACGGGTCCTGCGCGGACAGGTCATGGATCCACAGCACAAACGGCGCGTGACGCAGTTCAACAGAACCTGACAGCATGTAATACAGTGCCAGGAAGATCGGCATCTGGATTACCAGCGGCAGACAGCCACCCAGCGGATTGACCTTCTCTGCTTTATACAGCGCCATCATTTCCTGGCTCTGCTTCTGCTTGTCATCACCCAGACGTTCACGCATCGCCTGAATCTTCGGCTGCAGCATGCGCATCTTCGCCATCGAGGTGTACTGCGCTTTGGTCAGCGGGTACATGATGCCACGCACGATAAAGGTGATCACGATAATGGAGAAGCCCCAGTTACCGATGAAGCTGTGGATAAATTTCAGCAGCTTGAACAGCGGCTGAGAGATAAACCACAACCAGCCGTAATCGACGGTCAGATCAAGGTGCGGCGCAATGGCTGCCATCTTGTCCTGAATTTCCGGACCGACCCACAGGGTTGCACCGAGGTTCTGCTGTGCGCCTGCGGCAATGGTCACCGGCGCAGATTTGTAGCCAATCGCCGCCACGCCATTACCCAGGTTGCTGGTGTAAAGGGTGTTGGTGCCATCGGTACGCGGAACCCATGCGGTGGCAAAGTACTGCTGCAGCATCGCCACCCAGCCGTTGCTGGTGGTGGTGTTCAGGTTCTCGTTATCCGCGATATTGTCGAATTTGTACTTCTCATATTTCGAATCGCTGGTGGAGTACGCCGCGCCACGGAAGGTATGCAGTGCAAAGTTGTTGCTGCCGGTATCACGGTGCTTCGGCAGATCAATGGTCTGCTTCAGCTGGCCAAACAGCGACACTTCCAGCGGCTGCTGAGTGGTGTTGTTGACATGATAATCGACGTTAACCGCATATTCGCCACGCTTGAAGACGAAGGTTTTGGTGTAAACCACGCCGTTTTCAGCGGTATAGGTCATCGGCACACGCAGCTCGGACTGGCCTTCCGCCATTTCGAAGTGATCCTGCGTGGTAGTGAACAAAGGACGCGCGCCGTTGTTCGGGTTGTCCGGGCCATTACGACCGGTCAAACCACTCTGTGCCTGATAAAGGAACGATGGCGTCGTTTCAAGCAGCTGGAACGGCTGGTCGGAACCCAGTTTGTCCGGGAAAGTCAGCAGCTGTGCTTGTTCAACATCACCGCCGCGGGTGTTGATATTTAATGACAGGACATCAGTCTTAACGGTGATCGTCTGGCCCTGACCGCTGGCCGGTACACCCTGACTGGCGGCATCACCCGCTACGCTGTTAGTGTTTTGTGTGGTCTGCGTCTGCTGTGGCTGCGGAGCGTGGTCCGTCTGCCAGGCTTGCCAGATCATAAAAGACACGAACAGAAAAGCGATGAGAAAGAGATTGCGTTGCGAATCCATCGTTAATGTTCTCTGGTATCAAAGGTTTTTGGCGGCACAGGATCGTCACCACCCGGGTTCAAAGGGTGGCATTTTAATACGCGTTTTAACGTCAACCAACTGCCTTTTATCACGCCAAACCTGCGTAACGCCTCAATTCCGTATTGAGAGCAGGTCGGATGAAACCGACAGTGTGGGCCCAGTAATGGACTGATGCCGCGTTGATAGACGCGTATCAGGACGATCAGGAGCCGCGCGCCAGGCGACAGTGACGACGCCATAATTTCTCCAACGCTTCCGCCAGCATACGGTTATCCAGATCGGCAACCCCTTTCTTCGCCACCACCACGAAGTCCATCGACGGCAGTTCATGTTGACGCAGACGAAAGCTTTCGCGGGTCAATCGCTTGATCCGGTTACGTTCGTGGGCACGTTTCACATGTTTTTTAGCGACGGTGAGACCGATGCGGGGATGCCCCAGCGCGTTAAGGCGGCCGAGAATAGTAATTTGCGGCGTGCCAGCCCGTTGTGGCTGCTGGAAGACGAAAGTGAAATGAGTGGGAGTTAACAAGCGTAACTCCCTGGGAAATGCGAGCTTACCCATCAGGGCTAGCTTTATTACTTAGAAACGGTCAGACGAGAACGGCCTTTAGCACGACGACGTGCCAGAACCTGACGACCATTTTTTGTAGCCATACGAGCACGGAAACCGTGTGAACGGTTGCGCTTCAGTACGGACGGTTGAAAAGTGCGTTTCATGGCGGTTTCTACCTAAACTTGAAAATTTTCACTGGGTGACGCGTTTCGGGCCAATAAATCGACCGACGCCTCAATGTGTCTTTAATAAAGAGGCGGGATTGTAATAATTGTACAGTCCCGAGTCAATTTACTTCGCGTGTCGCAGTACCTGGAAACACGGATACAGCCCGCTGAGTCCGGGCATTGGGCTTAACGCGACAACGCCGGGTGACGAATTATACGGGCTCCCGGTTAAAGCGCAAGGATCGCGCCGGATCTTATTGCGATCAAATTGGCGGATCGTGGGGATAAAACGAGAAGTCACCCGAAAATCTGACGCATTCAGCCAGATTCCTGCTGGTTTTTCCCGCAACTGGCGTAAACTTCTCTGCGCGCCTTTCGCCTGTGGATAAAAAGGATCAAAACTGTGTAGAAAGGGAAGATCTCTGTCTCGCTTTGCGCTATGATCCGCCCTTCCGCTGACGATCCTCCGGTGATTGCAGGACGGAAAACCGCTGATAGCGGTCGCAGGCGCTTTCTTACGTCTGTGTCAAAAATGAACGTTTCTTAGAGTAACGCCTACTATTCTTATCGAATTTGTACGAGTGGAGTCCGCCGTGTCACTTACGCTTTGGCAACAGTGTCTTGCCCGTTTGCAGGATGAGCTTCCTGCCACCGAATTCAGCATGTGGATTCGTCCACTACAGGCTGAGTTAAACGACAATACGCTTGCCTTGTATGCTCCAAATCGCTTCGTACTCGACTGGGTTCGGGACAAATACCTCAATAGCATTAACGCATTACTGAATGAATTCTGCGGTCCGAACGTACCGTTATTGCGTTTTGAAGTGGGTACACGCCCGGTTCAGCAAACTGCCGCCGTCAGCCAGCCGGTGATGGCCAGCGTCAGCGCGCCTGCTATCCCGGTACAGAGCCATATCCGTCCGGCCCCGACGCAGATCATGCGTCCAAGCTGGGATAACGTGCCGGCACCCGCTGATGTGACCTACCGTTCGAATGTGAATAACCGCCATAACTTCGATAACTTCGTCGAAGGTAAATCTAACCAGCTGGCGCGCGCGGCGGCACGCCAGGTGGCAGATAATCCGGGCGGCGCGTACAACCCGCTGTTCCTGTATGGCGGCACCGGCCTGGGGAAAACCCACCTGCTGCACGCGGTAGGCAACGGCATTATTGCGCGTAAACCCAATGCTAAAGTGGTTTACATGCACTCAGAGCGCTTCGTCCAGGACATGGTTAAGGCGTTGCAGAACAATGCGATCGAAGAATTTAAGCGCTACTACCGTTCGGTCGATGCGCTGCTGATCGATGATATTCAGTTCTTCGCCAATAAAGAGCGTTCGCAGGAAGAGTTCTTCCACACCTTTAATGCCTTATTAGAAGGCAATCAGCAGATCATCCTGACCTCAGATCGTTATCCAAAAGAGATCAACGGGGTGGAAGATCGTCTGAAGTCGCGTTTTGGCTGGGGGTTAACGGTGGCGATCGAGCCGCCTGAACTGGAAACGCGCGTGGCGATCCTGATGAAAAAAGCCGACGAGAATGACATTCGTCTGCCGGGTGAAGTGGCGTTCTTTATTGCCAAGCGTTTACGCTCTAACGTTCGTGAGCTGGAAGGCGCACTGAATCGCGTGATCGCCAACGCCAACTTTACCGGCCGGGCGATCACCATCGACTTCGTGCGCGAAGCGTTGCGCGATCTGCTGGCGCTGCAGGAAAAGCTGGTCACCATTGATAATATTCAGAAGACCGTGGCTGAGTACTACAAAATTAAGGTCGCGGATCTGCTTTCCAAGCGCCGTTCGCGTTCGGTAGCGCGTCCGCGCCAGATGGCGATGGCGATGGCAAAAGAGCTGACTAACCATAGCTTGCCAGAAATTGGCGATGCCTTTGGCGGTCGCGACCACACGACGGTGCTTCACGCCTGCCGCAAGATTGAGCAGCTGCGTGAAGAGAGCCACGATATCAAAGAAGATTTCTCTAATCTCATCAGAACATTATCTTCCTGACGCTATGAAATTTATTGTTGAACGTGAGCAGTTACTGAAGCCGCTGCAACAGGTGAGCGGCCCGCTAGGGGGTCGTCCGACGCTGCCGATTCTTGGAAACCTGCTGTTGCAGGTGACAGAAGGTACGCTGTTGCTGACCGGTACCGATTTAGAAATGGAGATGGTGGCGCGCGTTGCCCTGACGCAGGCCCATGAGCCTGGAGCAACCACCGTGCCCGCGCGGAAATTCCTCGATATCTGTCGCGGATTGCCGGAAGGCGCGGAGATCACGCTGTCACTGGAAGGCGATCGCATGTTAGTGCGTTCAGGCCGCAGCCGCTTCTCGCTGTCGACCCTGCCCGCCAGCGATTTCCCGAATCTGGATGACTGGCAGAGCGAGGTTGAATTCACCCTGCCGCAGGCGACGCTGAAACGACTGATCGAAGCGACTCAGTTCTCAATGGCGCATCAGGATGTTCGCTACTACCTCAACGGGATGATGTTTGAAACCGAAGGGGAAGAGCTGCGCACCGTGGCTACCGACGGTCACCGTCTGGCGGTCTGTTCAATGCCGATCGGTCAGGCGCTGCCGAGTCACTCGGTGATTGTGCCGCGTAAAGGGGTAATTGAGCTGCTGCGACTGCTGGATGGCGGCGATACGCCGCTGCAGGTGCAAATCGGCGGCAGCAATATCCGCGCGCACGTCGGCGACTTTATCTTTACGTCGAAGCTGGTTGATGGTCGTTTCCCTGACTATCGCCGCGTATTGCCGAAGAATCCCGATAAAGCGCTGGAAGCCGGCTGCGATCTGTTAAAGCAGGCATTTGCCCGCGCAGCGATTCTGTCGAATGAGAAGTTCCGCGGCGTTCGCCTCTATATCACCGAAAATCAGCTGAAAATCACCGCCAATAACCCTGAACAGGAAGAAGCGGAAGAGATGCTGGATGTCAGCTACAACGGCACCGAACTGGAGATCGGCTTTAACGTCAGTTACGTGCTGGATGTGCTGAACGCGCTGAAGTGTGAAAATGTCCGTCTGCTGCTGACCGACTCGGTGTCGAGCGTACAGATTGAAGATGTGGCGAGTCCGGCAGCAGCCTACGTCGTGATGCCCATGCGCTTGTAGAATATATCGGCCTGGCTTACTTGCCATTCTGATTCCGGGCAGTGCTCGCCCCTGGTCACATACTTCAGTATGCTCCCAGGGCCTGCGCGCTTCTTGTAGAATATATCGGCCTGGCTTACTTGCTACGTTGTGCCCCGGCAGTGCTCGCCATCCTCACGTACTTCAGTACGCTCCGGTGGCTGTGCGCTGGCGGGGCGCAACGTAGCTGCGACGCCGACGGCCTGGTGACTGAGGTATCGGGCAAACCAGCTTTGCCGTTGACGCACTGGATCGCCAGGCCCAAAATTTTATTGCCCTTCACGCTGGATTGATTCATGGCTTTAACCCGCCTCCTTATCAAAGATTTTCGTAATATTGAGCAGGCTGACCTGCAGCTGGCACCCGGCTTTAATTTCCTGGTCGGCGCTAATGGCAGCGGTAAAACCAGCGTATTAGAGGCGATTTACACCCTGGGCCACGGTCGGGCGTTTCGCAGCCTGCAGGCGGGCCGCGTGATCCGTCACGACGAAGCAGCCTTTGTGCTGCATGGCCGGCTGGAAGGTAAAGAGCGGGAGATTTCTGTCGGGCTGACCAAAAACCGCGCCGGTGACAGTAAAGTACGCATTGACGGCAGCGACGGCCACAAAGTGGCTGAACTGGCGCAGCTGTTACCGATGCAGTTAATCACGCCGGAAGGGTTTACTTTGCTCAATGGCGGCCCCAAATACCGTAGAGCCTACGTCGACTGGGGCTGCTTTCATAATACGCCCGGTTTTTTCAACGCCTGGAGCAACCTGCGCCGCCTGTTAAAACAGCGCAACGCCGCCCTGCGCCAGGTCTCACGTTACAGTCAGATTCGTCCCTGGGACCAGGAACTGGTACCGCTGGCTGAACAGATAAGCCAGTGGCGCGCCGAATACAGCGCGGCGATTTCGGCGGAGATTACTGCCACCTGCCGCCAGTTCCTGCCCGAGTTTGAGCTGCGCTTTTCATTTCAGCGCGGCTGGGACAAAGAGAGCGATTACGGCGAACTGCTGGAACGCAACTTTGAGCGCGATCGCGCCCTGACCTACACCGCCAGCGGGCCGCATAAAGCCGATTTTCGTATTCGGGCTGAAGGGACGCCGGTGGAAGATTTACTCTCACGCGGGCAGCTAAAACTGCTGATGTGTGCATTGCGTCTGGCGCAGGGCGAGTTCCTGACAAGCCAGAGCGGACGCCGTTGTGTTTACCTGATCGATGACTTTGCTTCTGAGCTGGATGACAGCCGCCGACGCCTGCTGGCAGAGCGGTTAAAAGCCACCCAGGCGCAGGTGTTTGTCAGCGCTATTTCTGCCGAGCATGTAATCGACATGACCGACGAAAAGGGCAAGATGTTCCGCGTGGAACAGGGTAAAATAGCGGTTCAACCTGAAGATTAAAATGAGCGAGAAACGTTGATGTCGAATTCTTATGACTCCTCAAGTATCAAAGTCCTGAAGGGGCTTGATGCGGTACGCAAACGCCCGGGCATGTATATCGGCGATACCGATGACGGTACCGGTCTGCATCACATGGTATTCGAGGTCGTGGATAACGCAATCGACGAAGCGCTCGCTGGTCACTGTAGTGACATCGTGGTCACCATTCATGCGGATAACTCCGTTTCGGTGCAGGATGATGGACGCGGCATTCCAACCGGCATTCACGAAGAAGAAGGCATTTCCGCCGCTGAAGTGATCATGACGGTGCTGCATGCGGGCGGTAAGTTCGACGATAACTCCTATAAAGTCTCCGGCGGTCTGCATGGCGTCGGTGTCTCGGTGGTTAACGCCCTGTCACAGAAGCTGGAGCTGACCATTCGTCGCGAAGGCAAAGTACACCAGCAGGTCTACGTCCATGGCGTGCCGCAGGCACCGCTGTCGGTGACCGGCGAGACCGATTTGACCGGTACCCGTGTGCGCTTCTGGCCAAGCCACGAAACCTTTACCAACGTGCGCGATTTTGAGTATGACATCCTGGCGAAACGCCTGCGTGAACTGTCGTTCCTCAACTCCGGCGTGTCGATTCGTCTGGAAGATAAGCGTGACGGCAAGTCTGATCACTTCCATTACGAAGGCGGCATCCGGGCATTCGTTGAATACCTCAACAAAAACAAAACCCCGATTCACCCAACCGTGTTCTATTTCTCTACCGAGAAAGATGGCATCGGTGTGGAAGTGGCGCTGCAGTGGAACGATGGCTTCCAGGAAAACATCTACTGCTTCACCAACAACATCCCACAGCGTGACGGCGGTACCCACCTTGCGGGCTTCCGTGCGGCGATGACCCGTACCCTGAATGCCTACATGGATAAAGAGGGTTACAGCAAGAAAGCCAAAGTCAGCGCCACCGGTGACGATGCGCGTGAAGGTCTGATCGCAGTGGTTTCGGTGAAAGTGCCGGACCCAAAATTCTCATCCCAGACCAAAGACAAACTGGTTTCGTCTGAAGTGAAGTCAGCGGTTGAACAGCAGATGAACGAACTGCTGGCGGAATACCTGCTGGAAAATCCGGGTGACGCAAAAATCGTGGTCGGCAAAATCATCGACGCAGCGCGCGCCCGTGAAGCCGCACGTCGTGCCCGTGAGATGACCCGTCGTAAAGGCGCGCTGGACCTGGCGGGTCTGCCAGGCAAACTGGCGGATTGCCAGGAGCGCGACCCGGCGCTGTCTGAAATCTACCTGGTGGAGGGTGACTCCGCTGGCGGTTCGGCCAAACAGGGCCGTAACCGTAAGAATCAGGCGATTCTGCCGCTAAAAGGTAAGATCCTTAACGTTGAGAAAGCGCGCTTCGACAAAATGCTCGCCTCGCAGGAAGTGGCCACGCTGATTACCGCGCTCGGTTGCGGCATTGGTCGCGACGAGTACAACCCGGACAAGCTGCGCTATCACAGCATCATCATCATGACCGATGCCGATGTCGATGGTTCGCACATCCGTACGCTGCTGCTGACTTTCTTCTACCGTCAGATGCCGGAAATCATCGAGCGCGGCCACGTTTATATCGCGCAGCCGCCGCTGTATAAAGTGAAGAAAGGCAAGCAGGAGCAGTACATCAAAGATGACGACGCGATGGATCAATACCAGATCGCTATCGCGCTTGATGGTGCCACGCTGCACACTAATGCCAGCGCCCCGGCCCTGGCTGGTGAGCCGCTGGAGACGCTGGTCTCTGACTTCAACAGCACCCAGAAGATGATCAAGCGTATGGAGCGCCGTTATCCGGTTGCCCTGCTGCGCGCGCTGATTTATCACGACACGCTGAGCGATCTGAGCAATGAAGCAGAAGTGACCCGCTGGCTGAACAGCCTGGTGAGCTATCTCACTGAGCGCGAAGCGCACGGTAGTACCTATCTGGCGCAGGTGCGTGAAAACCGCGAGCTGAACCTGTTCGAACCGGTGCTGCGCGTCCGTACCCACGGTGTGGATACTGATTATCCGCTGGAAGCCGATTTCATCCAGGGACCTGAGTACCGCAAAATCTGTGGCCTCGGCGACAAGCTGCGTGGCCTGCTGGAAGAGGATGCTTACATTGAACGTGGCGAGCGTCGTCAACCGGTAGCCAGCTTCGAGCAGGCGATTGAGTGGCTGGTGAAAGAGTCGCGTCGCGGCCTCTCGGTACAGCGCTACAAAGGTCTGGGCGAGATGAACCCGGAACAGCTGTGGGAAACCACCATGGACCCGGATAGCCGTCGTATGCTGCGCGTTACCATTAAAGATGCGATTGGCGCTGACCAGCTATTTACTACCCTGATGGGCGATGCGGTTGAACCGCGCCGTGCCTTCATCGAAGAGAATGCGCTGAAAGCCGCCAATATCGATATCTAATCGGCTGCTGACGTCACAGGCCATCACGCAAGTGATGGCCTTTTTTTTGCCCTGCACAGTCCGATACTCGCAGACGAGGGCACCGCGTTGCCTGCAGGCTGCGATCGCGATCACTTTTTAGCGGCGGGCCCTCCCTTACTCTTGCCTCTCTTCGCGCCTCTGCGGGCGCACTATGCTGTTCAGACAGGGAGTTACACCATGATTATTTGCGATCGTCTCGACTGGGCCACAGAACGTCACGCCTTTCATCCGGTCATTGACCAGGCGATAAGCTGGATTGCTGAGAAAGATTTTAGCCAGCTTGAAAGCGGGAAATACCCGATCCTCGCGGACGACAAAATGTTCTGTCTGGTGCAGGAGATGATGACCGAGCCGGCCAGCGCCCGGCGGGCAGAATCCCACGTCAGCTACATCGACATCCAGTACCTGCTGGCTGGCGTAGAGAATATCGGCGTGGCTCGCGCGCACCCGGAGCATGTGGTGACCGAAGATTTTATCCAGCAGCGTGACGTGATTTTTTATCAGCAGACGATAAACGAGTCGATGATCACCCTGATGCCCGGCATGTTTGCGCTGTTCTTCCCGCATGACGTACATCGTCCCTGCTGCGCGCCCGCCGAACCGGCCCTGATTCGAAAAGCCGTGATTAAAATCCATCGCGATCTGTTTACCGGCTGAGGTCCGGCCGTCAGTCATTTGTCATCGCTTGCCGCTAAACTGGTCAATGTGAGCTGAATCGCGCTAGCATTGAACAAAACCCAGACGCAACGAGGACCCTATGGCTATTAAATTGATCGCTATCGATATGGATGGCACCCTGCTTAATCCGCAACATGAAATCACGCCTGGCGTGAAATCCGCTCTGGATCGCGCCCGCCAGCAGGGGGTCTCGATTGTGCTGACCACCGGCCGGCCGTTTGTCGGTATCCAGCGCTACCTGATGGAGCTGGATATGCAGACGCCCGGTCAGTACGCAATCAGCAACAACGGTGCGCTGGTCCATCAGGCCGAAGATGGCGAATGCGTAGCGGAAGTGACGCTGACCTTTGACGACTACCTCTACATTGAGCAGCTGGCGCGTGAGCTGGGCGTGCATTTCCAGGCGTTCGACAAGTCCCACCTCTATACGCCAAATAAAGACATCAGTGAATACACCATTCATGAAGCCAGCCTGACCGGGATTCCGGTACGCTACCGCGCCGTTGAAGAGATGGATCGCGCCACCCGCTTTCCGAAACTGATGATGATCGACCGGCCTGCCCTGCTGGATGCGGCCATTGCTCGTCTGCCCGAACAGGCGCGCCAGACTTACACCATTCTGAAGAGTGCGCCTTACTACCTCGAAATTCTCGATCGTCGGGTTAACAAGGGTCAGGGCGTCAGAATGCTGGCTGAGAAGCTTGGGCTGAAGCAGGAAGAAGTAATGGCGATTGGCGATCAGGAAAATGATCTGGCGATGATTGAGTATGCCGGCACCGGAGTAGCGATGGGTAATGCCATTGATTCGGTTAAGGAAATCGCCCAGTTCGTGACTAAAACCAATATGGAAGATGGCGTAGCACACGCGATTGAAGAGCTGGTGCTGTAATCGTCTGTTTTCTTGCTGGCAGGCTGCAGCGCAACAGATTGTCTGTTTTGTGATCAGGATTGTAGCACAACCTTGATAGGTGGTACTACAATTTTTGCTCAGGCATCAGCCGGGCAAAGGAACTCAGACAGTGGAAAAGCAGGACGTCAGCAAAACCGATCGGATTCTTTTAACGCTGGGCGAAGAGATTGTCTCCGGCCAGTTTGTGGCGGGTCAGCCGTTGCCCGCCGAGGCGGACCTGTGCGAACGGTTCGCCACCTCCCGTAATATCATCCGCGAAGTTTATCGCTCGCTAACCGCGAAACGACTGATTGAAATTAAGCGTTATCGCGGCGCTTTCGTCACCCCGCATCAGCACTGGAACTTCCTCGACAGTGACGTCCTGCAATGGTCGTTAAAGCACAATCACGATCCACAACTCATCGCCGCGATGAACGATGTGCGGGTGCTGGTCGAGCCGCAGCTGGCGCGCTGGTCAGCCGAACGCGCCACCTCGCAGGATCTAGCCGCTATCGAGCTGGCGCTCAACGATATGATCGCCCGGCACAACGATCGTGACGCCTTTAACGAAGCCGATATGCGCTACCACGAGGCGCTGCTGGCTTCGGTTCACAATCCGATTCTGCAACAGCTCAGTATCGCCCTGGTTCAGCTGCAGAAAGCGGTTTTTGCCCGCACCTACCGCGCCGATCGCGACAATATGCCGCAAACCCTGCGTGAACATCAGAACCTGTTCGATGCCATTCGCCATCAGGATGGTGACGCCGCAGAAGCGGCGGCACGCGCCATGATTGCCAGCTCAACCCAACGCCTGAAGGAGATCGTGTGAGCCACTATATCGCTCTCGACTGGGGCTCGACCAACCTGCGCGCCTGGTACTACCGCGACGGCGACGCTGTTGAGAGCCGACGTTCAGAAGCGGGCGTCACCCGCTTAAACGGCCGCAGCCACCAGCAGGTGTTCGATGAGATAACCCACGGCTGGCCGGTGAATGCGGTGCCGGTGGTGATGGCGGGCATGGTGGGTAGCAACGCCGGCTGGAAGGCCGCGCCCTATCTTCCTTGCCCGCTGACGCTGGACTCCCTCGCGACGCAGCTGACCGCAGCCGGTGAAAATCGCTGGATCGTGCCGGGATTAAGCGTCAGCCGCCGTGACAATCACAACGTGATGCGCGGTGAAGAGACCCAGCTGCTGGGGGCGCAAACCCTGGCACCGGCGGAACTGATCGTGATGCCCGGTACCCATTCCAAGTGGGTGAAATGCGAAGCGCGCCGGGTGATCGATTTCCGCACCGTGATGACCGGCGAACTGCATCATCTGCTGCTGAACCACGCCCTGATCGGGACCGGTTTACCTCAACAGCAGCCGGATGCGGCGGCCTTTCAGCGCGGGCTGGAAACCGGCATCAACGATCCGTCCCTGCTGGCGCGCCTGTTTGAAGTGCGGGCGCAGCATCTGCTGGGTGCGCTGGCCCCCGGGTCGGTCAGCGATTTCCTCTCCGGTTTGTTGATCGGACATGAAGTCGCCAGTCAGGCGGCGCAGTCGGCGCTGAGCGGTCCGGTGACGCTGATTGCCAGTGAAGCACTGGCCCAGCGTTATCAGGCGGCTTTTGCCCTGCTCAATATCCCGCTGCAATGGCTGGCAGGCGATAGTGCCTTCCAGCAAGGAATAAGGAGAATTGTCGATGACCTTGCCCTTTAAGCTGCCGCTGATCGCCATCCTGCGCGGCATCCGGCCGGACGAAGCCGGGGCGCACGTTAGCGCCCTGATTGAGTGCGGTTTTGACAGTATTGAAGTGCCGCTCAACTCGCCCGACTGGCAGCAGACCCTGCCGCAGCTGGTACGTCAGTTTGGTGATCGGGCCATGATTGGTGCCGGAACGGTGCTGAACGTCGCGCAGGTCAACGCCGTTGCGGCAGCAGGTGCCCGCCTGCTGGTGACGCCGAATACCGATGCAGAGGTGATTGCCGGGGCAGTCCGGCAGCAGATCTGGACGGCCATCGGCTGCGCCACCGCCAGTGAAGCCTTTACCGCGCTAAACGCAGGGGCCCATGCGCTGAAAATTTTCCCGGCATCGGCTTTTGGGCCCGCCTATATCAAGGCGATCAAAGCCGTATTGCCGCCGGAGGTGCCGCTGTTCGCAGTAGGTGGTGTGACGCCAGAAAACCTGGCGGACTATCTGGCGGCGGGCTGCGTCGGTGCCGGACTGGGCAGTGACCTGTACCGCGCCGGTCAGCCGCTGTCGCGCACCGTGGAAAAAGCTGAGGCTTTTATTGCTGCTTATAAGGATGCCGTACGATGAAAATCACAAAACTCACCACTTACCGCCTGCCGCCACGCTGGATGTTCCTGAAAATTGAAACCGATGAAGGCGTCTGCGGCTGGGGCGAGCCGGTAATCGAAGGCCGGGCGCGCAGCGTCGAAGCGGCGGTGCATGAACTGGGCGATGCACTCATCGGTCAGGACCCGGCGCGCATTAACGACTTGTGGCAGGTGATGTACCGGGGCGGTTTCTATCGCGGCGGTCCGATCCTGATGAGCGCCATTGCCGGTATCGATCAGGCGTTATGGGATATCAAAGGCAAAACGCTCGGCGTCCCGGTCTGGCAACTGCTTGGCGGTCTGGTTCGCGACCGGATGAAAGCCTACAGCTGGGTTGGCGGCGATCGTCCCGCCGATGTGATTGCCGGGATTCAAACGCTGCGCGCCATCGGCATCGATACCTTCAAGCTCAACGGCTGCGCCGAAATGAGCCTGATCGATAACAGCCGCGCGGTGGATGAGGCGGTCAATACCGTGGCGCAAATCCGCGAAGTCTTTGGCAATCAGATTGAATTCGGCCTCGATTTTCATGGCCGGGTCAGCGCGCCGATGGCGAAAATATTGATCAAAGAACTGGAGCCCTATCGGCCGCTGTTTATTGAAGAGCCGGTGCTGGCCGAGCAGGCAGAATACTATCCGCGCCTCGCCGCGCAAACCCACATTCCGATTGCCGCAGGCGAGCGCATGTACTCCCGCTTCGAGTTTAAGCGGGTGCTGGCAGCGGGCGGTCTGGCAATCGTGCAGCCCGATCTCTCCCATGCTGGCGGCATCACGGAATGCGTCAGGATTGCCGCGATGGCAGAGGCTTACGATGTCGGACTGGCACCGCACTGCCCGCTCGGACCGCTGGCGCTGGCCGCCTGTCTGCAGGTCGATTTTGTCTCGCATAACGCCATATTCCAGGAACAGAGCATGGGCATTCACTATAATCAGGGAGCGGAACTGCTTGATTATGTTGTCAATAAAGCTGATTTCGCCATGCACAATGGCAGCTTTTCGCCGCTGAACCGGCCGGGTCTCGGGGTTGAGATCGATGAAGCGCTGGTGATTGAACGCAGCCGTGATGCCCCAGACTGGCGCAACCCATTGTGGCGGCACGATGACGGCGCCGTTGCCGAATGGTAATGTTCGCCGCTTTTCAGTAGCAGCCACCCGCTTCACCCCATAATAAGAAACACTCGCCAGGTCCCGCGCGATGCGGGATCCGGGTCCGCTATACCCTACGTGAGGATCTCCCGATGAGTGAACATCTGCATCTCAGTACCGTGAAAAAAATGAACCGGCGCATTATGCCGTTCATCATGCTGCTCTACCTGATTGCCTATATCGATCGCGCCAATATCTCCGTCGCCGCGCTACAGATGAATGCCGATCTGGCGATGACCGCCGAGATGTACGGCATCGCCGCCGGCATTTTTTACGTCACCTACATCATCTTCGAAGTGCCGAGTAACGTCCTGCTGACGCGGGTCGGTGCGCGGCGCTGGATCGCCCGCATCATGGTGAGCTGGGGCATCATTGCCGCCGGCATGAGCCTGGTCCAGACGCCCACCCAGCTTTATGTGATGCGCTTTCTGCTCGGGGCGGCAGAGGCCGGGTTTACGCCCGGCATTATCTTCTACCTCTCCTGCTGGTATCCGCGTAGCGATCGCGCCCGCGCCATGTCGATGTTCTATATCGGTGCGGCGCTGGCATCGGTGATTGGCCTGCCGCTCTCCGGCAGTCTGCTGAACATGCACGGCATGTTAGGTGTCGAGGGCTGGCGCTGGCTGTTCCTGCTGGAAGGCATTCCCGCTTTCTTCCTCGGCATCGTCACCTGGTTTTATCTTGATGATTCACCGGCCAAAGCGCGCTGGCTCTCCGGCGAGCAGCGTAGCTGGCTGCAGCAGACCATTGAACGTGACGAGAAGCATTCCGCCATTCACCATCATAACTGGCGGGTGGCGCTGAAAAGCGGTCGCGTCTGGGCGCTCAGCCTGCTGTGGCTGTTGCAGGCGTTTGGCACCATCGGCGTGACGCTGTTTCTGCCGCTGATTGTCAAGGCCGTGGCGGAGGACCGCAGTAACCTGATGGTCAGCCTGCTGTCGGCGGTGCCGTTCCTGTTTGCCTGCCTGTTTATGTATTTCAATGGCCGTCATTCGGACAAAACCGGTGAGCGGGCCCGTCATCTGGGATTGCCGTTGATCGCCGCGGGCCTGCTGCTGCTGGGCGCGATGGCAGTCTCGCAACAGTGGCTGGCCTACGGTCTGCTGGTGCTGATGGTGGGCCTCAACTGGGCGATTACGCCGGTCTTCTGGGCCGTCACCACCGAGACCATCTCCGGCGTCGCCGGGGCCGCGTCGATTGCGCTGATCAACGCCGTGGCGAACATTGCCGGCCTCGGTTTTCCGCCGATCATGGGCCGCATCAAAGATGCCACCCACAGCTACAATGATGGTTTGCTGATTGTGGCGGGCGCGCTGGTGCTGGGCGGCTTACTCGGCCTGCTGCTGGGACGAAAAAAAACCGTCGAGGGTGACGGGCGGGTGCTCAGTGAGGCGAAATCGAAGCTGCATCTTTAGCCCGTTTGGCGTAGCGTGTGGGGCAACATTTTTATCAGGTTGCCTCCATGCGCGAAAAACAGATCACCTTTGCTGCCCGCCAGCATCAGCTTACCAATATCAATGTCTGGACCGCCGATAGCCAGTGGCTGGCGTTTGACCTGCGTCCCTCCGGCGCGTCGTTTACCAGCCAGACCATTGAGCGCGTCAATGTGACCACCGGCGAGGTTGAGGTGCTGTATCAGGCGCACCACGGCGCCCATGTCGGGGTAGTTACCGTCAGCCCCGATCTGCCGCCGCGCTATGTCTGTATTCACGGCCCGGAGCATCCCGACGCAAGCTGGCAGTATGACTTTCACCATCGGCGTGGCGTCATTATTCAGAACGGCAATGCGATGAATCTCGATGCCTGCGACATTACCCCGCCCTTTACGCCCGGCGCGCTGCGGGGCGGCTCGCACGTACATGTGTTCAGTGCCGACGGGTCACGCCTCAGCTTCACCTACAACGATCATGTGATGCATGAATGGGATAGCCGCCAGGACCTGCGTAACGTGGGCATCGCCGTACCGCTGCGGGCAGTGACGCCGCAGAAGCAGCATCCCCGTGAATATGACGGCAGTTATTTTTGTCTGCTGGTCAGCCGTACCCATGCGCAGCCCCTACCCGGCAGCGACCAGATTAATCGCGCTTATGAAGAGTGCTGGGTCGGCGATCGCGGCTATCAGAAACCGGACGGCAGCTGGCAGCGCTGGGCCATCGCCTTTATTGGCGATACGCTGAATGCGCAGGGTGAAAAACGGCCTGAGGTGTTTATTGTCGATCTGCCCGAGGCGCTGGAGGATTATGCCCGCGCGGGCGAGGCGCCGCTGGAGGGCAGCGAGCGGCAGTTACCTGCACCGCCTGCTGGCGTGCAGCAGCGTCGCCTGACGGTAAGTCGCGGTCTGGCACTGCAACCGCGCCACTGGCTGCGCGCCGCGCCGGACGGCAGCCAGATCGCCTTTCTGATGGCGGACCCGCAGCAGGTGGTTCAGCTGTGGACCGTATCGCCCAACGGCGGCGAGCCACGCCAGATCACCTGGCTGAGCCACAGCATCCAGTCGGCGTTTAGCTGGCACCCCAGAGGTGAGGCGATCGCCTTTATCTGCGACAACAGCGTGATGCGGTGTGAGGTGATAAGCGGAGCATGTCAGCGGCTGACTGACCGGACAGAGCAGCCACCATCAGGTGACGCGGTGGTCTGGTCGCCTGATGGAAGCCAGATTGCTTATATGCGTGAGGTGAACGGCTGGCGGCAGCTGTTTACGGTTGCGGCGACGGCGGCTGCATAGTCGGCATCGGCTGTGCCTGCGCCAGATTTTCCTGGGTATGCGCCAGCTTCTCGCTTTGCAGTACCCGCTCGCGCGGAGAGTCGATCGATTTGTCACTGTCGTTGCGATAATAATCCCACGGCAGTAACAGCGTATCCAGCGCAGCGGAGAAAGGCAGATCGATCAGCGCCAGCGGTTTTAGTGCCCAGCTGGTGTCGTCATCGACCAGCAGATCGGCGCTGGCGCGGGTGCCAGGATAGTAGCCCTGACTGGCGCCGGTGTGTGACATAACGCTGGAGCAGCCGCTTGCCGCAACGGCACAGCAGACTACACCCGCCAGCGGTAACGTTTTCATCAATTTCATTATTATCATCCCTTCAGTCCTGACAGAAGCCTGACTGAGTTGGTTTGCCAGACAACGCCATCACTCTGGGGTGAAGTCCGTTCTGGTCCGGCAAAGGTAGTCCTGAGTGTATGTCATTTTCTCAAACAGGCGAAAAAAATTGCGTTTTCCCCTTGAAAGCTGACGTCCGGCACCCATTTTTAGATTACGGACGCACTCACCGTTGCCGCAAGGGACAGTGAGGTGCCGTACAGAAACCTGTCCCGTAGTGGAAGGTTGCCAAAACTTGCTGAAACTCAGGAGTCTTAATATGCGTAATTTTGATCTCTCTCCACTTTATCGTTCTGCCATCGGCTTTGACCGCCTGTTTAACCTGCTCGAAGCGAATCAAAATCAGAGCAACGGCGGCTATCCTCCGTACAACGTCGAGCTGGTCGATGAAAACCACTATCGCATTACCATCGCCGTAGCCGGTTTTTCTCAGAGCGAACTGGAGATCACCGCCCACGATAATGTGCTGATCGTGCGGGGTGCCCACCCGGAAGAGCAGACCGAACGTAAATACCTGTATCAGGGTATCGCCGAACGCAACTTCGAGCGTAAATTCCAGCTGGCCGACCACATTGTGGTACGCGATGCCCGTCTGGAAAATGGTCTGTTAAGCATCGATCTTGAACGCCTGGTGCCGGAAGAAGCGAAACCACGCCGTATTGAGATTCTGAAATAATCATAACAAACGCCGCTAACGCGGCGTTTTTCGTTTTTGATATCAGTACCTGCTCAGGGAGCAAAAAGGCTGCTCCGCTCCAGGGTTTCAGACGGCTGATTGAATTAACGCGATGGGAGCATACGCCTGTAGCAAAGCATAGCGGACCAGAAATGGTGTTTTTGCGTCTTTGCGAAACGCAGCCATCACGCTCTTAAACGCCGCGCCAGCGGCGTTTTTCTGTTTGCCTTTACGGCTGCGTTCGCATCGCTAAACGCTGACCCACTACCCCGCCAAATACGTTTACCAGCAGCCCCAGAATAATGATGGTAGCGCCCAGCATCTGCTGTCCCGACAGATGCTCATCCAGCACCAGCGCGGCGGTGATAATCCCGACTACCGGCACCAGCAGCGACAGCGGCGCAACGCGCCAGGTTTCGTAGCGGCTCAGCAGGTTGCCCCAAATCGCATAGCCTATGATGGTGGCGATAAACGCCAGATAAATTAACGCCAGTATGGTCTGTAACCCGATATGCAGCAGGCTATTGAGGATGGCGGCCTGGCCGTCAAACAGCAGCGAGCAGGCAAAGAAAGGCACCACCGGCACCAGCGCACTCCAGACCACCAGTGACATGATCGGCACCTTGCGGTTACGCATAATGATCTTATTGGTGATGTTACCCAGCCCCCACGACAGCGCGGCCGCCAGCGTCAGCATCATTGTCGTCAGCGTGATACCGGCCGTGGTCTGGCCCTCCATGCCCGCCGTGGCCAGCATAAACATCCCCAGCGTGGCGATAATAATTCCGACAATGTGATTCCAGCGCAGCTTCTCCGACAGCAGCAGCGCGCCCAGCAGCAGCGTGAAGAACGCCTGCGCCTGCAGCACCAGCGACGCCAGTCCGGCGGGCATGCCCAGCTTGATCGCCAGAAACAGAAACGCGAACTGACCAAAACTGATGGTCATCCCGTAGACCACCAGCCAGCGCAGCGGAATCGGCGGACGGCGCACAAAGAAGATGGCGGGAAACGCCACCAGGCTGAAGCGCAGCCCGGCCAGCAAGAAGGGCGGCATGCCCTGCAGCCCTAACTTGATCACCACAAAATTGACGCCCCATGCCACCACCACGCACAGCGCTAACAGCATATCTTTTACCGACATCGGATACTCCTTGTGCCGCTTCAGGCAGTGATCGCCACCGGCGTCGCGATATCCACACAGCAGTCGTCACCCACAATGCGAAAATAGTCCTCTACCGCCAGCGCAATCGACTTATCCAGCGCACCCGCGTTAAACCATAACGTCCCGACCTGTTGCAGCCGCGTATCGACCCGCAACGCCAGCCGGTCATCAAAACTAAACGGTGGCACCGCACCCATTACGCAGTCGGTCAGCGCCTGGGCCATCTCCGGTGCGGCAAAGGCGGACTTCTTACCGCCGATGGCGCGCGCCGCGCTTTTGAAATTGATGCGGCAATCGCCCGGCACAATCGCCAGCAGATAACGCGCATCGGCGCCCTCTGGCATGCTGACCTCAAGCACCATCGCTTTGGCCGCCTGATTGAGCGCGTTACCGCGTATCTCACTGATCAAATCGGTCTGACCCACCGCCTGATGCTCTGCCACCCGATAGTTCGCCTGATGCTGATCCAGCAGCGCGATGATTTTTTCAAACGTCGTCATTCCCCTCTCCTTAATCTGGCGCAACCTGGATTAACTCCAGGCGATAGCGTGCTTCATTTTTTTATCGGTCAGGCCGAAAAAGAAGCCCATGGTGATGCGGGTATCGCCTTCGACCCGGTCAATTTCGTGATAGAAGGCGGGATTAAACAGGTAGATATCGCCGCTGCGCGGTGAAAACTCGCAGGTTTCACTGCCCGCCACTACGCCGCTGTGGTAACCCAGTTCACCGGCGGTTTTGAACTGTTCATCTTCCGGCGACCATTTTTTGTTGTAGATGCGTAGCGCGCCGCCCGCGTTGCACTCCTGCAGGCAGACCACGCAGCTGAGCTGATGCAGGATCTGGGTTACCGCCAGACCGCTGTCGGCGGCATCACGCACGATGTTGTCGTTATGCAGGGGATTCGCCACGCCGTCGGCATGAAAGCGCACAATCGAACCGGCATACTCGCCCCGGCCCGGCTCCTGCGCGGTACGCAGGCTCTCCAGCCTTAGCGCATGTTGTACCCAGTAGTAGATCTGTTCACGCAACGTACCAAGCGACGGCGGCAGCGACGGCTGAATGTCGCGCAGCTCAGTAAAGTAGTTATCCGGCGCCGCCGTATGCCGGGCCAGATAGGGGCCGAGCGTAGTGAGCGCACCGTTGGGGTAGTGGGATACGCGGATCTTTTCCCGGCAGCGCTGAAGATCGGTCACCACTGCCTGACGGACGTCCGGCGTGAGGAAGTTGCGCAGCACCAGCAACGGCACGCGTGCCGTCACGATGTCATCCAGCCAGGTCGACTCCACAAACATGTTGGGATTAATCACGCGGAACTGATTGAAAATAGCCATGTTTCTCACTCCCTAAACGGTATTTCATAGAGTTCATGATTGTTCATTCGCCGCCAGTTGCCGGCGCTGCCTGGTATTGCCACCGGTTCAGACGCGATCAGGGTACAATCGTCCTGTTGCCGAAAATGCATCGTAAAGTAGTCGGGATACGGCGTGTCGTGCGGATGCCACTGCCACGCCCAGGCCTTGTCGCGGGTGACAAAAATCGCATTACCTGCGCTGCCGCCTGGCGCAACCTGGGCCATTTTTTCCCGCAGATAGTCACGGGTGAAATCAGCCGGGGTGATCTGATCGACCAGATAGTGCAGATACTCTTCCGAATCGAAGCGCGATTCAGTCAGGCCGAGCTGACGATAGATGGTGGGCAGAAAACCGTTGTGCATCATGTACCAGCGATGTCCCGCGCTGTTGCGCCACAGCGGATGCGAAAACTCCAGCCCGTGATTTTTACTCAGGGTGGCGTGGCGCACGTGTACCGCCAGAAAGCGGCTGCGCAGCCGATCAACATCAATGCCCGGCAGCGCGTCGGCAAACGCGCCGGTGCCATGCAGGGTGCGGATCTCGCCGTTCTCCAGCCACAGACAGCCCCAGCCGTTAGGATGCTGTTTGATCGGCCCGTCGTGGTCGGCGCTTTCGCCACAGCTCATGGCGCGCGCGGCCTCCAGAATGGCGGCGCTGTCGAACCGGCCATGCGCCAGAATCATTCTGCACATACTGTGTTTCTCCCTGCCGCCGCGGGCTGCGCGGCGATCACCTGATGAAAGGCCGCCAGAATCGGTTCACGCGCCGCCGCGCTCAGGCAAAAAGTCGCCAGAATCCCGGCATGGCGGGTCAGATCGGCATACAAAGACGATCGCGGTGAAACCTGCAGCGTCGGCAGCCGCAGCGTCGGCATCAGCTGACCCTGCTGATGCTGATCGATCCAGCGCTCGGCCGCCTGCAGCTGTGCCGGTTGCCGCAACCGTAGCTGGCCTACCGCGTGCGGCGCGGTGAAGGCAAATGCCGGCAGCACCGCGCCCGCCTCCAGGCCAAAAGTCACGTCTGCCCAGTCGATGCCGGTGGCTTCCTGCACCAACGTTGTCACGCCCATGCCTGACAGGCGAAAGCCCATCTCCAGAAAATGCGGAATGCCGTTCACCAGGATGAAATCGATATGGAAAGCGCCCTGACGATAGCCAAAGGTTTCGCAGCAAAACGCCATCAGGCTGGTGAATGAAGGAGGCAGCGTGGCCGCCGCCAGCGCCACATGTCCCGACTCGTAAAAGCTGACGCAGCCCTCAGCGTCACGATGCTGCTCAATCACTTTCTGGCAGCAGGTCAGCGCCTGCGGATGCCCCTGATGCACCACGCCCTGCAACGAAAATTCCTCACCTGATAATCCGCTCTCGACAATGAAACCGCTGAAGCCGCGGCCGCCGTAATTCATCGTCTGTACCAGCTTGTTCACCACCTGGCACAGCTGATCGGCCCGTTCAATCAGCCAGATCCCCAGCCCGCCGCCGCCATCCACCGGTTTCACCACGCAGGGATAGAGCAGCGCCTCTTTCGCATCCAGAATGCTGAGCGGCGAGGCGAAGAAGCGGAACTCCGGCTGTGGAAAGGCGGGCCAGGCTTTTTTCAGCGCCATGCGCTGGGCATATTTATCCAGCGGGATAAACGCGGCAGGCGCATCGGGTCCGGCCAGCATTTCCCGTACCCGTCCGGCGCTGGCGTTGTAGGCTTCAAAACCGGCCAGCACCACCTGTGGATGCGACAGCAGACCGGCGTGCAGATACGCCTGGATCACCTCCCACGGGTTTTCTGGTCGATCAAGGCGAACGATCAGATCAAAGGGCAGCGTCAGGCTCAGCGACTGGTAATCAACAAAGTCGCCCATCTCAGCCAGCACGGTAAAGTAGCCGTCGCGCTTCGCCACCGCACAGTAGGGATTGTGTCCGTCACGGGTCGCGCCAATCTGCAGAAAAATCTTTTTCATCGCCTCGCCTTACCGGACTAACGCCCGGAAATGACTTCAGTCACGGTGTCGTTCAGCTCACCGTGGTTAACCTGAATCACCGCTTTATGGGGATCAAAACGCAGCACGCGCGACAGCGGATCGGCGCTTTTGCCGTCCAGCAGCGAACTGACCGGGTTGCTCTGCCAGCAGTGACGCATCTGCGTCAGCGTCATGCCGGAAAGCTGAGTTAACTGCTGCGCCAGCGCGTTATCTTCACTGCGCTGGTCAAGGAGATCGCGGATCGCCGCCTCATCCAGCGCAATCTGCTGCCGGGTCAGCCAGTGGTTAAGCTGTTGCCCGTGGGCGAGGAACGGCGAGTAAATCATGCAGATCAGCTGATCTTCACTGAGATCGAACGCCTCGACAGCGAACGTCGCCGCCCGCTGGCGCTGACGCTGGATCGCCGCGTCATCCTGATACCGCGCCGCCATTTCGTCGATCAGCTGCGGCGGGAAATCCTTCTTCACCATTAAGCCGAGTGCAAAGCGCACATATTCACGGATCCCTTCGGCGTAGTTGCGCTGCAGCAGGGTTTCCGCCCGCAGCCCGCGCAGATGGGCCATTAAGGTCGGATTGCCGCAGTCTGACTCAGAGAAGCTGAACATCAGCTCATCGAAACGGAAGCGCATAAACTCGCTGAGCAGCGCCCAGTGCGCGCCCGCTTCATAGGCGGTGTCCTGATAGATATTGAAAAACAGCGGATCGCGCGCTAACTGATGGGTAATGCGGTGCGCAGGCGTCAGCTGATCGGCACCGTTGATATCGGTGAAATAGCGTTCGGCGACGCCATCCAGCGTCTGCAGGAAACCGCTAAAGCCGCGGCTTTTATCCGCCACCGGCGCGTCGAACAGCCGCGACAGATGGCGCGCCCAGGCAACATAGGCTGCCTGCTCCTGCGGCGAGTCGCCGGTGATGATCACATCCACGCCACCGTCGTAATCCGCCGCCAGACCAAATGAGTTGACCATGCTGAGGTTGCAGGCGTTACAGAAGGTCGAGCGCGCATCGGCGCGAAACCGGTGGCCATTCATCAGCACATCGTTGCGATTCTGCTGCCGCACCGCCTCCGGCATCGGCAGATGCCGGGCGAAAGGACGAATCTGTAACCCATCCACCACCAGACATTCAGCCAGCGGATCGTCATGCATCGCCAGCGATTGATAAACCCGGTTGATGTTCTCCATCACGCTGTCGTTCATCGCCGCATGACGATTGGTGCTGACGCGCAGGCGAAAGGTGGCACCGCGCTGCTGCCAGATGATGCCCTGGATATAGCGGACATAGGCCACCATGTAGCTGCTGTCTTTCCCGCCGCCATAGGCGAGCAGAACTCGGTTATTTTCCAGCTGCTGCCGATCGGGTAACGCCGCCAGCAGACGGTCAGAACAGCGCTGTGCAGAGTCGATGATGGCCGGCGAAAGGTAGCCCTGAATCTCCTTCATCATGGTGGACAGATTATTCATTTTTCACTTTTTCCTTACGCGAATAGAATCACTCAACCGCCAGAACGCCTGATGTCGCAACCGGCGGCCTGCGCGGATGACGATGACGATCGGCACACCTCTCAGACGCGCAATCGCCAGGGCGACAGGTCCGTTTAGCGTCATGAATAATTAAGAGATGCAGGCTAAAGTACTTTGAATGTACTCTGTTGAATATGCACAGATCAGCGCGATATGGGGTGGTACAGATGGCCGATGTTGTCGGAGAACAGGAGAGTCAGAGCAGTCGTTACCGCCAGATAGCCGAACAGATCAAGCAGGCGATTCATGCCGGTACGCTGGCACCAGACAGTCGTCTGCCGTCGGTGCGTACCCTGGCGACGCAGTATAACGTCAGCCTCACTACCGCTCTGAAAACATTACGTACGCTGGAGGATGAGCGCTACGCCGTCGCCCGGCCGAAGTCGGGCTTTTTTGTGGCGCCGCAACGGCATCGCCCGCGACAGCTGCCCGCCGTCAGCGAACAGCCACGCGCCATCGCCCCGCTCGACGAACAGACTGAGCTGCATCTGGCGATGCTCGGTTCAGACTGCCGGGTGCGTCTCGATCTGGCGAACGGCGACAGCGCGCTCTATCCGGTGAAGAAGCTCGGCTTGCTGATGCGCCAGATGGGCTACAGCAAGCCTGCCCTGCTGGGCAACACGGTGAAAGGCACCGGCTATGCGCCGTTAAAAGTCGAAATTGCCCGCCGGGCGGTCGATTACGGCTGCAATATCAGCACCGACGATATCCTGATCACCAACGGCTGTATCGAAGCTATCTCTCTGTCGCTGCGCGCCACCACCCAGCCTGGCGACGTGGTGGCGGTCGAGTCGCCCTGCTATTTCGTGCTGCTGCAAATGCTGCACAACCTCAATCTGCGGGTGATCGAGGTTGAGGCCGGGCCGGAAGGCTATGTGAATGTGGCGAAGCTCACCGGGCTGTTTCAGCGCAAGGCGGTGCGGGTATTTCTGACTCTGTGCAACATCAATAATCCGCTGGGGAAAAGCATTCCTAACGAGCAGAAAGCCTATATTGCACGGCAGGCAGATGAAAACGATGTGGTGATCATTGAGGACGATATTTTTGGCGATACCGCCTTTGGTGAGCGCCGCCCTTTCCCGATGCGCGCCTTCAGCCCGAATGCCATTCTGTGCAGTGGCTTCTCCAAAACGGTGGCCCCCGGCATCCGCATCGGCTGGGTCCACAGCGTCAACTACATGCGCAAAATCGCCTCGCTGAAATATACCTCGACCATGGGCACCTCGGTGTTGTCGCAGGCGGCGGTCGCTGAGCTGCTGCGCAGCGGGGGCTATGACGCGCATCTGCGCAAACTGCGGCGCGAGCTGGCGCGGCAAATCAGCGCCATGCGTCAGTCGGTACTGCGGGAATTTCCGCCGGGAACCCAGGTTTCAGATCCAGAAGGCGGCTATGTGTTATGGGTGGAGATGCCTGCGCAGGCGCTGAACGTGCGCTCACTGTTTCTGAAAGCGCGGAATGCAGGCATTGGCATTGCGCCCGGCCATATTTTTGCCACCGATCAGCGCTATGACCACTGTTTCCGGCTCAATGCCGGTTTCGGCTGGAATGACGAGGTTGAACAGGCGATACGACAGCTGGCGCAGTGGTGCCAGCTGTCATTAACCGGGCCGCAGGATTAGGCGTCGCGCCAGGCGGTCTCAATCTCTTCGGCCAGAATCTGCACCGCCCGCTCGATGTTCTCCGCATCCGGCACGTAGTTCATACGCATGCATTGATGGGTGTGCGGCCATTCATGTTCCAGTCCCGGAAAGAAAAAGTGGCCCGGCACCATCAGTACGCCGCGCGCTTTGAGCCGCTGATAGAGCGTCTCGGTGCTGATCGGCAGATCGCGGAACCACAGCCAGAGGAAAATGGCCCCTTCCGGTTTGTGGATCAGGCAGCGCTCTTCTGACAGATAGCGACGCAGGATAGCGATGGTCTGCTGCACCTTGTGCTGATAAAACGGCTTTATCACCTCTTCTGACAGGCGCAACAGATCGCCACGGCGGATCATCTCACCGGCAATCGCCGGGCCAATGCTGCCGGGCGCCAGGCTGATGATGCCGTTCATGTTGCTCAGCGCCCCAATCGTTTTCTCATCGGCGATAATAATGCCGCAGCGTGCGCCCGGCAGGCCAAGCTTCGACAGACTCATGCAGAGGATAATGTTGGGATTCCACAGCGGGCGGACCTCGCTGAAGATAATGCCGGGAAACGGCACGCCGTAGGCGTTGTCGATCAACAGCGGGACGTCGTGCTGCTGCGCCAGCGCATCCAGCTGCAGCAGCTCATCGTCGGTGATCACGTTGCCGGTCGGATTGGTCGGACGCGACACGCAGATCAGCCCGATATCCTCTTTCATTGGCAGATGTTCGAAATCGACGTGATATTTGAACTGGCCGGCCGGCAGCAGTTCAATGTTCGGTTTGGCCGAGACAAACATGCCCTCTTCCAGCCCGGCATCGGCATAGCCGAGATACTCCGGTGCCAGCGGGAACAGCACGCGCTTTTTGCTGCCGTCGGCCCGGCGGCCGGCAAACAGGTTAAACAGATAGAAGAAGGCGCTCTGGCTGCCGTTGGTCAGCGCAATATTCTGCGCGCCGATCGGCCAGCCCAGCTGGTCACGCAGCAGTTCTGCCAGCGCCTCCAGCAGTGTCGCTTTGCCACGCGGGCCATCGTAATTGCAGAGTGCCTCGCTGAGCTTGCCTTCCTCGTGCATCTGCTGCAGCAGTTGCTGAAAGTAGTCGTTCATGGCCGGGATTTGCGCCGGATTGCCGCCACCCAGCATGATGGTGCCGGGCGTACGCAAGCCTGCGCCCATATCTTCCATCAGCCGTGAGATGCCGGAATGTTGGGTAAATTTGTCGCCGAACTGAGAAAAGGACATAGCGGTTAAAAATTTGTGATAACGAATCGGGGGTCCACCATAACGCCCGCCACCGGCGGGCGCAATGGGAAGGCGCAGGGATTACTTCAGCGCCTGCGGGTTAACACAGTTTTTATCGACCTTACCGCTGAGCGCAGCGATCAGATTATCCACGGCATCCAGCATCATGCCGTAGCGGGTTTCGTGAGTCGCGGAACCGATGTGCGGCAGCGTCACCACGTTGGGCAGCGACAGCAGCGGAGAATCGGCCGGCAGCGGCTCTTTCTCGAACACATCCAGCCCGGCGGCGTGCAGTTTTCCCGCCTGCAGAGCAGCGATCAGCGCGTTTTCATCCACCACCGGTCCGCGACCAGCGTTGATCAGCACCGCTTCCGGCTTCATCAGAGCGATTTGCTCTGCCCCGATCAGATGATGGGTCTGTTCAGTCAGCGGCAGGCTGATGCAGACAAAGTCGCTCTGCTTCAGCAGCGTCTCCAGTTCGCAGCGCTCTGCGCCAAACCGCGTCTGCGCTTCCTGATGCTCGCGGCGTGCGTTGTAGAGGATTTTCATGCCAAAGCCAAAGTGGGCGCGCTGGGCCAGCGCCATGCCGATGCGGCCCATACCGAGGATACCCAGCGTTTTATGGTGCACGTCGATGCCAAAACGCTCCGGACCGATGCTCTTCTGCCAGTTGCCCGCTTTTACCCAGGCGTCCAGTTCCGGCACCCGACGCGCGGTGCTCAGCACCAGCGCCATGATGGTATCGGCGACGGTTTCCGTCAGCACGGTCGGGGTGTGCATCAGTACCACGTGACGCTGATTCAGCGCCTCGACGTCAAAATTGTCATAACCGACCGAGACGCTGGAGCAGGCGCGCAGTTTTGGCATTTTCGCCAGCAGTTCGCCATTCACTTTACCGCCTGATCCCAGCAGGCCTTCGGCCTGGGCCAGCGCCGCAGCGTGTTGCTGCTGGCTGGCAGGTGACAGATCGCTGATTTCAGTCACTTCGGCATGCGCCGCCAGGCGCGCGCGCAAATCGTCGGGCAGTTTTTTATACAGAATCACAGCGGGTTTCATTCGGTGGCTCCCGGTCATTAAATAAGTGACGGGCGGCGCTCAGGCCGCCCGGAAAATGAGGGCTAACGTCTGGGCTTACGCTTTCAGGCGTGTTTCGCCCCGTGCAGCGGCGGCGTCGTCTTGTTCTGCGCCGGTTTAACAATCAGCGTCAGCCACACCGACACCAGCAGCGCCGATCCCATAAAGATGTAAGACGCGGACGGGCTGCCGGTCGCACCATTAAGATAGCCGACAATCCACGATCCGATAAACGAGCCGAGCGCGCCCATACTGTTGATCAGCGCCATCGCCCCGCCGGAAACATTGCGCGGCAGCATCTCAGGAATAATGGCGAAGAACGGACCGTAAGGGGCGTACATCGCTGCACCGGCAATCACTAACAGGGTGTAGGAGAGCCAGAAGTTGTCCGATCCCACCAGATAAGAACCGAGGAACGCCAGCGCGCCGATCAGCAGCAGTGGCCAGACAAACAGCTTACGGTTTTGCGTCTTATCAGAGGCCCACGAGACCACTACCATCGCAATGGTTGCCGCCAGATACGGCACCGCTGACAGCCAGCCAGCTTCAACCATTCCCATCTGGGTACCGTTACGCAGAATCGATGGCAGCCACAGCACGAAGCCGTAAACGCCAATGCTCCAGGCAAAATATTGCAGGCAAAGAATAATCACATTGCGGTTACGGAACGCTTCACTGTAGTTACGCACCGCTTTGATATTGTCCTGCTCTTTTTGCAGTTCCGCCTGCAGTGCGGCTTTCTCTGCATCACTCATCCAGCGCGCCTGTGCCGGTTTGTCCTGCACCATAAACCACCAGGCGATGGCCCAGACAACGGCCGGAATCCCTTCGAAAATGAACATTTCACGCCAGCCGAAGGATTCGATCAGATAACCTGACACCACCGACATCCACAGCACCGTCACCGGGTTACCGAGGATCAGGAAGGTGTTAGCGCGTGACCGTTCAGATTTGGTGAACCAGTTACTGATGTAGATCAGCATGGCTGGCATCACCGCAGCTTCAACTACCCCGAGGATAAAGCGGATCGCCGCCAGCATCGGAATATTGCTGACGATGCCGGTCAGCGAGGCGCAGCCGCCCCACAGAATCAGGCACCAGAAAATCAGTTTCTTGACGCTGCGGCGTTCGGCGTAGATCGCCCCAGGGATCTGGAAGAAGAAGTAGCCGAGGAAGAACAGGGCACCCAGCAGAGAGGACATACCTTTGGTAATGCCGAGATCGTCGTTTATCCCCGCCGCCGAAGCAAAGCTAAAATTAGCACGGTCAAGATAGGCCAGGCTGTAGGTGATAAACACGATGGGCATGATGAACCACCAGCGTTTTGGCGCGATTGTCTGCGTTTTCATCGAGAACTCCTGTGTCAATATGTGAGGCGCGGGCTACGCGTCGCCGAGTTGCTGACGCGTCGGCAGACCTTCGCTGTCGCCAATCACCTGAATCGCCATCGAACCAATTTTGTTGCCGCGCTGAATCGCCTGCGGCAGGCTCAGACCTTCCAGCAGCGCACTGATCACGCCAACGGCAAATCCGTCGCCAGCGCCCACGGTGTCCACCACGTTATCGACTTTGATCGCGGCAACCTGACCTTTTTCGCCGCTGGCGGTTTTATACCAGGCACCGTCACAGCCGGTTTTAATCACCACCGCTTTCACCCCTTTATCGAGGTAGAAGTCGGCAATCGCTTCCGGTTGACGATAACCGGTCAGAATCAGTCCCTCTTTCTCGCCAGGCAGCACCCAGTCGGCGTACTCTGCCAGCAGATTAAGCTGAGTACGCATCTCCTCTTCGCTGCGCCACAGCACCGGCCGCAGGTTAGGGTCGAACGAAATGGTTTTGCCGCGCGCACGCATCTCTTTTGCCGCATGTTTCAGCAGCGCCAGCGAACTGTCGGAGAGCGCAGCCGCCACGCCGCTCAGATGCAGATGGCGTGCCGAGCCAAAGTAGTCCGCGTCGAAATCGTCTACCGACAGATGGCTGGCGGCCGAGCCTTTACGGAAATACTCCACCAGCGGATCGGAGCCATCATCCACTTTGGATTTAAGCTGGAAACCGGTCGGATAACGGTTATCCACCGTCACCTGGCGATGATCAATCCCCTCTTTCTCCAGCTGCTGGCAGATAAAGCGGCCAAAGGCGTCATCCCCGACGCGGCTGACCCAGCCTGTTTTAAGGCCGAGACGCGCCAGGCCAGTCGCCACATTCAGTTCCGCACCTGCCGCGCGTTTAACAAAGGTTTCCGCGGCGGCCAGGTCGCCGGTTTCACGGGCGATAAACATCGCCATCGCTTCCCCGATAGTGACAACATCAAGCGTACCGTTGTGATGCGTAGTCATCTTCACTCCTTAAACGTTGCGCAGCAGCGACACATAATGGCGCGTGACCGCAGTCAGGTCCTCGCCTTCCAGCGGAAACTCAATCCCACGCGGAGCCGTAGCGGGCAGCTGTTGCAGCAGGGCGCGCCAGCCGTCATCGGCTTCATCCAGCGCGATTGCCCGGTAGCTGTCGTGATGCGGGATCGCTGCTTTCACGTGGATATAACCGACCTGCGCCGCCAGCTGTTGCGCGGCCCGGGCGGCATCTTCGCCGGTCCAGCACCAGTTACCCATATCAAACGTCATGCTGATCGGCAGTCCGGCTGCGCGGACCGCAGCGAAAAACTGCACGCTGGCGGCGAGCTTGCCGTGCTCGGTCTGATCGTTTTCCACCGTCAGCGACAGTGGCTGGTCAGCCAGCAGTGACGACAACGACGCCGGAAGCGTGCCGGTGAAGTGACCCAGCGCCAGCTTGAGACGCTGTGCGTTTAACTGGCGTGCTTCTTCAAAGTAGTGAGTTATGCGCGGATTTACGTCACCGTCGTCACAAAACAGCGTATCCGGCACCGAATAACTGGCGTGCAGCTGATGCTGCGCCACCGCGGCGGCCAGGGCAGGCAGATCGGCCAGCGTGGCCTGATCACACAGTTCACGACGGATTTCAACGCCGTCAGCGCCCGCCTGCTGAATGATCGGCAGCAGTGCCGTCTGACCGCCGAGCGCGGCGATCTGCGAATGGCCGTAAGCGGCGGTGACCACGATAATGTCTGGCTTCATGTTGTGCTCCATCGAGGCTTTCGCCTTAAGTTCTTTAAAAACCCTAGATGGAACCGGTTCCAAAGCAAAGCAGCAAACAATGAATTTATGATCGTGCTCACGAAGCGAGCACGCAGGGGATGAGTAAAAGTCTGAAAATTAGCGCAGAGGCTGGCTGGAACCGCGAACAATCAGTTCGCCAGAGAAGACCTGTTCGGCGACCGGCAAATCGCTGCTTTCGATGCGCGCAATCACTCGTTGCAGCGCGCTGTAACCGATCTGCCAGGTGGGCTGTTTCAGCGTGGTGATCCCGACGCCCGCCAGCGCGGCCCACTCCAGCTCATCGAAGCCAAGCAGGCCGATATCGCTGCCCCAATGCAGATTGATCCGCTGCAGCGATCGCGCCACCTGCAACGTCAGCGCGCCGTTGGCCACCATTACCGCGCTGCGTTTGCCTGCGTGACGTTGATGAAAGGCGCGCAGCGCCTGATCAAGCGCGGCGGGTTGATGCAGCGCCAGCTCCGCATTCTCATGCTGCACCTGCGGATAAGCCATCAGTACCTGGCGGAAAGCCTGCAAACGCTCACGTCGGGTGTTGACGCTGCCCAGCGGCTCACTCAGAAACAGCAGCGCGTCGTAACCGTTATCGACCAGATGACGCGTCGCGGTCTCCGCCGCTTCGGCATTATTCAGCCCGACCACGTCGCAGGGAAAATCCGGAATTTTTCGGTCAATCAGCACCATTGGCAGCAAAGATTGTTGCAGATGGCTCAGCACCTCTTCGCGCATTCCCACCGCATTCACCACAATGCCTTCCACCTGATAGCTGCTCAGCAGTTGCAGATAGTGCTGTTCCAGGTCCACTTCGTTGTTGGTGTTACACATCAGCAGGGTGAAGCCCTGCTCGCGGCAGGCGGCTTCAATGCCACTCATCACGTCAACTGAATAGGGATTGGTGATGTCGGCGATGATCAGCCCTATCAGGCGGGTGCGGCCGCGCTTCAGGCCGCGCGCCATCTGGCTTGGCCGATAGCTGAGATCGGCAATAGCCTGCTCAATCCGGGCTTTGAGATCGGCTGAAAGAAGATGCAGCTCACCATTGAGGTAGCGTGAAACGCTGGTTTTTCCGGTTCGTGCCGCGTGAGCAACATCGCTAATGGTGGCGCGAGGCGGCCTGATTTTCATGAAATATCCTGCAAAAGTAGAAACCAGGCAGAGACTAGCACAGCCGCGTCCAGTCGCAAAAAACCCCGACGCTACGGCGGTAATTGCAGCCACGGCTGCCACAACGTCTGTAATTGCTGCGGCGACGTGCCTTTCAGCAGCTGTAATACCATCTCTGCCAGCTGCTCGCCGACCTGATGCTGCGCCGCCTGTCGTATGGTGATAATGGGATGATCGAGAATCGCATCGCGCGGCAGTCCATCCCAGCCGATCAGCGAAATAGCGTGGTTGCCCGTCGCCCGGCCAGCCTGTTGCAGCGCCACCATCGCCCCTTCTGCCAGCGGGCCGCAGTCGGTGATAATCGCATCGGGCGGGTTTTCCTCTGCCAGCCAGGCACAGGCCTGCTGGTAGCCGGCGCGGCGCGAAGCGGGCATTGCGGCCTGCGCATAAGGCGCAAGGGTGCCCAGCGCATCCAGATAGCCCTGGCGACGATCGCGAATCCGGGTGCTGTTTTCGTTGCTGCCGAGCCAGGCAATTTTCTCTCTGCCCTGTGACAGGCAATAGGCGACCGCCAGTTGCGAACCGGCTGCGTGGTCGACATCAAACCAGGCGTAATCCTGTGACAGATCGCTGCGGCCCAGCGCCAGAAAACGAAAATCGGTCTGTAGCAGATAAGCCAGTCGCCGGTCCTGCGGGGTGATGTGGGTGACGATGATGGCATCGACCGCGCGGCTGCGCAGCAGACGGGTTAACAGCGGCTGGCTGTGCGGCTTATCCGCCAGCAGCAGCAGGTCGATTTCATGGTGGGCAAGCCGTTGATCCAGCGCCAGCAGCATCTCACTGAAGTGACCGTCGCTCAGCGGCGGCGCGCTGACCGGATAAACCAGACCTACCGCATTAGCACGCCCGGTTTTCAGACGGCGGGCAGCAGCATTGGGCCGGTAACCGCGACGCTGCGCTTCTTCTTCAATCCGTTTACGGGTTTCCTGCGCGACATCTTCGTAACCATTGAGCGCGCGGCTGACCGTGGTGACAGAAAGTCCTAATGCCGCTGCAATCGCTTTAAGTGACATAAGAGATGACTCACTGATCAAATTTTGATCAGGCTAACATAAAGCCTGAAGTGGCTCTATCAGCAGATGCGTTACTGGAACCTTTAACGCTGATATTTACCGAAAATGTCAGCGGGATGAATGCGCCCCCGAGCGGGGGCGACACCCATTAACCGAGCGGGCTAAGGGTAATTTCAACCCGACGGTTTTGCGCTTTTCCGGCTTCGGTACTGTTGCTGGCGACCGGATTATCCGGGCCTGCGCCCTGAGTCCGCAGACGATTGCTGGCGACGCCCTGCACAATCAGCGCGCTGGCGACACTGTCGGCGCGCTGCTGTGACAGACGCATATTCAGCGCGCGCGTTCCGGTGCTGTCGGTATAACCCACCACGTTTACCGCTGTTTTTGGATACTCTTTTAGCACCATCGAAACGCCCGTCAGGGTATTCGCCCCCGCTGGCTTCAGGTTACTGCTGTTGGAGTCGAACGTCACGTTATTCGGCATGTTGAGGACGATGTTATCGCCTTCACGGGTCACGCTGACGCCGGTACCGCGCATCTTGTCGCGCAGCTTCGCTTCCTGCACGTCCATGTAGTAACCGACACCGCCACCCAGCGCTGCACCGCCGGCTGCGCCAATCAACGCGCCTTTACCGCGATCTTTCTTCGATGAGGAGAGCACGCCCACGCCGGCACCCACTAAAGCACCCAGACCGGCACCCACGCCTGACTTACCCGCCTGCGATTCGCCGGTGTAAGGATTGGTGGTACAGCCAGACAGGGCCAGGCTTCCGCTTAATAACAAGGTAATCGCGACTAATTTCTTCTGCATTTTTGTTCCCTTACGTTCGACACACAGGGGAAAACTGTCCCCATAAGCGGCACGATTATGCCGCGTAAAAGTGAGGAAAGGGGTGAGGGAAAGTCTTAATTTGTCACGAATCGCGCTTAAAGATTGTCAGGATGGCAAAAACAGCTGGACTGATGATCGTTTATCAGCCCGCAGGCCTGCATAAACGAATAACAGATTGTCGGGCCGATGAATTTAAAACCACGCTGCTTAAGCGCCTTAGAGAGCGCAATGGCGTGCGCTGAGGTGGTGGGTGCCAGCTTATAGTCGGGATGATGATGGACAATTTGCGCATTATCGACAAATTGCCAGACGAAGCGGGCAAAATCTTCCCCTTGGGCTTCCATCGCCAGAAACGCGCGCGCATTCGCGATGATCGCGGCGATTTTGCCTGAATGGCGAATAATGCCGCTGTTATGCATCAGCGCCTCAATCGCCTGCTGATCCATTAAGGCAATCGCCTGTGGATCAAAATGGTGAAACGCCGCACGGTAATTCTGTCGCTTTTTCAATACGGTGATCCAGGATAATCCCGCTTGCTGCCCTTCCAGGCAGAGCATCTCAAACAGCGCGCGCTTGTCGGTTTGCGCCACGCCCCATTCGGTATCGTGGTATGCCAGATAGAGGGGATCCTGGGTCACCCAGCCACATCGTTGCATTATCTGATTCCTTATCGCGGAAATATTTTATCGGGCCGCTTGATCTTAGAAACAATCGGTTAATAGTTAAACAACTAACGGCTATACGACGATGGGTTATATAACGACGGGTAAAACAAGATCGCAAACCGGTGGTTAATCCAGCTTCCCCGGGAATAACTTCAGCCCCGACTGGAGATCGTATGTTGCAGAAAAGTGGGTGGAGAGACCAGTGCTATCGGATAGGCGGCTGGTGTGGTGCAGGACTGTTACTGTTGACGCAACCGACCTTTGCCTGGGGCGGCGACTTTGCTGCGCCCGCGATCGTCACACCGCCGCCCGACTACAACACCATTCTGGCAGAGAAGATCTCCCGCACCTCGCTCGACTTCAGTGACGAAAATCGCGCTCTGTTCGAGGCTGCGCTCAATTCTCCGGCAGCCCTGCCGGTAGAGTTGCACAGTGAAACCGGCATCGTCGGCAGCACGCCGCTGGGAAAACGCTATCGCGCCGGGGTCGATCTGCCGGTTGGCGAATCCTTCACTACCGGTCCCGTGGCGCAATATGCGGTCGATCCGCCGCAGATGAACTGTCTGCAGTGCGATTACAGCGATCAGCAGAGCCGTGAACAGATTGCCAGCGTCGGCTGGCGTGTCGATATGCAGCAGGGATGGATTACGCCGTGGGCCCAGCTTAGCTACAGCCATCCACTGGCGGAATCGCCACAAAACGATCGGCGCGATGCGGCGATCGGGACCCGTCAGGAGAGCGGAATCGACCTCAGCGTCGGCGCGCAGCTGCCGCTGAACAGTAATCTGGCGGCTTTCGCTTCGTTTTCACAAAACAGTGCGCTGAATGGTGATGAGCCGTTGCTGTATAGCCTCGGCATCAGCGCCAGCTTCTGAGCGGGGCATAAAAAGAGAAAGGGCGTTGAGCGTTTAAAATATAATGAGTCCGCTAATCATTATACTGGTAACACTATGCGCAACGATTTGACAATTATTGGCCGTGAAATAACGGTCTTCATACTGGCAGCACTCTTTCTCGCTCTGATGATATTGCCCATCTATATTGATGTGGCCTGGATGAATGATGCGCTGCACGAAACCTCTTTTACTGAAACCACCCAGGAAATCATGCTGGCGGTGATCGCCGCCCTGTTCTTTATTGCCGCTCAGCGCCGTCCGGCGCAGCGTGGTGCGCTGACCTTAGTGGCGGGCTTCTATAGCTGCATGCTGATCCGCGAACTCGACTTTGTGTTTGATACCATCCAGCACGGCAGCTGGATCTGGTTCGCGCTGGCGGTGACTGCAGGATGCCTTGCGGTCGCGCTGCGGACGCCGAAAAAAACCCTGCACGCGCTGGCCAGACTGCTGCAGCACCGTAGCTGGCCGGTGATGGCCTCCGGCTTTCTGGTGGTGCTGGTCTTTTCCCGCCTGTTTGGCATTCATTCGCTGTGGCAGCACCTGATGCTGGGCGATTATAACCGTGTGGTTAAAAACATGGCGGAAGAGGGAACCGAACTGCTGGGTTACGGCCTGTGCTGGCTGGCCTCGGTGCGCTATTTATGGCAAACCCGCCCGGTTGCCGTTGCCGTCAGTGCGACCCAACCCGCCTCTGCCCGTCATGCAACCTCCCCGGTGACCTCTCACTCATAATGGTCGCGCTTTTTGAGCGATCCGCAACGTTAAAAAAGGTACAATAAACACTTCTGCGTCGGCGGCACGGCCCCGGCGCAAGGTGTTCGTTAACCTCAGGTCTTTTCATGTCAGTCAAAATCTTAACTTCAACGCTCATTGGCCTGGATGCCTTCCGTCAGGACCCGCTGACCGCGCTGCAACAGGCGGAAAACGGTACGCTGGCGGTATTAGAGGATTACGCGCCGGTGATGTACGCCATCACCCCGGCGCGTCTGGCGCAGTTACTGGCGCTGGAAGCCGCTGCCCGACAGCCAAATGATGTGGCGCTGGATGACAGCCTGTATGACGATGCGCCTGCGGCAATCTCTGCGCCGGTTGGTAAGTTCGCGATGTATGCTGGCTGGCAGCCAGACGCAGATTTTACCCGCCAGGCCGCCATCTGGGGCGTGGCGCTCAGCGAACCGGTTACTGCCAGCGAGCTGGCTGCTTTCGTCGCCTACTGGCAGGCAGAGGGCCGGCTGTTTCACCATGTTCAGTGGCAACAAAAGCTGGCGCGAAGCATCCAGATGAACCGTGCCGCCAACGGCGGGCAACCGAAGCGCGATATCACTCAAATCAGCAGTACTGACTACGATATTCCCGATGGTTTCCGAGGTGAATAATGAAAACGCCAAACGATCTCTTTAGTCGCCTGAAAAGAATGATGCCCGCAGGTACCCGACCAAAGTTCACTAATGGTGAAGAACTTTTGGCCTGGAACCAGGAACAAGGCCGTTTGCGCTCTGAAGCCATCGTGCGTGAGAATCGCGCAATGAAAATGCAGCGCATTATGGGCCGATCCGGTATTCGCGAACTGCATATTAACTGTTCTTTCGACAACTACCGTGTCGAAAATGAAGGCCAGCGTAAGGCACTGGAACAAGCGCGACAGTATGCGGCCGAATTCGAGGGTAGCATCGCCAGCTTTGTCTTTTCGGGCCGCCCCGGCACCGGTAAAAATCATCTGGCAGCCGCAATTGGCAACGACCTGATCCTGCGCGGTAAAAGCGTGCTGATTGTGACGGTCGCCGATCTGATGTCGAGCATGAAGGGCACCTTCAGCGGCAGCAGCGGCATTACTGAAGAGCGACTGCTTCAGGATCTCAGCAGCGTTGACCTGCTGGTGATTGATGAGATCGGCATGCAGAGCGAATCCCGCTACGAAAAAGTGATCATCAACCAGATTGTCGATCGCCGCTCCTCGTCGAAGCGCCCAACCGGCATGTTAACCAACCTTAATCCAAATGAGATGAACACCCTGCTTGGCGAACGCGTCATGGACCGGATGCGCCTCGGCAACAGCCTGTGGGTGCGCTTCGACTGGGAAAGTTATCGCAGCCGGGTGCGTGGCGACGAATATTAATACCCTGCCCGCTGCGGCGGGCAGCCTGCTGTATTGCCCGCCGGACTACCCACACGGCTGAGCGTCACCTCTGCGCTTAGCCTGCGTAACGCCGCCGGATCGATTCGTTTTCAGTCACCCTGCTGTTGTTCTGCCTCCCGCGCTGCGCCGCCGGATTGCCGGACAGGCGAGTGACCCGGTGGAGTCAGCCATGAGCCTGCTCGATTACGCTGTAATAGCGCTCTACGCGCTGATGATTGTGCTGATCACGCTGTGGGCGATGCGCAGGGTCGGCAATACCCGTGACTTCTTTACTGCCGGTGGCCGGATGCCCTGGTGGCTCTCCGGCGTTTCCCATCATATGTCTGGCTACAGCGCCGCGGTTTTTGTTGCCTACGGCGCGGTGGCTTACAACATGGGCATTACGATCTGGTTCTGGTGGGCGCTGCCTATTTCGCTGGCGGTATTGATCGGCTCCTCGCTGTTTGCCCCGCGCTGGGCCAGGCTGCGTCGTTACATGCAGATTGAATCCCCCACCGAGTATCTGCTGACCCGCTATAACCTGCCGACCCAGATGGTGCTGGCGTGCAGCGGCGTGCTGCTGAAAACGGTAGATGTCGGGGCCAAATGGGCCGCCATCGCGGTGATTATCAACGTCTTCACCGGTCTCGACCCGCTGTTCGGCATCTGCATTGCAGGCGGATTAAGTCTGTTTTACAGCGTGATCGGCGGACTGTGGGCCGATGCCTGCAACGATTTTGGTCAGTTCATCGTGCAGTTTGTCGCCGCCATTGTGATGCTGGTGGCGGTTGGACTTCAGCTCGGCGGCATCGGCGCGCTGTTGACTATCTGGGATCGGCTGCCGGCCAGCCACCTTCAGATTGTGCAAGGTCCTTACACCACTGGCTTTATCTTTGCCTACCTGCTGATCTACACCCTGAGCTACAACGGCGGAACCTGGAACCTGGCGCAGCGGTTTATTGCCGCACCGGACGGACGCGAAGCGCGCAAGGCGGCACTGCTCTCTGCCGCCCTCTACCTGATCTGGCCGCTGGTGCTGTTCTGGCCGATGTGGGCTGCACCGCTGCTGTTTCCCAATCTGGCCGACCCGTCACGCGCCTGGTCGCTGATGGCGATGCAGTTACTGCCTGACGGGCTGATCGGGCTGATGCTGGTTGCGATGTTCACCCATACCCTCTCAATGACCTCGTCTGACGCCAACGCCATTACGGCGGTGGTGACCCGCGATATTCTGCCCGCCATCTGGCCGCGTGCCTTTCCTCGCGGCCAGAGTTCGCTACGGGTGGCACGCTGCACCACCTTCCTGTTTATTATCACCACCCTGGTGATTGCCCTGAATGCCAGCCGGTTCGGCGGCGTATTGTCGCTACTGGTTATCTGGTTTGGCGGGCTGGTCGGGCCGATATCGATCCCGATGCTGCTGGGTTTGCTGCCCGCTTTCCGTCGATCTGGCAGCACCGCAGCGCTGGTCAGTTGGGCGGCAGGCGTCGGGACCTTCTTCTTCGTGCGGTTTGTGATTGACGATGCCAGCCTGGCGACTCAGGTGGCGGCACCGGTATTGTCCTCGCTGTTGCTGTTTACCCTGCTCGGCTGGCTGCGTCGCTCGCCCGTCAGCCCACAGGTCGATGTGCTGCTGAGCGCGCTTAATCAGGATCGTTCGGCATCGCCGAAAGCGGTCTGGCGGCATAAAACCCTGAGTTAAGCCGCTCAGACGCCGACCGATCGGCCGGATCTCGCCTGGTTGTGTGAAATAGCACGCAAAAGTGTGGGATGACGAATACGTACGGGCTGATACACTGAATTCTTTCTCCTCTGGTGGGTGAATTCGCCATGAAAGCGAACGGAAAAGGTCCCGCGTTACTGCGACTTAACAACCAAAAGCGGGTCATGACGCAGTTGCGAAAACTGCGCATCACCTCGCGCCAGGATCTGGCCCAGACCTTATCGCTCAGCAAAAATACCGTCTCACTGATCATTGATGATTTGCTGGAGCAGGAGTTAATTGAGGAGCTGGGACCGGTCAGCGTGGCAGCGGCAGGACGCCCTAAAATCGAGATTACCCTGCGCCCGGAGAAGCTGAAGAGCGCAGGCGTAATGGTGGAACGCAATGTGATTCACTGGCGGGTCTGCGACTACTTTTCTCAGGTACTGGCCGAACAGACGCTGCGTACCGACACTGAAAACCCAACCCGGCTGCTGGCTGAGCTGGCGATGCTGTGTCGTGAGCTGGCCGAGCGCTACCCCGATTTGCTGGGGATAGGCCTCGGCTTTCCCGGCATCGTTGATCCCCGGCGCGGCTGGATGCATCTCTCATCACACCTCGACTGGCAGGAAGTGGATCTGCTGACCGCGCTGCGGAAGCAGGTACGGCTACCGATCCGCATCATGAACAACGTAAAGGCCGCTGCGCTGCTGGCAGTACAGCAGCGCGGGCTCTCCGTCGACAGCGGCCACTTTTATCTGCGCATCTCAGAGGGGATTGGTGGGGCGCAGGTGCAGCACGGCGAAGTTTTTACCGGACACAGCTGGACCGCCGGTGAGGCGGGCCACCTGACCGTTCAGCCTGACGGCCCGCGCTGCAGTTGCGGCCGACGGGGCTGCCTTGAGGCGTTAATCAGCCAGCCGGCAGTGCAACAGCAGCTGGCGCAGCGCCAGCCCGGCCTGAGCTGGCAGAACCGCGACAGCGCACCGCGAATAGTGGATGAGGTGATGGCGCAGGCTGGTAGCTATCTGGGTGCGGCGCTGAGTCAGATCATGCTGCTGCTCAATCCGGCGACCATCATGATCGATTGTCCGTGGAGCGCCAGCCCGGCCTTTTGCAAGGCGGTGCGCGATACCACCCAGGCCAGCGCCCTCGCCTTTACCGCCGCCCATACCCAGCTGCTTTTCCTTGAAAACCGCATCGATCCGGCCAATGGGCTGGCGCTGGCGGTGATTGAGCAGGCCGAACAGCGGGTCGGTTAACCCGCCAGATAAGGCAGCGAGTGCTGCCTTTTTATGATCGGACGTCACTTACCGGCACGCTAACCGTCTCGTCCGCTTCGCGTGGGTCGATATTAAACTTCTCCAGTACGCGTGCGTGGATTTTCTCCAGCGGCATTCCGGCCGTTTCCGGCAGGTAGCGGAAGGTGAAGAAGTACATGCCGAGCGAAAACAGCGCGAACAGCAGCAGCGGGAAGCCGCCGTGGAACATCTCCAGCAGCACGGTGTTGCTGTTGAGAATCGGAAAGGTGGTGCTGATAATAAAGTTCGCCACCGACATGGCACAGATTGAGATGCCGACGCAGATTGATCGGATTTCCGTGGGAAACAGCTCGCCCAGCACGGTCCAGACAATCTGTCCCCAGGTCATACCAAAGAACACCATATAGGCAAACAATCCCACCACCGCCAGCAGACCCGGCAGGCGGTAATAGAACGCGATAAAGGTATAGGCGAGGAAAATGGCAGAGGTGATCGCCCCCAGCAGCAATAGCTTACGCCGTCCGACCTTATCGATCAGCGCCATCCCCATCAGCACGCCGACAAACTGGCAGACTGACAGCCAGAAAGTCTGCAGTAGCGCCGAATCGGTGCTGCCGGAGACATTTTTCAGCAGCGTCGGGCCGAAATACTGAATCACGTTGATGCCGCTGATCTGATTACCGACTGCCAGACCAATACCGATGATCAACAGCGGCAGCGTGGTTTTATTCAGACGGAAGCGGGCTTTATGGCGGCTGGCGGCTTCATCAGAAAACGAGTGCTTAATCTCATTGAATACGCTCTCGGCGTGCGCCGGGTTAGAGATTTTGCTCAGGGTATCCAGCGCTTCTTTATCTTTGCCTTTCAGCACGTTCCAGCGTGGTGATTCCGGGATAAAGGCAATGAAAAAGATGAACAGCGCACAGGGCACCAGCGCGGTAGCCAGAATGTAACGCCAGCCGATATCCACCATCGCCTCGGGCAACATCGATTTGTTGATGAAATAGTTAGTCAGCAGCACCACCGATTGACCACCAACGCAGCAGACAGCGTAGAGCGCGCTGGTCCGGCCGCGAAATTTCGACGGCGACAGCTCCGCCAGATAAATCGGCGAGATCACTGACGCCAGACCAATCGCCAGGCCGCCCAGGATACGGAACGCGACAAAGGTGAAAAAGTTATGGGCGATTGCGGTGCCAACCACCGAGGCGGTAAACAGCAGCGCAGTAATCGCGAGCGATTTTTTGCGGCCGAATTTATCACTGAGCTTTGGCGCAATAAAACAGCCGACCAGGCTGCCCAGCAGGATGTTTGATACCGCCCAGCCGGTTTCTGCCGGGGTGAGCTGAAAATAGTCACTGAGCGGTTCGATGGCGCCGGAGATAATCGACGAGTCATAGCCCATCAGCAGACCGCCAAAGGCGGCGACGGTGCAACAGAGCATGACATATTTCATGTTGTAGCGTTTTTGCCGGGTTTCCATTTTTCAGGCTCCTGTTCTCTACTGCCTGAACCGAAACGGTTCAGAAAGAGGGGGCATAGTTGTCAGAGGCTTACGGGCTTCAGCGATCAAGCACCAGTGAAATATATTTTCTAAATCAGATAATTTGGATTAATTCTTTCGGAAATGTGAGCGGGGTTCGAAAATTTTGTGGAGGCGCTGAGGTAAAACCATCATAAAAAGGGTTATTAATCAGGATAATAAACAGCAATATGCTGCCTGAGCCCGTTTTTTCTCAACGGCAGCGGGCTGGCCGAGCGACATTTTTTCCGCTGACAGCAGCCTGAAAGCCTGGGGGAGGCGTAAAAACGCCTACAGGATGAGAGGGGAAAAGTTACTTATTAATCCGATGATTTATAAGGTTATAATGAGTATTCCATGCCATTCACCCTGTCGGCGGCTGGCCTGACTTTGGTCCGATGAGTCGGTTTTGTCCGGCGGATGAAATATAATTTCCATCCCGCCGCTTTTATGAACGATAGGATTTAGAGGCGAGCGGTCGGCCAGTATCACCTGGACCGGCCTGGCCCCACGGCTACAACACGTTTTCACCATAAAGCTGGCGATACTCTTTCGGCGTGGTGTCGTACCCTTTCCTGAAGACCGAATAGAAATACTGCAGGGACGGATAACCGCACATCTGCGAGATTTCATTGATATTGAGTGACGACGATGCCAGCAGTTCGCCGGCTTTTTCCAGCTTTTCACGGTGGATCATCGCATGAATGGTGTCGCCGGTTTCATCGCGAAACCGTTTTTCCAGATTGGATCGCGACAGGCCGATGGCATCCAGCACCTGCTCCACCTTAATGCCCTTACAGGCGTTAAAGCGGATGTAATGCATCGCCTGAATGACGGCAGGATCGCGCAGCGAACGGAAGTCGGTAGAGCGACGGGCGATCACTTTGACCGGCGGCACCAGGATGCGCTGAAGCGGTAGCGGCTGCTTATCCAGCAGGCGGTGCAGCAGTTTGGCCGCCTGGTAACCCATTTGCCGCGAGCCCTGCGCCACCGATGAGAGCGCGACGCGCGACAGATAGCGCGTCAGCTCTTCGTTATCAATGCCGATAACCGCCAGCTTTTCCGGCACCGGAATTTTCAGATGCTCACAGGCCTGCAGCAGATGGCGCGCCCGTGAGTCGGTGACGGCGATAATGCCGGTTTGCGGTGGCAGCGTCTGCAGCCAGTCGGCGAGCCGGTTCTGAGCGTGCTGCCAGTTTTCCGGCGCGGTCTCCATGCCCTGATAGACCACCCCCTGATAGCGCTCCCGCATCACCAGCTGACGAAATGCCTGTTCCCGTTCCTGCGCCCAGCGCTTGCCGCTTGAGGCCGGCAAACCGTAAAAGGCAAAGCGGTTGATGCCTTTCTCTTTGAGATGCATAAACGCCCGCTCCACCAGCGCGGCATTATCGGTGGCGATGTAATGCACCGGCGGATAATCCTCCTGTCGGTGATATGAGCCGCCAACGCCGACGATCGGCACCGGCACATTCGACAGCAGGGTTTCGATTGAGCGATCGTCGTAATCGGCGATCACGCCGTCGCCCAGCCACTCCCGAATATTGTCGATGCGGCAGCGGAAGTCCTCCTCAATGAAAATGTCCCAGTCGGTTTGCGACGCCTGTAGATATTCCCCGACGCCCTCAACAACCTGACGGTCATACACCTTGTTAGCGTTAAACAACAAGGTAATGCGATAACGTTTATCATGCATGGTGGCGATTCCCTTAAATGCTCAGCGCATTGCATAGCACGGCTGACAGGGGCATAAAAATGGTTTGCGCCACAATGTGATCCTCCACGCGATTACACCCGACGCCGCGTGGCGGTATCCATCCACACCGCCAGCAGCAGAATGGCACCCTTGACGATGTACTGCCAGAAGGTCGGCACGTCCATCATGCTCATGCCGTTATCCAGTGAAGCCATGATAAATGCCCCCATCACCGCACCGGCTACCGAGCCAACCCCACCGGCCAGGCTGGTACCGCCAATCACACAGGCGGCGATGGCGTCGAGTTCCGCAATGTTGCCAGCCGAAGGCGAACCGGCACCCAGCCGCGAACTGAGGATCAGACCCGCAATGGCCACCATCACGCCGTTAATCGCAAACACCGCCAGTTTGGTACGCGCCACGTTAATCCCTGACAGTCGCGCCGCATCGATATTGCCGCCGATTGCGTAAATGCGTCGGCCAAAAGCGGTCCGGGTCGCCATAAACATCCCGGCCAGCAACAGCAGGGCGAGCAGTAATACCGGGGTCGGTACGCCGCGATAATCGTTCAGCAACCAGATCGCGCCCAGCACCAGTATCGCGGTAATCGCCTGACGTGCCACGGTGCCGCTGGCCGGGCTTTGGGCCAGTCCAATCTGCTGACGGCGCAGGCGTAAACGCCATTGCCACAGCATAAACAGCGCCAGACCGGCGAAACCAAAGCCGAAACCGACGCCGCCCGGCAGGTAGCTCTGGCCGATCTGCGACATGCCCGGCGTGATTGGCGCAACCGTGGTGCCATCGGTGATCCCCACCAGGATGCCACGAAAGGCCAGCATCCCCGCCAGCGTGACGATGAATGACGGCACTTTGCGATAGGCGACCCACCAGCCGTTCCAGGTCCCCAGCAGCAGTCCCATCACCAGGGTAACCACAATGGTCAGCGGCAGCGGCCAGCCCAGCCAGACGTCAAAAATTGCCGCAGCGCCGCCCAGTAATCCCATCATTGAGCCGACCGACAGATCGATCTCCGCCGAGATAATCACAAACACCATCCCCACCGCCAGAATGCCGGTAATCGCGGTCTGTCGCAGCAGGTTGGAAACGTTACGCGGGCTGAGCCACGCGCCATCGGTGGTCCAGGTAAAGAACAGGGCAATCAGCACAATCGCTCCCAGCATCACCAGCACCTGGAGATTAGGCAGCGGGAATTTGCCGGGCGACGGCTTGCCCGGGGTTCCTGACAGGCCACTTTGGGTACTTTCACTCTTAAGCATAATGTTCACTCCGCAGGGCGGCTTCCATCACCTGCTCCTGAGTCAGGTTATCGTTGATCAAATCAGCTTTAATTTGCCCTTCATGCATCACCAGTATCCGATCGCTCAGGCCCAGCACTTCCGGCAGCTCGGACGAAATCACAATCACCGCGATCCCCTGCTGCACCAGCGCATTGATCAGCAGGTAGATCTCCTGACGTGCACCAACATCAATGCCGCGCGTCGGCTCATCCAGAATCAGGATTTGCGGGTTAAGCAGCAGGCACTTCGCCAGAATCGCTTTCTGCTGATTGCCGCCGCTCAGCCGGCCAATCGGTAATTCAGAGGAGGAAGTCTTCACCCGCAGACGGGTAATCGCCGCGTTGATCGCCTGCTGTTCCTGCGCTTCATCGAGGGTGGAAAGCCGGTGGCTGAACTGATCCAGCGCCGCGAGGGTGATATTTTTTCCCACCGCCATCAGCGGCACGATGCCATCTTTTTTACGGTCTTCCGGCACCATGGCGATGCCGTGTGCAATGGCGGCGCGGCAATCGGTGATCCTGACCGGCTTGCCGTTGATCCAGATATCGCCCTGCCAGCGTCCCGGCCAGACCCCGAACAGGCACTGCACGGTTTCGGTTCTGCCCGCCCCGACCAGCCCGGCGATGCCGAGAATTTCCCCGCGCTTCAGGCTGAAGGAGACGTTGTTGACGCGGCGAATATGCCGGTTAACCGGATGCCAGGCCGTGAGGTTCTCGACTTTCAGCACCGTATTGCCAATCTGATGCGGCGCATGGGGATAGAGCGCGGTCAGCTCGCGTCCGACCATCATGGTGATGATGTCATCTTCACTCAGGCCGGTTGCCGTGCGGGTGGCGATATGCTGACCGTCGCGAATGACGCAGATGGTATCGGAGATAGCTTTGACCTCGTTCAGCTTGTGGGAGATGTAGATGCAGGCGATGCCGTGTTCACGCAGGTTACGGATAATGCCGAGCAGCACCTCCGTCTCCTGTTCGGTCAGTGAGGAGGTCGGCTCATCCAGGATCAGTAACCGGACCTGCTTGTTAAGCGCACGCGCGATCTCCACCAGCTGCTGCTGACCGAGGCCCAAATCGCCGACCCGCGCGGCGGGAGAGACGTTCAGCCCGACCCGGGCCAGCAGTTGCTGGCAGCGCAGCGTCATGGTTTCATCATCAACCATGCCGAAACGCCCCAGCTCGGCACCGAGGAAAATGTTCTCCATCACCGTCAGTTGCCGCACCAGTGCCAGCTCCTGATGGATGATCACAATCCCTTTGCGCTCGGTATCACGAATGGTCTGCGCCTCTATTTTGTCGCCGGCAAAGTAAATCTGGCCGTCAAAATCACCGTGCGGATAGAGCCCGCAGAGGATTTTCATCAGGGTCGATTTACCTGAGCCATTTTCGCCACACAGCGACATCACTTCGCCCGCATCCAGCTGCAGGCTGACATCATTCAGCGCTTTCACCGCGCCGAAACGCTTGGTGATATTGTTCATTTCCAGCAGCATCGACTGTTCTCCCTCACGCCAGGCGCGGTCAGAGTTCGCTCTGTTTGTGGAAACCGTCTTTCACCACGGTGCTTTCGATATTGTCTTTGTTGACCTGAATCGGGGTCAGCAGCCGCGATGGAACCTCTTTAAGTCCGTTGTTCAGCGTGCTGTTGCTGGCCGGCTTTTTGCCATCGCCCAGTTCGACTGCGATTTTTGCTGCTTCGGTGGCGAGTTCGGTGATCGGCTTGTATACCGTCATGGTCTGGGTGCCGGCTTTAATCCGTTTGATGGCCGCCAGGTCAGCATCCTGGCCGGAGATCGCCACTTTGCCGGCCAGTCCCTGGGCGCTCAGCGCCTGAATCGCCCCGCCGGCGGTAGCATCATTAGACGCCACAACCGCATCGATATGGTTACCGTTGGCGGTCAGCGCGTTTTCCATAATTTTCAGAGCGTTTTCCGGCAGCCAGGCATCGACCCACTGATCGCCGACAATTTTAATGCTGCCATTATCGATAAAGGGTTTTAATACTTTCATCTGGCCGGCGCGGAACAGGCGGGCATTATTATCTACCGGGGAACCGCCCATTAAAAAGTAGTTGCCCTTAGGCACCTGTTTCACAATGCTTTCGGCCTGCAACTCACCCACTTTTTCATTATCAAACGAGATATAAAAATCGATGTCAGCGTTATTTATCATCCGGTCGTAGGCCAGTACTTTAATCCCTTCACGTTTCGCTTCGGCGACCACGTTACTCAGCACCTGGCCGTTATAGGGAATAATCACCAGCACATCGACGCCGCGGTTGATCATATTTTCAATCTGCGACATCTGGGTCTCTTCATTGCCGTTTGCCGACTGGACAAACACCTGCGCACCCAGCGATTCCGCCTGCTTCACGAAAATATCGCGGTCTTTTTGCCAGCGTTCCAGACGTAAATCATCAATTGCCATGCCGATCTTCACTTCTTTGGCCACGCTGGTCTGGCTGAACAGAGCCAGCGCAGCGCAGACGGCTAACAGCGCATGTTTCATCTTCATTGCGTTTATCCTGTAGGTTGAGGCTATTGTCGTTGCAGGCCCATGAACCAGGCGGATGAATTGTTGCCCTGATTTTCCCGTTACATCAATTACTGATTTTTATCCGGCCATTACGTTTTTTGGTTTATTTCTTTTTTTATGAGCGCGATCGATATTTCATCTTTTTCGGACTGAGCAAGAGATCCGGCAATAACCGCGCTGAGATCAGCTTTATTTTGCGAGCCAGCGCACAAATAATAATTATCTGATACGCAGTGTGAAATATCGTAATTGAGCCGCGCCGACAGCCAATATCAAATATCGCTTCAATGCAGACCATTCGGGTCCCGATGCTAAGGAGCAAACCATGCACGCTTATTTCGATCAGATCGATCGCGTCCGTTACGAAGGAACCAAATCGACTCAGCCTCTCGCGTTTCGTCATTACAATCCTGACGAAGTGATCCTCGGCAAGACCATGGCGGAACATCTGCGCTTTGCGGCCTGCTACTGGCATACCTTCTGCTGGAACGGAGCGGATATGTTTGGCGTCGGCGCGTTTGATCGCCCATGGCAAAAAAATGGTGATGCGCTGCAGCTGGCGAAGCAAAAAGCGGACGTCGCCTTTGAGTTCTTTCACAAGCTGAACGTGCCTTATTACTGCTTTCATGATGTGGATGTTTCGCCGGAAGGCGATTCGCTGCGCAGCTATCAGGACAATTTTGCCATCATGACCGATAAGCTGCTGGAGAAGCAGCAGGAGACCGGGGTGAAGCTGCTGTGGGGCACGGCGAACTGCTTTACCCATCCACGCTACGGCGCGGGCGCGGCGACCAATCCCGATCCGGCGGTCTTCGCCTGGGCCGCGACTCAGGTGTGCAGCGCCATGCAGGCCACCAAAACCCTTGGCGGTGAAAACTATGTGCTGTGGGGCGGCCGCGAAGGGTATGAAACTCTGCTGAATACCGATCTGCGCCAGGAGCGCGAGCAGATTGGCCGCTTTATGCAGATGGTGGTTGAGCACAAACACAAAATCGGTTTCCAGGGCACACTGCTGATTGAGCCGAAGCCGCAGGAACCGACCAAGCATCAGTACGACTACGACGTCGCCACGGTGTATGGCTTCCTCAAACAGTTCGGTCTGGAGAAAGAGATCAAAGTGAACGTCGAGGCCAATCACGCCACGCTGGCCGGTCACTCTTTCCACCACGAAATAGCTACCGCCATTGCGCTGGGCATTTTCGGCTCGGTCGATGCCAACCGCGGCGACGCGCAGTGTGGCTGGGACACCGATCAGTTCCCGGTCAGCGTGGAGGAGAATGCGCTGGTGATGTATGAGATCCTCAAGGCGGGCGGCTTTACCACCGGCGGCTTAAACTTTGATGCCAAAGTGCGTCGCCAGAGCACCGACAAATACGATCTGTTCTACGGCCATATCGGCGCGATGGATACCATGGCGCTGGCGCTGAAAGTCGCGGCCCGGATGATCGACGACGGCGAGCTGGATAAGCGCGTGGCACAGCGTTACAGCGGCTGGAATGGTGAGTTCGGCCAGCAAATTTTGAAAGGCGAGTTTTCACTGGCCACGCTGGCGGCGCATGCTCAGCAACAGCAGTTGAATCCGCAACATCAGAGCGGACGCCAGGAGCAGCTGGAAAACCTGGTGAATCACTATCTGTTTGATTTCTAAAGGCTCAGGAGCAGAACATGTTTATCGGGATCGATTTAGGCACCTCTGGCGTCAAAGTGGTGCTGGTGGATGCCGCCGGCCAGGTGCAGGCGACAGAAACAGCGCCGCTGCAGGTTTCACGTCCACAGCCGCTGTGGAGCGAACAGGATCCCGAAAGCTGGTGGCAGGCGCTGGACCACGCCATGCAGGCGCTGAGCGGGCAGCACGATCTGCGCGCCGTTGAGTCGATCGGGCTGAGCGGCCAGATGCATGGCGCGACCCTGCTGGACAGCGCCGGCCGCGTTCTGCGTCCGGCGATACTGTGGAATGATGGGCGTAGTGAGGCGCAGTGCCGTGAACTGGAACAGAAGGTGCCGGACGCCCGGGCGATCACCGGCAACCTGATGATGCCCGGTTTCACGGCGCCCAAGCTGCTGTGGGTGCAGCAACACCAACCGGTCATTTTCAGTCAGATCGCGAAGGTGCTGTTGCCAAAAGATTACCTGCGCTGGCGGATGAGCGGTGACTTCGCCACCGACCTGTCAGATGCGGCAGGCACGCTGTGGCTGGATGTGGCGCGGCGAGACTGGAGCGATGAGATGCTGCGCGCCTGCGATCTCAGTCGTGAGCAGATGCCACAACTGTATGAGGGCAATGCCATAACCGGCACGCTGGATGCTGCCCTGGCGGCGCGCTGGAAAATGAATCCGGTGCCGCTGGCGGCGGGCGGTGGCGATAATGCGGCGGGCGCGGTCGGCGTTGGCATGACTGAGCCGGGTCAGGGCATGCTCTCACTGGGCACCTCCGGCGTCTACTTTGTGGTCAGCGAGGGCTATCTGAGTAATCCTCAGCGCGCCGTTCACAGTTTCTGTCATGCCTTACCGCAGCGCTGGCATCTGATGTCGGTGATGCTCAGCGCCGCTTCCTGCCTCGACTGGGCGGCTGAACTGACCGGCTGTCACGATGTACCGGCACTGCTGGATGAGGCGGCGCGGGCGCGCGATGACGTGCCGCCGCTGTGGTTTTTACCCTATCTCTCCGGCGAACGCACGCCGCACAACAATCCCAACGCCAGAGGCGCTTTCTTTGGCTTTACCCACCAGCATGGTCGTCCGGAACTGGCGCGGGCGGTGCTGGAAGGCGTGGGATTTGCGCTGGCGCAGGGGATGGATGTGCTGCATGAATGCGGCGTGCAGCCAAAAAGTATTATGTTGATCGGGGGCGGCGCACGCAGTGCGATGTGGCGGCAGATGCTGGCGGACATCAGCGGTCAGACGCTCGATTACTGCCACGGTGGTGAGGTCGGACCGGCACTCGGCGCGGCCAGGCTGGCGCAGCTGGCGCTGGATGGTCAGGCTGCGGCACCGACGCTTACCCTGGTGCAACGCCACCAGCCGGACAGCGCGCGCAGGGCGCATTACCAGCCGCTGCGGCAGACGTTTGCCGCGCTGTATCAGCAACTGCTGCCGTTAATGCACTAAACCGCGACAAACCCCGACGCGCTGGCCGGTAACCGCCGTGTCGGTGCGTTTCGCTTATCCGTTTACCGGCCGGTAGCATCACAGCCGGGATGGGTGTTCACATCCCGGCAGATCCGTGCCCTGCTTTCAGCCAATCGCGCCCAGCGTGTCATCCTGACTGTGCTTTTTCGGCAGCAGGAACAGGGTGGCCACAATATCCAGCAGATAGATTAGCGCCAGCAGCGTAATCGCCGCCGCAAAGGAGAACTGGCTCGCCAGCAGGCCAATCACCACCGGGCCGAAGCCGCCGACGCCCCGCCCAAGGTTAAACAGGACGTTTTGCGCCGTGGCCCGCACCTGTGGCGGGAAGGTATCGGAGATCAGCGCGCCGTAGCCACCAATCATCCCATTAACGAACATCCCCATGATCGCCCCGGTAACCAGCATGATGCCGGGATCGCGTAACTGAGCATAAATCACCACCATCACTACCGCGCCAAACTGATAGAGCAGGAAAATCTTCCAGCGCGCAAAGCGATCGGCCAGCACACCAAACAGCCAGATACCGAAGGTCATACCGACCACCGTTACCGCCGTCCACAGACCCGATTTGGTCAGGCTGAAACCGAAGCTGGAGGAGAGGTAGCTCGGCATCCAGATCATCAGGCCGTAGTAGCCAAAATTCTGTACCGAACAGAGGATGAAAATGCCGAGGCTGGCTTTTGCAGTCGCGCGATCGCGGACCAGCAGCTTGAGGCGCGCCGGGAAAGAGAGCGAGGGAACGTTTTTGACCTGTCGGCGATAGGCCTCCGGTTCGCCCATGCTGCGACGGATCACAAACGAGACCAGCGCGGGTAATAAACCGACCAGAAACATGCCGCGCCAGCCGATCACGCTCAGCAGCGGCGGCGTAATAAAGGCCGCCAGCAGCACACCGAGCTGCCAGCCGATACCGACCCACGCCGAGGCGCGGTTGCGCTTCTCTGCCGGCCAGGCTTCGGCAATCAGCGCCATACCGATGCCGAACTCTCCGCCCAGCCCGACGCCCGCCAGGGTACGCCAGGCCAGCAGATCCCAGTAGCCCTGCGCCACGGCGCACAGGCCGGTAAACACCGAGAACACCAGGATAGTGATGGTCAGCATACGAATACGCCCAAAGCGATCGCTGAGATGGCCAAACACAATACCGCCGATGACCGCGCCGATCAGCGTCCAGGTGACCAGCGATCCCGCCTGCGATGGATTGAGCGCCAGCGAGACGCTGATCGCCGGCAGCATAAAGCCAAGGATCAGCAGATCAAATCCATCCATCGCATAACCGCTGACGGCGGCCAGCATCGCTTTACCGGGCGTGACGCCGGGTTTAGCCTGGGGAGAAGGAGACATTATTCAGCACCTCAGAAGGAAAAGTGCCGCAAGTATAAAGAGTGTTGCCGGGGGGACCAATCGAAAACGCCGAACCGTACGCCAGCGCGGCGTACGGTTGCGGTCACTCAGGAGGGCTTATTGCTGCCATCATCGCCTGACAGCAGTTCGTCGAGCCGGTCACCGCCAACGTGGCGGAAATCCTGACCTTTGACGAAATAGAAGATGATTTCACAGATGTTCTGGCAGCGATCGCCGATGCGCTCAATCGCCCGGGCGCAGAACAACGCCGTCAGTACGCTGGGAATGGTACGCGGATCTTCCATCATGTAGGTCATCAGTTGACGCACAATGCCCTCGTACTCTTTATCCACCTTTTTATCTTCACGGTAGATAGCGATCGCTTCGTTGAGGTCCATGCGCGCAAAGGCGTCCAGCACATCATGCAGCATCTGTACGGTATGACGACCCAGCGACTCGAGACTCACCAGCAGCGGCAGATGTTGCTGACCGAACTTCTCCAGCGCGGTGCGGCTGATCTTCTCCGCTACGTCACCAATCCGTTCCAGCTCAGAAATGGTTTTAATGATCGCCATCACCAGCCGCAAATCGATAGCGGTTGGCTGACGTTTGGCGATGATGCGCACGCAGGCCTCATCAATCTCCACTTCCATCATGTTGACCTTCTGGTCGCCGTCGATCACCCGCTGCGCCAGTTCACCATCGAGGTTATGCATCGCGGTGATGGCGTCGGTCAGCTGCTGCTCGACCATGCCACCCATGATCATCACCTGGGTGCGAATGTGCTCCAGCTCGGCATTGAACTGACCGGAGATATGTTTGTTCAGATTCAGATTATCCATGGCGATCTCCTGTCAAATCAGCCGTAGCGGCCGGTAATGTAGTCTTCAGTTTGCTTCTGTGCCGGCTTGGTGAACAGCGTGTCGGTATCGCTGAATTCAATCAGTTCGCCCAGATACATAAATGCGGTGTGGTCGGAGCAGCGTGCGGCCTGCTGCATGTTGTGCGTCACGATCACCACGGTGTAGTCCTGCTTCAGCTCGGTAATCAGCTCTTCAATACGCCCGGTTGAAATCGGGTCGAGCGCCGAACAAGGTTCATCCAGCAACAGCACTTCCGGGCGAATCGCGATACCGCGGGCGATGCACAGACGCTGCTGCTGACCACCGGAGAGACTGTAACCGCTCTGATGCAGCTTGTCTTTGGTTTCGTTCCACAGCGCGGCTTTGGTCAGCGCCCACTGGACCCGTTCGTCCATATCGGCACGTGACAGCTTCTCAAACAGGCGAACACCGAAGGCGATATTGTCATAAATCGACATCGGAAACGGCGTTGGCTTCTGAAACACCATGCCGACCCGGGCGCGCAGCAGCGCGATATCCTGTTGCGCCGCCAGAATGTTGTCGCCGTCCAGCAGGATATCGCCTTCAGCCCGCTGATCCGGGTAGAGCGAGTACATTTTATTGAAGGTCCGCAGCAGGGTCGATTTACCACAGCCGGATGGCCCGATAAATGCGGTGACCTGATTTTTGGCGATATCCAGATTGATATTCTTTAACGCGTGAAACTTACCGTAATAGAAGTTCAGATTACGGACCTGAATTTTATCGGCTGATGCAGTCGCGATACTCATTGCTCGTCTCTCTTATACGGCGCCGCGCAGGGCAGCGCCGGAAGTTAACCGTGTTTACCTTTGGCAAAAATCACCCGCGCTACGATATTCAGCAGCAGCACGCACAAGGTAATAATCAGTACGCCAGCCCAGGCCAGGCTCTGCCATTCGGCGAACGGGCTCATGGCGAACTTAAAGATGGTGACCGGCAGATTCGCCAGCGGCTGCATCATGTCGGTGCTCCAGAACTGGTTCGACAGCGCGGTAAACAGCAGCGGCGCGGTCTCACCAGCGATGCGGGCAATCGCCAGCAATACCCCGGTGATAATGCCGGAGACCGACGCCTTCAGGGTGATGGCGGAGATCATCTTCCACTTCGGCGTGCCCAGCGCATAAGCCGCTTCACGCATGCTGTCCGGCACCAGCCGCAGCATGTTCTCGGTGGTACGAATTACGATCGGCACCTGCAGCAGCGCCAGCGCAATCACCCCGGCCCAGCCGGAGAAGTGCTGCATCTGCGACACCACAATGGTGTAGACAAACAGCCCGACCACAATCGACGGCGCTGACAGCAGAATGTCGTTAATAAAGCGGATCACTTCCGACAGAAACGACTTGCGGCCATATTCCGCCAGGTAGATGCCGGCCATGATGCCCAGCGGCGTGCCGAAGAAGGTCGACCAGAAAATCAGTAATCCGCTGCCCGCTAAGGCGTTCGCCAGGCCGCCGCCGGCAGTATTCGGTGGCGGCGTTGATTCGGTGAACAGCGACCACGACAGGCCATCAAGGCCGCGTGATACGGTGGTGAACAGGATCCACACCAGCCAGAACAGACCAAATGCCATGGTCAGCAGCGACAGCGTCAGCGCTATCTTGTTTTTGGTGCTGCGCCAGGACTGCATCTTACGACGGGATGCGTCGAGTTCGGCGCGCGCCTGAACTTCAATGGTGGTCATGATCGCGCTCCTTCACTTTTCGCCAGCCGCATAATCATCAGTTTTGAAATCGCCAGCACGATAAAGGTAATCACAAACAGAATCAGACCCAGCTCCATCAGCGCCGCCACATGCACGCCGGATTCCGCTTCAGCGAACTCATTGGCGAGGGCGGAGGTGATGCTGTTGCCCGGCATAAACAGCGACGGGCTATCGAGCTGGTAGGTGTTGCCGATAATAAAGGTCACCGCCATGGTTTCACCCAGTGCGCGGCCCAGTCCCAGCATCACGCCCCCTATCACACCGTTTTTGGTGAAGGGCAGCACGATACGCCAGATCACTTCCCAGGTGGTGCAGCCGATGCCGTAGGCCGACTCTTTCATCATCACCGGCGTCTGCTCAAACACATCGCGCATCACGGAGGCGATGTAGGGGATGATCATGATCGCCAGAATCACGCCAGCGGCCAGAATACCGATACCGAATGCCGGACCGGAGAACAGCTCACCGACAATCGGAATGCCTGACATCACGTCGTTGACCGGCGTCTGGAAATATTCAGCAAACAGCGGCGCAAACACGAACAGGCCCCACATGCCATAGACAATGCTGGGGATCGCGGCCAGCAGCTCAATGGCGGTACCCAGCGGGCGACGCAGCCAGCCTGGCGCGAGTTCGGTCAGGAACAGCGCGATACCAAAACTGACCGGCACGGCAATAATCAGCGCGATGATAGAGGTGACGAGGGTGCCGTAAATCGGTACCAGCGCACCAAATTGTTCGTTGGGGGCATCCCAGGTTTTGGTCCACAAAAAGGAGAAACCAAACTTCTGAATGCTTGGCCATGAGGAGATGATCAGGGAGACGATAATGCCGCCCATCAGCAACAGGACGATCAGCGCGGCAAGCTTGACCAGCGCACCAAATATTCTGTCACCTTGCTTGCCTGGGGCTTTGAATGCCGGCTTGGTTGCAGCCATAGAAGTCTCAGTCTTCAGGAGTTATCAGGGCGGCAGTACGCCGCCCGTTGGGTCTGACCGAACCGGAGTCCGGCCAGGGTCGGTCAATTACTGATAAAGCGCCTTACCAGAACTGTCTTTGATATTGGCTTTCCAGGCAGCGCGAATCTGCTCGGTCACGCTCTCTGGCAGGGCGGCATAATCCAGCGCGGTAGCGGTTTTGCTGCCGTTTTTGTATGCCCAGTCAAAGAACTTCAGCACTTCGCTGCCTTTGGCCGCATTAGCCTGATCTTTGTAAACCAGGATAAAGGTGGTGGAAGAGATAGGCCAGGCATCCGCGCCTTTCTGGAAGGTCAGGTCCTGAGCAAATGATTTGCTCCAGTCTGCGCCTTTCGCCGCGTTGCTGAAGCTGGTTTCGCCTGGGGCGACCGGTTTGCCATCAGCGTCCATCAGTTTGGTGTAGGTCAGGTTGTTCTGTTTGGCGTAGGCGTATTCCACATAGCCGATTGAACCCGGCAGACGCTGTACAAACGCAGCCACGCCGTCGTTGCCTTTGCCACCCAGACCGACCGGCCAGTTTACGGTGTTGCCTTTACCGATTTTGCTGTTCCAGTCCGGGTTCACTTTCGCCAGGTAGCTGGTGAAGACAAACGAAGTACCGGAACCATCAGCGCGGCGTACCACGTTGATATTAGTCTCTGGCAGTTTCACGCCCGGGTTCAGTTTAGCGATCGCCGGATCGTTCCACTTTTTGATGGTGCCGAGGTAGATGTCGCCGACGGTTTTACCGTCCAGCGTCAGTTCACCTGATTTGATGCCCGGCAGGTTAACCGCCAGCACCACGCCGCCGATTACCGTCGGGAACTGGAACAGGCCATTTTTCTGCAGATCTTCATCTTTCATTGGCGCATCGGACGCACCGAAATCGACGGTTTTGGCGATGATTTGTTTCACGCCACCAGATGAACCGATGCCCTGGTAGTTAACTTTGCTACCGGTGGCTTGCTGATACTCTGCTGCCCACTTGGCATAAACCGGCGCCGGGAACGTCCCGCCTGCGCCCGTCAAATCGGTGGCCGCAAAAGCAGATACCGCGCTGACTGCAAAGGTGGCGGCGAGGATTCGGGCTACGGTGCTACGCATCAGTGTCATGTTCCCTCCAGGGGAGAAAATTCAGGCTCGGGGCCGTTTTAGTAAGAGTCAGTGATTGCTGCAGGAGGGAAAATAGGACAGTTTGATGACAGTGAAATGTACGAAATATGACAGTTATATGACAGCGGGCAAAAATGAAGCGGGCCCGCGACCGGGCCCACTTTGTTATTCTACGGTAACCGATTTCGCCAGGTTACGCGGCTGATCGACGTCAGTGCCTTTGATCAGCGCGACGTGATACGACAGTAGCTGCAACGGCACGGTATAGAAGATTGGCGCAATCACCTCTTCAACGTGGGGCAGCGGGATAATCTTCATCCCGTCACTGTCGCTGAAGCCCGCATCCTGATCGGCAAACACATACAGCAGACCGCCGCGTGCCCGCACCTCTTCGATGTTGGATTTGAGCTTCTCCAGCAGTTCGTTGTTGGGTGCCACCACGATCACCGGCATATCGGCATCAATCAGCGCCAGCGGGCCGTGCTTCAACTCGCCCGCCGCATAGGCTTCGGCGTGAATGTAGGAGATCTCCTTCAGCTTCAGCGCCCCTTCCATGGCGATCGGATACTGATCGCCGCGGCCGAGGAACAGCGCATGATGCTTATCTGAGAAGCCCTCTGCCAGATTTTCAATCAGCTTATCCTGCGCCAGCATCTGTTCGATCCGGCTGGGCAGCGCCTGCAGCGCATGGACAATCTCATGCTCGGTTTCCGCCGCCATGCCTTTCAGCCGGCCCAGCTTCGCCACCAGCATCAGTAACACTGCCAGCTGCGTAGTAAAGGCTTTGGTCGAGGCAACACCGATTTCGGTGCCCGCTTTGGTCATCAGCGCCAGATCAGATTCCCGCACCAGCGACGAACCGGCCACGTTACACACCGCCAGGGAACCGAGATAGCCCAGCTCTTTGGAGAGACGCAGCGCTGCCAGGGTATCGGCCGTTTCGCCCGATTGCGATAAGGTGATCAGCAGGCTGTTTTTCCGCACCGCCGACTTGCGGTAGCGAAACTCAGAGGCGATCTCGACATCACACGGAATATTGGCCAGCGACTCAAACCAGTAGCGTGACACCATGCCGGAGTTATACGAGGTACCGCAGGCGATAATCTGGATATGCTCCACCTGCGCCAGCAGCGCTTCTGCACCTGCGCCCAGCTCGCTGAGATCGACCTGGCCGTGACTGAAACGGCCGCTCAGGGTGCTTTTCAGCGCCATCGGCTGCTCGTAGATCTCTTTCTGCATGTAATGGCGGTAGATGCCTTTGTCACCGGCATCATACTGCAGGGTCGATTCGATCTCTGCGCGCGTCACCGGTTTACCAGTACGATCAACGATGGTCACATCGCGACGGCTGATTTCAGCGATATCACCCTCTTCCAGATAGATGAACCGACGCGTCACCGGCAGCAGCGCCAGCTGATCGGAGGCAATAAAGTTCTCGCCCACGCCACGGCCAATCACCAGCGGGCTGCCGGAGCGTGCCGCCACCAGCAGCGACGGATCGCGGCTGTCCATGATCACCATGCCATAGGCGCCGCGCAGTTGCGGGATGACGCGTAGCACCACTTCACGCAGCGTTCCGCCCTGCTTCTGCTCCCAGTGAACCAGATGCGCCACCACTTCGGTGTCGGTTTCAGAGGCAAACACGTAACCACGCTCGATCATCGCAGCGCGCAGCGGCTCATGGTTTTCAATGATGCCGTTGTGCACGATAACGATGTGCTCAGAAACGTGCGGATGCGCATTGGCTTCCGACGGCTCGCCGTGCGTTGCCCAACGCGTATGGGCAATACCGGTGCCGCCAATCAGCGGCTGCTGTTCGGCTGCATCGGCCAGCTTCTGCACTTTCCCTAAACGTCGCAGGCGCGTTACGTGCCCCTGACGATCGACCACGGCCAGACCGGCCGAATCATATCCGCGATACTCAAGACGACGCAGGCCTTCCAGCAGAATTTCTGCGATATCGCGTTGTGCTACTGCACCAACAATTCCACACATAATGATGTTTTCCTGACTACATGGCTGTTCGCCACTTTCGTTGTCATGCGACCTGATATCCGGCTTTGCCGGTTCCCCGAGCCTTGTAGAGAGTGGGGATTATAGTTTTGGCACTGCATCGGCCCGCATGAAGCGGGCCGTTAAAATTATTTTTTCTTCTGTGGGCGCTGCCAGTCCGCTTTGTGATTCTGCTCTTTACGGTTGTAGACCAGTCCCGCTTCGGTGACATCTTTCATGATGGTGGTGCCCGCCGCAATGGTAGCACCTGCCGCCACGCTGACCGGCGCCACCAGCTGGGTGTCCGAGCCGACAAACACGTTATCACCGATCACGGTTTTTGATTTATTCGCGCCATCATAGTTGCAGGTAATGGTGCCGGCCCCAATGTTGACGTTAGCGCCGATCTCCGCGTCGCCCAGATAGGAGAGGTGACCCGCTTTCGAACCTTGGCCCAGACGGGCTTTTTTCATCTCAACGAAGTTGCCGACATGGGCGGCATGTGCCAGCTCACTGCCGGGACGCAGTCGGGCGAAAGGTCCGACGGTACAGGCGCTGGCCAGATTCGCATCCTCGATCACCGAATAAGGGCTGATTTCGCAATCGTCGCCAATCACGCTGTTTTTGATGATGCAGCCCGCGCCGATTTTTACCCGATCGCCCAGCGCCACCTGACCTTCAATGATGACGTTGGTGTCGATTTCCACATCCCGGCCGTGGGTCAGGGTACCGCGCAGGTCAAAGCGGGCCGGATCGCGCAGCATCACGCCCGCCAGCAGCAGGCGCTCAGCCTGTTCAGTCTGATAAGTGCGTTCCAGCGTTGCCAGCTGCAGACGATTATTCACGCCATCGGTCTCACTGATGCGCGTCGGATGAACCGCCTCAATCACCCGGCCTTCCTGATGCGCCAGCGCGATGATATCGGTGATGTAGTATTCACCCTGCGCGTTACTGTTGGTGAGCTGCGCCAGCCAGCGTTTCAGATCGCCGCCGTTGGCGATCAGGATACCGGTGTTGATTTCAGTGATTTGCAGCTGCTCTGGCGTGGCATCTTTCTGCTCGACGATGCCGACAATGGTGCCGTTCTCGCGCACGATGCGGCCATAGCCGGTCGGATTCTCCAGCACCACGGTGAGCAGGCCGATGCCGCCCTGCGGTTTGGCCTCACGCAGGCGCTGTAACGTCGCTTCAGCGATCAGCGGTACGTCGCCGTAGAGCATCAGAATGTCTTCATCGTCAGCGAAGCAGGGCGCGGCCTGCTGCATGGCGTGGCCGGTGCCGAGTTGTTCGGCCTGCAGCACCCAGTTGAGGGCGCTGTCGGTGAGGGTGGCTTTAAGACGATCGCCGCCGTGACCATAAACCAGATGCACCTGCTGCGCGCCCAGCCCTTTGGCCGCGTCAATCACATGCTGCACCATCGGCTTGCCTGCCAGCGTATGCAGAACTTTTGGCAGATCGGAATACATACGGGTGCCCTTGCCAGCGGCAAGGATCACCACGCTCATCGCACTGTTAGACATAACTATCCTGAGTGAATTTTTACGGGTGAAAGTAAAACGGTTTGAGGGTGAGATTACTACATTTTTCTCAGGCCGAAATTAGGCGGGAGGGCGCAGATGACCCGGCAGGCAAAAAAAATGCCAGCCCGGAGGCTGGCATTTCGTGACGCATAAAGCTGGATTACATCGCTTTTTTGGTCAGTTCGATCACGCGCAGTTTAGCAATGGCTTTCGCCAGCTCGGCAGAGGCCTGAGCATAGTCCACGTCACCGTGGCTGCTGTTCATGTGCTCTTCTGCTTTGCGTTTCGCTTCCAGGGCGCGGGCTTCGTCCAGATCGGTACCGCGAATAGCGGTATCGGCCAGAACGGTGCTGCTGCCCGGCTGCACTTCCAGCACGCCGCCAGAGAGGTAGATAAACTCCTCTTCGCCGTGCTGTTTCACGATACGGATCATTCCAGGCTTAATGGCAGTCAGCAGCGGCGCATGGCCAGGGAAAATCCCTAACTCACCTTCGCTACCTGACACCTGAATTTTCTGTACCAGACCAGAGAACAACTGACTCTCTGCGCTGACCACATCCAGGTGATAAGTCATAGCCATAATATTCCTCCCGGGAAACCGTTATTACAGTTTCTTCGCTTTTTCCACGGCTTCTTCGATGGCACCAACCATGTAGAAGGCCTGCTCTGGCAGGTGGTCAAACTCACCTTCCATGATGCCTTTAAAGCCACGGATAGTGTCTTTCAGCGTAACGTACTTGCCCGGAGAACCGGTGAAGACTTCCGCAACGAAGAACGGCTGAGACAGGAAACGCTGAATCTTACGCGCACGTGCCACCAGCAGTTTATCTTCTTCAGACAGCTCGTCCATACCGAGGATGGCGATGATGTCTTTCAGCTCCTGGTAACGCTGCAGCAGTGACTGAACGCCACGCGCTACGTCGTAGTGCTCCTGACCCACAACCAGTGGATCCAGCTGACGGCTGGTGGAATCCAGCGGGTCAACGGCCGGGTAGATACCCAGAGAGGCGATCTGACGGCTCAGCGTTACCGTTGAGTCTAAGTGCGCAAAGGTAGTTGCTGGTGACGGGTCAGTCAGGTCATCCGCAGGGACGTAAACGGCCTGTACGGAAGTGATTGAACCGGTCTTGGTGGAGGTAATACGCTCCTGCAACACACCCATCTCTTCGGCCAGCGTTGGCTGATAACCTACCGCAGATGGCATACGACCCAGCAGTGCAGAAACTTCGGTACCGGCCAGGGTATAACGGTAGATGTTATCGATGAACAGCAGAACGTCGCGGCCTTCATCACGGAATTTTTCCGCCATGGTCAGACCGGTCAGTGCCACGCGCAGACGGTTACCCGGCGGCTCGTTCATCTGGCCATACACCAGGGCAACTTTGTCGATAACGTTGGAGTCGGTCATTTCGTGGTAGAAGTCGTTACCCTCACGAGTACGCTCACCCACACCGGCAAACACTGAGTAACCTGAGTGTTCAGCCGCGATGTTACGGATCAGTTCCATCATGTTGACGGTTTTACCTACACCCGCACCACCGAACAGACCCACTTTACCGCCCTTGGCGAACGGACACATCAGGTCGATAACCTTGATGCCGGTTTCCAGCAGTTCCTGCGAGTTAGACTGATCTTCATAAGAAGGTGCCGCGCGGTGAATAGAGGCGATCTCTACTGCGCTGCCATCTTCTTCTTTCAGCTCGCCTTTCATGTCGATTGGCTCACCGAGAACGTTCATGATACGGCCCAGGGTCGCTTTACCGACCGGAACCTGAATCGGTTTCTGCAGGTCGTTGACGCTCAGACCACGCTTCAGGCCGTCAGACGTACCCATTGCAATGGTACGGACCACGCCGCCGCCCAGCTGCTGCTGAACTTCCAGCACCAGACGCGCATCACCATTCATAACCTCGAGGGCACTGTACACTTGCGGTACCGCGTCCTGAGGGAATTCGACGTCAACAACGGCGCCGATAATCTGGACAATCTTTCCAGTTGCCATCTTGAATCCTCTACCTAATTCCAAACCTGGTTAAACCGCGGAGGCCCCCGAGACGATCTCGGTAAGTTCCTGGGTGATGCTGGCCTGACGAGCTTTGTTGTACACCAACTGCAGCTCTTTGATCAGATTTCCGCCGTTATCGGTTGCGGCTTTCATCGCCACCATACGTGCGGCCTGCTCACTGGCCAGATTTTCCACCACACCCTGATAAACCTGCGATTCGACGTAACGACGCAGCAGGGTATCCAGCAGCGCTTTCGGATCGGGTTCGTACAGGTAATCCCAGGTCTTCGCCTTCATCTCTTCTTCACCTTCCGCTGGCGGTAACGGCAGCAGTTGGGTAATGGTCGGAGTCTGAGACATGGTGTTATTGAACTTGTTACTGACGATCATCAGTTTGTCGATGCGGCCTTCATCATAAGCCTGCAACATCACTTTTACCGGGCCAATCAGGTCAGAAAGGGTAGGTTTATCGCCCATGCCGCTGACTTGCGCCACGATGTTGCCACCAACAGAACTGAAGAATGACGCCCCTTTAGAACCGATAATCGACAGATCGCTCTGCACGCCTTTATCGGACCAGGACTTCATATCTGCCAGTACTTTCTTGAACAGGTTAATGTTCAAACCACCACAAAGCCCGCGGTCAGTTGAAACGACCAGGTAGCCGACGCGCTTAACGTCGCGCTCTTGCAGGTAAGGGTGCTTGTATTCCAGATTACCCAACGCAAGGTGACCAATCACTTTGCGCATGGTGTCTGCATACGGACGGCTGGCCGCCATGCGTTCCTGCGTTTTACGCATCTTGGAGGCGGCGACCATTTCCATCGCTTTGGTGATCTTCTGCGTGTTTTTCACGCTTCCGATCTTGCTTCGTATCTCTTTTGCGCCGGCCATTAGCTTCTCCTCAAAGCCTTGCGGCCTGCCTTTTCAGACAAGCCGCCAGACATTACCAGGACTGGGTTGCTTTAAACGTATCGATCAGGCCTTTCAGCTTGGCTTCGATATCGTTGTTGTAGTTACCCGACTGGTTGATTTCAGCCATCAGCTCGGCGTGATCGCGATCGGCGAAGGCCAGCAGTGCAGCTTCGAAGCTGCCAATTTTTGCCAGCTCAACGTCGTTCAGATAGCCACGCTCGGCCGCGAACAGAACCAGACCCTGCTGCGCGACTGACATCGGCGCATACTGTTTCTGCTTCAGCAGCTCGGTGACTTTCTGACCGTGGCTCAGCTGTTTACGGGTTGCATCGTCCAGATCAGAGGCGAACTGCGAGAACGCCGCCAGTTCACGATACTGTGCCAGCGCGGTACGGATACCACCGGACAGTTTCTTGATGATCTTGGTCTGTGCAGCACCACCAACACGCGATACCGAAATACCTGGGTTAACCGCCGGACGAATACCGGAGTTGAACAGGTTCGATTCCAGGAAGATCTGACCATCAGTAATCGAGATTACGTTGGTCGGAACGAACGCAGAAACGTCGCCCGCCTGGGTTTCGATGATCGGCAGTGCAGTCAGTGAACCGGTTTTACCTGTCACGGCACCGTTAGTGAAACGCTCAACATAATCAGCGCTTACGCGTGATGCACGTTCCAGCAGACGGGAGTGGAGATAGAACACGTCACCAGGGAATGCTTCACGACCTGGTGGACGGCGCAGCAGCAGAGAGATCTGACGGTAAGCAATTGCCTGCTTAGAGAGATCATCATAAACGATCAGCGCATCTTCACCGCGGTCACGGAAGTATTCACCCATCGCACAGCCTGCGTACGGAGAGAGATACTGCAGGGCAGCAGATTCAGAAGCAGAGGCCACCACAACAATGGTGTTCTGCAGCGCGCCATGCTCTTCCAGCTTGCGAACCACGTTAGAGATGGTTGAGGCTTTCTGACCAATCGCAACGTAGACACACTTGATGCCCGAGTCGCGCTGGTTGATGATCGCATCGATCGCCATCGCGGTTTTACCGGTCTGACGGTCACCGATGATCAGCTCACGCTGGCCACGGCCGATTGGAATCATCGCATCGACCGACTTATAACCGGTCTGAACCGGCTGGTCGACTGACTGACGGTCGATAACGCCTGGTGCAATCACTTCAACCGGTGAGAAACCGTCGTTGTCGATTGCGCCTTTACCGTCGATTGGTGCACCCAGGGTGTTCACCACACGGCCCAGCAGACCACGGCCTACCGGTACTTCCAGAATACGGCCAGTACACTTCACCTTCATGCCTTCGGCGAGGTCAGCGTAAGGACCCATTACCACTGCACCTACTGAGTCACGCTCGAGGTTCAGGGCAATCGCGTAACGGTTGCCCGGCAGGGCAATCATCTCACCCTGCATCACATCGGCCAGGCCGTGTACGCGGATGATACCGTCACTTACAGAAACAATCGTACCTTCGTTGTGAGCTTCACTCACGACATTGAACTGAGCAATGCGCTGCTTGATCAGTTCGCTGATTTCGGTGGAATTCAGTTGCATATGCTCCAGTCCCCTTAAGACTGCAAGACGTCAGCCAGACGGTCAAGACGGCCGCGTACGCTGCCATCAATAACCAGATCACCCGAACGGATGATCACGCCTGCCATCACAGACTTATCAATTTTGCAATTCAGCTTAACTTTGCGTGACAGACGTTTTTCCATCGCGGCGCTGATTTTATTCAGCTGGTCGTCACTCAGCGTACTGGCGGAGATAACATCAACTTCTGCGGTGGCTTCATAAGCGTCACGCAGGTCGATGAATTGGGCCAGTACTGCCGGAAGCGCTGTCAAACGTCCGTTTTCCGCCATCACCTTAATCAGGTTCTGCGCGGGTTCATCCAGTTGATCACCACAGACTGCGTTAAACGACGCTGCCAACGCTTCGGGTGCTAACGCACCTGAAAGAAGATCAGCCATCTGTTCATTGCGAGCCACTTCTGCGGCAAACGCCAGCATCTGTTGCCAGCGTTCAATACTTTGATGCTCAACAGCAAAGTCAAAAGCTGCTTTGGCGTAGGGGCGAGCTACAGTAATCAGATCAGACATCAGCCCCTCCCTCCTTACAGTTCAGCGACCAGTTTATCAACGATGTCGCTGTTAGCAGCTTCATCCACGGAACGTTCGATGATCTTCTCGGCACCGGCCATAGCCAGCAACGCGACTTGCTTACGCAGTTCTTCACGAGCACGTTTGCGTTCGGCGTCAATCTCAGCCTGCGCTTGTGCCACGATGCGAGCACGTTCGTTATCAGCTTCGGTTTTGGCTTCGTCCAGAATCTGCGCGCGACGCTTGTTCGCTTGCTCGATAATGACCTGAGCGTCTTCTTTAGCTTTTTTCAGCTGGTCGGTCGCATTAGCCTGCGCGAGATCCAAATCTTTCTTCGCGCGTTCAGCAGAAGCAAGGCCTTCAGCAATTTCTTTCTGGCGCTTTTCGATGGCAGCCATAATCGGCGGCCATACGTACTTCATGCAGAACGCGACAAACAGGATGAACGCGATGGCCTGGCCGAGGATTGTTGCATTAATGTTCACAGCACAATGCCTCTAATTGAGTATTTAACTTTTCTGCCGTTATCAACGATAAGCGGCAGAATCCGTTCACCCTTGCACACTGTGCGCTGAGTGAACACAGGAGCTTTAGGCGACAGCAAACATCACGTAGAGACCCAGACCAACAGCGATCATCGGGATTGCATCCACCAGACCCATTACAACAAAGAACTGCGTGCGCAGCAGAGGAATCAGGTCAGGCTGACGAGCAGCGCCTTCCAGGAATTTTCCTCCGAGGATGCCGATACCGATCGCAGCACCGATTGCCGCCAGGCCCATCATCACAGCGGCAGCCATGTACAGCAGATCCATATTCAGGTTTTCCATGACAGTCTCCAGTTTGTTTCAGTTAAATGCTCCCTTCATCTTCCGGGCCGCGGCCTGATGGCCGTCACCCGGAATAGAGAGGGAAAGTAGTGTTGAGAAAAAAATCAATGTTCTTCAGATGCCATCGACAGATAGACAATCGTGAGGACCATGAAAATGAAAGCCTGTAGCGAAATGATCAGGATGTGGAAAATGGCCCACGGCACATTCAGCACCCACTGCGACCACCACGGCAACAGACCGGCAATAAGGATAAAGATCAGCTCACCCGCATACATGTTGCCGAACAGTCGTAAACCGAGAGAAACCGGTTTAGACAGCAGGCTCACACCTTCCAGAATCAGGTTGATCGGGATGAAGATCGGGTGGTTAAAAGGCTGCAGCGTCAGCTCTTTCGTGAAGCCGCCAATGCCTTTCATTTTGATGCTGTAGAACAGAATCAAAATAAAGACGCCCAACGCCATAGAGAGCGTGATGTTCACGTCTGCAGACGGCACGACGCGCAGCGCCGGCAGGCCCAACCAATGCTCGCCGATATACGGCAGCAGATCGATTGGCAGCAGATCCATGAAGTTCATCAGGAAGACCCAGACAAAAATTGTCAGCGCCAGCGGGGCGATAAGTTTGCTCTTACCGTGATACATGTCGCGCACGTTGTCATCAACGAAGCCGACAACCAGTTCGATAGCCGCTTGTAATTTCCCTGGCACACCGCTGGTAGCTGTTTTAGCTACTTTACGGAACAACACCAGGAAGATGAATCCCAGCACCAGAGAGAAAAACATGGAATCGATATTTAATACCCAGAACGTCGCGGGAGCGTCGTGCGGATTCACTAACTCGAAAGTACGCAGGTCCAGCTGAAGGTTATTCAGATGGTGTCCTATGTATTCTTGCGGAGTAGAGATTTCTCCTGCAGCCATGATGCCTCTTACCCTTTGTTGTTAATTACCGCCGGTGCCAGCATTTGTACCACCAGCACCGATAACCAGGTTATTCCGACCGGCCAGAAAACCGCCCCGAATAGACCCAACGCCACAATGAGCAAAATGATGGTCGCGAACACTTTGGCTATTTCACCCAAAGCGAAGCTCCACGCGACTCGCCCCGAAGCCGGGGTTTGCCCCTGCAGGCGCCAGGCTAAAAACAAAAACAACACGTTCGGCAGCCAGGCTGCCGCTCCGCCAGCTACAGCAGAGACGCCCCAGGTGACATCTTTCAGGGCAAAGAGTGCGCCGATGATGACGATTGTCACCAGCTGAATCATCAGCACTGTCCGGGCGAATTTTACACTGTAAAGAGACACTGACATGACGCTGATACTCTCCTGCCCCATTCGGGGTATGTCGCGTGTCGTATAAGACTGCCTTTACGCATTTGAGTCAAGCAGCAAAAGCCGTGCAAATTATACGGGCCGCACCTGCGATTTCAATCGGTAAGTAGCGAAAAGGTGAACAATTATTTAAATTTCTTTCCGGAGGGCTATTTTTCCAAACATCCCCCGGTGAGGATTCGCCTTTTCCCGGCTGAAAATTGGCTGGCGAGTTGCTTTTAAAGCGTGCTTTAGATCACATAATAAGCATTCGCGCCGCCAGGACTTTTCTCAGAACGCTAATTACATGCCGTTCATATCCGCGCTAAAGCCATAAAAATCAGTGGCTTGAAAATATATTAACCGCCAAAAAAGCCTATTTTCACTGAAAACACGCTATTGACATCGAACTGTGCATGAGAATCGTGAAATTCATATTACGCACGCCAGGTAATTACCTTGATATATTTTCTGGCGTGACTATTTTTATTCCGTTAGTCCGCTATACAAGTGATCTTTGTGCTAACTAAATGTGAATTAAACGTTAAATGTAACAGAGCTTTTCGGATAATTTCCGTCGGCGTTTTTAACCTTCCGCCGTCAGAGGCTTAATGAAAATCCTTTATTATTAACGCATCAAATGCACTTTTTTTCACCAGTCAGCGGGATAAGACAAATCGCTGAAGCGGGTTAAATCCTTACCTGTTTCAGGCTTATTGCTGACGGAGGATCACCAGGTGCCGGTCGCCTTCCAGCTGCGGAACCTGCAGCTTAATCACCTCATCACAGCGATAGCCGGCCGGTAAGCTGGTGATTTCATCATCCGGACGGACACCTTTAAGGGCAAAAAAGCGCCCTTCTGCCCCGGGCAGATGATGACACCAGTTAACCATGTCAGTCAGTGAGGCGAATGCCCGGCTGATCACGCCATCAAACGGTGGCTCTGCCGGGAAGTCTTCAACCCGGCTCTGCACCGGCGTAATGTTAGTGAGTCCTAACTCATGCTGTACCTGCCGCAGGAAACGCACCCGCTTACCGAGGCTGTCGAGCAGCGTAAAGTGCGCATCAGGCATCACAATCGCCAGCGGAATGCCTGGCAGGCCCGGTCCGGTACCGACATCAATAAAGCGCGAACCGATCAGGTGTGGTGCCACCACAATGCTGTCGAGTATATGGCGAATCAGCATCTGCTGCGGATCGCGCACTGACGTCAGGTTGTAGGCTTTATTCCACTTGTCCAGCAGGCCGACATAGGCAACCAGCTGCTGTTTTTGTTGATCGGAGAGGGTAATCTTGGCTGCCTGTAGCAGCGAGGTGAGTGTGTTGATCACAGCGTAAGTCCAGTCAGCGGGGGCGAGTCGCCTCGCCCCGTTTCAGGTCAGGCGCTTTTGCGCAGCAGACCCTGTTTTTTCAGATAAATAAGCAGAATAGAGATAGCCGCCGGCGTGATGCCGGAAATGCGCGTCGCCTGGCCAATCGAGGTTGGCTTGTGGTCATTCAGCTTCGCGATCACCTCATTTGACAGGCCGTTGACCTGGCGATAATCCAGATCCACCGGCAACAGGGTATTCTCGTTGCGCTGCTGACGATCGATCTCTTCCTGCTGACGCGCAATGTATCCTTCATATTTGACCTGAATCTCAACCTGCTCTGCCGCTTGCTCATCGGCCAGCGCCGGGCCAAAGGTATCCAGCGTCATCAGGGTGAGATAGGTCATTTCCGGCCGACGCAGCAAATCTTCGCCACTGGCTTCTTTGGTCAGCGGCGCGCTGAGGACGGTGTTCACCTCGGCAACGCGCTCAGATTTAGGGTGTACCCAGATATCGCGCAGACGCTGACGCTCCTGCTCAATCGCTTCCAGCTTCTGGTTGAAACGCGCCCAGCGGGCATCATCGACCAGGCCCAGCTCGCGGCCGGTTTCGGTCAGACGCAGATCGGCATTATCCTCACGCAGCATCAGACGATACTCGGCGCGGGAGGTAAACATGCGGTACGGCTCTTTGGTACCGAGGGTGCAGAGGTCGTCAACCAGTACGCCGAGGTAAGCCTGATCGCGACGCGGTGCCCAGCCCTCTTTGTCGGCAGACTGACGCGCGGCGTTGAGGCCGGCCAGCATCCCCTGCGCGGCTGCTTCTTCGTAGCCGGTGGTGCCGTTGATCTGTCCGGCAAAGAACAGACCGTTAATGAATTTGCTCTCCAGCGTCGGTTTCAGATCGCGTGGATCAAAAAAGTCATACTCGATGGCATAGCCCGGACGTACGATCTTCGCATTTTCCATGCCCTGCATCGATCGCACGATCTGGATCTGTACGTCAAACGGCAGGCTGGTTGAGATGCCGTTCGGGTAAATTTCGTTACTGGTCAGCCCTTCCGGTTCAAGGAAGATCTGATGCGCGTTACGATCGGCAAAACGCATCACCTTGTCTTCGATCGACGGGCAGTAACGCGGGCCGATCCCTTCGATGATCCCGGCATACATCGGGCTGCGATCGAGGTTATTGCGGATCACTTCATGGGTTTTTTCGTTGGTATGGGTGATCCAGCACGGCACCTGCTGCGGATGCTGAGCGGCATTGCCCATGAACGAAAACACCGGCATCGGGTTATCGCCATGCTGCGGCGCCAGTACGCTGAAGTCGATGCTGCGCGCATCAATGCGCGGCGGTGTACCGGTTTTCAGGCGATTAACCCGCAGTGGCAGGGCACGCAGACGTTTTGCTAGCGGAATGGAAGGTGGATCGCCTGCGCGACCGCCGCTGTAGTTATCCAGTCCGATATGAATTTTACCGTCGAGGAAAGTCCCGACCGTCAGTACCACGGTCTTCGCCCGGAATTTCAGCCCCATCTGGGTAACGGCACCGACTACCCGATCGTTTTCCACAATCAGATCGTCGACCGCCTGCTGGAAGATCATCAGGTTGGGCTGATTCTCCAGCGCGGTGCGAATCGCCTGCCGATAGAGCACGCGATCGGCCTGAGCACGGGTTGCCCTGACTGCCGGGCCTTTACTGGCGTTTAGTATCCTAAACTGGATACCGGCCTGATCGATTGCGTGGGCCATCAGACCCCCCATGGCGTCCACTTCCTTCACCAGATGTCCTTTGCCAATGCCACCGATCGCCGGGTTACAGGACATTTGTCCAAGCGTATCAATGTTATGGGTGAGTAACAGGGTTTGCTGACCCATTCGGGCTGCCGCCATTGCGGCTTCGGTGCCCGCATGACCACCACCAATTACGATGACGTCAAAAGGATCCTGATAAAACATGAAGTGGTACCTCGGTTGATAAACGTGCCGGATCGTCGTCCTGGGGCGTGGATTCTACTCAAATTCCGTCTGGGGTGAAAGCCGCGGGATCGTCCGGTTTTAAAAGAAAGGATCTTAGATCTGTATATGATCTTTCTGTTAGATCTCTTATTAGGATCGCCGGTTTCTGTGGATATGTGCCAGAACACCCGTCAAAACAGGGGATTACCCAGAATCACTAGCTGTTAATGATCGGTGATCCTGATCCGTATAAGCTGGGATCTAAATGGCGACTTATACACAGCTCAAAAAGCATACTACGGTTATTCTTTGGATAACTACCGGTTATACGCAGTAAAAGAGGGCAGTTATCCACAAAATAAACGTCTGCAAAAGGACAAAATCAGCATCTTCCACTGGGGATCGTCACTATTTCACGATCCCCGACCAGTCTCAGATCGCGTTTTTCCACGTCATGACCCAGGCCTCAGCCGGATCTTCCGGGATCTCATGCTCCAGTACGTCGATTTCCAGTCGATCACCGATCCGCTGTGCGCCCTGGGCGATCAACAGCGTCTCGATCTGACGAATCGCCCCGCAAAACAGGTCATATTCATGATTGCCGAGACCGACGGCACCAAACCGGACCTGAGAGAGATCGGGCTGGCTTTCACTGATAGCCTCGAACCACGGTTGCAGATTGTCGGGAATTTCACCTGCGCCATGGGTTGAGCAGACCACCAGCCAGATGCCTTCCTGCGGCACCTCATCCAGCGCCGGGCCGTGCAGCATCTGCGTTGAGAAGCCTGCGTCCTGTAATTTTTCTTCCAGATGCTCAGCAACATACTCGGCGCTGCCCAAGGTACTGCCACTGATTAAAGTAATATCGGCCATCTTGCTCTCCTGGACATTAAGGCGGGCATTGTACGCTGTGATCAAGCGGTGATCCACCTGTGGAAAACAGGGTTAATAGATCAGGAGAGGTGAACGCAGCCGTTGTCAGCCGCTGCATTCGTCCGGGATAAGGTTGTGCACAGGAGAAGTGCGATCAGGGTTTGATGGTCCGCATGATCGGGTTTTGCAGAGAGATCAGGGTTTCTGTTGATTGAATTTCATCAATGGTCTGGATCTTGTTGATCAGCACCTGTTGCAGGGCATCAATCGAGCGGCACATCACCTTAATAAAGATGCTGTAGTGGCCGGTGGTGTACCAGGCCTCCACCACTTCATCCAGCGCGTCCAGCTTGCTCAGCGCCGCCGGATAATCGCGGGCACTCTTCAGGATGATGCCGATAAAACAGCAGACATCAAATCCCAGCTGGCGCGGATCGATGTCGACGCGGGTGCCCAGTATAATGCCGGCCTGCTTCATCTTCTCTACCCGCACATGGATGGTGCCGGGGCTGACGTTAAACTGTTTTGCCAGTTCGGCGTAAGCGGTACGCGCGTTATCCAGCAGGGCATTCAGAATGCCGCGATCCAGATTATCAAGCTGCAGATGTTCGGCCATGGCCATCCTCGTTGGGCTGCTTTGAATTGAACAAGGGAGAATGTGCAGCAAAAGCGCGGTTCAGGCAACAACCGGCAGCGACGGGCGCCGCTGCCAGGTAACTTAGCGTTTACGCCAGACGGTAACCTGCGCCAGCGTGTGCTGGAACTTGCGCGCCGTTTCACGGATCACAAACGGCATCTCCTGCGGCGTATCCAGCAGTTCAAAGTCGGCCGCCAGCAGCCGTTGCAGCGCCTGCAGCGTCGTCAGCGCCTCACCATTTTCACGTACGCCGCCCAGCCAGTTCTCTTTAGGCGTATACGCTTCCAGCCAGGTGTAAGGCGAGGAGAGCAGCAGAATGCCGCCCGGACGCAGCATCGGCGTGACATCCTGCAGGAAGCGCGCAGGCTGGCGCAGGCGATCGATCAGATTGGAAGCCAGCACCAGATCGTAGCGGGCCGGTTGCGGTTTGAGGTTACAGGCGTCGCCCTGCACAAACTGAATGCGCTGCGCCAGATCGCCATCCAGCCCGAAATCTTTCAGGCGCACCTGGCGATACTCCACCAGATCGCCCTCCTGCGGCACGACATAACGGAAATCTTCGCCGCTGGTCAGTTGCAGCGCCACGTCAATAAAGCGCGCCGAGTAATCCATGCCGGTAACGCGTTCAAAATGGCGGGCCAGCTCAAAACTGGCGCGTCCGGTGGCGCAGCCGATATCCAGCGCTTCAGCGTGTGACGTGGTGTAATTCAGCGCCAGTTTTACCAGGCTTTCGGCGTAATTATCGACCCCAAAATAGCGCGGGCCATACTGGAAATCGAGATACTGCGACACCATGGCGTCGGTTTCGTACGGATTCAGCGTCATGCTTTCCTGATGGCGGGAGACCACGTAGCGGAAACCGGCGTGCTGGAAGAAATGTCGGCGGAACGCATAACGCGCCGATTTGAGCGCTTCGTTGCCGGTCGAGATCCAGCTGCCGCCTTTAATCAGCGAATGCTTGCCATCAAAGGTCGGGGTGGAAAAGTCGTCGTATAGCGGATGGACTTTGAAGCCTTCAAAGCCGTTAGTCGGCGTGGTGGTCCACTGCCAGACGTTACCGACGATATCGAAGAACTCGCCCTGGGCGAACTGATCGACCGGGCTGGAAGAGGCCCAGTATGACAGATTGATATTGCCAGGTGCCCGCTCCCACTGCGGCTGATCGCCGGCGACCTGTTCACGCAGCTGATACCACTCCGCTTCGCACGGCAGCTGGATAGCCATTCCGCTCTGGTCGGCTTTCCAGCGACAGAAGGCGGCCGCTTCCAGCTGGTTCACTTCCGCTGGCCAGTCCCACGGCATCGCCACTTCTTCACGCATCAGACGCAGCTTAAGCTGATCGGGCATCGCTGGCGTGCCGACCCAGAACGTTGGCATCTCCGCCTGGGCAAACTGGCACCAGCCCCAGCCTTCATCATCCCACCAGCGGGCGTCCTGATAGCCGCCTGCGCTGACAAACTCAAAAAACTCGGCGTTACTGACCAGCATCTTGCTGGCTTTGAACGGCTGCAGCGTGATCTGCTGGCTGCCATATTCGTTATCCCAGCCGTAGGTATCGTCGGTTTTGCCCAGCGTAACGCGACCGCCCGGCATCGGCAGCAGACTGTTGACCGGCACATCCTGGCGCTGATGGCGCGCCAGCGGACAGACTGGCCAGGCCGGCTGCGGCGTCACCCAGTCAACCGGCAGTTGCCGGATCAGCACGCTGGACGTTTCCAGGTGAATACGCTCATGCTCGATCCCCATCAGGATCACCCAGGCCGGGCTGTCCCACTGGATCGGTAAGCTCAGCGGCATCGTCTGGATCAGGTCGCTGACCACTGCTTTGACCCGACCACGATAGTCACGTACCGCGTCGATAGTGGGCCACTCATAGTGGCTGTCGTTGAGATCGTCCCAGCTCATCTCATCGACGCCAATCGCCATCATCGCTTCAATACGATCGTCGAGGCGCGCCTCAATGTAGCATCCGGCCATCAGCTTATTAATGTAGAAGGTGGCGGTATGACCAAAATAGAAGATCAGCGGATGACGCAGCGGAATGGCTTTGGTAAACCAGGCCTGCGAATCAGTCAGGCAGGTAAACAGACTTTCGTACTGCTCCCAGGTCTGGAGAAAGTAAGTCAGCAGTTCGGCACGTTTTTGTTCACTATTCTGGCCGGAGAGCAGTAAGGTTCGCGTCGGCGCAGGCAGATCGCGATGGGGTTGGACGGTCGTCACAAGGTGCTCCAGATTGCTGTGTGAAAAAATGGCAGTGATTCACTATAGCAAAGAAGCATTTCTGCCTGATGACTTAACGCCGCCAGTGGCGCAGCAGGCGGCTTTTCATACCGGTATCGAAGCGCCAGATATGGTCGAAGATGCGCATAATGCCGGGCTTGCCGTGGGTCGACATCGCCACGGCGTGAAAACGTTGCTGATTGTGTCGCTGGCGCTGTTTGATGGCGCTGATCACCTCTTCCGGCAGCCGCTGGGCGATAAAATCGGAGACGATCACCGCGTCCGCCTCCTGCCAGACCGGTCCTTCCATGCGCTTAACCACGGCCGTGAGACAGGCGGCAAGATCGGTGCCGCCACGAAAACGCTGGCTGAGGAAGCGAATAGCCTGCTCAAGTCCATCATCACCGGTCAGCTCATAGCCAATCACCTCATGGGCGAACAGCATAATATAGCAGCGACGACGATCGGCCAGCGCCACCTTCAGCAGTGCCAGGCAGAACGCTTTGGCGCAGCGCTCGTTGAACCCGCCCATCGAACCGGAGGTATCGACGCAGACAATAAACGGTCCGCGCGGCTGCTCTTCATGATGCTGGTGGCTGACCGGTCGCTGGGTCACTTTTTCATGCCAGGCGTCGCCCTGCAGCTTGTAGGTCAGCAAGCGTTTCTCTACCAGCCGGCGGTAAAATTCCAGCTCCAGCTCGCTGATGCTCAGCGCAGCCAGCTCCGGTGGCAGCAGGCGCAGCACATCATCGCTCTGATGAATGCCGCTGACCTCTTCCGGTACCGCCGCTGGCTCGTGAACCAGCTGATGAAATGCCTCCATCGGCGCATCCTGTGACGGCACCGATTTCGCTTCCCGGCTGCGGCCGAGCTGTTGTGCCAGCTTCAGCAGTTCCGGCTGCTGCGCCAGAAAATCACCGTACTGCAGCATCAGCTGGTAGTCGCCTGGCTGCAGTGAAGTTTTGCTCATGTCCCACAGCCGGCCTGACGCCGCTTCGTCATCGTCGCTCAGCATCGGTGCCAGCTGACCACTCAGCGCCATACGCTGCAGCAGTTCCGCCATCAGACGTTCGCGCTGCTGCTCCAGCAACTGCTGATTCAGCGTAAGGGTTTGCAGCGTCAGGCTGAGCCGCCAGCGCTGTAAAAACAGCGTATGCTGCGCACTGCTGAGATGATGGATGTCGGTGTGTTGCAGTAGCCGGCGGGCTTCATCAATAAACGGTGAAGGCAGGCGTTCCAGCGTTTGTAGCGTGTCATCGAGCTGCTGGCTGAACTGACGATCGCTGAGCAGCTGCACCCGCTGGAACAGCTGAAACTCCTCCGCCAGCACAGCAGGTACCGGGGTGGCCTTCAGCTCAGCGTTGATCTCCGCTTTCCAGCGCGGCACATCGCGCAGCAGGGCTTTTTTCAGACCGGGGAATTTTTCAAAAAACAGTGCCAGTTGCGGCGACGCCAGCAGAGCGATGATCAACTCTTCAATCAGTTCCGTTTCGCCAATTGAGAGCAACGTGCTGAGCGTCTCCAGTGAGATCATTTACGCGCCTGTTTCAGCTGTTCCGCCACATCCTGCAGGCTGGTCTCAACCCGCGCCAGCCAGTCATCGCTGATAAACAGACAGCGCTGATGCTGGCTGAACAGGTGACGCTGGCTGCGTAACTCACTTTCCAGCGTATCCAGCGCCTCGATAATTTCGCCGGGTAGCTGATCGCTATTGCTGGCGCCAGGCAGTGTCAGCCGTGAGGATTGCAGGCTGACGTCACGTATCGCCAGGCAGTGCTGCGCATCGACCTGCAAATCCAGCGTCTGCGCGAAGCCGATGCCGTTGAGCTTGCCGCGTATCTCGCCGCCTTTTTGCAGCCACTGATGCAGTGCGTCGCGGGCGATCACCAGATGCGTGACCTGCATATCGTGCAGCGTCAGTGGATGTTGCAGCATCAGCGTCAGCTGCTCGTCGGTAAGATTTTCCGGCAAATCGTAATAGGGTTTGCGGCTGAACATACCGCTGTGCTTCTCCAGCGTGATCGCCTGCGCCATGCTCTGTTGCTGCTGCAAGGCCATCCGGCGCGCTTTGATCTGTTGCAGCCTGAGCAGCATCGGCTGCTGTTGCCAGGCATGCTGGGTCATTAACAGGTCAATTTCACGTTCCAGCAGCTGCATTGAGGCGACATCGTGCCACAGGCAATCTTTCAGCAGGATCAGGTCGATTGGCGCGATGGCGTTGCGGCCGCTGTAAAAGGCGCTGGCCTGCAGCAGGTGAATGGCTTTTTTCCAGCGCCGGTCAGAAATGTAAGGGGCCGCTGGCTGGCTCTCCAGCTGCTGACGCAGTTGATAAATCAGTTCAAACACCGCATCGGGTAAACTGACCTGGCTGATGCCAAGCTGCCACTGGGCATACTCTTCATCGCTGATGCGCAGCGATTCGGCCACCGGATTGGCATTTTCATCCTGCTGATGCGTCAGCATGCTGCGGAAGTTCTGCTTTTCATGCACGTTGTCCAGCCATAAGCGGATCAGCATCCGGTCATACAGTGCTTCCAGACCGCTGTCGGCTTCCGGCAGTTCGTTGGAGGCGGTGACCAGCAGCCGCATCGGAATTTTTTCTTCGCTGTCGCCGTTGCGGAAGCGGCGTTCGTTAATCGCAGTCAGCAAGGTGTTCAGAATGGCCGGACCGGCTTTCCAGATCTCATCGAGAAAGACAATCTCCGCGTCGGGCAGATAGCCTTTGGTCAGGCGCTGATAGCGACCTTCATCTTTTAGCGCCTGGATCGACAGCGGGCCAAACACCTCTTCAGGCGTGGAGAAACGGGTCATCAGGTATTCAAAGGCGCGGGCGTGCTGAAAGGCATATTTGAGGCGGCGGGCAATCAGACTCTTCGCAATGCCAGGCGGACCGAGCAGGAACACGCTTTCACCGCTGAGCGCGGCCAGCAGACAAAGGCGAATAGCATGATGCCGTTCATACAGGCCTTTTTCTAACGCGTTGCTGAGGCGAGAAATTCTTTCTGCCAAAAGATGGGGTTGAGCCATAATCACATCAATGTCCTTACGATCGTCGGGCCGCCGCGCTTAAGCAAGCGCCTTACTCTATAGATAATGATGCGTGAAAGCGTTGATAGCTGTCAGCTTTTTTGTTTCAGAAGATTCGGTTAACGGGAAAGCGGCCATAAGCCGCGGTTTCTGAGGTAAAAACCGCCGCATTCCGCCGGTGGTCAGGTTAACCGGGTATAGGAATTTTCGGCAATACGTGCATACTGTGCGCTTTTTGATGGCTTGAGCGAGGGGTTTTTGCGCCTCTTAGACTCCAACAAAAGATAACTCTATGAGCTCGGATAATAAGCAGTCACTTGGTGGGCTAACGCTGGCCGCAATTGGTGTTGTCTATGGGGATATCGGCACCAGTCCGCTGTATACCTTGCGTGAATGTCTCTCCGGCCAGTTCGGCTTCGGCGTGGAACGCGGCGCGGTATTTGGCTTTCTGTCACTGATTTTCTGGCTACTGGTGCTGGTGGTTTCACTGAAATACATCAGCTACGTCATGCGGGCCGACAACGCGGGTGAAGGGGGAATTCTGACCCTGATGTCGCTGGCGGGCCGTCATACCGGTGCCCGCGCCACTGCGGTGCTGGTAATCATGGGCCTGATTGGCGGCAGCTTCTTCTATGGCGAAGTGGTGATCACGCCAGCGATTTCAGTGATGTCGGCGATAGAAGGACTGGAAATTGCCGCTCCGTCGCTTGATCCCTTTATCGTGCCGCTGTCGATTGCGGTGCTGACGCTGCTGTTCGCGATTCAGAAACACGGAACCGGCATGGTCGGCAAGCTGTTTGCGCCGGTAATGCTGCTGTGGTTCCTGGTGCTGGCGATCCTCGGCGTTAACGGCATCATGAAGAACCCTGAAGTTCTGCAGGCGCTTAATCCCACCTATGCGGTTAACTTCTTCCTGCAATATAAGTCGATCTCCTTCTTTGCACTGGGCGCCGTCGTACTGGCGATTACCGGCGTAGAAGCGCTGTATGCTGATATGGGCCACTTCGGTAAAATCCCGATCCGGCTGGCGTGGTTCTCCGTGGTGCTGCCGTCACTGGTGCTCAACTATTTTGGCCAGGGCGCGCTGCTGCTCAGCGATCCCAAAGCGATTAAGAACCCCTTTTTCCTGCTGGCGCCGGACTGGGCGCTGATCCCGATGCTGATTCTGGCGACTCTGGCGACGGTAATCGCCTCGCAGGCGGTAATCTCCGGCGTCTTCTCGCTGACGCGCCAGGCGGTCCGTCTTGGGTATCTGCCCGGCATGCGGATCATTCATACCTCGGAGCGTGAATCGGGCCAGATCTATATCCCGATGATCAACTGGGTGCTCTATTTCGCGGTGCTGATTGTGATTATCAGCTTTGAACACTCCAGCAATCTGGCGGCGGCCTATGGCATTGCGGTGACCGGTACTATGGTGCTGACCTCAATTCTCTCCTGCACCGTGGCGATTAAAAACTGGCACTGGCACAAGCTGGCGGTTGGCGTAATCCTGCTGCTGATGCTGTTTATCGACGTGCCGCTGTTTACCGCCAACCTGGTCAAAATTTTCTCGGGTGGCTGGTTGCCGCTCTGCCTCGGCCTGGTGATGTTTATCATTATGACGACGTGGAAAAGTGAACGTTTCCGCCTGCTGCGCCGGATGCATGAGCACGGCAACTCACTGGAGGCGATGATTGCGTCACTGGAGAAATCGCCGCCGGTGCGGGTACCGGGCACCGCGGTCTATATGTCGCGCGCACTGAACGTGATCCCCTTTGCCATGCTGCATAACCTCAAGCACAACAAAGTGCTGCACGAACGGGTAGTGCTGTTGACGTTGCGTACTGAGGATGCGCCTTACGTGCACAATGTGCGGCGGGTGACGATTGAGCAGCTTTCGCCGACGTTCTGGCGCGTGGTGGCCAGCTATGGCTGGCGCGAAACGCCGAACGTGGAGGAGATTTTCCACCGTTGTGGGCTGGAAGGGCTGAACTGCCGGATGATGGAAACCTCTTTCTTTATGTCGCATGAGTCGCTGATTATCGGCAAACGGCCGTGGTATCTGCGGTTGCGTGGCAAGCTGTTCATGGCGCTACAGCGCAATGCGTTACGCGCCCCTGACCAGTTTGAGATCCCACCAAACCGGGTGATCGAGCTGGGCACCCAGGTCGAGATCTAACCTGTGAAACCCGCCTTATCGGCGGGTTTTTTATTACCAGTGCAGCGTGACGCACAATCCGCTGCCGGGGCGCTGGCTGAACGCCAGCTGCATCGCGTGCAGCTGAGCGATGTTCCGCACGATCGATAATCCCAGCCCGCTGCCACTCTTCTCCTGACCGGGCGGTCGCCAGAAACGCTCGCCTAACCGTTGCCGATCGGCATCGCTCAGGCCCTCTCCGTTATCCTCGACGGACAGGCTGTTGGCCGCGAGCCGCACATCCACTTCACTGCCGGCAGGGGTATAGCGAATCGCGTTATCCAGCAGGTTGCGTACCAGCAACGAGAGCAACAGCGGATGGCCCTGTATCACCGGTTCGGCTTCTGCGTGCAGACGTAGGGTTACGCCGGCTTTATCCGCCAGCGGCAGTTGCGCCGCCAGCGTCTCCTGCAGCGTCTGTTTTAACGATACCGGTTCAAAGGCGCTGCGGGCATCATCCGCTTCCACCCGCGACAGGGTAAGCAGCTGATCCACCAGCCGGGTAGCGCGCGCAATGCCGCTATCCAGCTGTTTCAGCGCATGGGTTCGCATCGTTTCATCGTCGACGGCCAGCTGAATCACTTCGCTTTGTACCTGCAACGCGGCCAGCGGGCTGCGCAGCTCATGCGCGGCATCCGAGGTAAAACGCCGTTCACGTTGCATCATTGCGCTGATGCGACTGAACAGGCCGTTCAGCGCGAGGATCAGCGGCTGCACCTCTTTCGGCACCCGTTCGGCCTGCAAAGGGGTGCCGTCATCCGGTGTACGCTGAGCCAGTTGCTTCGCCAGCTGCTTTAACGGACGTAATTCCGACCAGACCAGGCTGATGAGCAGCAGCAGCATAAAAGGCAGCGCGATCAGCCAGGGTAATACGCTGGCCTGCATCAAATCTCCGGCCATCTCATCGCGATATTCCCTCTCCTGACCGACCACCACGCGAAACTGTTTGTCTGGTGTGGTCAGCCAGACAAAACGCCAGCGGTCATCATCATTGGTGAGCTGGCCATCATGAAAACCCTGGTAGTCCGCTTCAAACGGCAGGTATCTGCCATTATCACCATCGTTGAGCACCTGCCGGCCATCATGGGTGAAGACAGCAAACGCCAGCGCGTCATCATCCTGATCGCCACGGTGGTGCCGCAGCAGCTGTCGGGTTTTTGGCAGGGACGGTGCATCTAGCGAGGCGTAATCGAGGGTCAGCAGGCGCTTGGCCAGCAGCATCTGTTGGGTATCGAACAGCTCATTAATGGTGTCACGCGTCTGATGCCATGCACTGAGGCTGGCGCTGGCCCAGCAGATGCCCAGCAGCAGCACAAAACCGATGCCAAGCCGCAGAAACAGACTTACCGATCGCATTCTGTCGCTCCCAGGGTATAACCCACGCCGTGCAGAGTGCGGATAAACTGGCTGCCGAGTTTCTTACGCAGGTGATGAATATGCACTTCCACCGCATTGCTGGAGACGTCGGCGTCCCAGCTATACAGTTTTTCCTCCAGCTGGCTGCGGGTTAGCACCCGGCCAGGGTTGCGCATAAACAGCTCCAGCAGCGCCAGTTCCCGACTTTTCAGCTCAATCGCCTGGCCGTCGCAGGTAACGCTGTGGCTGTCGGGCTTCAGGACCACGTTGCCATGACGCAGCTCTGGCTGTAGCTGACCATGCCGGCGACGGATCAGCGCCTGTAAGCGAGCAGCTACTTCGGTCAGAGCGAACGGTTTGCAGAGATAATCATCCGCGCCCATCTGCAGCCCTTCGACTCGCTGATCGAGCGCATCACGCGCCGTCAGGATCAGCACCGGTACATCCTGCCCTTGCTGACGCCACTGTCGCAGGATATCCAGTCCGTCCCGTTCGGGCAGTGACAGATCGAGGATCACCGCATCCCACGGCGCGGCGTTTAACGCCTGAAATCCGGCCTCGCCGGAGGTAAACCAGTCGACGCTAAATCCCAGCTTACCCAGTCCCGCTTTAATCCCGTCGCCAATTAAGCGATCGTCTTCTATCAGTAAAATACGCATCATTTCTCCCTGCGGTGATAGCGCTTTATACGAAGCAGACTGCCGCTTGTACAGCGCATTTCGGCGAAAATGGCTTATTTTTGCTTCTTAAGAAGCTGTTAAGAACCTTATGGTCAACTAGGCTCAACAAAACGAAACACATCATGGAAAAGAGGTGACAAAATGAAAAAGCACGCTGCAATTTTAGCTGTCGTTATGCTGGCTTCTGCCCCGGTTTTTGCTGCTCAGCAAGGCGGCTTTGTCGACCCCAATGCCCCGGCGGCGCAGGTTCAGACCCGACAGGGTGGTTTCAGCGCTGACCACACCAGTGTGGTGACGGTGAAGCAGGCGGAAGAGATGAAGGATGACAGCTGGATTACCGTACGCGGTAAGCTGGAAAAACAGATCGGCGATGAAGATTATCTGTTCCGCGATCAGACCGGTACGATGAAAGTCGAAATCGACCATAAGCACTGGAACGGCCAGACTATCTCGCCAAAAGATACCGTTGAGCTGACCGGTGAGCTGGATAAAGATTTCAACAGCATCGAAATGGACGTTAAACAGGTTAAGAAACTGCCTTAATCGTCCACTACGGGACCGCATCAGCGGTCCTTTTTTCTGCCCTGCTGCCCGCCTTAATTCAAATTTCCCGCCGCGTAAGCGAAACGTTTCGATAGCGATCACAAATTTCAGCTTCGCCGATTGAGTTGCTGGCGGCTTTTCATACACTCCTGTCAGCGAAACGTTTCGCTGTGGAGTGAAAAATGAAAAAAGGTCGCTTGTTAAACGCTGAACTCTCTCATGTGATTGCCCGCCTGGGACACACAGATACGCTGACGATTGCCGATGCCGGTTTGCCGATCCCGGCAGGACCGCAACGCATCGATTTAGCCCTGATACCGGGTACGCCCGATTTTATCGCGGTGGTAAAGGCCGTCACGCTTGAGATGCAGGTAGAAAGCGCCCTGATCGCGGAGGAGATTAAGCAGCACAATCCGCAGCTCCATAGCGCACTGCTCGCCGTGCTCGAAGCCTTGCAACAGCACCAGGGAAATACCATCACCATCCGCTACACCAGCCATGATCAATTCAAACAACAAACGCAGCGCAGTCAGGCGGTCATTCGCAGCGGAGAGTGTTCTCCGTTTGCGAATGTCATCCTCAGCGCCGGTGTGACCTTCTGAGGCCGCTATGCAACCTTTACTGCAGCTCAACGGCATTGAAAAATCGTTCCCTGGGGTAAAAGCCCTGAAGGGTGCCTCACTGAATGTCCGGGCAGGACGCGTCATGGCGCTGGTGGGTGAAAACGGTGCCGGCAAATCTACCATGATGAAAGTGCTGACCGGGATATATCAGTTCGACGCCGGTTCGCTGCACTGGCTCGGCAAAGAGACCCGTTTCAATGGCCCTAAAGCGTCACAGGAAGCGGGCATCGGCATTATTCATCAGGAACTGAACCTGATCCCCCAGTTAACCGTGGCGGAGAATATTTTTCTCGGTCGCGAATTTGTTAACCGCTTTGGCCGCATCCAGTGGGCGCGCATGTATGCCGAAGCGGATGCGTTACTTAAGCGGCTTAATCTGCGCTTCAACAGCCACAAGCTGGTCGGCGATCTGTCGATTGGCGATCAGCAAATGGTCGAAATTGCCAAAGTGCTGAGCTTTGAGTCGCAGGTGATCATCATGGATGAGCCGACCGATGCGCTGACGGATACCGAAACGCTGTCGCTGTTCCGGGTAATCAACGAACTGAAAGCGCAGGGCTGCGGCATCGTCTATATCTCACATCGTATGAAAGAGATCTTTGAGATCTGCGATGACGTCACGGTGTTCCGTGACGGCCAGTTTATTGCCGAGCGTCCGGTCAGCGAACTGACCGAAGAGAGCCTGATCGAAATGATGGTCGGTCGCAAACTGGAAGATCAGTATCCTCATCTGGATCAGGCGCCAGGCGAGGTGCGGCTGAAAGTCGATAACGTCAGCGGTCCCGGCGTGCATAACGTCAGCTTCAGCCTGCGCAAAGGTGAAATTCTGGGCATCTCCGGACTGATGGGCGCGGGCCGTACCGAACTGATGAAAGTGCTGTATGGCGCGTTGCCGCGTTATCAGGGCAGCCTGTGGCTCAGCGGTCGGGAAGTGGTGACGCGTTCGCCGCAGGATGGGCTGGCTAACGGCATCGTCTATATCTCGGAAGATCGTAAGCGTGACGGCCTGGTGCTGGGCATGTCGGTCAAAGAGAACATGTCGCTGACCGCGCTGCGCTATTTCAGTCACGGCGGCGGCACGCTGAAGCATGCGGCTGAGCAGCTGGCGGTGGGTGACTTTATCCGGCTGTTCAACGTGAAAACCCCCTCTATGGCGCAGCCGATCGGGCTGCTTTCCGGCGGCAATCAGCAGAAAGTGGCGATTGCCCGCGGCCTGATGACCCGTCCCAACGTGCTGATTCTTGATGAGCCAACCCGTGGCGTCGATGTTGGCGCGAAAAAAGAGATCTACCAGCTGATTAACCAGTTCAAAGCCGAAGGGCTGAGCATCATCCTTGTCTCTTCTGAAATGCCGGAAGTATTAGGAATGAGTGACCGCATCCTGGTGATGCATGAAGGCCGTTTAAGCGGCGAATTTACCCGTGAAGAAGCCACTCAGGAGAGCCTGATGGCCGCCGCCGTAGGCAAGCAACACAGCGAGGATTTAGTGGTATGACGACCCAATCTTTACCTGCCAGCCGTCGCTGGTTTAGCAAAAGCTGGTTACTGGAACAAAAGTCGCTGATTGCGCTGATGGTGTTAATTGCCGTGGTGGCGAGTCAGAGCCCGAACTTCTTTACCGTAGCCAACCTGTTCAACATTCTGCAGCAGACCTCGGTGAACGCCATTATGGCGGTTGGCATGACGCTGGTGATTCTGACCTCGGGTATCGATCTCTCGGTGGGCTCGCTGCTGGCGCTGACCGGGGCGGTAGGCGCGTCGCTGGTCGGCATGGAAGTGAATGCGCTGGTGGCCGTGGCGGCGTCTCTGGCGCTCGGTGCAGCGATTGGTGCGCTGACCGGCACCATTGTGGCGCGCGGTAAGGTGCAGGCATTTATCGCCACGCTGGTGATGATGCTGCTGTTGCGCGGCGTCACCATGGTCTACACCGACGGCAGCCCAATCAGTACCGGTTTTAATGCCAACGCCGATCTGCTGGGCTGGTTTGGTATTGGTCGTCCGCTGGGTATTCCTGCCCCGGTATGGTTGATGGCGCTGGTATTTATCGCCGCCTGGTACATGCTGCACCACACCCGTCTCGGCCGCTACATCTATGCGCTGGGCGGCAACGAAGCCGCGACCCGCCTCTCCGGTATCAATGTTAATCGCGTCAAGGTCATCGTCTATTCACTGAGTGGCATGCTGGCTGCGCTGGCGGGCACCATTGAGGTGGCGCGTCTCTCCTCGGCGCAGCCAACGGCTGGTACCGGCTATGAGCTGGATGCGATTGCCGCTGTAGTGCTGGGTGGTACCAGCCTGGCGGGCGGTAAAGGACGTATTGTCGGCACGTTGATTGGTGCCCTGATCCTCGGTTTCCTTAATAACGGCCTGAACCTGATGGGCGTCTCTTCGTACTACCAGATGATCGTTAAAGCGGTGGTAATCCTGCTGGCGGTGCTGGTGGATAATAAAAGCAGTAAATAACTCTGACCTTTACACAGGATGAAATGATGAAAAAGTTAACCGCACTGGCCATGATCCTTGGCGCTACGCTCAGTACCAGCGCCATGGCAAAAGAGACCATCGCGCTGGTGGTATCGACCCTCAATAACCCGTTTTTTGTTTCGCTGAAAGAGGGCGCACAAAAAGAAGCCGACAAACTGGGCTACAACCTGGTGGTGCTGGATTCGCAGAATAACCCGGCAAAAGAGCTGGCGAACGTACAGGATCTGACGGTACGCGGTACCAAACTGCTGCTGATCAACCCAACCGATTCTGACGCGGTCGGCAACGCAGTGAAGATGGCTAACCAGGCCAACATCCCGGTTATCACCCTGGACCGCGTGGCCGCGCAGGGCACGGTGGTCAGCCACGTCGCCTCTGATAACCGTTTTGGTGGGAAAATGGCCGGTGATTTCATCGCCAAAAAAGTCGGCGAAAGCGCCAAAATTATTGAGCTGCAGGGCATTGCCGGCACCTCAGCCGCCCGTGAACGTGGCGAGGGATTCAAACAGGCTGCTGATGCCCACAAATTCCAGATCCTTGCCAGCCAGCCGGCTGACTTTGACCGGACTAAGGGCCTGAACGTGATGCAGAACCTGCTGCAGGCCCATCCGGACGTGCAGGCTGTGTTTGCGCAGAATGATGAAATGGCGCTGGGTGCACTGCGTGCGCTGCAGACTGCCGGTAAAACCGATGTGATCGTGGTGGGGTTTGACGGCACCGCTGATGGCGTGAAAGCGGTAGAAGGTGGCAAACTGTCTGCGACCGTGGCACAGATGCCAGACAAAATTGGCATGATCGGCGTTGATACCGCTGATAAAGTGCTGAAGGGTGAAAAAGTGAAGGCGATCAATCCGGTCGACCTGAAGCTGGTCACTCAATAACTCAAAGAAAAGCAGGGCACTGCGCCACCCTCCCGGTGGCGCACTTATTCCGGACTCCCCTAATGAGCAAAAACGCAAAACTGGCCGTTCTTGGCAGCATCAACGCTGACCACATCCTTAATCTGGCGCACTTTCCTCGTCCCGGTGAAACGGTGATCGGGCAGGATTACCAGATTGCGTTTGGCGGTAAAGGTGCCAATCAGGCCGTGGCCGCAGGGCGTGCTGGCGCGGATATCGCTTTTATCGCCTGTGTGGGCGCGGATGACATTGGCGAACGTATTCGTCAGCAACTGGCCCGCGACAATATTGATACTGCTCCGGTAGAAGTGGTGGCGGGCGAGTCGACCGGGGTGGCGATGATTTTCGTCAACCGTGAAGGCGAGAACAATATCGGCATCTATTCCGGCGCTAACGCCGCCTTAACGCCCGACTGTGTGGCGCGCCATCAGCAGGTGATCGCCGAGGCTGACGCGCTGCTGATGCAGCTGGAGTCACCGCTGGAAAGTGTACTGGCAGCGGCGCGTTTCGCCAGAGAACAGCAGACTCAGGTGATCCTCAACCCGGCACCGGCTACGCCGCTCTCCGATGAGCTGCTGGCGTTGATCGATATCATTACCCCGAATGAAACCGAGGCGGAAATTCTGACCGGGATTGCCGTTCATAACGATCAGGACGCTGCCCGGGCTGCGGCGGCACTGCATGCCAAAGGCATCGATACCGTACTGATTACGCTGGGCCGGCGCGGTGTCTGGTTGAGTGAGCAGGGCCAGGGTCAGCGTATTCCGGGCTTTAGCGTTAAGGCGATTGATACCATCGCTGCGGGCGATACCTTTAATGGTGCCTTTATTACCGCGCGACTGGAGCAAAAACCGATGCAGGATGCGGTGCGCTTTGCGCATGCCGCTGCGGCTATCGCCGTAACCCGATCCGGCGCGCAGCCCTCCGTGCCGTGGCGCGCGGAGATCGATGACTTTTTGCAGCAGCAGGATTAAGCGCTTGGCCACCATGAAAGATGTCGCTCGCCTGGCGGGCGTCTCTACCTCCACCGTTTCGCACGTCATCAATAACAATCGCTTTGTCAGCGAGGGCGTGCGGGAGAAAGTCGAACAGGCGATCCGCAGTCTGAACTACGCCCCCTCGGCGCTGGCGCGCAGCCTGAAGATCAACCAGACCCACACTATCGGCATGCTGCTGACCACCAGTAGCAACCCGTTTTATGCAGAAGTGGTGCGCGGCGTTGAGGACAGTTGCTATCAGCGTGGCTACAGCCTGATCCTGTGTAATACCGCCGGTGATGAGGAGCGGATGAATCGCAGTCTCGAAACGCTGATGCAAAAGCGCGTCGATGGATTGCTGATGATGTGTACCGAAAGTCATCTGCCGTCGGCGGACATTCTCAACCGTTATCCCTCTATTCCGACCGTGATGATGGACTGGGCACCGTTTGAAGGTCGCGGCGACATCATCCAGGACAATGCGCTGCTGGGCGGTGAGTTGGCAACTCAGCACCTGATCGACAGCGGCTATACCCGCATCGCCTGTATTGCCGGCCCGCAGGACAAAACCACCGCGCGGATGCGGCTGGAAGGATTTCACAATGCGATGGCGAAAAGCGGTCTGGAGGTGTTGCCGGGTTATGTGGTCAACGGCGACTTTGAATTTCAGGGCGGTTACAACGGGATGATTGAGCTGCTGGCGCTGGAAACGGTGCCGCAGGCGGTCTTCACCGGTAATGATGCGATGGCGGTCGGGGTTTATCATGCGTTATATCAGGCGGGTTTACAGATTCCGCAGGATGTCGCCGTGATGGGCTATGACGATATTGAGCTGGCGCGTTATCTTTCTCCGCCGCTGAGTACCATTCATCAACCTAAAGATGAACTGGGCGAACTGGCTATCGATACCTTAATCCATCGCCTGCACGATCCCGACGCCAGCCAGCAGACGCTGGTGCTGACGCCGGAGCTGGTGGCGCGGGGCTCAACTTAAGCCGTCTTCTTCTTTTTCTTATCGCGGTTGGTAATCAGATTCCGTCCGTCGCCGTTTTTCAGCAGCATAAAGGTCAGCGCTGACAGCACCGTTACCACGCCCATGGTCAGAAATGTTGCGTGGAACTGTGCAACGGTGCTGGTTTCAAATTCCTGATAGAAGCGCAGGACGGCGGCGCTTACCGCGACACCAAAACTGATCGCTAACTGCTGTGTCACGGCCAGCACGCTGTTACCCCCGCTGGCGTTATCGTCATTCAGGTCGGCGAGGGTGATGGTATTCATCGCGGTAAACTGAGTCGACATTGCCATGCCGAGAATAAACAGCGGCAGTAATAACAGGATCATGCCTTCCTCGGGTGACTGCAGAGAGAAAGTGGCAATCAGGATGCCGATAATGACGGTAATACCGACCAGCAGACGGCGATAGCCTAACCAGCGCAGCAGTTGTGTCACCGTCGACTTCGCCAGTATCGACCCCACGGCGGTAGGAGCCATCATACAACCGGCGATAATCGCCGAATAACCAAAGCCCACCTGCAACATCAGCGGCATCAGGAACGGCACACAGCCGGTGCCCAGACGTGAAGCGATATTCCCGATGATGCCTACCGAGAAGGTGCGGGTTTTAAACATCGGCAGATTAATCAGCGGGGAGGGATGGCGGCGCGCGTGCATTATATAGAGAAGCAGCAGAACAATCCCGCCGAGTAATACCCCGCCCGCCAGCCAGGCTGACACAATACGCTCACCAAACAGTTCAATCCCTGTCGAGATCATGACCAGCCCCAGACCAAACAGTAAAAAGCCGAAGAAATCGAAGCGGCGTTTTGGCGTGGTGAAGTCCGGCATATATTTGCGGGCATAGAAGATGCCGAGTATGCCGATGGGAATATTAATCAGGAAGATCCAGTGCCAGGTGGCGTAGGTCACCATTACACCACCCAGCAGCGGACCCAGTATCGGCCCGACCAGTCCCGGCATGGTGACAAAATTAAGCACCGGTAGCAGTTCGCTGCGCGGATAGGCACGCAACAGCGCCAGGCGCGCAACCGGCATCATCATGGCGCCGCCCACCCCCTGTACGATACGTGAGGTCACCAGCATAGAGAGCGTGGGTGACAGGGCACAGGCCAGCGAACCGAGCGTGAAGAGGGAGACCGCAGCGATAAACACTTTTCGGGTGCCATAGCGATCGGCAAGCCAGCCGCTGACCGGGATCAGCATTGCCACAGTCAGGGTATAACTGATTACAGCGGATTGCATGGCCAGAGGAGAACGTTCAAGGCTGGTGGCGATAGCGGGCAGGGCGGTGTTGAGAATAGTGGCATCCAGTGCCTGCATGAAAAATGCCATGGCAGCAATCCATGGCAAACCGGCCATGCTGCGCGCGGATTTTATCATTGAGCGTCCTTCTTAGGGTTATCCAGCGAGAAGAATGAAAAAGAATAGCACCGCCAGCGCAACGCGGCAGGCCTGTTTTTTCCGCTTTACGGGGATTTCTGTGCGTTATTTGATCATCAAATGGCGGTTTTTAAGGCGTTCGTTTAAAAAAAGCGCGCTTAGCAAATTTATTTAAAGAAACGCTTGTCAGCCTCCGGAAACTCCCTATAATGCGCCTCCACTGACACGGAACACCGGCTTACGGAGAGACGGGTCAGCAGGCACAGGAGACTGCGCCGCCGGAGAAAAGCTTCTGAAAAAGAGGTTGACTCTGAGGGAGGAAAGCGTAATATACGCCTCCTCGCGACAGGACGCTAACGCACTGTTCGC
>NZ_JBEPNM010000006.1:0-259023 GCF_040546285.1 Pantoea sp. UYEF8 | reverse complement strand
AGTCGCTGTCGTTCTCAAAATCGGTGGAGCTGCATGATAAAGTCATCGGGCATTATCTGAACATAAAACACTATCAATAAGTTGGGACCATTACCGGGAAAATAGGCAAATATTTTAGCTCTTATAAAGGAGGTGCACTGACTGGCTTGAGTGTTTTGCCTACACCCCGATATTAGCGGCTTCGGGATAAAGGTAAACACCTGCTATCAGGTAATTAAAGAGAACTGTGTTTCGTGATGATTAGAAATATTTCTATTTATTAGGATTTAGAAAAGTAAAGACTGAATTTGACAAATGTCACATTTTTCGAAGAAAAATAACCCTTATCGCCTATGGCTGTGATTTTGACGTATGTAGCGTTAGTCTCGTCACATGACCATGCCGGACATTGCAATCTTTAAGTGGTTATCTGCCGTACCGCCCTATTTTGCGAAGAGTAGGTGACTTATCTACAATCGCACGATATTCATACGTCAGACATAAATCAGAGCATTTTTTCTGGCTGTGAGCAGGCATGTCACGACGGAATGGCTGGATAATCAGTGTAAACCGTGATGCAGAATTGTGAATGTTTTCCGATGTGGCCGATTCGTTATTAATGGAACTGGATGAATCATGACTGGTTTGACTTCAAACAAATAAAAGATAAATATTCCCACACCAGTAGTTACTTACATAATCATGATTTTTTTCTGATGTACAGGGGATAATATGGATCTTGAAAAAGCCCTGGGCTTTTTTTCGGCACCTCCCGGTTTAAGGCAGCTTTTATCCGACTATGGAAATAACGATATGCTTAAGAAAACGGACGTCCTGGCTGCCGTTGGTCTGGTGCAGCGTCATTCCAGCCTGGGAATGGCTGCTTTTTTCAGTAAAACGAATGGCAGCCCGCAGGATAAGAAAAAAGCGATCATTTTACTGGCCCGTCATGGTCTGGAATATTGCGATACTGTGCCATCTTTAGCACGGCTTGATCCTGATAATAAAAAGAAAGTAATAGTGTGCCTGGCAGCCTGTGCCTGCGCTGGTTACGCTCACAGTGCTGCAACAACACGCAAATGTATGAAATGCGCCGGCCGCGGCTTAACTGATTTGAAAATTTGTCTGCTATGCAAAGGTAAAGGAGTAATAACTGCTGCATGCCGTGACTGTAAAGGGCGCGGGGAATGCGTCGATCGTTTCGAGTCAGCCAGTCGTGGTCATCCCGTACTCATAACCTGTAAGCGTTGTAAAGGACGCGGTTATCCGCGCTATCCATCCACTACTGCGTATCAGGCACTGACACAGATCACGGATGCCATTTCTCTGGACACCTGGAAGAAGAGTGTTAAGCCTTTCTACGATGGACTTATCAGTAAACTGGAAATGGAACAGGCACATGCGGAAGCCGTGTTTAAGCGCGTAATCAGTTAGCGTTATAGTATCGCTGATGAAAAACTACTGCCTGTTTACTTTTCCCTTTCCTGTGATAAATTACCTCTAACGATGGGTTAATGACCCTTTAGAAAGCCTGGCTACGCGTCAGGCTTTTTTATTGGCGTCTGCGTTTATCTGAATCTGACATGCATTATCGCTGACGCATTCCATGGCAGCTCATGCTTTCCCCTGCCAGAAATTTTAAAACTCCTCATTTTCAGTAATGCTGCTCTCGTGACTCAACGGGGTGTTGCATTTCCTATTTCACGTCCTTTCTGGTTACTCTACCGCTGGCCTGTCATCGCGATTCAGTGACCTTTAGCGTGAGCAAAATCAATGACGCTTTCAGCAGATAAAATTACTTCCGGGGCGGCTTACGGTTCCTCAGCGGGCGTGGTGGCAGATGGGATCCTCAACTGGCTAAGCCCAGCTGAATGGAGCGCTCTTGGCGTGCTGGCAGGTATTGTGGTCGCACTGCTCACATTGCTGATTAACTGGTATTACAAGCGAAAGGCAACCCTTGCCCAGATCAGGGCTTTTCAGCGTTTATCCCGGCTGTCAGGAAGCGCGGAGGAGTGACTTGTGACCATCCCGCCGGGTCTGCGCACTAAACTGATTGCGGCTGCAGGTGGCGGAGCCTTACTTATAGCCACTGTATTCCTTGGTGGCCCGGATGGTGTTGAAGGGCGACGTTACGTTCCATATCCGGATATCGCCGGTGTGCTGACGGTCTGCGATGGTCACACCGGCGCAGATATTGTCAGAAGCAAAACCTATAGCGATCGGGAATGCGACAGTCTGCTGCGCGCTGACCTGCAACCTGTTCAGGTAAAAGTTGATAGCCTGGTAAAGGTCCCCCTCAGTGAGTACCAGCGGGCTGCGCTCTACAGCTTTGCATTTAACATTGGCATTCCCGCCTTCTCAAAATCGACGCTGCTCAAAAAGATCAATACGGGTGACCAGCCGGGAGCATGCGACGAACTCCGCCGCTGGGTCTTTGCCGGCGGCAGGAAGTGGAAAGGGCTGATGAACCGCCGGGATATTGAGCGTGCACTTTGCCTGGTCGAGGGAAGTGATGATCTTAAAGGATAAGCTGTACCTGATCCTTGCGCTGCTGGCTATGTTGGCTGTTTCAGCCGCTGCATCATTAGCCTTTTACTATCGAGGGAATGCGCTCGAGTACAAAACCCAACTGGATAAGGTAAGCAGTAGCCTCAGACTGGCGAACGCCAGCATCGCTGATATGCAGGTCCGTCAGCGCGATGTGGCTGTGCTCGATGCGAAATACACAAAGGAATTAGCCGATGCTCAGGCCGCTATCGATAAGCTGCAGCGTGATGTTGCTGATGGCCATAAGCGGTTGCTGCTGCACGCAAGCTGTCCCGCCATGCCACCCGGTAAAACCTCCGGCTCCGCCAGCATGGATAATGCAACCAGCGCCCGACTTGATGACGCCGCTCAACGGGATTATTTCACCCTCATAAGCCGAATCGAAATCGCTATAAAACAGATAGCCGGACTACAGCAGTACATCAGAGAGCAGTGCATGAAGTAAATGACCATCACAGGACACATTTGCGAGTGCGCCTGATGATGGCTGCCATACCATTTTCTGTGCCACGGTAGTCAGGCTATTAAGCGGGTGTAAAAAAGACCTTTCAATCAAATTAACTCATGCATTGATGTGCAACTTGAATTTACGAAAGGGAAGTTCACATGCAGGATTGGTTTATCTCATGGGTTTTTGTGAGCGAAGAAAATGAAATAACTGCACGAGGTTGGGATATCAGACGCGAATACACGACTACAAGCGCAGTTGATGTAGCAAAAAGATATATTGAAGAAATATCTGCTAAGGATCACATTCCCACCGACAGAATCATTCTCATAGCAATGAACAAACTTTAAAGAAGCCGCCTGAAGGCGATTTTTTTATTGGAGTGAATATGGCAAAGCTCACCGATAAACAAGAGCTGTTTGCCCGTGAGTTTATCAAAGACCTCAACGCCACACGGGCGGTTATTCGGGCAGGGTTCAGCAAAAAGTCAGCCCGTAACCAGGCTTGCCGTCTGATGACAAATGATGACATTTTAAACCGTATTGCCGAGCTGAAGGCTGAGCGTAACGATCGGGTTCGGGTGGATGCCGATTATGTTCTGCACCGCCTCGTCGAGATTGACGAGATGGACATTCTCGACATCATGACAGATGAGATGAGCATTAAACCCGTGTCGCAATGGCCCGCATCGTGGCGCCGATACCTGAGTGGATTCGATCTGGCCGAAATGTTTGAAGGTCGGGGCGAAGAGCGCAAAATGGTCGGCATCCTGAAAAAAATCAAATGGCCGGACAAGGTCAAAAACCTTGAGCTGCTCGGTAAACACATTACGGTGCAGGCGTTCCGCGAGCAGGCCACGACATCACTGACAGGCAAAGATGGCGGCCCACTTGAGGTTGCGCTGCTTTCACGCGAGGAATACCGGCAGGCGCGCCGGGAAATGCTGGAGGATGACGACTGCTGACTTCAGGACCGCTGCACGCCGTATAGAGTGTGAAGAGGACGGGCTCTACTTTGCCCGCTACTTCTTTAAGCAGCGCACCGGCAGCAGAATGATCGTCGCGCCACATCATCAGGTGATCCAGCAGGCACTGGACAGGGTGATTAATGGTGACATCCGGCGACTCATCATCAACGTCCCGCCGGGATACACCAAAACTGAGCTGGCGACCATCAACTTGATGGGCCGCGGACTGGCGCTGAACCGCCGCGCCCGTTTTATGCACCTGTCTTATTCCCACAATCTGGCGTTACTGAACTCCTCGACCACACGCAGCATTGTTAAGTCTGCAGCCTTTCAGGCGATGTGGCCCATGGCACTGCGTGAAGATGCTGACAGTAAAGCCATGTGGTGGACGGAATTCGGCGGCGGGGTATATGCCTCGTCTGCTGCGGGACAGGTTACCGGCTTTCGTGCCGGGCATATGGAGCCGGGCTGGCAGGGGAGTCTTATAATTGACGACCCGGTAAAGCCTGACGATGCCTACAGCGAAACGGTGCGTAACGGGGTAAACACCCGCTTCAACGAAACCATCCGTTCCCGCCTAGCGATCGAGACCACGCCTGTCGTGATCATCATGCAGCGTATCCATTACTACGACCTCAGTGGTTATCTGCTGCGGGGCGGTAGTGGCGAGATGTGGCATCACCTGAATCTGCCTGTACTGATTGACCGCAGCCAGTCTTACGCCTTGCAGTATGCTGAAAACTCACACGCGATACCTATTGAACACGGGTTGCCAGATGGCTGGCTCTGGCCGTTCAAGCATAATGAATCGCATCGGGTGCAGCTTTTTTCACACCGGCGCACCGCTGAAGCGCAGTACATGCAGCGTCCGTGCCGTTTCAATGCTGAAGGCGCGCTCTGGACAGAGGCCATAGTGTCCGGAGCGCGAGCACTGGATATCACTCTGCAGCCGTCACGTACGGTGGTCGCCATCGATCCTCAGGCCACCAACAGCGAAGAGAGTGACGAAACCGGAATAATTGTGGCCAGTTCATACGGACGCGGTAACGATAGTCTCTTCTCCGCTGACGCGGATTACTCCGGTAAATACTCACCGAATGGCTGGGCAAAGCGGGCCATCCGGGCCAGTGAAGAACACCACGCTGAAGCCATCGTTATTGAAACCAACCAGGGCGGAGATATGGCAGAAGACACGCTGCGCAATGCGGGCTTCCGTGGGCGCATCATTCGCGTTCATGCCAGCAGGGGCAAGTTTGCCCGGGCAGAACCCATCTCAGCGCTCTACGAGCAGGGCCGGGTGGCGCACCGTGGCAACCTCTATCAGCTGGAGAATCAGCTGCTGGAATACGCGCCCGCTACGGCCAAAAAATCGCCGGATCGCCTCGACGCGCTGGTCTGGGCCATCACTGAACTGTTCCAGCCGAAAGGCACCACTGTCCGTCCATTTTCTGCCTGACAGAAGATTATCATGAGCAACGACGTCCGAAAGCGATCGCCCAAAATTGAGTCAATGGCCGGCTGCTGGCCAATGATTACCGCATTGCTGGGCGGTACGGCGGCCATGCGCCTTGCGGGAAAGACCTGGTTGCCCAAATGGCCCAACGAAGAGGATGCGTTCTATCAGAACCGGCTGGCAGTGGCCACGCTGTTTCCGGCGTTCTCCCGGACGGTCGAAGTCCTGAGCGGTAAGCCGTTCTCCCGGTCGGTGACGTGGGATGAGAAAATCGTGCCTGCCCGGATAAGCGAGATGCTGACAGATGTGGACCTGCAGGGCACTAATCTCCATTCCTTTCTGGCTGATATCTTTGAAGAGGCGATGGCATACGGTCTCTGCGGTATTCTGGTTGAACACCCGCGAGCCGATAAGCCGCTTTCCCTGTCCGAAGAACGGAAACGGGGGGTGCGGCCATACTTCGTCAAGGTGACCGCGAACAGCCTGCTGGACTACGATTCAGAACGTGTTAACGGTCAGGAGACGTTCACCATGCTGCGCTTTGTCGAAGTGGTGAGTGAACGTGATCCGGAGAATGAATTCACTGTACGAGAAATTGAGCAGGTCAGGGTGCTGAATCCGGGCCGATGGCGCATCTATCGCGAGAAACCTGATACCACATCCGGCGCGCTTGAGTGGCAGCTGCACGACGAAGGCACCACCAGCCTGAATAGAATTACTTTTGTCCCGGTTTATGGCGACAGGCGCGGCTTCATGAACGGCAGACCACCGCTTGCGGAGCTGGCCTGGCTTAACGTCGAACACTGGCAGTCACGCAGCGACCAGCAGACTATTCTGCATGTTGCCCGCGTGCCGGTACTGTTCGGTAAAAAACTGGGTGACGGGCCCATCTCGGTGGGAGCTGCGTCGGCCATCATGTCGGAAGAAGATGAGGCGGATTTGCGCTATGTCGAGCACAGCGGTAAAGCCATCGAGGCCGGGCGCACTGACATTATCGACCTTGAGGAGAAGATGCGGCAGATAGGCGCCGAGCTGCTGGTGATCAAACCCGGCCATCGCACCGTCGTGCAGACGCTGGCAGATAATGAGGCGGGGACCAGCGCCCTGCAGCGCATGGTGTGTGACCTCACCGATGCAGCCCGGCTGGCGATGCAGTATCTGGCGGAATGGACCGGTGAGAAAGACGGTGGACACGTCACCATCTTCAGTGACTTTGGTGCCACCACGCTTGCCGAAGCATCGGCAGACTTCCTTGTGAGCATGTATCGGACGCGTGCGCTTTCAGACGAGACGCTCTTCAACGAAATCCAGCGCCGGGGCCTGATTAACAGTGAACTCCGCTGGGCAGACGAGCAGGGGCGTATCCGTGCCATGCCGCCACCCTCGTCAGATAAACCGGTAACAACCGCTCCGGCTTAACCCCTCCAGGCTCATGCATTTGCATGGGTCTTTTTATTGCCGGCCGCTGTGGATGCAGCGCGGCGCCACGAGCCGGATGGCTCCTGTCTGGTTGGATAACCTTAATGAAACTTAAACTCGATGAGAACGGCCATGTTGTCGTAAACGGTGGCAAGCCTGTGTACGTGCAGGATGACGGAAAAGAGGTGATGTTTGATGCGCCCGGTACGCTGCAGACCATTTCGCGTCTGAACGGTGAGGCGAAGTCACATCGTGAACGTGCTGAAGCCGCGGAAATCCTGTTGAAGACCTTTGAAGGCATCGACGATCCGGCCGCTGCTCTGGTCGCGCTGGAAACCGTAAAAAACCTGGAAGACAAAACACTGGTGGATGCCGGTGAAGTCGAAAAGGTCCGCACCGAAGCCCTCCGGGTACTGGAAGAGAAGTACGCGCCGATCGTTAAAGAGCGCGACGATCTGAGCCAGAAACTCACGGCGGAGAAAATTGGCGGCAGTTTCGCCCGGTCGAAATTTATCTCCGAGAAGATGAGTATTCCGGCTGACCTGGTGGAAGCCCGCTTCGGCAGCAATTTTCAGGTAGTGGATGATGCCGTCACGGCATTTGACCGCGAAGGAAACAAAATATTCAGTGCGATCAAACCCGGCGAAGCAGCCGGCTTTGATGAAGCGCTGAGTATTCTCGTTGAACACTACCCGTATAAAGATCAGATCCTCAAAGGCACCGGTGCATCAGGCGGCGGTTCCGGCGGCGGCAATGGCCACACCAACCCCAACACGCTTACCCGTGAACAGTTTGAATCCCTCAGCCCTCAGGAGCAGAGTGCGAGAGCGTGCGCGGGTGTGCAGATTACCGATTAACAGGACCTCCCTGAATGGCTAATACCCTTACCCAACTCATTCCCGACCTGTATCAGTCGCTGGACATTGTATCCCGCGAGCTCTGCGGGTTTATCCCATCCATTACACTCGACGCAACCGCAGAGCGCGCGGCACTCAATCAGCCGATCCGTATTCCTGTGACTCCTGCCTCAGAAGCTGAAGATGTTAAACCTGGCCAGTTGCCACCGGATGACGGTGACCAGGACATTGGCAACGTGCCGCTGGCCATCACGAAATCCCGCATGGTGCCGTTCCGCTGGGAAGGTGAGCAGCAGAAAGGGATTAAATCAGGTCCTGGTTATCACGGTATCCGACGCGACCAGGTCACCCAGGCAATGCGCACGCTGGTCAATGAAATTGAAGCTGACCTCGGTCAGCTCTTCTGCCGTGCGTCTCGTGCAGCGGGGGAAGCGGGTAAAACACCATTCAAAGACACGCTTACCGACACGGCGCAGGTGCGTAAAATTCTCACCGACAATGGTGCGCCGCTCAGCGATCTGCAGTGTGTCATTGATACTACTGCGGGTGCGGCATTACGCACCATGGCACAACTGACCAAAGCCAATGAGGCGGGTACCACAGCGTTGCGTGCACAGAGTACCCTGCTCGAACTGCATGGCTTTACCCTGCGTGAATCGGCGGGTGTGGCAGAAAACACAGGTGCAAAAGCAGAAAAACTGTCTGTCGGTGACGACCTTGAGGCTGGATCCGTGATCATCCCTGTGGCTGCTACAAGCCCCAATACAAAACCTGATATCCCTGATTCTGTCAGTCCGGGGAGTGTTGTGCTGCTGGGTAAACATAAATATGTAGTAGCTTACGTAACACCAGGGGAAGCCATCATTATTAATGAGCCGGGATTGCTGGAGGATATGAAAGCTACAACCAAATTCGACGTTGTCAGTGAGTTTGTTGCCAATTTTGCCTTCAGCCGCTCAGCCATCATTCTGGCTACCCGGGCACCTGCATTACCGGAAGAAGGTGATATGGCGGATGACCGCATCATGATCACCGACCCGCGCACCAACATGTCGTTCGAAGTCTCCATGTACAAACAGTACCGCCGTGTGTGCTATGAAATCGCCGCGGCATGGGGCTGTCAGAACATTAAACCGGAACACACCTGTTTACTGCTCGGTTAACCCCGCGCAGTCGCTTAAGCGAGAACGTCCCCTGAAGAGGTAACCCATGCTGACTCTAAAGCAGCTTGCCGATGCACGCCGCTATATGGGCTATCCCATGACGGGTGACGCGTTGCCGGACGACCGTAGTGATGCGGCTTATGCGCTGGTCACGTCAGGTCGGTACCAGACGCTGGCGCACCGGCTGGCTTCGCTCCGGGCTGAAGAGGAAGCCATTGTGGTGAACTATCTGGCGACGCTGGCAGGTCTGGAAAGTGGTATTGCCCGTGCGGCAGACAATCTTGATACGGATAAGGCTGCTGTCTGGCAGCGAAACCGCTCAGAAGTGTCAGACCGCACGCGTCTCTACAATCAGTGGCGACGTCAGCTGTGCGGACTGCTCGGTATTCCACCGGGACCGTCGCTGGGCAATGGCACTACACCCGTTACCCGGTGCTGACATGGACGCGTATCAACTGGCCGCGAAGGTGAACCAAGGTAACGGTAAGGCGGCGAAACGTCTGGGTAGTATGGCCCGTCATTACCGTGCGACGTCACCATTCAGCCCTTTAAACGGAGAACCTCTGCAACAGTTCACTGCGTCATTCATCACCGATTATGGCTACATGCGGGCGGCGCGCTTTGGTCTGGCCACCCGCATTGGGATCTTTGATGCGGCGGGATTTGAAGTGGGTGATATTCTGGTCTCAGCAGAAGGTACATTTTACGTGGCAGCGCTGCCGCTGTTACAACCCATCCTGTGTGTCAGATCTGAGCGGCTCGTCAGTATCAGCCGTGCCTGTCAGGCGGGTTCCGGTGCCGGGCTTAAGGAGTACGGTGGCACCACCGTCGTGAATGAAACGCTCATCATGTCCGGCTGGCCAGCCAGTATTATTCTGAGCCGGGGCGGTGAGCACAGCCCGCTGAAGTTACCGGGTGAAGTGCGCAGCGCGTGGCATAACATCCTGATGCCAGCGTACAGGGAGCTGCCTGTGCATACGGGGGACTTTGTGACGGATGATACGGGTCATCGTTATGTCATCAGCGGCACCGAACTGACCGCCATGGGCTGGCGGTTCACTGCTTTACAGGTGACTGTATAACATGGCCAGCGTCGATGATGTCTCACATTTCCTGGCAAGGCGGGTCGCTGACGTGGTGTATCCCGGCGGCATTCAGTTACCTGGCATCGTTAATGCTGCGGTGAAAATCTATCCAGGATGGCCAGTGTCTGGCGACTTACAGCAGGATATCGGGAAGGGCGGCGTTCACATCTCTGTATGGCCATTACCGGCAGAACGTAAAATTGGTAGTGCGCTGGGCAGACCCTGTCGGGTCATTGCGAAAGGCAGACCCTCCCTTCAGATTACCGTAAACGGCAGCTTGATAGGCGTCTACGGTGTGGCTTCGGCGTTCACTAACGTGCGGGTAAGCCTTGATGAAAAGGAATTCAGCTTTCAGTTCAGAGCGGGAACCACGGCTGCACAGGTGGTTCACTCACTCACTGTATTGTTACCGCTGTCATTCATAGTGGGCAGCAAAGTATGTGTCCTTATGGTTAAGCATATTAAGGCTCTCGTGACGACCGCAGGCACGGCGGTGAGGGAGTTGCGCAGGCAGATAAAAGATTTTCAGATTACCGTCTGGGCACCCACACCTGTGCTCAGAAACCGGATCGGCAGCGCCATTGATGTTGCTCTGTCTGAGCAGTGTCACATCGATCTTGACGATGGCGCGCCCGCGCAGCTGCTTTACGCCCGACAGTTCGATTCGGACAGGTCGGAAAACTGGCATGTTTACCGGCGCGACCTGATTTTCAGCGTTAATTACGCCACAACGCAGACCCTGACCGCACCAGAAGTTACCCGGACCGTTGTTACCCTTAACGGGCAGCAGACCACGCGGTAACACCTTTTCTTTTCAGCATCAGCTCATTAATCCGGAGTATTTATACATGCCGATCTATTCAACCGGCGACCTCAACACGTCTGCATTAACGGCACCTGACCTTTACGTCCAGGTTGTTCCGCCACGAGCGCGTTATATTAACGGCGTGCCGACCGACGGGCTGGGGCTGGTGGGTGTGGCAAGCTGGGGGCCGGTTAACAGCGCTTTTCGCATCAGCTCAGATAACGATCTTGCATTTTTTTTGGGCACGCCGAAAGAACGGACGTACGACTTATCCACGGCCGTTGCCATTTCACTTCAGCTGGGTGCCTCAAACCTGAACTGCGTTCGCGTCACCAATGGCCGCGACACGCCTGCCAGTGGCCTGCTCTGTGAAAAGGCCGGTAAGTCAGCTCTGCAGCTGGCGGCACTCTACAGCGGGACGCGTGGAAACCGTATTATCGCGGGCATCGGCAGCGGAACCGCGGTTAACTCGAAAAAGCTGACCATCAGTCTGCCGGGAGTTAGTGCTGAGGTGTTCGATAACCTTACGGGCGAAGGCGATGCGCTCTGGAAAGCCATGGCTGAAGCGGTGAATCAGGGCCAGATGAATATCCGGGGTCCCAGCCAGCTGGTGCGGGCGACGGTTACCGAATCTGAAGCGCCTGCCCAGGCTGCGGTTAAAGAGGTCACGTTCAGCGGTGGAACTGACGGCGCGACCGGCATCACCGATGCTGTACTCCTCGGTACCGACAGCATTGAGGGACCACGTAAAGGCATGTATGCCCTGCGTGGCACTAACTCTCAGGTTATCAATCTGATTGATGTGACCGGCAAAGAGTGCTGGCCCGCAATGGCAGCGTTTGCCCGCTCGGAGGGTGCCTACATCATAGCGCAGGGCGCGGCTTCAGCCGGATGTAAAACCCTATCCGAAGCACTCAACAACTCAGGCGTAGACGACTGGCATTTCAAGCTAATCGTGGGTGACTGGCCATCCTGGAAGGACACAGCTAACGGTATCAACCGCATGGTTGCGCCGGCAACATTCGAGGCGGCGAATATTGCAGCCCGATCACCACATATTTCCACCCTCAACAAACGCATCCCCGGCATCATTGCCACCGAGCGGCAGCTTGCAGGGCGACCTTACTCGGTACCGGAAATCGGTGCCATAAATTCAGCACGCCTCGACGTCATCACCAATCCCTGTCCGGGCGGCAATTACTTCGGCATGCGGTCAGGGCGTAATACTTCATCCAATCCGACCCAGAACGATGACACCTACACCCGCATGACCAACTTTCTGTCACTGACCATTGCCGCGAGTTTTGGCAGTGTGGTCGGTGACAATCAGACCACAGACCTGCGCCGGGAGACTAAAAGTACGCTGGAGTCCTTCCTGTCAAACCTTGAGACGCTGAAGATGATTGGTGATCCGAATGGCGGGCCGGCTTTCGCGGTGCGCCTCGATGCGACGAACAACCCGGATTCCCGCGTTGCGCTGGGCTACATGACGGCCGATGTGCAGGTGAAATACCTGAACGTTGTACGCTATTTCCTGGTGAACCTGGAAGGGGGCGGCAGCGTGTCCATCTTCGTCTCAAATGACTCATCCCGCTAACGGCTGCGGCACTCTTAATCCGGAGATAACCCATGCCAACTCTTGGCTATACCGTAGGCCGCGACATTGCTGTCGATATCAATACGCCCACGGGCAGGCTGCGCATTCCCAAAATTATCAGTTTTGACTCTAAGCCGCAGGTCTCGACCCAAAAAATCACGCCACTGAATGGCATTACTGACGAACTGCAAATCCCCGTCGGCTGGCATGGCACCATCACGGCTGAACGTATGGATGCCACGCTCGATGATTTCTGGGCGAAGTGGGAAGACAACTATTACAACGGCATCGATCAGCCCCGCGGCACCATTACCGAAACCATCACCGAAGCGGATGGTACGGTCAGCGTGTTTCGGTATGAAGGTGTGTCGTTTCACCTCACCGATGCCGGGAACAAGCAGGGCGAGAAGACGGTGAACCAGACTCTGTCATGGACGGCAAACCGCCGTAAAAAAGTGAACTGAGGAATAAATAATGGTGCAGGTCAGAGTGCATGAAACATCACCGCCCGCAGTGGCGGAATCTGCGGTGAAATTAAATCAGGTCAGGGATGCTGGTGGGCGCATCATTACCCTGCGCGAGCTGGACCCGGTGCAGGAATCCCGCCTGACGGTTGCAGTCGGCCCGGAAATGGCCATCAACGTGATGTACATGAACATGTATGCCTTTCCGGTTGCGGCGGTTGCTGACATTGACGGGGACGAATATCCGGTGCCACAGAACCCGAAACAGATTGAGAGCATGCTGGCCATCCTCGGTAAAAGCGGGCTTAAAGCGGTGAGCGCCTGGCTGCGCGAAAAGTCGAAAGAGGAAGAAGATGAGGCCACGGAGACCGCTGCAAAAAACTCGCACGGAACCCCGGGTTCATTAACCAGTGCTGGCTGATGAAGTCCGGGGTTCCGTTCAGCGTTATTTTTCCCAGCCTGACAGCGCTGATGCCCCATGAGCGCATTGCCATGGGTGTGGTCATTGGCGAGCTTGAGGGCGGTGCTTATAACTGGAACACGGGCAGGTGGGAGGAGGGTAAGTGATGGACCTTAAGCAGTTTGCGAGAGAACTGTCGTCTGCCTCAGCCAAAATCGCCGCTGAGCTTGAGCTGGGTTTCCATGCCATTGTCAAAGAGATTGAGGAAACGGCAAAGGAAGAAATCGGGGTCTATCAGCCCGCTGTCGGGCCGTTTGAGACATGGGCACCGCTGGCAGCATCGACGAAAGCTGAGCGCGTCCGCCTGGGTTACACCGAAGACGAGCCGCTGCTGCGTTCAGGCCAACTCAGAGACTCCATTGAGAGCGAGGTGGCTGGTCTGGCGGCCATCGTCGGGACCAAAAGTGAACTTGGACTCTGGCAGGAAGTCGGTACCGACCGCATTCCGCCGCGGCCTTTCGTTGGACCTGCATACGTCAGGAAGATTGACCCGTTAATGGAGTCGATTTATGTGGTGATATCGCGAGGTTTCAAAGTCTACTAAATCAGAAAAAGTCCAGAGGTTGTATAAGGTTGACTGACATGCTCCTATGCCAACATTTCCTGATGAGTTCAGGTTTCAGCATATATAAAAAAGACGATTTGAGCTTAGTCTGTCTGATGCGGAGTACATGTAAAACTTAAAAAGTGCGGATGTACGCATTAGTAATGGGCCCAGTAAAGGGCCCTGCAATCATGACCTATCAACGATGATATTCGATGCGAATTCTATGGCCGAACGATGATCGCTAGCAGGAACATGCGCAATATTATGCTTGTCTAAATTGAGCTTTATGGAATCAAGCACTTTAACTTGGGCTAAGGTAGGCGAGAGTGGTTCCTCAAGAGTAAACAACACATCCTTTACTTCGAGTAACTTTTCTTCTGCAGCACGAGTAACTCTCATTACCCATGTGTCACCATGCTCCATCATCTTTCCGGGTTCGGATTGCTCAAAAGCTAGCGGCTTAATCGCTCGAGATATGACGTCATTTCTCTTGGCGACAAGGGGCATAGAAAACTTTGCAAACGTCCCGTTAATCGTCTGATTTTTGAACATATTTTTCAGGGCATCAATTCTGTCGATGCTTCTTTTTAGTTCTTTGGCTAAAACCTCTTCTCTACGTGTTTTGGTGTAATCACTATGGTTTACATAACGATCATAGATTTTTTTCATTTCTTCTCTAGGGTTGTTTGAAAGCACAACTCTGGCCTGACTGAAGTGAAAGATTGATTCGCGCTTGGCAGTAAAGTAGTGGAAAAACTGAGAAAGAGACTGCGCACCGCTTATTTCAATGGCAGTGCTCTTTGCAAATCCCAGTTCTCTAAAGAATGCATCTTTAGCTAAAGGGAAAATGCAATCGTCGTGAAAAAACTTCCTAACGCGAGAGTCATTTCGACTTGTCATCATGAAGTCGAAAAAATTTTCCTTTGGAGCGCACACGACAACACCTACGTTCGCAAACTCTTCAGTTTCCGGATAGGGTGAATATCGAACGATGCTGTATAAGCAAGGCGTTGTCATGTGATACTGCTCCAAAAATCATCTGTTTCGGCTCTAATGAGCGTAGTCTCAATGCTGTTGATGAAATCCTGATCACTACGCCAGTCATCCGGTACATCTTCCCAGAAGTGAGGCATACGGCAACAGGTTTTTAGAAGTTTTTCTTTATGCACGACACGATCTATCATGTCAAAAGTCCACTTCCTCGATTTGTGAGAGTATACGTGGTAGTCGAAATCTCCAGCATCTGAATTTTGATCAAAGGCTAGATTATGGTCAATAAGGTAATACTTATCATGCTGAACGTCGTACAGCATGTTCACGTTGCCTCCTATTGCAGAGAGGCTCCTGTCGCCATTCATGATCCATCGGTCAAACAAGTAGATTCTCTTTTGATCATCGATCGGCACAATTTGCTCGTTTCTTGATTGAGCAAACGTTAAAGAAACGGCATTTTCAATGTAAAGCGTAGCGAACGCATACCCTGGATTAATGTCACTTTTGAGTTCTGGTGAAAATTCTAGCAGCTCATCAGGGATATAAACGACGGTAAAATCAGGTAACGGAAGACCCAGGTCGTAAGCTAGGCAAGCAGAAATGAATTCAGCCAGAAGATGCTTGGGTGGCATTAAAGGCATTGATTTTACGATGTATTTCTTGCCGTCATCGCATCGACAAAGAATCGGCTTAGTGCTGCCTTCATTTATGCGCCTGATAAATTCGACGACGCTGATTTTAGGAGAATCCAACGTTATGCTCATCCATGCGTTGATTAATTAGGCAAAGATACACGGATAGTTCTAATTGCCATATCCTGATAGATGATCAGTGCCTATCGATAGGGAGCATTCGGCCATTTCTTGTAAGCGAAGACGAAAAGCATGAGGAAATGAAGGCCTGGACAGGAAAGCAGGATAGCCATCTTCCAGCCAAACCCTGCTTTCTGGGCCATCCGTAAGCAGGGTATGAACATCAGAAACCAGATGATTAACGACAGGGCTGCGAGGGGATTAGGCTGTTCCATTTGAAATTCTCCATATGATAAATGCCTTTGAGTATCGGCACGCATCAGTGAAAATTTAATAAAAATGAATTTCGCTAATGATTTCTGTTTAGTGTTCTTCCCATATTCATGGCTATTGATTAGGATAACTCTTATAAAAACTGCTATGGAGAAGGGAATGAGGAAGGTTTTGGGGGTTGTAGTTGCGTTTGCACTCACTGGGTGCGCCACCCAGCCAAAAGATCTGGTCGGAATCAAGGCGATCTCAGCAAACTCTACTCTACCTAAGTCTTATATGATGATTCCTCTCAATCAGGAGGATTTTAACCAAAATAGCCTGTTATATAAGCAGGTGGCTCAGGTTCTTAGACAGTCCCTTTCATCCCGCGGATTTACTTTTGAAACTGACCCAGACAAGGCAAGTCAGGTCATATTTTTAGACCTATACCGAACTGGCGCCAAAAGCTCAACGCGGAATGTGACCGTACCTACCTGGGGACAGACTGGTGTGAGTTCATCAACGACTTACGGAACAATAAACTCTTATGGCAAGGGTTATGGGACCTTGAGCTCTTCAACAACTTATACGCCAACATATGGTGTAACGGGGAGTTATACCTCACAGGTTACGGATACTTTCTACACGATAATTATCTCACTTAAAGCATACGACTTCGCCAAGTTTAAACAAAAAGATAAAGATGAGCTGTGGGAGACTCAAATAGCATTGACTTCTTCTACGCCTGATGGGCTCGGTGCCTATAAGGCTATTGCTGCATATGTCGCACCATATATAGACACGACCTTAGAGCGTGATGCTCAGCTTTACCTGTCGCCGAAAGAATACATGCCGTTAACAGAAAAATAGTCTATTGGTTACAATCATCTTACGACAACAGCATCCTAATATTTCCAAAGATTGGGATGCATACACCATTATTAATGGTGGGTTAGTAAATTTGTTTTAGCGCTCAGGCAGAGTTCAAAGCCACATGGCTTTTTAGGGCCGGACCTGGTGGAATGTTCCAGTATAAACGATCAGCAGGAGCAGCCAGCCACTAAGATAAAAGGCCAGACAATAGAGAAAGCTCGAGAATAGATACCAACTCAACTCGTTAAACATATTACAGAGCACGCTAACCGGCGAGGGCCGTTTTTTTTCTAATGCCCCGTCCTGACTGATGGTCACCGCTATGGTTTCTGCAAAAACTCATTCTCATTAAGCAGACGCTTATGGGTGTCGATGGCATCCCATCTCAGGTCGTGAGTATCACCATCCCATTTCGGGCAAATAGTCATCTCTGCACAAAATAGCTTCAGCCTGATATGGATCGCAGCCACTTCGTCTTGGTTGCATCGTTTAGCGATAAAGTTGAGTTGAGCGCCAGTAGTTCGCTTATAAACCGAGTGTGCATTCCGGGATTTTTCAAATAACCGGACGAGCTGATCTGTTGCCTAAGGCTCCTTTGACAGGGACTGAAGCCAGTTATCGCTAATTCAACGTTAAATTTCAGTGTCGCTCTAGCTCGCTTCGCTCCTCAAGCAGAACCGATCAGGCGGTTTTTTATGCCCGTAAAACGAGGTCTTTATGGATGTTCAGGCTTACCGCGTAGCCGTACGCCTTGCGCTGGATGACCAGATCACGCGCAATCTGCTGCAGGTGAGTCAAGATGTGATCGAACTCAATAAGAAGTTCGTCACCATCACAAAGAACATCAAAGTTTTGAGCAGCGCCGCCCGCGAGGCAACATCTGCGCTGCGGGCACTTAATCGCTCCCTGAATAATCAGTTTTCTGGCACATTCCGCGGTGCCCGTGAGTATGCCAGTGCGATCCGGGAGATTGCAGACCAGACACAACGCATGAACCGTGCCTCCCGTAACGTCCCGCTGTTTGCGGGGAGTTTCGGTACGGCAATGACGCTGCCTGTTCTCGCCGCTGGCGCTGCAGCTGCAGGCGGCAGCGGCGGATATGGTAACCATGGCGGGGGACCTGCGCTGGCTTCGCCTTCAGAACAGGGTGGCTGGTGGCATGGCTGGCGTAACGGTGTGCCACCGGGCGGCTGGGGCGGCGGCGCAGGGCATGGCGGAGGAAATGGTTATCCCCCTGGCGGAGGCTCATATTCAGACGGCATGACCAACCTGGCCACCGGCTATATGGGGTTCAGAATGCTGAAGGGCTTCGTTGATGAGGCGGCCCGTTACCAGACCATGACCGAGAAGTTCAGACAGTTCGGCATGAGTCAGGCTGCAATGGAGGAAGCACAGCATTTCGTGGAAACCACACGTGTCAGAGGCTCATCTGCTACTGACATGCTGAAATATCTGGTGGAGGCGCAGGGGGTATTCAGCGAATCCGGTGCAAAAACGCTTGATGAGCAGCTGCGCGCGGCAAAACTGGCAGCACCGGTGCTGGCGCGTATCACCTTCGCCTCACGCGGACTGGATGAGCATCAGCGCGAAGCCACCACCGCTAAGCAGATGGATATGCTGCGCTTCACAGAAACTGCGGGTGGCCTGAAAAGCCCTGAGCGCTTTAATGAACTGATGGACGCTGCTTTTCGCGCCATTCAGTCTTCAGGTGGCAATGTCGATTTCACCCAGTACCGCCAGTTTATGGCCAAAGCGGGGACCTCCGCGTTCAGCCTCAGCAATAAAGCATTATTCGCCGAGCTTGAGCCCATCATCGGTGAACTGAAGGGCAGTTCAGCAGGTGATGCGCTGATTACCGCTTATAACCGGTTGAACGGTATTATCAGGCTGCCTAATCAGGTGACTCATGACCTGATGAAAATGGGTATCTGGGATGCCAGCAAAATTGAACTCAACAGCCTGGGCGGCGTAAGGCGTTTCCGGGGCAATCCGCTTATCAACCCGCAGCTCTTCAGCAAGTCACCGGTTGAATACTATGAAAAAGTCATCCTGCCAATATACCGCAGGAATCATTACACGGATGAGCAAAAGCAGCGTGAGAACGCCCTGATATTCGGGCGGGCCGGCGGCAAAATGTTCAGCCTGATCGACAGGCAGCTTGAGACGATTCATCATCGTATTGAAGCCTATGGCATCGCGCGGGGACTGAATGATGCCTATGGTGCAGTCGGGAGCACCTATAACGGCAAAGCGATTGACTTCCACAAGAAATGGCAGAACCTGCAGCTGATAATGGGCAGGGATGGCGGCCTGCTGGACACCTTCACGCATGGGCTGGACAGCCTGACGCACTCACTTAAGCGAATGACAGACATTGCCCACAAACACCCTGAGATGGCGAAGTTTGCAGGGCAGGCAGCGCTGGCCGTTACAGGCCTGGCGGGCATCAGCGGTGGGTTCTGGGTCATTAAACATGCGGCTGGCGCATTGCTGTCACCGCTTAAGCTGGCGGGCTGGGGCATCGATCTGCTTATCGGGAAAAGCGCCACCACAGGGCTGACCGGACTCACTGCCGCGCTTACCGGGCTGCCTGGCATCATCTCTGCCGTAACGCTGGCGGCCCTGTATCCGGGAAGCACGGTATCACAGAGCCGGGAAATGGCGGAACGTGACCGGCTGGCTCGTCAGAATGCGCTTGATCACGGGATTGCCTATAAGCCCTGGACGCCTTCTCAGCCGGACTTCGACAGGCAGCAGTTTCGGGAGCAGGCGTATCGTAAAACCGGCCGGTACCCACCGGTACCGCCAGTGACCGCAAGTCACGACTCACAGCCCGTCAACCTTCTTTTGACGTACGAAGGGCGCCAGGTGCTGGTGGCTACCGTAATGAGCGGCATCAGTAAACAGGCCGCCAGGGCACCTTCCACCACCAGCGCTTTCGATCCATCAATGCTGATGGTGTATCCGGGTCAGCCCGGCACACTCTCAACACCCTAGCGGCAGGTTCAGTGAACCTTCGGCCACTAAATGCAGTAGCCGTCATGAAACAGAATCAAGCCTTAAGAAGCCATGTCAGGGGCATGTCTACGGGCTTTATCGACATATGGTTTTTGTCAGGTAATTCGTCCCACCAGAACAGGTAATATATTGCCTCTTTTTCACTCGATTGCAGCCTGTTGTGCTGAGCTAATTTATTCCTCTCACTTCTGGAGGGGATCATGAATAAAAGCAAAATTATCTTTTCTATTCTTATGGCCACCAGTGTCTTTTGGGCTGGTATGTCGGAGGCGAAAACGTCGAAGCAAACCGATGATCAAATCCGTCAGCTTATTATCGAAGATTCAATCGCATCATATCCCGGTGTGTGTGCATGCCCTTTTAACTCTGCGCGCAATGGCAGCAGCTGCGGGAGGCGAAGTGCGTGGAGTAAGCAGGGTGGATATGCACCGGTCTGTTATAAAAAGGAAGTCTCAAAGGAAATGGTTGATGACTGGCGTAACAGTCATGCCTCGTGAATTAACCAGCTCCAGCAGGTTTTAACCCATAAGCCTGGACGGTCAGCAGACAACGGTGCGTAAAGGTTAAGCCCACCGTAAACTTTTTGCTGACCTGTTCACTGTTAATCAGTGCGTCAGATACCGGTTAAGGTGGGTCTCCGCTCAGGGCTGGTGATAAGAACTGAATACGGCTCTTACGTCATCAACAACAGTGATTCTGGCATATCCGTTTTTTTCAAACTTCATGATCTTCCGCTTTTCCCGGCTGTTCCCATACCCCGAAGTCAGTCACTCCTGATACAGGCAAACGCAGCATGTCACTACTGAATTCACTGACGCAGTATGCTCAGGGTATCGATCCGACGATTACACGCCTGATGTTAGGTGAGTTCGAATTCATGCAATTTGAAGTCCCTGAACGCATTGCCATTCGCGGCAGGCAGAAAACCGTACAGCATCAGCTAATTGGCGGCCGGCACATTATTGATGTGCTGGGTACCGAGTACGAGCCCCTGACCTGGTCAGGCATTATCATCGGGTCACTGGCCGGTGAACGAGTGCGTGCGCTGGAGCTGATGCGGGATAAAGGGCACCCCGTAGTGCTGACGCTGGATGATTATCGTTTTACAGTCGTGATTACAGCTTTCAGCCCGGTCTATGAATTTGTCTGGCGCCGCCCTTATTCCATCGAGGTGGCAGTTGTCAGCAATGAGGGCTTCCCGGATAAAGTGGATGCACTGACCGGAGCCCTGCGAGGACTGATCGACAGTGACCTCGGACGTTCACTGGGGCTGGCCAATATCATCAACATTGATGCCGTCACGCAGGCAGTTAACGTCCTGCATCTGGCCGTGAAGCGGGTTACCGATTTTGCCCATGCCACGGTTGGGCAGATACAGGCGGTTATCAGGCCGCTAGTCGCCGCACGCAACATTGTTGAGCATGAGCTGGCATTACTTGAAGCCGCAGCCGCAGACATCACATCACTGGGAGGTTTGGTGCCCGGTAATCCCATTTCAAAAACCGTCAGCAATCTTCTCCTGCAGTTAGATCACACCACGCGCATTCCCGCGCTTTACCGCCTGCAGGAAATACTGGGGCGACTGAACAAAAACGTGAACTCTGGCCAGACGGCTGATGGTGTCAGAGCGGTGACGCTGTCGGGTGGTAACCTGTATCAGGTGGCTTCAGAGCAGTATGGCGATGCGTCTCTCTGGGCCAGCATTGCCGAGGCAAATGACCTCACCGATCCGCATCTGAGCGGTATCCGCACACTTAAAATTCCCACCAGCCCGGCGAGTTAACGATGGACGTCAACAACTCCCTCACTGGATCCAGCGCCCGCCATATCAGCGGGCGTTGTTTTTTAAATGGAATGGACGTGCCCTTTGTGTCGTTCAGTATAGAGAACAATGCCTTTCGTGGCGCCGGGACTTTTGATCTTATGCTGGCCATCTCAGCACTGCCCCCGGCCATGAGTATGCTGAACTGGTGGGCGTTGCAGACCACCATCAGGGTCGAGCTTTTCATATCGATCATTACCCGGGCAGGCACTGATGAGAAAAAGCACATCACTGGCAATATCGATAGCTGGCATTACGATCCGGCACGGTTTGAGATATCGGCAGAAGGGCGCGATTTCACCGCCAGGCTGATTGATGCAAAGACTCCGGGTGAAAGCTTCAGGAACCTCACCAGCTCACAGATAGCGACCATGCTGGCACAGCGTCATGGTCTGACGCCGGTGGTCACGGCAACGACGCAGCGGGTTGGTGAGTATTACCAGATTGATACGGCGCATCTGACCGGCGAGCAGACTGAATGGGACCTCATTACCACACTGGCGGGTATTGAAAACTTCTCAGTTTATGTGAACGGCGACAGTCTGCACTTCGAACCCAAACGGGACCCGGCGAGTCCCGACGACTATGTCATCCGGTGGCAGCCGCCAGGCATGCAGGCGTATTCACAGTGCAATATCTCCGATGACCTGTCTTTTTCACGCTCGCTGACCATTGCAAAAGGGGTGTCGGTTGAGGTGCTGAGCTGGAATGCTAAGCGAAAGAATAAACAGTTCATGGCCTCTTACCCAGGCCCGGGCAAAAGCACAGTCCCCGGAAAAACCTCCTCTGAAACTCAGGTCTATCGCGTCATACGCAACGGATTAACGCCAGAGGCAGCCCATGCGCTGGCGCAGTCCATCTACCGGCAGGTGGTACAGCACGAGATGAAATTCAGCGGCTCAACGGCAGGCGACAACCTGCTCATGCCAGACATGCAGGTAAGAATACAGGGTACAAAGAGCCCGTTCGACCAGATTTACCGCTGCGATCGGGTGCGGCGCACATTGAGCCTGGAAACAGGCTACACGATGCATATGTCGGGTAAGAACCACGGCACGGCACTGGAAATCGGGCGATGAGAGCGCTGCTGAATATCATGGCGGCAACGGCACGCCAGAGTAGTGCGGGTGAAAGCGGCACGCGACAGGGCATCATCACCGCCTATGATCCGGACAGTTATGCAGTAAAAGTTCAGCTGCAGCCAACGGGAGAAGAAACAGGCTGGATACCGCTCAGCTCACCCTGGGTAGGTAATCGCTGGGGAATGGCCGCAGGCCCGATGATAGGTGCAGTGGCAGAAGTCGAATTTGATTCGGGGCTCACTGGTGTGGGTATGGCAGCGGGGCAGTTTTATAACGATGAAGACCGTTGTCCTGGGCCGCCTTCGGGGGAATTCTGGCTGGTGCATCAGAACGGCTCGCTCCTGAAGTTCCTTAACAACGGGGAGGTCATGCTGAGTGCAAAAGAGAGGCTCATCTATGACGCACCGGCACATCATTTCACCGGCGGCGACGTCCTGATGGATGGCAATCTTGTCGTGAAGAAACAGATCAGTGACCTCAATGGTAAGTCGGGTACGGTTAATAACATCCGGGTCATCTATAACGGGCACAGACATCTGGAAACTGGCAGGGGAAGTCTGTCCATGACGCCGGACAGAACAATAGGTCAAAAATTATCTCATGTATGACATCTGGCATTTCACCGGTGGTGATCTGAATATTTCACCGGCTGGCGATCTACGACCGGTCAGCAGCACGGAGCGCGGGAAACAGCGCATCCTTCGACGGCTTATGACCAACCCGGGTGAATATCTTTTCCATCCGGAATACGGCGCGGGGCTTGGCGCCAAGGTAGGTGACGTCGTTCATGTGAATGAATGGAAGGCACTGATTCGTGGACAACTTCTGCTTGAGGAGGCTGTTGCTCAGCAACCGCCACCGGAAGTTACGCTCAGTCTTATCAGTCAGGGTGTCAGTGTCATCATCCGTTATACCGATGCCATCGACGGTACCCCGGAAACCCTTATATTTGACGTGTCGGGCTAACTGTATGACTTCTTTGAATCTGAAATCCTTTGCAGAGCTGGTGAGTGATCAGATTGCAGCCCTTCAGGGACGGGTCCGGGGGCTGGTGGATTTGTCTGTCGGCAGTATTCTTCGTTCACTCGCAGAGTCAAATGCCGGTGTAGTGATGTGGATACAGCAGCTTATTGTCAGGCTGCTGGTAACAACCCGTGCGTCTACCTGTACCGGCGAAGACCTTGATAGCTGGATGGCGGACTTCAGCTTTATCCGGCTGTCAGCAGTACAGGCAACCGGAACAGTGACATTCAGCCGCTTTACCGCAACGCAGCCGGCACTGATCCCTGTGGGGTCCAGAGTCAGTACAGCAGACGGTACGCAGACCTATACCGTTATCGAGGGCATGTCGCGTTCTGACATGGCTAAAACTGAATCGGGTTACGACCCCGGGCAGGTCGCTTATTTTATGCGTGCCGGTGTGCGCTCTGTTGAGGCAATGGTCAGAGCGGAAAATGCCGGCGCGGCCGGTAATGCACAGATCGGCATGGTGTCCGTCATCATGGGGTCGGTACCTGATGTTGATACCGTTACCAATACGGCTCCTTTTTCTGACGGCAAAGATGCCGAATCAGACGATGATTTCCGGACGCGCTTTGTGGCGTGGATTTCTTCGCTTTCCCGGGCAACGAAATCAGCTATCGGGTATGCATTATCCACGCTGCAAAGTGGTATTACCTACACCCTGACAGAAAATGAAATACCTGATGGCCAGCATAAGCCAGGATATTTCTACGCCATTATTGATGATGGCAGCGGCAAACCAGACGATGATCTGCTTAATCGCGCCCGGCGCGCCATCGACGACGTGAGGGCCTTTACCGTTGCCTTCGGTGTGTTTGGCCCCAGGGTTATTGAAGCAAGGGTCTTTATGGTCATTACAACTGAAGCTGCAGATAAACATGCTGTGGTCGCTGCAATGGTTCGTGCTGCGATTGAAAATTACATTACAGGCCTCAGACTGGGGCAGCTGCTCTCCTGTTCACGTCTTTCGAGTATTGCATATGATACCAGCCCACTTATCACTAATGTCACATCGGTAACCCTCAACGGCGGAACGTCTGATCTTCCGGCTACGGACAAAGAGGTTATCCGTGTCGGCAGCATCGTGGTGAGTTAAATGGCGAAAAGTGATCAGGACGAAATTAAAGACAGGCTCCGGGAACTGCTGCCACCCGCATGGTTCAGTTCGGACAGCCCGATTCTGGATGGTATTTTAACGGCAGGTGCACAGGCTCTGGCCTGGTGCCATTCACTACTTACCCTAGCGGGATTACAAACGAGGATTGGCACGGCTACCGAGGGATGGCTTGATCTGATAGCACATGATTTCTTCGGAAAAGAAGTGCAGCGGGCTATGGGTGAGCCCGACGAGGTGTTCAGAGATCAAATCAGGAATAGCCTGTTCAGTGAAAAGGGAACGCGGCAGTCCATCACTGACACGCTTAAGAATATGACCGGACACACGCCGGTCATTTTTGAGCCACAACGGCCTATGGATACAGGTGTGTACGGTGGCCCGATGACGGGTTACGGCGCAGCAGGCGGATATGGTTCCTGTGTTCTGCCGTGTCAGGCATTTATCATTGTGCACCGGCCGGCGGGAGCGGGGATCCCCTGCGTCGCCGGGTATGCTTCTGGCACTTCAGGTTACAGCATCGCCTCCCGCGGCGAGTATGCGTCTCAGAAAATGATCTACGGCTTTGTTAAAGACCCGCAGATTTACAGCGCTATAGCAGCAATCAAACCCGAAGGGACCCTTGTCTGGGTGCGCATTATATAAAACTACGTCTTACCGTATTCAGTTCAGGGCTGCCTTAAGGGCGGCCTTTTTTACAGGAGATAGTATGGATCGCCAGATTGTGTATCCGGGCGCTATTCCGCTTGAGACTGACCTGCTCAACACAAATAAATACGCGATGACTGGCCTGTCAAAACTCGCGGCAGTCCTGATGGGAACTGCTACTTATCTGCGTGGGCTGGTATGTACGCCCTCTGTTCCTGCTTCGATGACCATCCGTGTCGGACCCGGAGAGATTTACAGTCAGCAGAATATCGATAATACCGCGTATTCTTCACTTGCAGCCGATACGTCAGACACCATCCTGAAGCAGGGGGTTGTGACTACGACCACGGAATTCCCGCTGAAAGCGCCGGAGATGGCAGGATACAGCATTAACTATCTGATTCAGGCTGCTTATGCCGATCAGGATTCTGGTGCGACTTTACTGCCGTACTATAACGCGGCGGAGCCATCCGTTGCGTTCAGCGGCCCCGGCAACTCAGGTACAGCACAGAATACGGTACGCGCAGGTGTCTGTGAGCTGGTACTTAAAGCGGGTATTGCTGCAAAGACCGGCTCACAGTCAACGCCATCCGTCGATGCAGGCTACATTCCGGCGTGGGTTATCACCGTTGCACATGGCACATCAGCTGTCACTGGGGCGAATATCGCTGCAGCAGATAACGCCCCTTTTTTACCGGAAGGGGGGCTGGTTACAGCCATTCAGCAGGGCTCAATGACCTGCGCCACGGACAGTGGAGAATCTAATACTTATGTTGCGCGTATAGTTCCGCCGCCGCCTGCATTCAGCGATGGAATGCGGCTCGCTTTTAAGGCCAGAAAAGCAAATACAGGACCTGGTACGCTCTCCATAAATGGAAGCGCTGCATATCCCATTTTCTCATCTGTAAATACCGAACTGCTTGGGGGTGAAATTGTCAGCAGCGGAACCGTTGAAGTCCGTTGGGACAGCGCCTTAACCGCCTGGATTATGTGCGGAAGCGCAGGCGGGGCCTTGCCGGTGGCTGAGGCCACCGGGCCCGGTCATGCGATTAATCTGCGTCAGGCGGATGAACGGTATCAGGCTAAAGGCTGCGGGCACTTTCTGCCTCTCACAGGTGGTAAGCTCGACGGGGATCTTCACATTAATGGGAGCCTTGATGTACTCGGGGAAATCCGTCTGGGGGAGGTGAAGCTTTCTGACAACGGGGATATTACTGGTAAACGCTGGGGACAAAACCAGAATGACAGCGGATTGTTATCAGAATGGATCCAGCGTGAAATGAAAAATGCATTGGACTGCGGTGAGGCGGGCGATTACTGGTGGTACAAGAATAAGCTTAGCGGCCTGATTTTTCAGGGTGGGAAATTATCGAGAGAAGATAACAGGACTTCTGTATTGTTTCCGTTGACGTTCCCTTTCGCATGCTGGGGGGTTCAGGTGACGTTAACTAAAACCGGCCATAAAAGCACCTACAACCCAAGTATCCATTCTTATTCAAAACGTGAGTTTACCATCTTCCTTGGTGAACAGGAGAAAGCATGTTTCTGGTGGAGCATAGGGAAGTGATTATGATTTATGGATTTAGTGCAAAGACAAACTCATTCTATCTGATGGACAGTGAGGCCGATTACAGAAAAAATGGAAGCTGGCCGGATGATGTAAAGCCTGTATCAGATGAAATCTGGGCAAAATATTGCGTGCAGCCACCCTCAGGTAAAGCACGCAGCGCGGATGAGCAAGGCTTGCCTTGCTGGGCAGATGCGCCCGAGCCTGATAAGCACTCGCTTTACGAAATGGCACTGCAAAAAAAGAGTTATTTACTTTCAGAAGCCGATCGTGAAATCCGGATGCTGAATGTTGTATCCGATGTGGGTGAGTTGACCAGAGAAGAAAAAAACAATTTAATGAAGTGGAAAACCTACCTGGCAGCTTTATACCGTATTGATCCTCATGATGCGCCAAATATAAGCTGGCCGGTTGAGGTCACTGAAAATTTGACGGAAGATTAAATGCGTAAAAAAATATCCGCCTCACCAATGAAAGGGCAGATTAATATGAGGTGATGCAACATGAATGCTTAAAAAGCATTCTTTTATTATTTGTCTGGCGAATCAGTAAAACAAGACGACTGATTGTTAATTGATCAGTCAGGATTTTTATTCGACGCTGATGCTATATGGCTTATCTTAGCAATCTCAATTCGCAGAGCAAGCATAAGCGGTAAAAAAAATGATTTTTTTATTGTTGAATTCCGGGGTATATAAAAAGATAAGAAATTCATAAAGATAGTTGTCATCATGAGTTCCTTTTTATTAATCAACCCAGGCGGCCGCTGAGCAAAAAATAAACGTGACGATTAGTGTGCAACACCTCTGTGAGGTAAAGGTTGCGCTTGTTTTACAGCAGGTGTGTCGGGACAGTTCTGCTCAAAAACTCTTCATTTTTCTTCTGCAAAACCATTGGTATGACTTTGAAAAACAAAGATTTAATTTTTGAAAATCCAGCAGGAAAAACCCTTATAGATCAGATTTAAAATATAGTGAAAACAAAAAGATAATATAATTTTTCATTACTAATGACAGCATAGCGCAGCGGGTAATGGCGCTGTTACAGCAGCTCGGCATCACGCGCTTTCATCTGGCGGGACACGATATCGGTGCCTGGGTCGCCTGGTCGCTGGCGGCGCAGTTTCCGCAGCAGGTCAGCCGGCTGGCGCTGCTGGATGGCGGCATTCCGGGCATTACGCTGCCTGACTCGCTGCCCGTGGCCGGCGGTAACGCCTGGAAAACCTGGCATTTCGCCTTCCACTGCGTCAGCGATCTGCCGGAAGCGCTGATTGCCGGCCGGGAGGCGATCTACCTGGACTGGTTCTTTAACCGTAAAGCGGCCAGTCCGCACCGGATAGATGCGGCGGCGCGCGCTGAATATCTGCGCCTGTATCAGCAGCCCGGCGCGCTGCGGGCCGGGCTGGCTTATTACCGGGCGGTTGAGCAGTCGGCCGGCCAGAATCGCCAGCGCGCGCAGGCCGGAAAGCTGGCGCTGCCGCTGCTGGCGGTCAGTGCCGATCAGGGCTCGATACCGGATATGGCGACCCCGCTGCGCGCCGTGGCTGAGCAGGTCAGCGGTGCGGTTATCGGGGAATGCGGGCACTTTATTCCCGATGAGCAGCCGGAAAAACTGGCGGAAATATTAACGGGTTTCTTAACTCATTGATCCGATAAGCGGCTAACCGTGGCAGTGTGCCTGCCGTATCGCCCCAGGCCGCCAGCGGCAGGCTGGCGGCGCTAAGCGGGACTGCTGATATCCTGATGCTGATTAAACAGGCTCAGGGTCGGTCCGGTTTTGAGCTGTTTTCTTCAGCCAGAAAATCTTTCTCATCAGCCCGGCAGAGGACGAAAATTCTGTTCTCCTTCAATAAATCGCTGCTGACGTAAATGTGCTTGTCAATTAACGCTAACCTGCCATGCTGGGTCCTCTTTTACCGGGGATGATCCTAATGTGTATTCATGAGGTTCGCTAAATTTCGCTGCCCGTTTTGCGGTGACAGGAAGTTTACCTATTCTCTCCTGTCTGACATGAAGAAAGGTGCTCACGGAGCAGTCTGTTTTGGATGCGGCAGGCCGGTAACCGTGGCAAATTTTCAGAGGCTTACGCTGGTCAAAAAATAGCGTAATCCGACAGAGGTTTTGTTAATTATTTTCAGCCAGTGAACCAGTGGAAATGGTTAATCAGCGTTTCCTCAACCTGATTAACTGCCAAATATAGGTTTTATAGAGTATTTCCCATGAAAAACGTTGTGTTAAGTATGCTTGCCAAAATCTCTAAAATTGATGCGGCTACCAAACAGTTAACTGCCCGCGTCGAGGCTCAATCGCTTCTGATCAGCGCGCTGGTGCTTGCAGTGAGTAAGCAGGGCGGTGTGACTGAAATGATGGAAAGCGCCGGAAAGGCCATCAATACGATTATTGAGTCCGTGGATACCGATGAGGTGCTGAAATCGGATGCGGCCATTCTGCTGCACGAACTGCAGGACTTACTCATGATGGCCCGGACTGTTGATGGTGCCGCGGCTGAAATCGATCAGGATGGGCTTTCTGACATCACCGGCGTTTCTGCCGCAGAGGATGTGCAGCGTAAAAACGAGCAGTAGCCGAGTACCTGCCGGGCTAACCGCCGCTTATTACTCCCGCAATCTCTGTACCAACGACTATCAACGTTTCCCGGGGAGATGCCCCGGGAAACGAACCCGCGTAGTGTGCACGCCATTAAGCATTACGACGGTTACGTACTTTACCGTGCCACATCCGGTAGCAGGCAACCTGGGTAAGCAGACAGAACCTGCTGCGCGGTAGCGTATCAACAGGTTGCTGCACCAACCATAATCTGCCTGTGCTACTCCGCTTCCGTCCCGACCGCTTTACTCACCCGATTGACCGTTGCCCGCTTATAACACCTCTCCGGCCGGTTTAACTCAGCAGATCGCATTGGCAACTGATGCCGGAACGTTCAGCATCTTAGTAAATATCAGCGCTAAGGCGATGATCGATAACCGGTTCCACAGACCAGCAAGAGCCTCGTGGCGATCCGTGACGGGCATCCTGGCAGGAAGGATCTTAAAGCCGCCTGTCAGAGTATTGTTTGGCAGGCCAGTAAGCGTCTGGCATAGTTAAGGCTGAATCGCTTTACCCTGCTCATCAAGCAGATCGGTCAGGAGTGCCGTGCCATCGCTCCCGACGCGGAATGCCCCGTAACGTGCCTGCGCGAAACGCTCGCCATGGCCTTCCTGAAAGAACCAGGCGTTGGTGCCGACGGTCAGCGAGCCAGAATGTTGATGGTATTTCACCCGTAGCTGATTCGCCTGCAGAGGCTCACCGTGATCAAACCGGGCCTGAGTCGCATGACGCTGCGCATCGAGGTCAACAATCAGCGTCCCGCTGGTGGGCAGGCAGGGCGCTGACAGGGTCGCGCCGCAGGTCTCAGCCTGCTGATACAACGTCAGTTCCAGAGGTCGGGTCAGGGTATAATTCAGCGCCATGTAATCACCCTGCATCAGGGATCGCGGGTCAACCGGCGCAAGGGGTAAAATCATGACCGCGCCCTGTTTCAGCACCTGCTCTTTTTGCCAGATGCTGACATTGACGGCCACCAGCGCCAGCGCTATCACTGCGCCTGCCAGCCATCGGCTCTGTTTACGCATTCTCACTGGCACCTCCGATTGGTGCGGGTAACACTTTTTTGACTCCCCATACCAGCCCCAGTAAAACCAGACCACCGACCATCAGCAGCAGGGATTTCTGCAGCAGAGTAACCGCCAGGAAGTAATACCAGCCAATGACATACAGCACCATGAAACCGCCACTGACCACCAGTAATCCCTGACTTCCCTGATAACGCGCCATCAGAATAAACCACAGGCCCAGTCCAATACCCGGTGCATAGAGGGCGACAGCCCCGCAGATCAGGGCGGCGGGCAGTGTGATAATCGAAAACAGCGACTGGCCATTCCTTTTCTGACTGAGTGCACTCAGCACTAAGCCTGCCGCGATCCCTGTGCCTGTCGCAGACTGAAGCGTAGTCAACTGCGCAGTTGACCAGATGAAATCCGTGAGATACGCCGCGTTTATCCCGAGGAAACTCAGCAACATCAGACCAGCCGGGATGCCATACAGCAGGGGATGTACCGCGTCAGCATACGGCCCTGCCTGTAACCTCAGCTGATGACTGACGATCCACAGCCACCAACACGTTATCGCCGCCACCACTCCGCAAACAGCAAGGCGGCCAGCCGTCGGCGACAGGGACAGCCGGGCCAGAGAATGGCCCGCCAGCACCAGAAAAAAGGTCAGGGCAGTGATGGCCATAAATCGATAAGTGCGGTCGGGCATAGCCACCGCCATCGCGGCCAGGATCGGCACTGCACACAGTGAACTGAGCATAAGGAAGCTGACGTCATTGCTGTGGATTTGCAGCAGAACGCCGGATATCAGCCCGCAGGTCGCCGCAATTGCCCATGCCAGCCCGAGGTGATGTTTACCGTCACGCTGACTGCGCAGCAGGCCGCGCGCAATGACGGCGAGCAGCAGTGAAGGAAGAATAAGGGTGGCGGCATTCGGTTGGTCGAGTAAGTCAGCGGTATAGAGCAGCAGTATCAGCAGTAACAGAATGATGATCGCTGCGATCCAGCCACCGACGCTTAGCGCCAGCCTCAGATACCAGGGCAGGTCGGAGGCGAGATCGCGTTGCTGAATTTCTTCAATCTGCGAGGCGCTTAGCAAACCCTGCTGACGCAACGTGTCTGTCAGTAAGGTCAGCCTGACCGGAACCCGATCGATCGGCTCCTTTTCAACCATTTTGCGTTGCCACTTCAGCAGGATCGAACCATTTACCGCCAGCCAGACTGCCATCAGGGCACCGGTCAAAAACAGATCGCCCGTATCGTAGGCGTAAAGAAATAACCGCATGATTAGCGCACAACCAACAACGGTCAGACTGGCGATGCCCAGCGTCAGCATGCAGAGATCCTGATAGCGGTAACGGTACAGGTAATAACCTGCCAGCAGGGTGATCGCCCAGCCGACCGTGATATCAGTAAAGTGGTTGTCACCGTCCCAGTCAGAGATGTTCCCGGCCACGATGGTGGTCAGCAGCAGCAGTAAAAATCCAGCCATCACCCGTGAGAACCAGCGACTTGCCAGCCAGCTCTCCGGATGATGTGTTATCGCCCGCCAGGCCAGCGCTTCCCTGATAATCAGGCAGGTGGCCAGCAGCGCCAGATATCCGTGAAGCACCGCCGACGGGAGTCGGGTGAAGCTGTCAGACACGGCGAGATCCAGCAGTGAGGTCGGCATCGTGGTGTAATAGAGCTGGAACGCCAGGTTAGCGACCAGCCAGCTGCAAAACCACAGGCTGTTTTGCCGGGCAATCAGCGCCAGTGGCAGAAGAACGCATAACCAGGCCCGGAATAGCTCCCAGCTGTCAGCCCCGGTCTGATAAATCTGCCCATAAAGCGCAAACAGGGCGCCGAAACTTAACCCTGCTGCCAGCAATGCGCTGCGTGCCAGCGTGCTGTACCAGCGCCACCAGACCACCACCGCCAGCGCGACGATCAGCAGTTCGGCCAGGGCAAATTTCGCCATCTTCGGCAGCCACGCCCAGTTCCAGGCAATAAAGAACACCGATCCGGCAACCAGTGACAGTAATCCCAGACAGCAAAGAACCGGGATAAGAAACTGACGCCATTGAGTATCTGACGGTCTGATACCACAAAAAGCATAGATACGCTGGCAGGTCTCCGGGGTCAGGCTTCCTCTTTTCACCAGGCGTGCAGTCTGACGGCAAAGATACTCTGCCGTGCGTGACGGCATACCGGTTATGCCCTCGGGTGCAATCTCCCTCATACTTTCCCTGCCTCTGTTTGCGGAGTTACTTTTAATGTTAACGACGGGTCTTCCCTGCGATCAATCCGCGTGTCGGTGAGTAACACTCTGCTGAGCGGCAGAGCCGCGGATAAGTTTGCTGAATAAATGTAATCATCTTTTCGCGGACAAAACAGCGTCAATCAAAGGCGACTGCTGGACCCGGATTGCAGGATGATTCAACAAACCTCTTCTGCATGCCGGGAATCATACCGCAACTGAGCCTGCTCCATTTCCGCACCATGTTTTAGCGCCCATCCATACAGCGCACTAAAAGGCTCCTGAAGCGTCTGTGCCAGTGATGTAAGACTGTACTCCACACTCACCGGCGAAGTCGGCAGTACCTTTCGATGCACCAATCCATTGCGCTCAAGCCGCTTAAGCGCATCGGACAAGGCTTTGTGCGTAATCCCATCCAGTCGGCGACGGAGTTCATTGAAGCGCACGGGTTCACTACAAAGTACGGTGAGAATTAAAATTGACCATTTATTGGTGATGTTCTCCAGTACCGGTCGGGTTTTTCCTATGTCTGTCAGGTCATTACTCTCAATTTGAGCCATAGCGATATATTCCTCGATACCTGATATAAACAAAGTGCGTAATTGTTATTAAGTATAAAAATTATATCATCTGTTTTCCATCCCGACAGGAGTGAGCAGATGCGTAGATTAGAGAATAAAGTTGCCCTGATACTCGGCGGAGCAAAAGGCATTGGTCTGGCTATCAGCCAGCGATTTGCCAGTGAAGGTGCAACGACCTGGCTGACCTCGCGCCGAAATGAGGAGTTAGCAGCAGCCAGCCACACCATAAAGGGCACCGCCAGGCCCGTTCGTGCTGATGTCAGCCAGATAAGCGAACTGACGCGGATAGTTGATGTAATCAGGGCAGAGTCTGGCCAGATAGATGTGCTGGTCATCAATGCCGGAATGGCAGAATACTCGATGATTGATGACGTCACCCCGGCACATTTTGATGCTATTTTCGGCCTGAATGTGCGCTCACCGCTTTTTGCTATGCAGGCAGCACTTCCCCTGATGAAGAAGGGCGCGAGCGTCGTTTTGATCGGGTCGATTGCCGATGTGATTGGCACGCCGGGATATGGCGTATATGGCGCCAGTAAAGCAGCACTTCGTTCTTTTGCCCGCACATGGACAAAAGAACTCTCCGCCCGTGGCATTCGAATAAATGTTGTCGCCCCTGGCCCCATCGATACGGAAATGATGCTTGCGGCCTCTGAAGAGCTACGTAATGGGATAATCAGCACCATTCCGTTATCAAGAATGGGCAGGCCTGAAGAAGTTGCCAGTGCTGCACTATTCCTCGCAAGCGATGAAAGCAGTTATATAGCCGGAGCAGAAATCTGTGTGGATGGTGGGATGACACAAGTATGATCAATGATGTTCAGTTTTACTAACACCAGAGAAAGGCTGAATGAGAGACGAACCGGGCTATTACCCGGTTTTATCTTTCGCCAAAGCGGGTCGCTGTCAGTGGCTATGCAGGCAGAGGTCCTGATGCGCGGTATGAATCGACCAGGGCATCGAAAAGCGAGATATCCGAGCGACTTCTGGCAAAAAGCTGGGCACCCACAATAGCGGCGAAAATTGCACGTGCTCTGGATTCACTCTCACTTGATTCGCACACCTTCGCAGCCACCAGAAGCTTACTGAGCCACGCAATGTTTACTTCAGCAAATTTCTGGATTTCATTGGTCATTTCAACCGGCAAAGTATCTGTTTCAGCGCCCATGAAACTGCCCAGGCAGAGACGATTGTCGGCCTCAAGCGATCTGCGGAAGATTTCAGGAAAGCGACGCAGCGCGTCAATCGGAGATGGGCTTTCTGATTCGATCATCTCGAGTGCGAGCGCACCGTCCTCCCAATAGCGTCTGGCAACGGCAATACCCAGATCGGCTTTGCTGGGAAAATGGTAGTAAATACTCGCCGCTTTGATACCAACAGCTTCCGCGAGGTCGCGGAAATTCAAACCATTGTAGCCCTGCGATTGGGCAATTTTTTTGGCCGCCAACAAAATGGCTTCCTTAGAATTGACGCTCATCTTTGTGCCTTTCGTCCAGGGACGATCTGTTCAATAAAGAAGGCTATTTTACAGCAAATACCTACCGTGTGACAGGTAGATTATCAGGCAGAGCACGGCGTTCAATGCGACCAGAGTGCTCAGGCAGAAGCCGTTCCATCATGATTCAGAAAGCGGCATCGCCAGCCGATTCTAGCGGGACCACTACGGTCACCGGGAAAGTTAAAGGATGGCGATCCCGGCGTACCGGCGTTTTCATTGAGAAGCTATTACCGGGCTGGCGAATCCAGCTCAGGAATGCCGCTGCTGCGATCGGCGTAGGCTGCCTGGAAAGCAGGACGTTTTGTCCAGCGCTGCCAGTACGCATCCAGGAACTCAAAACGCTCGTCCAGTGGCGTGGCATTGACCGGGAATTTCGAGAAGGCGATGGCGGTTGCCAGCGTAATGTCCGAGAAGGTCGGGGCATCGCCGCCGAGCAGCCATTCGCGGCCGTCTGACAGATGACGATTGACCAGGGCGGCGTGAGCCAGCGCTTCCTTACGGCAGTGTTCGCCCCAGGCCTCATTTTTGGTCAGTTCCAGCTTGAAGCCGAGTCCGGTGTGCAGCACATGGAACGCGGTTACGATACGGTACAGGATGTGCACCCAAATCCGGTTATCCCACATGTTATCCAGACCCTGTTCCAGTGCGGTCTCTCCCATGATCTTGCGACCGGGATACGCCTGATCAAGATAACGAACGATGGCTGCCGTTTCGGAGATGTAGCTACCGTCAGCCAGTTGCAGAGTAGGCGTTTCGCCCCACGGATTCATATTCAAATGACGCCAGCCACGCTGTTCTCCGACAGGAGACATGTCATAGATGGTCTCGGCAAAATGGTCAGCGATGCCTTTTTCGTGCATGAACAGACGCAGACGCTGTGGATTCGGAAAGGCTGAAGGCGAAGTGAAAAGCTGAAGTTTAGTTGTCATGGTCATGATCCTTAAAGTTGGGGGCTGAGTTATCTAACTAACGTTAGGTAGATAAACCTTAGCGGGTGATTCGATAGGCGTCAACACCTATCTAACACTTGTTAGGTAAATATTTTTTGTGCCGTCCCGGTTGATACGCTATTTCAGCGTCTGCCTGGCTGAAGGCAGGGGCAGAATGACGCCAGACGGTCGAACGAAGATGAATGACGGGTAAGGTCGAATGCAAACGGGTAGTCAGATAGGTGGCATGACGTGAAGTTAACGCGATAGCTGATACTGACTATGCGATGCCGCAGAGGTATCGGAGTGGGTGAGGTAGCGTCGGTTTAAAGCGGACGATGGGTCTGAACCGCTCGGTGTTTGCTTACCGTTAATCCGTAACCCGTTTTGACGGGTACGCTGGCCGAATCAGCTGAGTTAATTTCAGGCACGCATCGCTGCTTTTACCGTGTCAACGAACAGTCGCAATGCGACAGGCATGTGGCGATTTTGCGGAAAGTAGAGTGCGATACCCTGAGACGCAATCGTCCACTCTTCCAGTAACGTAACCAGCCGCTTAGTGTCAAGACCCTGCCGGGCGTAGGGCTCTGGCACATAGGCCACACCTAACCCTGCGACAGCGGCTTCCACCATTAAAGCGCTGCTGTCGAGGGTCAGGCTGCCCGGCACATCCAGCGCAAACTGTTGCTCATGCTGCTGATATTCCCAGTGATAACGTTTGCCGCCAGGCAGACGCTGGCGCAGACAGGTATGTTGCATAATGTCCTGCGGGTGGCGAATGTCAGGTCGTCCTGCCAGGTAACCGGGCGATGCTACGGTAACGAAACGCAGCGGCCCGCTCAGAGGAATGGCAACCATGTCTTTAGGCACATCTTCAATCAGCCGGATGCCCGCATCAAATCCTTGCGCCACGATATCCACCAGTTGACCTTGTGCAACTAAATCAATTTCGATTCCCGGCTTTTGCTGGATAAATGCTGGCAATACCGATTCCAGCAGAAGGCTGATTGCCGCATCGCTGGCGCTGATGCGCAACGTGCCGTAAGGCTGCTGACCGCTGGCGGTGACGTCATTCAGCAGTTCATCCATTTCCGCCAGTAACGGTGCCAGACGCGCAATCAGCATTTCACCCGCTTCGGTCAGCGCAACGCTACGTGTTGTGCGATGGAACAACTGCACGCCAAGTGTTGCCTCCAGCCCTTTAATGATATGGCTGAGCGTTGAACGTTTAAGTCCGAGCACGTCAGCAGCGCGACTAAAGCTGCGCTGCGCGGCAATGACTTTCACCGCCTGCAGTTCGTTCCAGGAAGGACGCTTCATTGTTGGATATTTCCCACCACCCCATTCTGATTTGCGGAGATTATGCCACCAATAAACCGGTTTATGCTGTTATCCGGCTTACTAAACGGAGATGACCATAATGAAAACCTGGCTAATAACCGGCGCATCCAGCGGCCTGGGTCGCCTGATGTGTCAAAGCCTGCTGGACCGTGGCGATCGGGTGGTGGCAAGCGTCCGGCGTGAAGCAGCATTAGAAGATATGCGCGTGCAATACGGCGATAATTTGCAGGTGATGGTGCTGGATATCAGCAATACAGCAGCGATTAAGCCCGCGGTTGACGCTGCGTTCGCCTGGGCGGGGCAGATTGATATTGTGGTAAGCAACGCGGCGTACGGCCTGTTTGGCGCAGCCGAAGAGCTGAGCGATAAGCAAATTGAGCGCCAGATTGCCACCAATCTCATGGGTTCGATTCAGCTTATCCGCGCGGCGATTCCATTTTTGCGGCAGCAGGGCGGCGGGCGCATCGTGCAGTTGTCTTCGGAAGGCGGCCAGATCGCCTACCCTGATTTCAGTTTGTATCACGCCACTAAATGGGGAATCGAAGGTTTTGTTGAAGCGGTCCGGCAGGAAGTGGCGGCGTTCGGCATCGACTTTTTGCTGGTAGAGCCGGGGCCGACGGCAACGCAGTTCGGTGCGGGACTGGATATTGCTGATGCCCTGCCGGCTTATCGCAATACGCCGGCGGGCGAACTGCGATCGGCACTGCTATCGGGAGAGTTTGCGGTTAAAGGTGATGCTGAAAGATGCGTGACAGCAATAATAGCCGCAGCAGATGCGGCCAGCCCCCCATTACGTCTGCCGCTGGGCAGCACAGCCTATGACCATATTGAAGCCGCATTAAAAACGCGTCTGAACGCGCTGCAGACAATGAAAACTGTGGCATATGGCGCAGATCGCAGGGAAATGTAGGTAACTGAACGGGCGCAACGTCTGGCTAATGGGCGAACCTGTCACCGGGATAAAACCTCTCGGCGTAAGGTAAACCTCTTTATCCCATTCGATGGGGTAAAGGCCGTGATCGCTTATTCAGGGATCACGGCGACTTTCACAACCGTCAGGTCAGGGCTTTTTCATCAGCAGACCGCGGTTTTTCAGGGCGGATCCTGAACCAGATCGCGTACATCGCGGGCAGGAACACCAGCGTAATAACGGTGCCGCCCAACGTACCGCCAATCAGGGTATATGCCAGCGTTCCCCAGAACACCGAATGCGTCAGCGGAATAAATGCCAGAATGGCGGCCATTGCCGTCAGCAACACCGGACGGGCACGTTGTACCGTTGCCTCTACCACCGCATCAAAAGGCGCGAGTCCTTGCTGCTCATTGTGGTGAATCTGGCCTATCAGGATCAAGGTGTTACGCATCAGAATGCCCGACAGCGCAATCAGCCCGACCAGTGCATTGATGCCAAACGGCTGGTTAAACAGCAGTAACGTGGGCACGACGCCAATCAGTCCCAGTGGCGCGGTAAGAAAGACCATCACCATCGCTGACATCGACCGCACCTGCAGAATGATAATCAGCAGCGTCATGGCGATCATAATCGGGAACAGCGGTGCCATCGCTTTTGTCGCTTTACCGGATTCTTCTATCGCTCCCGCCTGCTCAATGCGGTATCCAGCCGGAAGATTGTCGATAACCGGCTGCAATTGTTTGAGCATGGCGGTGGAGACATCCGGCGGTTGCAGATGCTCAGCAATATCACCACGTACCGTAATGGTCGGAGTACGATCGCGACGACGCAGAATCGGATCTTCCATGCGGACGCTGACTTCCCCTATCTGTGACAGCGGAATACGCTGACCGGATGAGCCGACCAGGGTAAAGCCCGCTATTTTGGCCGGATCAAGCCGGATGTCGCCTGCCGCGCGTCCCATAACCTGCACTGAACGAATGTCTTCACGCACCGATGTGATCGGTACGCCTGAAAGCAGGAACTGAAGCTGCTGTGCCACCGCATTGGATGTCAGCCCCACGGCCTGCAGCCGATCCTGATTGAGCGTGAAATGCAGCGTTGGCACTCGCGGGCCCCAGTCGGTATTGACGGTTCTCATCATCGGGCTGGCCTGCATCACGGCCTCCACCTTGTCAGCAATCGCGCGCAGCGTGGTCGGGTCCGGACCCATGACGCGATAGGCCACCGGATAAGGCGAGTAAGGGCCAAACACCAGTTGTGTCACCCGGACGCGTGCCTCTGGTGCCAGCCCGTGAGCCGCCGCTTCTCGCAGCCGGAACTTCAGTGCCTCACGTGCCGCCTGACTGTCCGTCAGCACAACAATTTTGGCAAACGACGGGTCGGGGAGTTCCGGTGCCATGGCCAGATAAAAACGCGGTGACCCCTGGCCGATATAGGCGGTGACGATTTTTGCCTCTTTCTGCTGCTGAAGCCACGCTTCGACTTTTGCCGTCGTGGCGCTGGTCTCCTCAATCGAGGTGCCATAAGGCATCTGGACTTCTACCAGCACTTCCGGGCGGTCAGAGGTAGGAAAAAATTGTTTTTTAACCAGTCCCATCCCGAGAACAGCGGCCGTAAAAATGGCAATAACCGATCCGGCTACCCACCATTTTCTCGCGATGACGCGGGACAGAACGCGCCGGAAGCGATTGTAATGACGGGTGTTGTAAATGGCAGCATGTCCTCCCGCCACGGTTTTGATTTCCGGCAGCATTTTCACGCCCAGGTAAGGCGTAAAGACCACCGCGACCACCCATGAGGCGATCAGGGCGATGCCCACTATCCAGAACATGTTGCTGGTATATTCGCCGGCGGTGGACTGTGCAAACCCGTTGGGCATGAAGCCAACGGCCGTAACCAGCGTACCCGCCAGCATCGGCGCAGCCGTGTGGCTCCAGGCATAGGCGGACGCTTTGATACGGTCGTAGCCTTCCTCCATTTTCACCACCATCATTTCTATGGCGATAATGGCGTCATCCACCAGCAAACCCAGCGCCAGGATCAGAGAACCCAGCGTGATACGGTCAAAGTTCTTACCGGAAGCCTCCATCACCACAAAAACGACAGCCAGCGTCAGTGGCACGGCGGCGGCAACGACGACGCCGACCCGCCAGCCCATACTGATGAAGCAGACCACCATCACCACCAGCAGCGCGACAAAGAATTTGACCATGAACTCATCAACGGCGGAACTGATGTTCACGGACTGATCGGTGACTTTGGTCAGCGTCATGCCCAGTGGCATACCCTGATTGATTCTGGCCGTTTCCGCATCCAGCGCCTTACCCAGATCCAGCCCGTTCCAGCCCTCACGCATGATGACGCCCAGCAAAAGGGCCGGTTCTCCCTGATTACGTACCATAAAGGTCGCTGGATCTTCATAGCCTCTTTCAACCGTTGCCACGTCCGAAAGCCGCAACGTTCTGCCCTGGACCACAACAGGCGTTTGGCGGATTTTCTCCAGTTTGTCGAAGGCGCCATCCAGACGAACGAACACCTGAGGTCCGTGAGTATCAATCGAACCGGCAGGGGTCAGAACGTTCTGGCTGTTTAGTGCGGAGAAGATATCCTGCGGAGAGATACCGAGCGTGGCCAGCCGGTCATGTGAGAAGGAGACAAAAATCCGCTCACTCTGCTCACCGATAATGTTGACCTTTTTCACGCCGGGCACGTGCAAAAGCTGCTGGCGCAACGACTCTGCATCGCGCGCCAGCACGCGCTGTGGTTCTCCCTTCGCCTTAAGCGCAAACAGGGCAAAAGTCACATCAGAGAACTCGTCATTTATCATCGGCCCGATCACGCCCGCCGGCAGATTTTTGGCTTCATCACCCAGCTTTTTACGCGCCTGGTAGAATTCCTCCTGTACTTCTGCAGGCGGCGTGCTGTCCTGCAGTGACAGCATGGTAAAAGCCAGGCCGGGACGGGTATAAGTCTCACTGCGGTCATACCACTTAAGCTCCTGCAGCCGCTTCTCAAGCGGCTCGGCAACCTGATCCTGCATCTCGCGGGCGGTTGCACCCGGCCAGGCAGAGATAATGGTCATCTGCTTGACGGTAAAAGGCGGGTCTTCAGCCCGGCCAAGTTCGAAGAAAGAGAGAATACCGGCGACGGTAATCAGAATGATCAGGAACAGGGTGATTGAGCGCTCGCGGACCGCCAGTGCTGAAAGGTTGAAGCGGCCGCTGCTCATGGCTGGCTCCCGGCAGCACTGACGCTGCTCTGAGGGGCGATCCGTACCGCTTCACCGTCATGCAGCAGATGCGCACCCAGCGCCACCACCTGATCGCCCGGCTTGATCCCACCGGTTACGCTGGCGGCATCGTCCCCCAGCCCGACCACCTGGACGGATCGCCAGGTGACGTTGGCCGGCTTGCCTGAAATAACCCAGACGCCAGCCCCTTTGCCGGGATCATAAATCGCCGCTAACGGCACCTGCAGGCGCTGACCGGGTGTTTTATCTTCTGCTATATGCAGCGTAACGGTGGCACCGAGCGGTGCGCTGGCCAGTGCGCCTTCAAGCACATATCTGGCTTCGAAAGTGCGTGTCACCGGATCGGCGGCATCGGAGAGGAGACGCAGCCTGGCGGTAACAGACTGTTTTGCGCTACCGTACAGTTTAGCCTGCGCCTCGCTGCCGATTGCCGGCCGCAGCGTCTCAGGCAGCTGCACGACGGCTTCACGCTGTCCCGCTCTGGCCAGCCTGATGACTGGCTGGCCTGCCGCAACCACCTGGCCGGGTTCGGCCAGCGTTTCCATCACCACACCGTCGGCATCCGCCAGCAGCACGGCATATCCGGTCGCATTCCGGGCGAGATTGGCCTGTGCCTGTGCCGCGCTGAGTTCGGCTCTGGCCGAATCCGCGGCGGCCTTTATCTGGTCGTAGGCTGACGCAGAAACAGCTCCTGTAGCGACCAGTCCCCGATAACGAGCCTCATCAGCTGTAGCCTGTCGGGCACGCGCCCGCGCAGCGGTAACAGCCTGCGTCTGCGCCTGTGCCTGGAGGCTCAGGTCAACCGGATCCAGACGCATTAATGGCTGACCCCGCTTAACGGTCTGGCCGGTATCGACCAGACGCTCAAGAATTTTGCCCTCTACCCGGAAGCCGAGGTCGCTTTGTGTGCGTGCAACAACAACGCCAGTGAAGGCGCGCGAGGTATCGGCAGCACTCACTACGGTGGCCGCTCTGACCAGAGGAGGCTGAGTCCGCGGATCGTCGGTGCCGGACGGGTCGCCGCAGGCTGCTAGGGCCAGCGGCAACAGGCAGACAGCAAGGGCGGCAGGTTTGAACCTGAGCATAGGTTACCTTATTCATTCATCAGCAGAGTAACCGCATTCTCAGACCAGTGACTAATAATGTCAATAGTCACAATCTCAGGGCAAACCGTGTTTCTGCATCAGGATGATTACCGCACTGCTGAACCATTCGTGAAGTAAAGCGTCGCGTATCAGGTCATTGCTGCAACCGCATCCCAACGTAGCGAGATTGACAATTAGTGACCATTTAATAATCTGGTCACAATTCAGCATCGACTCAGGGGCTCTCCATGTTCGCCTCACCAACCCTCGCACTGATGGTCAGCGCCAGCCTGCTGGCCGGTTGCGCTGTCAGGGCCGATCGGGATTCGATAGCGGATAGGGTGACACCACTTCGTACAGTGGCTAAGCAGGTCAGCGCTGAAGCTCTGCTCAACTGCGGGGTTTTATTACTGATGAACAGCCGGGAAATGAGCGGAAATAGTAATGACTCTTTAATTTAGCTGAATCACTAAGCGACTTTCTGCTGCCGATAAGTAGTGAAAGTAATTTCATCTGGCGGATTATTAATATTATTGCTGATCCGCCCGCTTCTCATTCAATCTTCCTATGGTTATTCCTATCTCATTGATTTTAAACCAGCTGCGGCCGGCTTTTGCGCGTTGCTTTCTGCGCCGTGCTGTGAATAAATAAACGGTCGCAAATACCAGAAATCATGATCACATAAAAAAAGAGTCTGCATTACGATGCCGACCCAATATTGCCGGGGCTGCTATGAATCAGGATAAAGCACTGCTGGCCAGGGAAATAAAAGCCAGAACAGAACAACTGGAATCCCATTTAGTGGCGATTCGACGTGATATTCATGCCCACCCGGAATTAGGTTTCGATACGCTGCGTACCGCCAGCCTGGTGACGCAACAGTTGCAGGCGCTGGGGCTGACGCCAAAAACCGGTATCGGCCGCAGCGGCGTGATGGTGGATATCCAGGGCGCAGAGCCGGGTAAAACCCTGCTGCTGCGCGCTGATATGGATGCTTTACCGATCCATGAACAGACCGGACTGCCTTTTGCCAGCGTCTGGCCCGGTAAAATGCACGCCTGCGGACACGATATCCACACGGCCACCCTGCTTGGCGTGGCGGCGATCCTGCCACATTATCGTCAGCAGCTGAAAGGGACGGTGCGGTTGATTTTCCAGCCGGCCGAAGAGACGCCTGACAGCGGCGCGCAGGCGATGATCGCCGATGGTGCGGCAGAGGGCATCGACTGGGCAATCACCCTGCACAACAAGCCGGAACTGGCGGCCGGAGAAGTGGCGCTGACCCGTGGCGCCAGCACCGCCTCCAGTGACGAATTCGACGTGACGGTGCATGGCGTATCGACCCACGCCGCCCGTCCGCACATGGGCAGCGATCCGATTATCGCTACCGTGCATCTCATCAGTCAGCTACAAACCATCATTTCGCGTGAACGCGATCCGGCCCACTCCGCGGTGTTGACCATCGGTCATATTCAGGGCGGCACTACCCACAACATTATCCCCGACAGCTGCCTGTTTCAGGGCACCATCCGCACGAAATCGCCGGCGGTGCGTGCCGACATGGAAGCCGCGTTTAAGCGGATGTGCGAGGGCGTGGCGCTGGCCCAGAACGTGCGTGTGGAGGTCAATTTCCAGCGTGGCGTCCCGCCGTTGATGAATGACGATCGCCTGATTGATGCGCTGGAACCGATCCTGTCGCACCAGTTTGATAAGCCGATTATCGCGCAGCCCAGCGACAGTTTTGGCGCTGAAGATTTCTCGCTGTTTACCGAACGGGCTCCGGGTTGTCAGATCCACATTGGTTCTGCCACGCCGGGCCGTGACGATCACCTGCATAACTCCGACTATCAACCGGATGAACGCAGCATTGCCGCCGGGACGCAGGCGCTGAGCCGCCTTGCCATTGAGCTGCTCTCTTAATAATAAAATGAGGTTTCTATGATGATGCACAACCGTCTGTTTGCGGCTTCCCTGACCGTGGCGCTGCTGGCAACCTCCGTGGTCAGCCAGGCAAAAGATTTTGGCACCCTGAAATTCGCTACCGAGGCGGCTTATCCACCGTTTAACCAGACCACGCCGAGCGGCAAAATTGTCGGTTACGAGCCTGATATGGTGGCGGAGCTGGCTAAGCGCGCCGGTTTTAAATATGAAATCATCGCCCAGAAATGGTCAGGTATGATCCCGGGCCTGATTGACGGTAAATATGATGCGGTGATTGATGCGGTCACCGTCACGCCTAAGCGCGCCGAAGCGATCGACTTTACCCATCAGTACACCGTCAGCGTCTCCAGTTTTGTCACCTCTAAAACCTCGCCGCTGGCAACGCTGCCAGGCAGCGGCACGGTGGTTACCGCGGATGATGAAGCAGGCATGAAAAAAGCGATTGAGGATCTGAAAACCAGCTTTAAAGGTAAAACCATCGCGGTGCAGGTCGCCACCATTCAGGCCGATTTCCTGCAAAAATACCTTGGCGATGTGGCCACCATCCGCACCTATCAGGCTGGTCCGGAAACCTTCGCTGACCTGATGAATGGTCGGGTCGACGCGGTGATGGCCTCCCGAACTAACCTTAACGCCTTTGTGAAAAAACACGCTGAGGCGATCAGCAGCAGCGGCTACGGCTTCTCCGGCGGCGTACTGGGGGCGGGATCGGCTATTGGTCTGCGCAAAGGCAACAGTGAGCTGCAGCAGGCGCTGAATCAGGCGCTGGACTCAATGATCAAAGACGGCACGCTGAGCAAACTGTCAATTAAGTGGTTCGGCGAAGACGTCGCGCCCAAAGCGTAATCGCTGATGTTGATGAATATCGACTGGCAGATACTGGGCTTTGGCGACGAAGGATGGGGCGGGGTACTACTGAGCGCCGCTGCCGTCACCGTCACGGTATCACTCTGTGCCTGGTTGCTGGGCGCGGTGCTCGGCAGCGTGCTGTGCTGGATGCAGATTGCCGGCTCGCGCTGGCAACAGCGGCTGGCGGCCAGCTACATCACCCTGTTTCGCGGCGTGCCTGAGCTGCTGGTAATCTACCTGTTCTATTTCGGTGGGCGACAGGTGGTCTCGACCGTCGGCATCGCGCTGGGTTTGCAGGGCCCGTTTGATGTGAACGGCTTTGTGGCCGGCGCGATTGCCATCGGGCTGATTTCCGGTGCCTATCAGAGCGGCGTGTTTCGCGGCGCGTTCTACGCCATCCCGAAGGGCACGCTGGAAGCGGCGACGGTCACCGGTATGGGGCGCTTAATGATGTTCCGCCGCATTATTGTGCCGCAGGCATTGCGCACCGCGCTGCCGGGAATGGGCAATCAGTGGCAATCGGTGATCAAAGAGTCGGCGCTGGTGTCGGTCACCGGACTGGTAGAAACCATGAATCAGGTATCAACTGCGGCTAACTCCACTCAGATGTCGTTTTTCTTCTACAGCGTCGGCGCGGTGATCTACCTGATCATCACCACCTGTTCTGACATGGTTTTCCGCTACGTGGAAAAATTTGCGATGCGCGGTCAACAACGCGTGAAGGAGTAAGGAGTCCACGTGGATATCACTTTTTTACAGCAAACCTTGCTGGCGCTGCTGAAAGGGTTGCCGCTGACGGTTAACCTCGCGCTGTTATCGCTGCTGGGCGGTGGCCTGCTGGCGCTGCTGCTCAATCTGCTGCGCATGACGCGGGTCGGCAGGCTGTTCTGTCGTTTCTATGTCTGGCTGTTTCGCGGTACGCCGCTGTTAATCCAGATTTTCATGGTCTATTACGGACTCGGCAGCTTACCGGCAGTGCGCGAAAGCCTGTTCTGGCCGCTGCTACGCGATCCCTACTGGTGCGGCTTGCTGGCGCTGATCCTCAACGATGCCGCCTACACCTCTGAGATTCTGCGGGGCGGGCTGCGCGCCGTCAGTACGCAATCGCTGGAGGCGGCAAAAGTTTCCGGTATGGCATCACACAAAATCTTCACCCGCATTACCTTACCGATCGCCATTCGCCAGGCGTTACCGGCCTACAGCAACGAAATTATCTCGATGATTAAAGCCACCTCACTGGTCAGCACCATCAGCCTGATGGAGATGACCGGGATTGCCGATTCGATAGTCTCGTCGACTTTTCGGGCGCTGGAGGTGTTCCTCAGTGCCGCGGTGATTTACCTGATACTGACCATGCTGGTCAGCAAAGGCGTGTCGATGCTGGAACGTCGACTCTCACCTTACTACTTTGGAGCGCGCTCATGACGGCACCGACAATCATGCTGAGTCATCTCAGAAAGAGTTATGCGGGACATGAAGTGCTGCATGACATCAGCCTGACGGCGCAGGATGGCGATGTGATTTCGCTAATTGGCGCCAGCGGCTCCGGCAAAAGCACCCTGTTGCGCTGTATACCGTTCCTTGAAGTGCCGCAGGCGGGGGAAATTGCGGTCGGCGAGGTATCGGTTACGCTGGATAACGCCGACGAAAAACTGAACCGCGAGCAGCGTCGCCGTATCAAACTGATGCGGATGCAGCTCGGCTTTGTGTTCCAGAGTTTCAACCTGTGGCCGCACAAGACGGTGATGCAGAACATCATTGAAGCACCGATTCACGTGCAGAAACGCAGTCACAAAGAGGCGCTGGAAGAGGCTGAAGCGTTGCTGCATAAGGTGGGGTTGTATGCAAAGCGCGATGCCTGGCCATCGCAACTTTCCGGCGGTCAGCAGCAACGCGTGGCGATTGCCCGGGCGCTGGCGCAGCAGCCGAAAGCGATTCTGTTTGATGAGCCGACTTCCGCGCTCGATCCCGAACTGGTGGGGGAAGTGCTGCGGGTGATCCGTAGCCTGGCGGAAGAGGGACGTACCATGATCATCGTGACCCATGAGATGGGCTTTGCGCGGGAAGTCTCCAACAAAGCGATTTTCCTGCATCAGGGCATGATTGAAGAGTCCGGCGCGCCGGAACAGGTATTCCTCGATCCCATCTCGCCGCGCTGTCGCGCCTTTGTGAACAGCCACTTTGAGCGTAATGCGGGTTAAGCCTGTGGGCCGCTGAAAGGAGCAGACATTGCGTCATACCACTTTCAGCGGCCGCTCTGCGTTCCTGCCGGCCATGACACACCGCACTGGACGCCACCGTTTCAGCTATTGATACTACCTTTCGGACCGCTCATCATTGGGCTGGTCACGCAATTTTGTTGCCTGAAGGAAAACACTCTCTTGTTTCCCGTTGAGAAACAGGCGTGATTAAGAGCCGGAAGCATAAGGGATTGCAAAGGCTATACGAAAAAGGTGACACCAGCGGTCTGCAGGCAAAGGATATTGATCGGATCAGGCTGCGGCTGAGGGTGCTGGATAATGCCATGACAATTAATGAATTCAGCCATTTTCAGGACGGTTGATCATCGCCTCTTCACTTGACGAACCTGCCCGCTTAACTTAAAACTAGAACCCGTCAGGGGAGTCTCGCCAGAGAGACTGAGAGGCTAATAGCGCACTGCGCGGCTTAGCGACCCTTCGAACCTGACCCAGTTGATACTGGCGTAGGAAGACGGGCATCCGCTCTCTGCAGATGCTTGCCGCAAGGGCATCGCCATTCATGCTCTCGCCTTTTTCCCTTCTGGTATCCCGGGTCTTCGCGTAGTTACGACGAGGCCACTATGAACCATCCTATCCTGAATGACGCGACGCCCGCCCGGTGGGCAACATGAGCCGCTGGTCGGTACTCGGCAGCGGCGTGGCCGGGCTGTGTGTCGCCACGCTACTGGCAGAGCGGGGCGAAAAGGTTGAAGTGATTACCCGGTCCGACGTCCGTGCAGCCTCCCACTGGGCGGGCGGCATGCTGGCACCCTGGTGTGAAGCGGAAAGTGCGCCGCCGCAGGTGATTGAATGGGGCCAGCATTCGGCGGCCTGGTGGGCGAAACGCATTGAAGGCGTGACGCAGCACGGGACGCTGGTGGTGGCACCGCCGCGCGACAGTCGCGAGCTGACCCGCTTCGCCAGTCTGACCCATAATCATCAGTGGGTGGTTCCGGGCGAGGTCGAACCGGCGCTGGAAAATCGCTTTGCCCGTGGCCTGTTTTTTGCCGCCGAAGCCCACCTTGATCCGCGCCAGGCGCTGCGGCAACTGGCGCAACGTTTGCGCCAGGCAGATGTGCCGTTTCATCCCGGCGCACCCGGAGGTCAGATTATTGACTGCCGCGGCATCCACGCCGTCGCGGCACAACCGGCGCTGCGTGCGGTGCGCGGCGAAATGCTGATCCTGCACGCGCCTGAACTGCATCTCTCCCGACCCGTCCGCCTGCTCCATCCGCGTTTTCCCTGTTATCTGGTACCGCGTGCCGACGGTATTTTCATGCTGGGCGCCACCATGGTTGAGAGCCACGACAGCAGCCCGATCAGCGCACGCGCAATGATGGAACTGCTCAGCGCCGCCTGGTCCCTGCATCCGGCGCTGGCCGAGGCGCGCGTGCTGGAGAGCGGCACCGGGCTGCGACCGGCTTACCGCCATAATCTGCCGGAAGTGCGCTACGAAAACGGGGTCTTCTCGCTCAACGGACTCTATCGCCACGGTTTCCTGCTGGCACCGCTGATGGCGGAACAATTAATGCAGCAACTGACTCAGGAGGTGATTCATGCGGATTGAACTGAATGGACGTGTCATTGATACCACGGCGCGCACGCTGGACGAACTGTTGCAGGAGCAGCAGATCGATCCCGCCACGGTCGCGACGGCGCTCAACGGTGAATTTGTACCGCGCGCCCGCTATGCCAGCCAGTCGCTTGCGGCGGGTAACCAGATTGAAGTGCTGTCACCGATGCAGGGAGGATAACCATGTTTTATCAACACACCCCATCATCACGATTTTTGCTGGGCACGGCAGGCTATCCGTCGCCCGCGATCCTGCAACAGGCGATTGAGACCTCAGGCGCAGAGATTATTACGGTCAGTCTGCGGCGCGAGGGCAGCGCGGGCGGCGCTTTCCGTGAGCTGTTGCAACAGCTCAGCACCCGCATTCTGCCTAATACCGCCGGTTGCCACACCGTGAAAGAGGCAGTAACCACCGCGCAGATGGCCCGCGAACTGTTCGGCACGCCGTGGATCAAGCTGGAGGTGATTGGTCACGCCGATACCCTGCAACCCGATCCGTTCGCCCTGGTTGAGGCGGCACGTATTCTCTGCGCTGACGGTTTCCAGGTCTTTCCCTACACCACCGAAGATCTGATTGTTGGCGAAAAACTGCTTGAGGCTGGCTGCGAAGTGCTGATGCCGTGGGGCGCGCCGATTGGCTCAGGGCAGGGGCTGCGTAATATCGAGGGACTGCGCAGTATGCGGGCCTGGTTCAACGATGTGCCGCTGATTATTGATGCCGGTATCGGCGCGCCTTCGCAGGCAGCGCAGGCGATGGAGATGGGCTTCGATGGCATTCTGCTGAATACCGCCGTGGCGAAGGCGCGCGATCCGGTGCGCATGGCCGCTGCGTTCTCAGCCGCCATTGATGCCGGTCACCAGGCGTTTCAGGCGGGTCTGATGGAGCAACGTGATATGGCCGCGGCATCAACCCCGATTTTTGGGCTGGCACAGTTCAGCTAAGGAGAGGTGATGGATCGTTATCAGCGACAAACCATACTGCCGGAGATCGGTGAGGTGGGGCAGCAACGCTTACGCGCGGCGCGGGTGCTGGTGGTCGGCGCGGGGGGACTCGGTTCAACCGTGCTGCCGTTGCTGGCCGGGGCGGGCGTGGGTTTTATCCGTCTCTACGATGGCGATCGGGTTGAGCTGCATAATCTGCACCGCCAGACTTTGTTCGGCATGGCGGATATTGGTGAGGCAAAAGTTTCAGCCGCCCGGCGCGCGCTGCTTCAGCGTAATCCTGACTGCGAGGTCGACGCCCGTCCGCAGGTGCTGAGTGCCAGCCTGCTGCCGGACGCCCTCGACGCCATCGACCTGGTGATCGACGCGGCTGACAATTTCGCTATTACCTATCAGCTGTCGGACGCCTGTCTGCCGCGCGGTCTGCCGCTGGTCTGTGCGTCCGTACTGGGCCGCAAAGGCTACGTCGGCACTTTTTGCGGCGGTGCGCCAGGCTATCGCGCACTGTTTCCGCAACTGCCGACCGCGGCGGGCAATTGCAACACGGCCGGGGTGATGGGACCGGCGGTGGCCACGCTGGGCGCGTTACAGGCGCAGATGGCGCTCAGCCTGTTGCTGGAACTGACGCCGTCACCGCTTGGCTGCATGATCCACTGTGATTTCATCAACTGGCACCTGCGACAGTTTCGTTTTGATGATGCGCCGGAACCGGAAAGTGCTGGCGTGCCGTTTATCGACCCGCCGATGCTGACCGCCGATGACTGTATCGTGGAATTGCGCAGCCGGGATGAAGCGCCGGTCAGCGTGGCAGAGCAGGTGCTGCGGATCCTGCCGCAGCAGATAGCGGACTGGCAGCCGCCGGCAGATAAACGCATCGTACTGGTGTGCGCCAGCGGAATGCGCGCCGCCCAGGCGGCTGAGATCCTGACGGCGCGCGGTTGTTCACGGCTGGCGGTGATGGCGGCAAACAGCCTGTAGCGTGGGTTGGCCGGAGCGGTTCAGATCACTTCGACCAGCTGGAAGGTTTCAAACACCAGTTCCATTTCCGGATGGAAATAACCTTCGCGCTGGAAAAAGCGCTGATGCTCCTGCTGCCAGTATTCCAGGCTGAGATCGCCTTCGCCTTCCAGCATCGCCATTTCAGGCGTCACGCGGTCAAAGCGCGTCAGGAACAGCCCGGTGGTACGGATCACACATACCGGCCGCTTCTCGCCGTTGAGGATAATGCTGTAACGGCCCGGCTCAGGTTTATCCTCATCATCCTGCCAGCTGTGCAGCGAACCGCAGCTGGCTACTTTCTTACCGGCAATGACCAGCGTCGCCAGCTGGCTGGCGAGTTCCGGGGAGTCACCGAGCGATGCCGCGTTGGCATCCGGGTATTTGTCTTGCAGTTGTTCCAGCGTCATTGCCATCAGAAAATCCTCGATTCAGGGTTGCCGCTGACGGCTGTTTTGCGCCTGACGTCGGGTAAGCGCGAAGCAGGGCAGCGGGAGCGGTAAGGTAAGCAGCAGTAACCACAGCAGGACACAGACTGCATCCACGCCATCATTCTGCAAATTGTGGTACAGCTTAACCGGCATCTCCGGCGTAAAACAGGCAAAAATCATCACGATACCGAATTCGCCCGTCGCCTGGTCCTGAATCCATCATGCAGCCGATTAAGCGTGACTGGATCGCATTACTGGCCGTAACAGGCCGGCTCCGGACCGACCAATCCGGACAGATAAGATGGATGGCTGCATCGCTATATAAACAAAACCATAGCGAATAATGGATCTGACGTCCGGGCGGATCAGTAAGCGATAGACTCAGTCTGATTGCCGCTGTCTGCGACTAAAGTGCTGTCAAATGACGCTAAATCCTGACGCTGTGGCTAAACCTCGTGCCGATCTGCGGCGAATCGTCCAGAAAGGGAGGCGGACATAGCAAAATCCCCGGCACATCAGCCAGTTAACCTGTCGCCACCACTGTTAAAAAAATCGACAGTCGAACGGCTCGGGCGGGTTAAAACGAGACAAAAATGGCCAAAAACATTTAAACTTGTCGGCTTTTAGAATTCTGACGGTGTAGCCCGGCGCAAGCGTGCAGAAACAGCTATAGTTATCACCAGACTTTAGAGCCATGACTTTGCAGACCCGTTGCTGCGATAAATTCCGCTGTTCATTTGCCCGGAGCCGATAAGCGTTAAAAGAGGTTAATTTTGCAGACAGAGCTCTCCTGGAAAACACTCCACCAGATTATTAATCAGACCATCTCTGACATGCTGGATGAACATCAGTCGATTAACGTCCTCTCTTTACGGGCGAGGCTGCGTGAACTGGCTGAGAAAGAGGAGGATGAAATGATGGTGCTGTGTTACTGGCAGGCGACTAAAATTCTGATGCGATTACCGACTACCGTAACGGCCAGCCAGCTAATGGCCGCGGCGCGCCATGCTTTCCGGACACCTCTCAATCACGATCCGCTTTAGCTGTCACCGCGCAGCATCCGCTGTGCCGCAGAAAAATTCCGCATTTAACCGATGAAAGCCCCGCATTTACAGCAGTTTATGACCGCTGCCTGTTGCTATGCTGCCGGTTGCGTTGCCGCTGTGATCGTCCGGCGACGCCTTCATCCGTTGATTGAGGAATGCGAATGGGTATTAAAAGTTATGCCGCGCTCCAGCCCGGCGAAGCGCTACAGCCTTATGAGTATCAGCCCGGACCGCTCCAGTCAGAAGACGCTGAGGTCGCGGTAGAATACTGCGGCATCTGTCACTCCGATCTCTCGATGATTGATAATGCCTGGGGCGGATCGACCTATCCGCTGGTGGCGGGACATGAGGTGATCGGCCGCATCGTGGCATTGGGCGACGGTGCGCAGCACAAAGGGCTGCATATTGGTCAGCGCGTCGGCATCGGCTGGACGGCAAAAAGTTGCCATTACTGTGATGCCTGCCTGAGCGGCGATCAGGTTAATTGCCGTCGCGGCAAAGTCTCCACCATCAATAATCACGGCGGATTTGCCGAGCGACTGCGGGCAAACTGGCAATGGGTGATCCCGCTGCCGGAAGCGCTGGATGCCGCCACCGCAGGCCCGCTGCTGTGCGGCGGCATGACGGTATTCAAACCGTTGCTGATGCACAACATCTCAGCGCTCAGCCAGGTCGGGGTGATCGGTATCGGCGGGTTGAGCCACATGGCGATCAAAATCCTGCGCGCGCTGGGGGCTGACGTGACCGCTTTCACCTCGAGCAGCGAAAAGACGCCATCCTTACTGGCGCTGGGGGCAAACCAGGTGGTCGACAGCCGCGATCCTCAGGCGCTGACGGCGCTGGCGGGACAGTTTGATTTAATCATCAACACCGTTGCGGTCGATCTTGACTGGCAGCCCTATTTCAGCGCGCTGGCGCCGCATGGAAAATTTCATACGCTGGGTGCGGTGATGACGCCGTTCAGCGTGCCGGCCTTTAGCCTGATTGTGGGCGATCGCAGCCTGAGCGGTTCTTCCACCGGTTCACCGGTTCAGCTACGGGCGCTGTTAAAGCTGGCGACCCGCGCTGATATTGCCCCGGTGGTGGAGTATTTCCCGATGTCGCAGATCAATCAGGCGCTCGACCATTTGCGCGCCGGGAAAGCTCACTATCGCATTGTGCTGAAGGCCGATTTTTGATTGTCAGACATTAGTTTGCGGCTGCCGGGTCCTGGCGCCGCTGTTTTTCCTGAACTCTGTTAAAATTAATCCTTTACGCCACTTTGCAGGATGCAGCTTCAGGAGAAACTATGTTGTGGATTTGGAACGCCCTGATTGTTCTGGCCACCGTTATCGGGATGGAGATAACGGCTGCGCTGGCGCACAGATATATCATGCATGGCTGGGGTTGGGGCTGGCATCTTTCACATCACGAGCCGCATAAGGGCTGGTTTGAACTCAACGATCTCTACGCGGTGTTGTTTGCCGGTCTGGCGATTTTACTGATCTATCTCGGCAGCGTTGGCGTCTGGCCACTGCAGTGGATTGGTGCCGGCATGACGGTTTATGGTCTGCTCTATTTCATGGTACATGACGGGCTGGTGCATCAGCGCTGGCCGTTCCGCTACATTCCGCGTCGCGGCTATTTCCGCCGACTCTATATGGCGCACCGGATGCATCATGCGGTGCGCGGTAAAGAGGGCTGTGTCTCGTTTGGCTTCCTGTATGCGCCGCCGCTGTCAAAGCTGCAGGCGACGCTGCGCGAACGTCACGGCGCTAAAGCGGGCGCTGCCACAGATCGGCAGGACGAGGAGCATGACGCGCCAGCCGGGAAGTAATCGCCTGGCCTGAGGCCGCCACCAGCAGCGCCAGTTTCTCGGGTGTGCTGGTGGACTGGCGCTGATCCCACGCCTGCTGACCCGCTTCATCAACCTTCATGCCAATCTTACGATAAACCTGCTTCGCCGTGGCAATCGCCCATGCCGAGCGCAACGGTAATCCGCTCAGGCCCGCCGTGGCAGAGTGATAATAGGGTTCGGCGTGCTGCACCAGCCGCCGTGCAACCCGGCTCAGCGCCTGACGATGTTCCGGTGAGGCCAGGTTTTCCGTCGTCAATCCCTCTTCTGCCAGCCAGGTCGCCGGCAGATAACAGCGTCCCGCCTGCGCATCGTCGACGATATCACGCGCAATATTGGTCAGCTGAAAGGCGAGGCCCAGATCGCAGGCGCGATCGAGAGTAGCGTTATCCCGTACTCCCATAATCTGCGCCATCATCAGACCCACCACACCCGCCACGTGATAGCAGTAGCGCAGGGTATCATCCAGCGTCTGGTAACGAGCGCCACGCACATCCATCGCAAAGCCGGCCAGATGATCGAAGGCGTAGGCGGGCAGGATATCATGCGCCATGGCCACTTCCTGAAAAGCGGCAAACGCCGGCTCATGCATCTGCGAACCGGCGTAGGCCTGGCGCGTTTTCATCTCCAGCTGGGCCAGTCGCTGCTCGGGTGATTGCAGCGAGGGGGAATCGCTACTGAAACCCAGCTGCTGATCGTCAATCACGTCGTCGCAGTGGCGGCACCAGGCGTAGAGCATCAGCACGCTGCGCCGGGTTTTGGCATCAAACAACTTTGAGGCGGTAGCAAAGCTTTTCGATCCCACCTCCATGGTTTCTACCGCATGATCGAGTAATGACGCATTATTCAAGCCAGATCCTCCAGCATTAAACCTGCGGTTGCTTTAGCCGAACCAATGACGCCGGGAATGCCTGCACCCGGATGCGTCCCCGCGCCCACCAGATAGAGATTGTCGATATGCTTATCGCGGTTGTGCGGCCGGAACCAGGCGCTCTGAGTCAGAATCGGTTCCACCGAGAAGGCCGATCCCTGATAAGCATTCAGCTCATCGCGGAAATCAAACGGCGTGAACATCCGATGGGTGACCAGCTGGCTGCGCAGACCCGGCATGTAATGCTGCTCAAGATAGTCAAAAATGCGATCGCGCAGCCGCGGACCTTCAACGGCCCAGTCAAGATTGGCCGTACCGAGATGCGGCACCGGTGCCAGCACGTAGTAGCTGCCGCAACCCGGCGGGGCCAGCGACGGATCGGTAACGCACGGCGCATGCAGATAGAGCGAAAAGTCGTCAGCCAGCGCATCGCGATTAAAAATCTCGTCGATTAACTCGCGGTAGCGCGGGCCGAAGCAAACGGTGTGGTGGGCGAGCTGATCGTGATGATGATTAAGGCCGAAGTAGAGCACAAACAGCGAGTTACTCATTCTTTTGCCCTGCAGCGTCCGGCCCTGTGCGGCGGATGCCGGGTGCTGACTCAGCAGATCAAGATAGGTATGCACTACATCAGCATTTGAGGCGACGGCGGTCGTCGGGAACACCCGTCCATCCTGCAGGTGTACGGCGGCAATGCTGTTATCCTGCGTCTCCAGCCGCGCCACTCTGGCGTTCAGTTCCACTTCACCGCCCAGATCTTCAAACAGTTTCACCATGCCCTGCACCAGCGCGCCGGTGCCACCGCGTGGGAACCAGACGCCCCATTCACGTTCCAGCGCATGAATCAGGGTATAAATTGATGAGGTGGCAAACGGATTACCGCCAACCAGCAGCGAGTGGAAAGAGAACGCCTGACGCAGATGTTCATCTTCGATGTAGCTCGCCACTTTGCTGTAAACACTGCGCCACGCCTGCAATTTAGCCAGCTGTGGCGCGGCGCGCAGCATATCGCGGAACGATAAAAACGGCACGGTACCGAGCCTGAGGTAACCTTCGGCAAACACCGCGCGGGAATAAGCCAGAAAGCGGCGATAGCCTTCAACGTCGCGCGGATTAAAGGCGGCAATTTGCGCCTCAAGCGCCGGTTGATCGTTGTCGTAGCTGAACACCTTGCCGGATTCCCAGCACAGGCGATAAAACGGTTTAACCGGCAGCAGTTCAACGTAATCGGACAGCTTTTTGCCGGCCAGGGTGAATAGCTCTTCAATCGCGCTGGGATCGGTGATCACCGTCGGGCCAGCGTCAAAAGTAAAACCCTGATCCTGATAAACATAGGCGCGGCCGCCCGGCTTATCACGCTGTTCCAGCAGTCTTGTCGGAATACCCGCGGCCTGCAGGCGGATTGCCAGCGCCATGCCACCAAAGCCTGCACCAATTACTGTGGTTCTTTTCATTGCATCGCCTGTTGACGGTGAGGAGTCATAATAGCCTGTAACGCCGCCAGTACGGGAACCGGTGGCTTGCCGCTTAAAATGCGCAGCCGATCAGGCAAAGTGAGTTTTCCCGCATAAAAACGGGCGATCAGGTCCTCGGGCAGACCGTAAAACCGCTGCATTACCTGCCAGCGACTATCGGCCGGACCGGCCAGAAAAAGCATACGATTCAGCATGCGAAAGAAGCGCTGCTGTTGCCATGTCTGGCTGGCGAAGAGCTGAATCGTGGCGTGCAGGGTATCGGAATTAAACAGCGTCATCTGCGATAACCGATCGGCCAGCGCCACCGCCAGCGGTAACGAATAGCCGGTGGTGGGATGGAACAGACCGGCGCGTAACCCGCTGCACGGTCGATCGCGCTGTTGCCAGAAGGCATCAATGTCACCGGTCAGGGTAATCGGCAGCGCGCCCTGTTCTTCACGCAGCAGTCGCGTTAACTGCCATCCCTGGCGTTCAGCGTAGTCGCGGATATTCTGCCGGGCGCGATCGGCGCTCAGCGTGGCATCGTCAATATAGTGGGTATCTTCAATCAGTAAGGTGTCGGCTGAAAATGGCAGGCTGTAGACAAAGCGATAGCCCGCCTGTTGATCGACCGTGGCATCCATGATGATCGGCGTGCTCAGGCCGTGCGGCTGACTCAGTTGCCACTCCTGACCGACAAACGCCTGAAACCCCATGCGTAATGCCGCCTCCGGCTGATAACCCCGACCATCAATTACCGCGCTGGCCTCCAGCGACCGGCCATCGGCCAGCGTCACCGACCGTGAGGCCACGCTTTCCACCCGGGTGTCCAGCATCAGATCCTGTTGAAAGCGATCGTGCATCACTGCGGCGAAACGTTCCGCTGTGACGCAGAAGTAGCCGCTGTTGAGGCTGCGGGTGCGGTGCGGAAAACGGACCTGATAACCCGGCCAGTGATGAACCACCAGCGGGGCGATCCAGCGGTGCTGGGTTTCGCTGAGATCCTCGGCGTGGAACGACCAGGTATGTCCGGCACCCGGCTGGCGCTCAGCGTCAATCAGCAGGATGCGCAGCGAGGGATGCTGCTGGCGCAGACGTAAGGCTATTAAGCCATTAGCCAGACCGGCGCCGACCAGAATCAGATCATACGACGGCATAATCCCTCCGGCTCACTACCGGCCTGCGGGTCAGCACCGCCTGCTCAACAATCGCTGCCGCCAGCGCGCTGCCGCCGGCTTCGGCCACGGCGTTGCGCATCCGCAGCATCTGCTGCCGGTAGCGGTCGTCAGCCAGCAGCGCCTGCAGCTGCCGCGCCAGGGCATGGCTGGTGGTGAAGCGTGAGGCGCGACGTCCCACACCGTGATAGACAATGCGTGCGGCGACGCCGGGCTGATCAAAGGCCAGCGGGATCGCCAGCAGCGGGGTCAGATGATTAATCGCATCCAGCACGGTATTCATGCCGCCGTGGGTAATCGCCAGATCGGCCTGCGCAAGCGCCGCCGCCTGATCGGCAAAATCCACCACCTGCGTCTGGCTGGCGCGTGCCAGTTTCGCCGCCTGAAACGGCGTCAGGCGGCCGCAATGCGCCAGCAGCAGCTGTGCATCCAGCTCCTGACAGGCCCGGACGATGGTTTTGAACAGAGCGTAACGGTGTCCCTGCAGCGTGCCGAGCGAGGCGAAAATGCGCGGTTTATCGCCGTGCGGGAAGTAGTGCGGCGCAGAGGAAGACGACGGCTGAATGGCGCGCAGTGGCCCGACTGCGTGGAAATGGTCCGGTAACGACTGACGCGGAAAGTCGAATGCCGGGATCAGCTGGCTGATCTGTGCCAGCGGAGAGAAACAGTGGTGCAGTTTTTCCCGTGGCGCTAATCCCAGCGCATGGGCATTGCGGGCGATAACCCGGTCATGACGGCGCATCAGCCAGTCATAGATTTTTTCACTGGTGCGATAACGCTCCAGTGCCGCATCGCTGGTGCCATAGTCAAACGGCATCACCGCCAGCGGGAAATCAGCTTCACGGTTGAGCGGCAGGGCGCAGGCAACCGAGACATAAGGCAGATCCAGCGCTTCGGCTGCCAGTGCGCCGGCGGGCTCCATCTGATCGACGATCACCCCATCAACCGCCAGCGTGTTAAGCACCACCGGCAGCTCACGGCACAGCATATCGCTGGTGCGGGCCATTTCGTTGATCAGCTTCAGCATCGACGGACCCAGCGGATGCGCCGCCAGTTGCAGAGTATGCGCCAGGCTGCCGGCCGGATGGCTGGCTAATCCCAGCGGGAAAAAACCGATGTCGCTGTCGCTCAGTAGGGCCTTAACGTCGATCTGCTGGATAAACGTCACGCGATGTCCGCGTGCGATCAGGGCCTGGCTGAGATGCTGAAGCGCGCGAACATGGCTAAAGAAAGGCGGCGCAATCACCGCAAAGTGGCTCATGCAGCATCCTTAACTGACGGCAGCGAGTTTTTTCTCAAACCAGGCCTGAATGAAATGTTGAGTGGCATAGCCGTCCTGGCACGCCAGTAACAGATGTTCACTGGCGCAACGCAAATGGTCGCGCAGGCGATTTTCCACCGCCTGCGCACCCAGCAGATTGACCAGCGTCGATTTGCCCGCATCCTGGTTACAATCCTTTCCGGTATCGCTCATGCCATCGGTTAAATCGTCCAGCAACTGAAACGCCTGGCCGAGATTGAGCGAGAACCGGTGCAGCTGTTCACGCACTTCATCCGAGGCACCGGCGGCAATCGAGGCCATCTGCATTGAGGCGCAGAACAGGGTGCTGGTTTTAAAGTGATTGGTCATCAGAATGGCATCAGCGCTGCGCGGTTTATCGCCTTCCGAGAGATCTTTAAACTGTCCCTGCACCAGCCCCTGCATGCCAATCGCGTGGGAAAGTTCACTCACTGCCTGGGTTCGGGCGCTGGCGGACAGGCTCTCGGCCGTGGCGATCACCCCAAAGGCTTTACTCAGCAACGCGACCGCCGCCAGAATCGCCACGTGTTCGCCATACTGACAGTGGATGGTAGGGCGTCCGCGCCGCATCTGCGCGTCATCCATGCAGGGCATATCATCCAGAATAAGCGAAGCGGCGTGGACCATCTCTACCGCGCAGGCGAGATCCAGCAAGCCGTGCGGACTTGCTTCACAGCCCAGATCGCGTGCCGCCAGCAGCAGCAGCATCGGACGAATACGTTTACCCGGTGCCAGCGCGCCTTCGCGCATTGCCGCACCAACAAAATCACGTTCACCTTCAACCGGCAATAAAGAATCGAGTCGTTGTTCAATATCATTCAACAGGTGTGCTGCATCGCTGTGGGTGGAATTGACGTGTTTTTCTGCGCAGACCGTCATTAAGGCTGTCCTTATCTACAGAGGAATTCACAGCAGGTCGAAATTATTCGATGCCATCTTTAATAATCGTCCCCGGCTGCCATAGCATAGTTGGCAGGTTTTCAAAGAACGGCGGGTCAATCCATTCAAACAATAATAGTTGAAGATCGGGAAAAAGTTGGGGAATTCAGCAGCATTCAGCGTTTCTTTACCTGAATTTTCACCGCTGAGCGTCGCCTGATTCAGCCTGAATTATCCGAGTAAGCTGCGTAGCTGACTGATTATTCCGGCAACCTCGTCAGCGCTTAATGCGCCATCTTTAGCGAAACGGACAATGCCCTGGCGATCAATCACCGCTACCGCCGCGTTGCCCGGTTTTAGCTGCCAGCTGTGCGCTGTTACGCCGCTATTATCAATAATAAACTGCTGCCATGGTGCCGCTTTTTTGCTGGCTGCAATACTGCGAACCACAAACAGGCTGCTGCCGGGCAGGGCATCATCGGTATTGACGATGGTGGTGGTCTGGAAACCCTGATGCGGTAAATTCGCCTGCTGAATGGCCTCGATTAATCCCGCGCTCTGCTCTTTGGCCGACAGACGACCCGCGACATGAATAATTAACCTGACTTTGCCGGTCAGGGTCTGGCTATTCCAGCGCTGGTAATTTACATCGCCCTGATCAATCACCATTTCGCCTTTATCGGCAATATAAACCGAGGGAACGGGCTGACCGGGCACCAGAGTATGTGCGCCACTCAAGGCTGAAAAAAATAGCAGACTCATCAATCCATAACGGCGCACGGTATCCTCACTTCGTTGTCTGATTGTGGAGGGCAGATCACCTGTTTTCATTGGCAGGCAGATGATTAGTAACACATCCTTGTTTCAGATCAATAAATGCCGGTAAGAAATGGACCGAGAATGCAGGCTGATTTGTTGTTCAGGAGGTTGGAAATGAGTACAGCATTAATGACATTACCTGAATTTGCGCAGTATATCGGCATCGAAACGCCTGCGCTGGCGCGTGCGTTTTGCTGTCGCGGATCGCTGGCCGGCGTGCCGCTGCCCCAGGCACTGGATGACGCGCCCCTGACCCAGCGTCACTGGCTCCGCGATGATGTTCGCCAGTTTAAGCATGCGTTTAAGCGGGTTAAGGCGATGCAGCAGCAACAGCCGCAATAGCAGACCGGACAGAGCCGAAAATAAATAGTGCGGGAAAGGTTCCCGCGCTTTGTTATGCCGCGCTGTCAGGTTTGAGCAGGAAGCAGATCAGATTGGCGTCGCGATCGCCGACAATTTCCATGTTCTCGTCCACGCCGCTCACCGCGTCACCGCGCGACAGCCGCTCCTCACCGATCCGAATCACGCCTTCCAGCACGGTAATGTAAGCGACAAAACCGGGCAGCGACGGCACCTCAAGCGTATGACCGCGCTCCAGCAGGGCGTCAAAGATATAGGCATCCTGCCGCAGTTCCAGCGGCGCATCGGAGGTTTCCGGCCCCGCCAGTTCGGTCCAGCCGTTAGCCATAATGCCCTGGTCACGTTCCAGCACTTGCGTCATGCCTTCACCGCCGCGATGAGCCGGCCGGATCACCGCCTGCAACAGTTCTGCTTCATACAGCGGAACCGACTCTTCATACTGCACACCCTCACCGGCGTTCACCAGCATCACCCGTTTCGCGGAGAGTGAGGTGCTTTCGCCGTTGCTGTCCTGATGGCGCATTGAACCGCGCCACAGATAGGTAAAGACCTCTTCATCACGATGTTGCTGCATTGGAATGCGTGCATCGAGTTTCAGCGTCATCAGGTCAACGCTGACCAGCGGGCTTAAGGCCTCGCCTGGCCGCTGGCGGCGTACGGTAAACGGACCGTACTCAAACAGTTGTTCAGGATTCGCTCGCACGATGTTCATGATTCGCTCTTTCATCAAGGGGTCAATAATGACGATGATAACCGTTACGCAGGGAATGAGAAGCCGGCAGTTTTGCCGGGCCTCGTCAGTTAATTTGAATAACAAGCTGCCTGCCGGGAGGGCAGGCAGGACGCTTACTTGCCTTGTTCGTCGCTTTCGCCAAGGAAGAAATACCACAGCGGAATGGATAACAGGCCGGTAAATACCGTCGAGTAGAGCAGGATCATCATCGCCTGGGTGATGTACATGGTCAGCGACCAGCTGCTGAACGGAATCTGATACTGATCGATCACTCCGCCGATCATCGCATTTGCCATCACGGTGATCACAATCAGCGCCAGCACCGTCACGCTGCGCAGGAAATAGCGCATCTCTTTGCGTTTGACGGCGAAGCGCGCCTGAATAATCGCCAGCGGAGACTGTTTATCCGGCGCGGTATCGACACGCCGTTGCGCGCTGCGTTGCGCACTGCGCCAGCGCTGAATATCAAGCAGCACCAGCACCAGCAGGCTAATCCCCATCAGCGGCAAGGCATAGCCCAGCGCCAGCACCACGATCAGACTGACTCCCTGACCGTAACGCGGCAGCGCCAGCCAGGCTGACAACAGCGTTTGCGACGGGCTGAGCTGCGGCACCGCGGGACGGCGTATCCACCACATGCGGTAGCCCAGCACGATCATTGCGCACAGACCGAAACCAAACAGCGCCAGAATCAGCTGGTTAGGCAGGCCAAACAGCACGCCCATATGCGCATCTACGCCCCAGCGGGTCAGTTTTGCCACCAGTGGGAAATGGGCGAACTCCACCCGATCGACCAGGCTAAAATCGTTGGGATTAATCGAGACAGCATCGACCTGGCTCGGCCAGCTGCGATCAATCTCAGAGATGGTCCACGCCTGATTGGGGGTTTTCGGCTGACGTAACTCCAGCTTATCAGCATGCAGACCGGCCTGACGCGCGGCGTCGAGGGCGCGATCCCAGTTGCCGTCCGGCTGATTTGGCAGCGCGGGCGCGGCTTTTCGGGCCGGCATCGCCATATCGCCCATGGTCATGCCTTCATCGTTGCCACGATGGTCAGCATGCGGATCGGCCGGTGCCGCCGGTGCGTCACCGTTGAGCGCAGTATTGACCTGCGGCGTCATCCAGCCAAGATCGCTGCGCATTTTCTCAATATTATTGCCCGCCCACTGCGACCAGGTCAGTCCGGTAACCGAAAAGAACACCAGCCCGACCGCCAGCACCAGCCCCAGCGTAACGTGCCAGTGACGCAGAGCGGTAAAACCACGGCGCGGTTTTCTGGCAGAACGGCGTGGCCGGGTGCCGAGCCATAACACCACGCCGCCGAGTGCCGCCACCCACAGCCAGGAGGCGGCCAGTTCGCTGTAGTTGCGACCGAAATCGCCTAACAGCAAGCCGCGGTGCAATTGGTCGAGCCACATCCGCAGCGGCAATACGCCGCTGGTGCCGTAAACCGTCATGTCACCCTTCACCTGCAGGGTATAGGGATCGATAAACAGTGAACGCGATTCTGACGGGCCGAGGTCGCGCCCGGAGAACTGCACCCGGGTGGTATCCTGCGGACCCGGTGCCGGTCGAACGGCATAGATACGTGCGTTTTCACCGGCACGCTGGCGGGCTGCGGCGATCTGCGCCGACAGCGGTTTCGCCACGCCGTGCGCGTCAGTGGTTAAGGCATCATGGTAGATCGCCTGCTCAATCTGCGGCGTCAGAACGTAGAGGGTACCGGTCAGCGCGGCGACAAAAATAAACGGCGCAATAAACAGGCCAATATAAAAATGCAGGCGGCGAAACAGATTTAACACCGCGCCGCGCGGTGCAGGGGTCATTTCCTGAGAAGAGGACATAGCATTCCACACTTTTCAAAAGACAGGACAAAGCTTCTGACGCCGTAACGCGTAAGAAGTACAGGTCAAAAAACAGTGAGGTTTACGCCAGTAGCGGGGGCGCACGCGGACGGTGGGTGCGCAGAGAGCGTCGCCGCCGCGGTGGAGCCGTGGCGGGCGGAGGTGGTGCCCGGGAGATCAGGCACATCCACCAGATGAACGGGATAAACACCCATAACATCAGCGGCACATGAATCAGTAAATCGCAGTAGCCGCAGGCGAAACCGGGCGCCATCATCTCATGGCCGGCCATCGGCATGTCGCTGTGATGATCCATCATCGCCATCTCACCGTGATGGTCCATCATCACCCTATCGCCGCTGATGACGGAGAGGCGCTGCAGGCTGGCGTGATGTTCCGCCAGATTTTTTGACACCATCGGCGCAACAAACAACAGCAGCACGGCCAGGATCGCAATACTGGCGGTGAGTCGTTGTCTGTCGGCAGGTGTTCGCATGATTTACATCAGAATAATAGGTCAGAATTCAGGGCGGCAGTGTAACGCGAAGGGGATAAAAGGGTTAAAGAAAGTGGCATAAATTCTGAAAAAATTCGCACAGTTTGAACATATTCACTTTAATTCTGCTGTCATTTAACCTGTTTGTTACTCTGGAAATACATAAGGCTAACATTGTTGCGCGCCAGAAGTGGGTCGGCTGCGTTTATTGCTGTCAAAAAGGATGAAAAATGAAAATTGTAATGCTGGATGGGGCTACGTTACCGGTTCCGTTGCCTGCGCTGCCGGGCTGCACAGACTGGCAGGTGCGGGAACAGACGGCGGAAGACGCCATCGTAAGCGCGCTGAAAGACGCCACCGTAGCGATCACCAATAAAGTGCCCCTGCGGGCGGCCACGCTTGAGCAACTACCGGCGCTGCGCTTTATCTGTGTTGCCGCAACCGGCTACGACTGTATCGATCTGGATGCCTGTCGGGCGCGTGGCATTGTGGTGAGCAACGTACCGGGTTATTCAACCCAGAGCGTGTCGGAAGGGGTCATTGCCGCGATTTTTGCCCTGCGGCGTCAGCTACCCGATTACGCCAGCACGACCCGGGCGGCGTGGCCAGAAGCGCAACATTTTTGCCTTCATCGTCAGCCGATTCAGGATATTGGCGGTGCGACGCTGGGTATTATCGGCAAAGGCGATATTGGTCAGGCGGTAGCAAAACTGGCGCAGGCGTTAGGCATGAAGGTGCAGTATGCCGAGCGCAAAGGCAGCACGACGCTGCGTGACGGCTACGTCAGTTTTGAGCAGATGCTGGCCAGCAGCGATATCATCTCGCTGCATTGTCCCCTGAGTGAGCAGACCCGACAGATGATTGACCGCGAGGCGCTGAGTAAAATGAAGCCGCAGGCGCTGTTGATCAATACCGCACGCGGCGGGCTGATTCATGAAGCGGATCTCGCTATGGCGTTGCAGCAGGGCCAGATCGGCGGGGCAGCGCTCGACGTCCTGAGCAGCGAACCCCCGGCCGTCGACAATCCGCTGCTGCAACCCGGCCTGGCGAATCTGCTGCTCACGCCGCATATCGCCTGGGCCAGTCAGAGTGGGGTGCATAATCTGATCGAGGGCATTACCGCTAATCTCACTGCCTTTCGCCACGGCCAGCCGATCAATGTGGTGAGCTGACTCAGAAAATTGAGCGGCCCAGTTTATCGGTCAGACACTCCAGCGCGGCGGTTCCGGCCAGTGAATTACCCGCGCTGTCCAGCCCCGGCGACCAGACCGCAATGCTCATTTCGCCGGGGATCACCGCAATAATCCCACCGCCAACCCCCGACTTGGCGGGCATCCCGACGCGCCAGGCAAACTCACCCGCACCGTCATACATGCCGCTGGTGATCATCAGCGCGTTAATCTGCCGCGCCTGACGCGGCGTAATCATCCGGCTGCCATCCAGCGTCAGCCCCTGGTTCGCCAGATAGACGAAACTGCGCGCCAGCTCAATACAGTTCATCGATAGCGAGCAGTATTGATATGGAAAGATGCAATAAATACAGAAGGTTATGTTTAAGCGGTTTTCTTGTGGGGCATGGGTGGGGCATTTTGTGAAAAATCAGCGTTCAGGAGAGCGACCTGATCGTGATTATTCTCGGTCATCCATTTACCGTAAACGTTATAAAGCATCTGCGCCGAAGAGTGCCCCATCTGGTGAGCAACAAAGTTTGGGTTGGCTCCGGCCGCAAGTGCCCAGCATGCAAAAGTATGCCGCGTTTCATATGACTTCCTCATTCTGACTCCAGCCTTCCTCAGCATCGTTCTCCAGGCGGCGTTGATTGTCCCTGATGTGTACCAGTCTGCCGTCCCACCATTACGGGTTGTGATCCTCGGTGAAAACACGAAAGTACACAGGTCTGTTCGCGTCGCCTCCTTCTGCCGCAGATGAATCGTTACCTCATGCTGTTGTCCCATTCTCGTCAGCACCATCTGTGACTTCAGCGCCTCAATAGCAGGGGCGGTCAGCTGAATGGTCCTGATGCCGGAGTCTGTTTTCGGCGGGTTGAAGTAATTCGTCATCGACTGCCCGCGCACTATCTTCACCGTCCAGTCCACAGTATCAATATCTTCCCACGCCAGAGAGATAATCTCTCCATGCCGCATACCGGTATTAACGGCAAAGATAATGAGATTTGTCATCTGCTCGGTGGGAGAGGCGGCGATCACCCTTGCGTACTCCTCACGGGTCAGCGGGTCAGGGGCTGGTCTGGATTTTTTCAGCGGCGCAAAAGTCTCCATCGGGTTTCTCTGCACATAGCCATTGGCCGCGGCGAACGAAAACATTCCCTTCAGACAGGCGAAGTATGAATTCACCGTTGGCACCGTTCTGCCTCTTCCGTTAGGTGCCGGGTTCCTTCCTCGCGGCCGCTGTATTCCCGTCAGCATCTCCTTCCTTGCAATCAGGATGTCTTCCTGCGTCACTGAGTCAGCCATCTTTTCATGGCCGATTACATCCAGGCATGATCCAACGTATGACCTGTAATGCCTCAGTGCGTTTGCGGTAAGGTCCATTTCCTTTACTGAAAGCCATTTGTTTGCCAGCTCAGCCAGTGTCACCAGCCTTCTCTGTACGCCATATTTACCGGCGCTCGGAGAGCCTGGAAACTGATCTGGATAGCTGAAGGTGCCGGTTTTTACCTGATAGCAAACAGAAGCCCTCAGCTCTCCTGCTGCCTTCCTGTTTTTCGGTGTATCTGGCAATCCCAGACCTTCCCTCACTCTCTTACCTTTATAAATGAACCATATGCGCAGAAACCCTCCGTGGTTTTCTACGCCTGTGGGGTATTTAGCCATCACTGCTCCTCGTTGTTGAAAGGGAGTCCATTTAAGCAGAAATGCGGCGGCGGATCGCCGGGCGCTGTTTCTCAATCCATTTATTTATTTCTGGCAGGCAGTACATGATCGGGCTGTTTTCTTTTGGCGCGAGGTCGGGAGCCACATGGCGATACTCCTTCCCCTCAAGCCAAGTTGACCGGCGCGCGTGCTGAATCATGTGCTTGGTCATGCCGGTTACTGTGGTAAGAACGGCCTCGGACACCCATTTATTGGGCATCAGCTGAACAACATTTTCCATATCTACTCCTTTGGCGGCTTACCGCGGATAAATGCGATGATTAGCAAAATTAAAAGGGCAAGGTCAGTTAAGAGCTCGCCCGGAGTGATTTCGTCGTAGGTGGTGGTCATTCCTCAGTGGGTACCATTTCAATATCTGACACAGTGGCTCCGGCTATGGATGACCAGAGCATGATGTGATCAATGCAATCACCTTCATCCTCTACCTCGAAAACCCTTTCAAAAGGCGTTCCATTCCATTTGGCTGTGACTTTTATATGCATAACAACTCCTCACGCAGAGCGCGATAGTGAATAGGGTTAGTGGGAATTAGTAGGAGACGAGGAGGAGTTTACGGTAAATGTCAGGGTCTACTTCTGGGTTGTGCCGAATATCTGAGTCCAGAGCCGCCACGATTATCTCGGCGTCCTGCTCTGAAAAATAATCTTCCCGATAGTCGTAAAACGCCGCTGCGCATACTCTACCGCCTAAAAGTTGAGTGCCAGCGTCAATAGGCGGCTCCTCCCCATCCTTGAACTCAACCACAAACGTCATCCTTTGGGCGTAAAAAAACCTGCCGAAGCAGGTCTGTTTTTTTCATGTCAGCAGCTCACATCTCTTTCGCACTAAATAAGTGATAACCCTGACTCGTTATGTCGCGCATGGCATTTTCGGCATCTACACCAATAATCTGACAATGACTCGGCGATCGCATGTCGAATGTGGCTATACTGGAATAGGATTTACCACCCATTTTCAGCACACCGTCAGGGAGACTGGCGCCGGAAATAACTATCATGTAATTGCCTTTTGTCTTTTTACAGCGGCAAATATCAACAATCACTTCCCTTCCTCCTTCTGATAAATCGGGTCAGTGCCGCGCGGGTACTGCAGCGCAACGTTCCTGTAATGCTGCAAGCGATCACGGAAGTGCGGCTTCAGCGCTTCCTGCTGCTGCATCTCCACCTCCATGGCGATAACCGGCATATTCATACACTCCTTGTACGCTACTCCTGACGCGGCTAAATCAACGTTAATCCTGTCTCGCTCTTCTCTGCTGCGTGCTGCTAAGTTGTGTGACATGGTGATGTCCTCCTGTGGGGAGTATATCGCGATTATGATGCAGCGTTTTGGAAGTGCTCCACTGCTTTAGCGTAAATGCTTTTAATTGTTGTCCAGCTGACAGGCACCTCTACCAGGATTCGTCCGCTTCCATCACAATTCTCGCATTCATCATCGCCAAAACATTCAGTACAGGGAATCGATGTTTCTTCGGTGAACTCACCCATCAACGCAGCCTTGGCTCCGTTTTCAGCCGTAAGTCTGAGTGGCATGAATGAACCCTTGCGCAGCTCCAGCAGCTCCTCATCCTGAGCCTTGATGCGAGCAATTAGAGTCAGGATTGTTTCGGGATTTGTTGCTGCGATGAATGTTGCATCGTTATCATTTCGCCAATGAGAAAGGTTGCCCGTATCCTCATTCCTGACTAACGGTCCCATATCATTGTCAGTGGCAAACACAATCTCAACATCACCAGCTTCACCACTGAACGCCACCATCGAATGACCGTGACTATCAATCCACCATTTACCAGGTGTAGCCTTCTTGGCCAGCTCGACTAACTCATCCAGATCTTTCATTTTACGCTCTTATCCTTTACGCATCTGAGGTCTGATTTTCGCCATGCTATGTGGCGTCGGGCGGGAAGGGTTCGGTTAAGCATTTAGTCCTCCACCTGATAACCGGCTGCGCGGATGGCTTCTGCACATCCATCTATAGCGGCATTGTGCGTCAATAAAATGGTCATTTGCTGCGTGTCGCATCCTGGAAAGATATGCTCCTTGTTCGGCAACTTAACCGGCGGCGCAGTCAGCGCGGCCAGCGCGTCACGCTCCTTATAAACGCGCATCGCCGCCTCAGCATCCTCACGAAACATGCAGTCGATAATGCCCTCGCTCAATCCTTCTTCATTGCGGCGATACAGCGTCCAGAACTGCGCTACACTGTCATCGCACATTGACACATCGTCACCATCGGCAACGCATGCTGATACGTAGTAATTGCTCATTCTCTTACCCCTCATGCCGTTGTCAGGCTCAATGCCGCGGCGAAAATAGTTAGTCGCCGTGATAGCGGCGTGCTGCCCATTCCGGATAGGCAGGGTTGGTATCTCTGACCGGCATGTCATGCTTGCTGTGCCGGTTGCGCTCGATTGCTTCCTGATGCTCGACGTACTTAGTCAGGCGCCGCTCCGTGGCTTCCTGCACCCATTCCTTTGTCTGCTCAGTGGTCCGTACTGATAGCGACACCCTCACGCCTTTCTTCGCCAGAATCTGCTGCTGTGCGTCCTGCATCGCTAATATCCATCTGCGCTGTGATTCCGTTTCATCAGGACGTGCAGAGTCCGCCGAGGAGTCGGTGATGGTCATGAGGGTGCCTTATTGGTGGGTGTTATTTAACGAGGCGCTGCCAGATGGCGGATACGTATTTCGCCTGGTGGATTGCGTCGGCTAGCGCGTTGTGCCGGGTTCCTTCAAAGGGCATGTCCCGCTTAGGATCGAAACCTATTGCTTTGCCCAGCTCAACGATTGTTCGCACGTCCCGGTCATTCCACCAATTCCACGGTGGGTTTTGTCCGGTCATCTGATACGCGCTGCGAAGGATGACGCAGTCAAAAGAAGCTCCATTCCCCCAAACCTGAACAAACTTGCTGTTCGTGTTTTCGAAGATGAAGTCATTGAAGCGTGATAGTGCAGTCGAAAGCTCTAGCGGGTTATCAAGGAGCGAACTCCGAGCCTCTTCGCTTTGCCCCATCCACCACATAATTGTTGATGAATCCGGCCGGGCGCGATGACGCATTGATGACTCAAGCGAGACATTCACCTGAAACTGATCACCGGTCGCGCCTGATGCTGGGTCAAAGAAGACCGCGCCGATTGAAACGACAGGGGCGTAGGTGCCATTACCCATCGTTTCGAGGTCAACCATTAAGTTATTCATTTTCATCCTTAAAATGGAATGTCGTCGTCAAAATCCATCGGCGGCTCATTGTTTGCCGGTGGAGTAGATTGCCCAGCCTGCTGCTGCGGACGCTGCTGCTGATTTTGCTGTGGTCGGTTTCCCTGACCACCTTCCTGTTTGCCACCCAGCATCTGCATGGTGCCGCCCACATTCACCGTAACCTCGGTGGTGTAGCGTTCCTGCCCACCCTGGTCTTGCCACTTGCGTGTACGTAGCTGGCCTTCGATATAGACCTGAGAACCTTTGCGGAGGTATTCACCTGCAACCTCAGCAGGCTTCCCAAACAGCACCACGCGGTGCCATTCGGTTACTTCCTTGTTCTCGCCTGTCTGCTTGTCACGCCAGCTCTCAGAGGTTGCCAGCGTTATGTTTGCCACTGCGCCACCATTGGGCAGGTAACGCACTTCCGGATCCTGACCAAGATTGCCGACCAGGATTACTTTATTGACTCCACGACTCGCCATTTATGCCGCCTTGCTAAGTTCTGCGCCGCGGGTTTTAAACACCTCGACGCACTTCTGTTGATGTTCAGCAGAGGAAGCCAGAGCATTCCACGCTGGTTTATAGATGCCCTTTAGGTCATCAAGGGTTGCGCACTCAGCTGCCTGAGCGGTGAAATCGGCAAGGATGTCATCTGCAGGACGCGCTGCAGGTGATTGAGGTGTTGCTGGGGTGTCTGTTTTAGAATTTGCGGGTGGTAGCGCCCATGATGGCAATGTAGGGGGTTGCCACCAAAGCTCCCTGAATTGCTGGGTTTTCTTGTCTTTGAATGATGCTCTATTCCATCCCTGACGCTTCTCTGCGGATGCCTCTGCAAAGTTCTCTTCAAGGCCATACAGGTAGCGACCAATTCCCCACTGAACGGCAGATCTCTTCATCGAGCCAGACATTCCGCCTTTAACGGCTTCAACCTGAGTTTTTTCAGCTCCGTCCCATTTAGCAATCCACTCATCTCCCACGCGAATCGAGATGCCGCACATCACGCCCCCATCGGGGCCGGGCTGGAACTCGTTTTTCCAGTTCTCTTTTCCGCAAACATCATCAAGGCGCTTCATGATCGCCCGGTTCGTTACGTAAGCCAGAACCATCGCCCACGCCTTGCCACTACCAGCTATGCCGCACTGCTGAACGCGCCACTCAATGTCTTCAGGCGGAAACGGCTCATCTAAACGTGAAAGCTCCACAATTAACCCTCCATTCTCTCTGCCTGTCGCTCCGTACGGTAATCAGCCGCCGCATCCATTGCAGCCTGCTGTGGCGTCATCTCATCAAGCACTGGCTCTAAGATGGCCTTCATCATTTCGAAGAAATAGATATCCGGATCAATCATGCTGCGTGCTCCTGGTGAATTGTGTAACCCTGCTCTGTGAGCCACTCCATGACGTCTTTGATATCAAGCTGGTTAAGTACCTGCTTGCCGCTGAAGTCGAGCAGAGAGACCTCATCTGCTTCTATAATCATCATGCCGGGGCGATATCCGGCGCGCGTCTTAAGCTCGCCACATTCAATCTTCATTTTCATTTCAGCGCCCTCCGCAGCAGTTGCATCGCCATAGCCCACTTGGCACCATCGCCGAACAGATGAGCCTCTCTTGAAAGCTCCTGAGCCTTCGTGAAGTAACGTGATTTCATGGCTGACCTCTTTGATTCAGGGTGTCGATAAGGTTGCGCCAGCTAGTGCGGAGGCGGCGTGTGATGGTGTCGAGGAGGGATTCAGAGCAGCCAGCAACAGGCCACCCTGCAACTGCGAGCTGTTGCATGGCTTATTCCTTTGTGTGAATGGATTAATTGGTTTTTAGGAAAAATTCGCCGTGGTTTTCTTGAGCGAATTCTTGATATTTTTTTATTGCATCTTCCTTTTTGGCGAATAAACCTAGATAAATTTTCTTTCCATCTAGCTTGCCAGTGGCTCTCCATCTGCGCTTCCGCTTAACCCAATCAACGCCTTTGCAGCCAGACGTGTTGGCGCAAGAGAGCTTGCTGTTCATCATGTTCTGGGAGTAATCAGCCTCCCTTAGATTGGAGAATCGATTGTCGCGCTTATCGCCATTTATGTGGTCAATGAGTTTTTCTGGTGGCTTGCCGGTCATGTAATACCAGGCGAGCCTGTGGGCGAAGTAAATGCGCCTGTTTATGCATATCCGAGTGTAATCAGAGCCGCTATTTGAGCCTGCCGGCCTTTCTTTTTGGTATTTGGTGAGTGCTTTCTTTGTGAACAACCCAGTATCAGGGTCATAATGAAAGTTCTTTGTGAGCTCATCCCAAGAAAGGTGGGCGCTCATGTCTAATGGCTTCACTTTTCTATTCCCTCAAAAAGAAGGGAGCCATTGCGGCCCCCAGAAGGATGATACGATTCTCTCTCTAAAGCGTATGGTGCGTAGCACCTCAAAGCCGTCTGAGTAGGCGGCTTTACGGTGTCACTCAATGTCACAGAGATATTCAAAATCTCCACATGAGGTGGTTCCTTCACTGGACTCCGACTGGACTGGCGCGCGTACTAAAACGGCATCCATCCCGCCCCAGTCGCGACTCAGCTTCCACTGCTTAGGCGGCGTTCTTCCAAGCGACGCAAAGACTGCTGCTCGATCGGTATCAAACCTCGCCCTGCCATCCATGACAAAGAATTCAAACTCCTGCATCTCAACCTCCTGCTATAAACCCCAGCCCCATCAACACACCAATAGCTATCCAGCCGATAAAACAGTCAGCGTTGCTCATGGTGAGCTCCAAATAAAAAAGGCCGCGTTAGGCGACCAGTTTGAATTCGTTTTCCTCGCACCACTTCCTGGCACCATTAATTCCTGCCATTTGCGTAAGGCAGGTGCCATCCTGGACAACATCGAAGCAAGCAGCGCGGTAGTAGATATCGAAGCCACAGTGAGACGCCACTTTGCGCTCCGGCTCGTAATACTCCGGTCCGTAACCTTTACCTCCCTTGAACCAGATGTTTTGATATTTGGTCATGATTATCTCGCCGTTACGATGTCTTTTGAGTTGCGATACCCGGCAGCGAATATCGCGATTTCTGGTAAGCACTGTGATGTGCTCTCATGCCTGTCACGCAGAGAAGGGGAGATAACTGCTTTCTCTACTCTCTGGTTGCAGCTGGATAAGGTGCTGACGATGCGGCGCTCGAAGCCTTGCTGTTGCAGCTTCATTGCCCGATGCTCAACTGCGCGTTGCAGCTTCTTGCGTTGCTTGTTGTTCATGTTGCCTCCGGTAATTGGCTTAGGTGGTGTGATGGCTGGCGTCGAGATTGCCAGCTTCCGTGGAGGTCTTTTTTGTCAGGCTGCCGGGATCGGCCGCAGTGCCTGACCATAACCCGTCGTGTTTTCTCGGCGACAATTCCCACGGTATTGAAACCGCTACCTTTAGCGCATCGACCTGCGCATTCATCACACCCCAAAGCCAACTGCACTTTGGTGAGACCGAATCAGTCTCAATCTCTATTGTTAAAGAACCCGCCACTCCGTTCCCTGTGGCCTGCCAGCGTCCTGCTGATGGGATAAACAATACTAGCGGTATTAATAATTAGCAATACCCTGAGTATTAAAAATAATAGCAGCGGTATTACTTGTATGATTTTGAAGGGAATTTATTTTTCGCGGGGGATCGATAGGCACAAAAAAGCCCGCTCAGTGGCGGGCTATCGGCTGCAGGCATGAAAAACCGGCGCGGTGGTCGGGCTAATCACAGAGCATGTTTGGCAAAGTCAATAATCGATGTTTCGTCGTCATGCTTGAAATGAGCCAGGCCATATTTGTCGAATGTTTTCCTTATCTCACTCATGGCTTTGGACTCTGAAGCTGAAGGTGCAGCGTGACCATCTATCGTAAAAAGCACATTAGCCAAATTGAGTAAATTTTCATTAGCAGCTCTTGTTACACGAGCCACCCAAGAATCGCAATGCTCCATCATTTTACCAGGCTCTTTCTGATTAAAAGCTAAGGGCTTGATAGCACATAATATTTTACTGTCATTTTTGGCAACGAACGGCATTTTAAAACGCGTTAGCTCACCGCCAAGTGTATCCTCTTTGAATGTACCCTTGAGCTCAGAATAAGAGTTGATACGTGCTCTCAACTCCTTAGTTAAAATTTGCTCCCTGCGTTCTTTACTGTATTCAGAGTGGTTAATGAACTTCTCATAAAGGCTGTTAAGTTCTTTCTCCGGGCTCTGAGCCATAACAACACGAGTAGAGCTAAAATGAAAAATAGACTCTTTTTTTGCAGTTAAGTAGCTGAAGAAATTGGCAAAATCCGTTGGCGTTTTGAATGAATGTGTATGTGCTTGAGCCAACTGTAACTCACGAGCAACGGCATCTTTTGCAAGAGGAAAGATAGTATCGTCTCGAAAGAAAGCGCTAACTCGTGCATCGTTACCATTCGTCAGCTTGAAGTAAAGAGTATGTTTTTTTGGCGCACACAAGACTACCCCTATGTTTGCAAACTCTTCAGTTTCTGCATAGGGTGCATATCTTACAATGCTGTAGAGACATGGCGTAGTCACTTGATATTGCTCCAAAATTTATCTTCTAATACCCTATCTAAAGTTGACCTAATAAAATCAACATATGCTTCATGTTCATAATCATCCTCTAGATTCCATTCTTCAGGAATCGCGGAAAGTGAAGCCGGAAGTATGGCCTTTACTCTTTTGGTCTCATCCTCAGCAGATTCTCTATCTACTAAATCGAAAATCCATGAACGGTGTCTTTCACTATAGACATGGTGATCAAACTCACCAGGGACTTCATCATGGTCGAACGCAAGGTTATGGTCAATTAGGTAATGTCTATTGTTTCTGTAATCGAAAATTATATTCACATTACCACCTGCAGGTGACAATGATCTGTCAGAGTTATTTATCCACTTATCAAACAGATACACTTGTTTTTGGCTAATGATATCAACATTGTTATGAGCCTGAGGAAAGGTTATGGGAGAAACTCCACTGATAAACCTCGTGGCGAAGGCATATCCCTCGTATAGCTCATTCTTCCATTCAGGAACAAATTCAGTTAGAGACTGATCGACGTACACAATTTTGAAGTCTGGCAAGGATAATCCAAGCTCTTTAGCCAAGCTGGCTGAGACCCATTCTGCGATGAGTTCCTTTTTAGTTACGCATGGACTGCCTTTAACAACATAAAGCTCATCATCATCGCATCTGCATAAAAATGGTCGAGTAGCACAGTCCATTATGCGCCTAACTATTTCTATAACTTGAAGATTATCTGCATTCATTGTCTTACATAGCATCCCTGAATGTATAAATATTGGGCCATTGCATTAAGCTCAAAAGCAGAATGCCGTCAAGTTTCAAACGTCTCTTTCGGCCACTGAGCCTTAAACCAGCCGCATCTTCGTCTCGATCGCTACGCCAAGCACTTTGCAGTTACCGTTCACCGGCACCATAGGCCACTGTGGGTTCAGCCCCTTCAGGTACTTCTGACTGCCGTCAATGATGAGCTTCTTGAATGTGGCTTCATTGTCATCAGTAAGCTTCGCAACGACCAGGCTTCCATTCACCGCTTCACGCCCTGTATCGAACAATACATACGTACCTGCCGGAATACTCAGCCCGATCGGCGCCGTCATCGAATCGCCTTCCACCTGTAACCAGAAAGCATCTCCCTGCGTATGTGCGTCAGATTCAAGCCACATATCGACATCCTTTATCGTATAGGGTTCACAAGCCTCATCCCATGCGCCGGCCTGAACCTTGCTTAATACCGGGTAGCGAGCTGTGGGTTTGTGGTCTCTCGGGTTTGAGACGTTAGCATCAGCTGATGAAGCGTAGCTACTTGCCTCTCTGGCAAGAGTGGGGCTGAAGTCAGCGATTGAGCACTGAAGCATCTTCGCAAACACAGACGCCACTGACACGTTCAGAGAGTTTCTTCCGTTTAGGTAATGCCCAACACCGCCTTGGGTTATATCCAAAGCGTCGGCGATATGCTGTTGCGTAATGCCCAGCGACTTCTTCTTTGACTCATACAAAGCTTTCAGACGATTAGCGTCAGCAACCTGCTCTGGAGTCAGTTCTTTTTTCTTTTCCATCCCCGGATTCTAATACCCAAGTTATTAAAAAATGAAATACCGCAAGTATTGATATATTTAATACTTGTAGTATTATTGGTTCATCGGTAATCACTCGGAGGAAACCGATGGATAAGTTAACCCTGGCTGATTACGTCAAGGAGAACGGACAGGCAAAAGCCGCCGATGCAATCGGTGTTCACCAGACAGCAATCAGTAAAGCAGTACGGGTAGGGCGGAAAATTTTCGTAACCACGCTTCCTGATGGACGCGTGCAAGCAGAAGAGCTTCGGCCTTTCCCTAGCAGTAAAAACGCTGCTGCATAAGCAGCGTTGCTCTTTATCAATCTGACCGGAGGCTGTTTCGGCCCCCAAAAACCGAAGTGACTTGCTCACCGCAATGTCACGCAATTACTTAACCAACAAAGGAATTTTACATCATGGAAATTGCAAGCTATCGCAAAAAAGCGAGAGAGATTGAAAGCCAGTTACTGAACAAACTGGCTGAACGTGGACAGGGAACACTGGCGAAGGTACTCGACCTGGACGACGCAGCCGTAAGCCGCATGAAGCGTCCATCAGGAAAGCAGCGTCACAGCTTCTTCCAGATGATGAGTCTGGCGCTGGCTTATCTGGATGTGGTTTCACCTGAATCAGAAATGGCGCAGAGGTTGTTGCGCATAGAGCAGCTACTGACAAAAGAAAAAGCGCCGAACTGCGGGAACAGTTTCGACGCTTGATAGCAATTTGCGAACACAAATAACTGGAGGAAATTATGCCAGGACTAACTGGATATGTAAACAGTAAAGGGGGCAGTTATGTCAACTGCTGAACTTTTTGATTTCAACGCAGCTCGCAAACACAGGAGCGCAAGGATGGAAAACCAAAAGCAGGGGCATTTTGCACTGTTCCGGAGTCTTCTGTCCAAGGATTGGGCCAAAGATACAGCCAAGCTGGCAATGTGGATTCGGCTTATCGGTGAGGCTTCCTACAGGCCACGCACAGTAGAGTTTGCTGGCAAGGAATGGAATCTTCAACCCGGCGAACTGGTGACCACAGCGGCGATTATGGGCCGTAAATTACGTGATCAGGATGGCACGGAAAAGAGTCCGCAGGCGGTGACCAGAATGATTAATTTCTTCGCCAGAGAAGGGATGATCACCACTAAGGGAACACGCTTCGGGACGGTGATCACCATCACGAATTATGCCGAATATCAGGTCATTTCAGCCGATGAACCTCGCGAAAGACCATCCGATAACAACAAACCCAGCACTGGTGCGGCTTTGAATGCTGTAACCGATGAACCATCCGATAAACCATCCGATGAACAGAACAAGAAGTTACTAGAACAAGAACTAAAAGATAAACCCCCCCATACCCCCAAAGGGGGCTTGGAAGGTGATCAGGTTAAACCTGAAAAGCGTCGGGCAGAGCGCATTGATTACGAATCTTATCTGGTTGCCTACAACGAGGAGGTTGGTGATCGCCTTCCACACGCTGTATCTGCCAATACTCAGCGTCAGCGCCGCCTGAAAAAACTTATCCCTCAGCTCAAAACCCCAAACGTCGCAGGCTTCCGGTCATATGTCCGCGCATTCGTCTGCCAGGCCAAGCCGTTTTACTTCGGTGGAAACGAAACTGGCTGGTCAGCGGATCTGGATTTTCTCCTGCGTGAAACAACGCTCACCGGCGTCAGGGAAGGCAAGTTTGCAGACCACAAGGAGCCAGCATGATTAATACCGATATCGAAGCCAGCGTAATTGGCGGCCTGCTGATTGGCGGTTACACGCCGGATGCCAGCGACGTCATCTCAACACTGGACGAAAGCGCATTTAGCGTAGACCTGTACCGCCGCGCATTTGGTGAGATTAAGCGTCAGGCGAAACAACGCAGCCTGATTGACGGGATGATGGTTGCCGAAGCCATGGGTGATGAGTATTTCGGTCACGTCATGGAGACCATGCGCAAATGCCCTTCGGCAGCAAACCTGAAAGGCTATGCCCGCGTGGTGGCCGATTATCACAAGGTGCGCCGGTTCACTGAACTCATGGACGCTGGCAAACGTGAAATCACTTCAGCGGGAAACCACGAGATTGCTCTGAACGCTATCAGCCAGTTCATGACATCACTCACCGATATCGACCGCCCTGGTGATGAAATCAGGCCAATGCATATCCGTGACGTTCTGGACGGTTATCAGGAGATGCTTGAGAAGCGCGTTCGTCAGGGTGAAGAGTCCGACACACTCAAAACCGGCATTCCTGAGCTTGACCACATCACCGGTGGCATCAACTCCGTCGACCTGGTCATCGTTGCGGCGCGCCCTGGCATGGGTAAAACGGAATTCGCGCTTACCGTAGCTGAAGGTGTCGGCCGGCAGAAACTACCGGGCAGCAATCAGAAACGCGGCGTGCTGATTTTCAGCATGGAGATGGACGCTAATCAGGTGGTAGAGCGGCAGATCGCCGGTGCCGGTAATCTGCCAGTTTCAGCACTACGCAACCCTGCGAAGATGAACGATGAAGGCTGGGCGAAGGTAACAAACGGACTTGGGCGCCTGTTAGAGCTGGATGTGTGGATTGTCGACGCCAGCAAGATGAACGTTGAGCAAATCCGCGCCATTGCAGAACGTCATAAGCGCAACAACCCGGCGTTATCACTCATCCTGGTGGATTACCTCGGACTGATTGATAAGCCAAAGGCTGAACGTAACGACCTCGCTATTGCACACATCTCCGGCAGCCTGAAGCGCATTGCAAAAGACCTCAAAACACCGGTTATGTCACTCAGCCAGCTATCCCGCGATGTTGAGAAACGCCCGAAAGGTCAGCGCCGCCCGACCAACGCCGACCTGCGCGACTCCGGCAGCATTGAGCAGGACGCCGACAGCATCATCATGCTCTACCGCGAAGCCGTCTATGACGAGGAGTCACCAGCTGCGAACTATGCAGAAATCATCGTCACTAAAAACCGCTTTGGACAGCTCGGAACCGTTTATCAGTCTTTCAACAACGGACACTTCCAGCCAACGGATCAGGAAGCCGCAGCAAAACTCTGCCGCGCCCGCCCTGAGCAAACCCAGCAACAATCACGCCGCTACAACAAAGGGGCTGACGTATGAATTTAACCTACGAAGATTCAGAAGTAATTGCAGCATATCTGTGCGCAGACAGGCCACAGTACAGAGGCCCGGTATTCATCGACCTCAGCAAACTGGAAGACCTGCACATGCGGAGCGCTCAGGCTCACGTTCGCTATGCACTCATGTTTGCATCCGGAAAGTGGACATCGACCGGGAGAGCAGCATGACACAGGTAATTCACGGACTACCCTGCAACATCATGGTCACTCTGGCGGCGGATCCGGCACTTATGCATATGGTTGAAAAATGCCTGGAGGAGAAAGAATTGGTAGATCAGTTTATCCGACTGTACGGCGTCGGCCTTCCACGCCCTCCGCGCAATGGCCTGGATGCCATGGTTGATGAGGTTACTGGCTATCGAAAAGACACATATGACAAATTTTTCAATGCCTTCATTCCATTCGTGCATCGCGCAGTTTACCTGCCGATGAAAGCACAACTTGAGCAGCAGGAGCAGCCCACCAATCAGAACGGAGAGCAGTGATATGAGCCAGTGGATTAAGTGCAGTGAGCGGATGCCCATAGTTATTGAAGATGTCCGGGTTTATAAATCAGTGGAAGTGATAGTGACTGACGGGAATCTGGTCACAACCTGTGACTGTTGCGCCGGGATGCCTAACAGTGACCCTGAGCAATTCTGGGTTTCATTCAGTCACTACGGAAACATGCCAGCTAGCCAGATAACTCACTGGCAACCACTCCCATCTCCACCGGAGGAAGCATGACCATCAACGATGAGCTGGAGCGGCAGAAGTTTGAAGCTTGGTTTGAGGCCGAATATAAACACCTCGAATCATCAAAATATACCGACACTGTGCCGCATATCAAATATGGATTCTGGAATGCCTGGCGGGCCGCCTGGAACACCCGCGCTGAGATGGAGAAGAGTGATGAAAATTCAGGACAAAACTAAGCGCACTGTAAGGCTGGAGCTTACTACAGATGACTTGCTGGAAATTTTTGTCGATAAAACCGGGATGGGCGACATCGACGATTTTAGATGGTTGCTAGGCAGTAAAGATGGTGACCGTGAATTAAATTCTGGAATAACGGGTATCGTTATTATCGCTGATAACCTGGAGAAGTCATGACTGACAACGTAATCCCCATTAAGCGCCCAGACCACGCTCAGGGCATTCAGGACGCACTGACATTGCTGAGAGTTCTGGTAATGGGCGGCCACAGCCTGATGACCATCAATGACGTCATTCTCAAAGCTGAGGATGAGCTGGCTAATTTGCAGGAGCAGATAAACCGGAGGTGACCCGTGGACAAGCAGAGCTATTTTCTGGTTGATGCAACCAGGCGAAGAAACTGCACTGAATTCATTAACGCATTACCAACTAACCCCGAACACCCCCTCGTAGTAACCATCCAGGAACGCACCCGCAGCCTCGACCAGAACGCCAAACTTTGGGCATGTCTCAATGACATCTCAGAGCAGGTCAACTGGCATGGGCGAAAGCTAACGAGCGAAGAGTGGAAGTACGTTTTTACCGCAGCACTCAAGAAGCAGGACGTCGTGCCTGGCATTGATGGCGGCTTTGTAGTGCTGGGCCAGTCAACAAGCAGAATGCGCGTCAGTGAGATGCGTGACCTAATCGAACTTATCAGCGCCTTTGGTGCAGAGCATGGCGTCAACTTTGGTGACGACGCTACGTGCGCTATGCGCTGGGCAGCCCATTACGGGAGAGCAGCATGAAAAAATACACCCTGATTTATGCAGATCCACCCTGGACCTATCGCGACAAAGCGAACGATGGCGAGCGCGGCGCCGGCCACAAATACCAGACCATGACCGTGCCAGATATTTGCCGATTGCCGGTGTGGGATTTGGCAGCTGAAAACTGCCTGCTGGCTATGTGGTGGGTGCCGACACAGCCGGTTGAGGCGCTGAAAGTAATGGACGCATGGGGATTTCGTCTGATGACGATGAAGGGATTCACCTGGCATAAGACCAATAAGCACAAAGGTAACAGCGCGATCGGCATGGGCCACATGACCCGAGCCAATAGCGAAGACTGCCTGTTTGCTGTGCGTGGGAAGTTACCGGCCCGTATTGATGCATCAATTTGCCAACACGTTACCGCGCCGCGCATGGGGCATAGCGCCAAGCCGCCAGAGTTTCGCGATCTGCTGGTCAGGTTGCTGGGAGACGTTCCGCGCTGTGAATTATTTAGCCGCGACAGCGTTCCCGGCTGGGATATGTGGGGCAATCAGTGCGACAGATCATTTGATCTACTACCTGGCGTAGCAACCGAAAAGCAGAACAGGAGTGCAGCATGAGAAATACATGGAGCCGCGAGCATCTCGACATTCTGGCTCGCGATTACGCAAACGCATCAACAGACCTGCTGGCAATCATGTTCGACAAGCCACGGCAACAGGTAACGAACAAGGCCCGCGAGATGGGACTGAAGAAATCACCTGAATTTCTGGAAGTTGTCCGGGCAGAAACCGGCGCGATGAGGTGGAGAAATCATGCGTGAAACCTGGTTCACTCACCCCGACCCGATAGACACAAAAACAGCAGATGAGCTGATAGCCAGTTACAAATCACGAAATATCCAGGCCAAAAAGTGCCTTGCATTTGACCCGTGCTACTGGCTGGTAAGCGCGCTGCTGCCCGAGTTCCGGAACGAGCCAATACCGAGCAGGCAGTATAAAAACCCAATGTGGAGCTGAGCATGACAACAAAGTATGACGCCGGTAAGTGGCGGTTCAGCCTGGTGCCAATGAATGCGATCAGGTCGGTTATCGACGTGCTGGAATTCGGAGCTAAGAAATACGCGCCGGACAACTGGAAGACGGTTCCTGATGCCAGAACGAGATATTTCGATGCGACTATCCGACACGTCACCGCGTGGTGGAATGGAGAGAAGGACGATAGCGAAAGCGGACTGCCACACCTGGCGCACGCAATCTGCTGCCTCCTGTTTCTTCTCTGGCTGGATGAGGAGCAACCCAATGTGTGAACGCTGCTGCCGCTGTCACATAACACTCACCTCAGAAGACAAGTATCACTACGGGGCTAACTGTGAAGCCTGTAATACGGACTATCTCTATGAAGAACACGAAAGGGACCATCCAATCAAATCTGCCTACTGGCGATGGAGAGCAGTGTGCTTCTGTGTGCGCTTTCTGTTCTGCGGCGCTGCCAGAGTCGGTGGTTTATTGCTGCACAAGCTGCGAAATAAACCTGATGCAGGATCCAAACTTTCGGATGTGTGGAGAGGGCCATGAGGAAAGTCAGGAGGAAATGTAAGAACCCAGCCTGCCGCGAATGGTTTCATCCAGCCTTCCAGAATCAACGCTGGTGTAGCGCAGATTGCGGAACGGTACTGGCGATGGCTGAAAGGGAGAAGAAGCGGCAGAAAGCGGTACAGGAAGCAGAACGACGACGAAAAGAAGAAGCTCAGCAGGAAAAGCGCCACACCAAAATCCGCAAGTTAGCAGTTCAACCCATCAGTCACTTCCATAAGCAAACCCAGTCAGCCTTCAACGAATATATCCGCACTCGCGATGCCGCCGACCCCTGCATCAGCTGTGGACGATTCCACGAAGGGAAATATGACGCCGGGCATTATCGAACTCGCGGTGCTTCACCAGCTACACGCTATGAAGAAACCAACTGCCATAAGCAGTGCGTACCCTGCAACCAGCACCTTTCCGGCAACATTGAAAACTACACGCCCAATCTGATTAAGAAAATCGGTCAGGCTGCTTTCGATCGCCTTATGGGTCCGCACCCCGTGAAAAAGTGGACGCGGGAAGAGCTGCAGGAGTTGGCTGCACATTACAGACAGAAAACCAGAGAGCTGATTAAGCAGAGAGAGGCAGCATGAAACCAATCGATCATTACCGGCTGGCTATGTATTTGCACAGTCGAAAACATCTTCAGCATCGACTGAACGAAATCAACAGCAAGATTGAGCGCGTCCAGTATCAACCCCAGCGCAGACTGCCATTAAGCCAGCGCATCATGAATTGGTGGTTCGCATGACCGAATACCTCAGAGAAAAGTGGCTCCGGCTAAGGCTGATGCGAATGCCGGGCATGGCAGAAATAAACTACCGACTTATCAGAATAGAACTGAAATTGAGAGGGGCTAACCATGGGGCTTGAAGCGACAGTTCGTTATCACTTTCCGAAAACGCAGAACTTTAGTGGAATGACACCTCAGACATCACCAGACACGCTAACAGGAACTGATTACATCGCCGGCATGGGTATGGCTATGTCACGCGCTCCGCTGGGCTACAGTGCGTTTATGGGTAAGGTTGGAGTAAGCGATAACGACGCCCGACGCGCCGTATCGTTATTAACTGAATATGCGTTGAGTACCTGCGATAAGGTTGCCGCCTTACGCAAGCTAGACACAGATATTAAGCCAGCGGTTATGCAAACGCTCGCAACTTATGCCTACATGGATTATTGCCGCAGCGCTGCCAGCGTCAAGCCGTGCGAATGCTGCCGGGCGAAAGGGTTTATTGAGGCGGATGTGTTCACCATGAAGTCACCGCTATCAGGCGGATCATCCCGTAGCGTGAAAGAGGTTGTTCGCGTCATCTGCAAAACCTGCAGAGGGAAGGGGGTAGTCTCGTCATCATGCCGTGACTGTAGCGGACGCGGAAGGGCGGTTGATCGCAAGCTTACTGAAGAACGGGGTGTGCCGGTTCTGGGTGACTGTAAGCGCTGCTGCGGTCGCGGTTATGAGCGGATCCCCGCGGTGGAGGCGTTTCGCAGCCTCTGCGATATTACCGATGCAATCAGCCTGGCTACTTGGGATCGAAGTGGAAAGCCGTTCTATGACCAACTAATCGGCAAGCTGGAGATTGAAGAATCATGGGCTAACTCAGCGCTGAATAAAGTAACTGGATAGCGCAATCGGAAATAGCTCATTATTTTATCGTGAGCTATTTACTTTTCAGGAAGCTGGGGATATGATTCCTAACAGTTGAAGTTGCGCGCTGTTGTTTGACGCGGTAACGTAATCCAGTCAGTTCCATCGATTTGTGATAGTCAAAGCGCCCTGCGGTCTCACCAACTGCGAGGGCGTTTTTTTAATTCTGCACAACAGGTAAGAGCATTGGCGTGACGGCTTCATAAGCCAACCCACGCAGCAGCATAGACCCCAGGCAATGTGTGCAATGTTCTTTCCGTTGTGGTGAATACTGGCTTCCTTGAAATGGAGTCGGAGATAAGCACCGGCCCACCACAATAACTGAGCCGAATAGCAGCGCCTAATCGGCTCATCCCCTCCCGGGGATAAGCATCACCGCATACCCTATTGCGGATAAGTAACATCACTAAACTATTTCAAAGGTCAGCCATAGAGTTGGCCTTTTCTGTTTTGCGCACGCCATTCGAAACCAGAAAACATTTTCCCTTGGTGGCGTAGCGCATTTTTTCAAACACAGCGGATGTAATTGCGGCGGGAGAGATGCAGGAAGGTTTCTTACGTGACACTAAGAATTCTAACCTGGCTCGCTCAGTTCACAATTTCATCAATTCCTAAAAGCGAGCCTCCAGTCCTGGAGGTGGATATGAAAACTATGGCAGACAAAGTAACGACAGCCGCGGCGTATACAACGTCGGGGGCGACTTTCCTTGCCGGGAGCATGTCTCTAAACGAGTGGTTAGCTGTGGGTGGTTTCATGCTGGCTATCGCGACATTCATTGTGAACATTTACTTCCAGCGTAAGCGAGATAAGCGCGAAGAGCGCATGAGCCAAATGAGATGGAGAGCGATTGATGAGTCAGATAATCCCGATCCTCAACTTTGAGGAAGGTTATGTGGAGTCGCCTTACGTCGATTCTCTTGGCTTCCCAACGGTAGCTGGCGGTATCCGCATTGGCCCCAAAGGCGCATCGTTGAGTAACTATACCTTTCGCGTTCCTCGAAAAGTTGGCGACACATGGAAGCAAGTGATTGTTGATGAGAAAGTGCTGGACATGAACAGCCGGCCGGCCATTTACGCTGCACTTAAGCAATGCAACCCGGCCCGCGCAGATGTCCTTTACAGCATGGCTTACCAGATGGGCGTCGATGGTCTTGCAGCGTTCAAAAACACGTTGGTCATGATTTCCAACGGTAACTTCACTGGAGCAGCTGAAGGGATGCTGAATAGCCTGTGGGCTAAACAGACACCCGGTCGCGCCCGCCGTCATGCTGAAGTCATGCGCACCGGCTCATACGATATCTACAAGGGGAAGATATGAACGTTATTACCTTCCTCGCCGTGGTTATCGTTGTGATCGCCCTGGTGCTACTGGTGCGTAAGTACAGCTCAGTTGAGTTCGTTGCTCATGCCCGCTTACTGTTCCGCGCCTGGTCTGTCTGGCTCACCGGTGCTGGTACATTGCTGGGCGTTTATCTCGCTTCGGCTCCTGATGCAATTATCTCAGCCTGGAACATGCTACCGCCTGACCTTAAGGCGATGCTGCCCGTCAACATTGCGCAGTACGTCAGTTATTTCATTGTTGCGCTCGGCGTTATCTCTCAGTTCATCAGGCAACGAAATTTGAGTGATCGCAAACAGCAACTGGATGAAAAGCAATGACAACTCTCGTTAACCTTTTCGCCGGCGGGTGGAACTACATTATCGCCTTTCTGGCTCTGATTGCTGCCGCTGCAACCGCTTACTTCAGTGGTAAAAGCAAAGGGAAGACAGAAGAGAAGGCCAAGGCGGATGTGACAGCAGCAAAGGTAGAGTCACAGCAGGTTAGCGATGTGGCTAAAGTGCAGGCAATTAACACGGAGAAGGCAAACAGTGTTAAAGAAAACAATTCTTCTCTGTCTGACGATGCTGCTCGCGACAAGCTGCGCAGATCTGAATTCAACTCCGACGACTAACCCGGCTCCCACCAAAACAGTAGATTCGCTTTGTACTCAGGATGCATCCATCAGGACGCACGGCAAAGATGCTGACCTGATGGACATCAGAACGGTGAGAGCAATCAACACGCATAACGACCTATGGATGGCGCTGTGTGGGAAGCCAGTAAATCTGTAATGCATTGCAAGAGGCATCAACTTTTCCAGATGCCTCTGACAATGAATTGCCTGAAACGAGGAATCGATCATGAGCACTAAATGCATGTCAGTTGGTGGCTACCCGGTAGATGTCGCAACGCCTGCAGACGTTGAGGGTGGAGATTACACCTTGCCGGCAGCTACGACATCTGCAATCGGCGGCGTAAAGAAAATGACTAATCAGGCAAACACAGCAGCTACTGATGTAGCTGGTCTGGTGACTGACTTCAACGCTCTACTGTCAAAGCTTAAAGCGGCAGGAATGATGTAATGGCAAAGCTCACCGACAAACAAGAGCTGTTTGCCCATCCTGATGATGTATGTGTCGGTGAATGCGTGATTTATGCCGGATACACAAACAAGCGAGGGTATGGGCAGAAGCATATAGCCCGCAAGCCGCATTATGCTCATCGAATTGCATACTGTGAGGCTAATGGCGTCTCGTTAGATAGCATCAAGCACCTTCTCGTCAGGCATAAGTGTGACAACCCATCATGTGTAAATCCGGAACATCTCATTACAGGAACCGCAGCCGACAATAATCGCGACAGGTCAAGAAGGGGCAGAAACTCGTATCCTGACCGCTCGGGTGAAAAGAATGGAATGGCAAAATTAAAAGTGTGCGATGTCATATGCATTCGGCGCGAATATGTGCGCGGAAGCATTGGTAACGGGCTTAGAGCGTTAGCAAAGAAGTATGGCGTATCGACGACCATGATTGCTGACATCGTTAAGCATAAAAACTGGAGCAACGTTTCGGAGGTGTGATTTGAAACAGCTCACACCTAAGCAGGAACTGTTCTGCAGGGAATATTTAAAAGACCTCAATGCCACTCAGGCAGCTATCAGGGCGGGTTACAGCGAGAAGACCGCCAAAGAGACTGGATATGAGAACCTCACAAAACCTCACATTCAGGAGCTGATAGCGGAGTTGAATAAAGACAGGCTCGATCGGTTGCAGGTTGACGCTGATTACGTTCTTCGCCAGGCGGTAAAACTTCATGAGCGCTGCATGCAGGAAGTGGAACCAATCACTGACCGGCGCGGTGAAGAGGTTACTGATGAGCAGGGTAGAACAATTTACGGATTCGACGCAAAAGGCGCTGTGGCGTCGCTTAAGCTCATTGGCGATCACGTTACCGTTCAGGCCTTCAAGCAGCAAATCAGCAATGAGATGCGCGGCAATATTGGCATCAACTTGAACAAATCTCTCACCGAGCTATTCGACGATGACAGCAATTAACCCCATCTTTAAGCCATTCGTGAAGCCTTACCGCTACAAAGTGGCAAAGGTGGTCGCGGGTCAGGGAAGAGCTGGACGATTGCCCGGTTACTGGTTGAGATAGCCAGGCGGGGCGCTTATCGCTTTCTCTGCGCCCGCGAATTGCAGAACAGTATTAGCGACTCAGTAATCCGACTTCTTGACGACACGATCAACCGTGAAGGCTATCAGGCTGAGTTTGAAGTTCAGCGTGCAAGTATTCGCCACCTGATTACCGGTAGCGAGTTCATGTTTTATGGCATCAAGAACAACCCGACCAAAATTAAGTCGCTTGAAGGTATCGACATCTGCTGGATGGAGGAGGCAGAGGCGGTATCTAAAGAATCGTGGGACATCCTGATACCCACCATTCGTAAGCCTGGCTCAGAGATATGGGTCAGCTATAACCCAAAGAACATTCTCGACGATACGCATCAGCGCTTCGTAATCGCCCCTCCTGATGATATTTGCCTGCTGACCGTTAACTACAGCGAGAACCCATGGTTCCCTGATGTGCTTCGGCTGGAGATGGAGGAATGCAAACGCAAAGACTATGACCTCTACCTGCATATCTGGGAGGGTGAGCCGGTTGCTGATAGCGACATGGCAATCATCAAGCCCTCATGGGTTGCTGCCGCTGTAGATGCTCATAAGCTGCTTGGGTTCGATATTGCTGGCGAGAAGCGCGTCGGGTTCGACGTGGCCGATGAAGGTGAAGACAGCAATGCAATTACTCTCCGTCATGGCTCAGTCGCTATTGACGTAATGGAGTGGGATCGCGGTGACGTTATCGAATCCTCTAACCGCGTGAACCTGTATGCAGAACAGCAGCAGGCCGATGAGATTATCTACGACTCAATCGGTGTGGGTGCTGGCGTGAAGGCGCAATTAGGCCGCATAGCAAAAGTTAACATTCAGGGCTTCAACGCCGGTGGCGCTGTCCTTTACCCCGAATCTGAATATATCTCCGGGAAAAAGAACAAAGACATGTTCTCCAATATCAAGGCTCAAGCCTGGTGGCATGTGCGAGACCGGTTCTATAAAACATGGCGCTGCGTGGAAGCCCGTAAAGCAGATCCAGATTGCATCCTCGAATATAAACCTGACGAACTCATCAGTCTCTCATCCGACATCAAAAAGCTGGAATACCTCAAGGCTGAGCTGTCACGCCCATGGGTTGACTACGACGGCAACGGAAAGGTGAAGGTTGAGAGCAAGAAGGACATGAAGAAGCGCGGCATCCCGTCACCAAACATGGCTGACTCGCTGATCATGGCGTTCGCACCACTCATCAGGAAGCCGATGGTCATCGACGCAAGCCAACTCAGGAGAATTTGATGTGGTGGTTTAAGAAAAAAGAAATCGCCGCGCCTGAGCCGGTGAAAGAGCCTGAAAAGGTTCATATGAAGATTAACCCCGAGGCCGTTGCTTCCGTCCAGCCTAAGCCTCAGCGAGAATTCCAGCCTTACCAGCCCCCGAAGGGTGTCATTCCTGAGCCACTGGAGCGGTCAGTGCTTGCGATGGACTCCACCGATTACACGGCGCTGAATGAAGCTTACAGCATGGGCTACGGCACGCTGGATTCATTCCCCGGCTATCCCTATCTGGCGGCAATGGCGCAGAAGCCTGAATACCGAAAGATGGTTGGCACTATTGCTGAGGAAATGACTCGCAAATGGATAAAGCTCCGCACTGTCGGTGATGACGACAAATCAGAACGCGTGAAGGCCATTACTGATGCACTGGAGCGATTCCATGTGCGTGAGAAGTTCAGAGAGGCAGCAGAGCACGATGGTTACTTTGGCGGAGGGCAGATTTATATCGACGTCCTGTCACCAAAAAACGTATCAGCCTGGACGGATGATAATGAGCTGAAGCAGAAGCTTTTTATCTCTGACAAGAAAATCCCGAAAGGCAGCCTCAAAGGTTTGCAGGTGATTGAGCCAGTCTGGACCTACCCCGGCGTCTATAACGCGCAGAACCCGTTAAGCCCCGACTTCTACAAGCCAACAGAATGGTTTGTGATGGGCAAGACAGTTCACGCCAGCCGCATGATCGACTTCGTATCGCGACAGGTGCCGGACCTGCTGAAAGCCAGCTACAACTTCCGCGGGCTTTCTCTGGTGCAGATAGCAGAGCCCTACGTGAACAACTGGTTACGTACTCGTGACAGCGTGAGTGACATGATCCACTCGTTCAGCATCCCAGTGCTCGGCACTGATATGAGTCAGGTGCTGATGGGTAATGGTGCTGATGAGTTGCTTTCCCGCATGGAGCTATTCAACCGCTGCCGGGACAACAGGGGTGTGTTTGCAAAGAATAAGGTGGGCGATCAGGAGGAGTCAGTAGAGTTCGTAAATGCTCCCCTGTCTGGCCTCGACACATTGCAGGCTCAATCACAGGAGCACATGGCGGCAGTGTCCGGCATCCCGCTGGTTAAGTTGCTGGGTATTACACCCAATGGCCTGAACGCTTCATCAGACGGCGAGATTCGCGTTTTCTATGACTACATCCACTCAATACAGCAGGCAATGTTCAAAGAGCCTCTGAAGCGCGTTCTGGACGTTATTCAACTATCAGAGTTTGGCGATATCGACCCCGAAATATATTTCGAGTTTGAGCCGCTGTATGAAATGAGCGCGAAAGAACGTGCAGATATCCGCCTGGTTGATGCACAGACTGATGCAGTTTATGTCACTCAGGTGCAGGCGCTCTCAGTCAATGAAGTGCGCGAGAAGGTTGCTGATGACCCTGACAGCCCATATCACTCACTGGACTTAAGCGATGACCTCGAAATCGAAGAAAGCGACTTCGACGAAGACGAAGAGTCAGAGTCCGAAGACGATCCGCCCGACAAGGCCTAACGCCGGTGTCGAAGCCTGGTATCGAAAGAAGTTGGATTCACTCATTACCGAAATGAACGACTCGGTAGTGTACTGGCTGAAGGCTAATTACCGGGCATCCGGCGCAATGGCAATGGACGCATCGCCCGCAGTGTTCATGCGTGACGCGATGAAGAAGTTAGCCAGGCAATGGCAGAAGCGTTTCGACGATGTGGCCGCAAAGCTTGCTGACCGGTTCGCAGGGCAGGCGCAGAAGAACTCTGACGTGTCGCTCTATAACGCACTGGAAACGGCAGGATTCACAGTCCCGTTCAAGATGACGCCAGCGATGAATAACGCGTTGCAGGCGACAATCACGGAAAACGCGAACCTGATTACCAGCATCCCTGAGCAATATCTTACGCAGGTACAGACGCTGGTAATGCAGTCTGTCAGCCGCGGGCGTGACCTTTCGACGCTGACTGATGAGCTGCAAAAGCGATATGGCATCACCCGCCGCCGCGCAGCACTCATCGCACGTGACCAGAACAACAAAGCCACCGCAGTTATGCAGACGGCCAGACAGCACTCTCTCGGCATCACTGAGGGCATCTGGCGACACTCTCACGCAGGCAAACAGCCTCGGCAATCACATGTGAAAGCTGATGGAGAGAAGTTCGACCTGTCGAAAGGGCTTTATCTGGATGGTAAGTGGACTCTTCCAGGCGAAGAGATTAACTGCCGCTGCACATGGTCCCCGGTCATTCCCGGACTCAATTAAACGGAATCACACATGACTATCGAACGGTTAGCGTTTGACCGCGCATCCGTGCGCTCATTCGATGGTAACGGCAGGCTTCAGATTAAAAGTAGTCATATCAGCAAGGCGAATGTCTGCCCCTATTACGGGCGTGAGATTCCGAATGCTGAGGCGTTGGGATTAGACCCCGACAAGATTTACCGGCTCTGGCGCCACCCTGACGAACTGAAGAAAGCCGCACCAACATTCAACAATATCCCTGTTCTCTGCATCCATACCCCTGACTTCCCCGGCGACCCGCCTCGCGAATATCGAGTAGGCACCACGCATTCTGGCAGCGAGTTTTTATTCCCCTATTTAGATAACGGCCTGTCCGTATGGGATAACTCAGCCATTGCGGGTATCGAGACTGAAGAGCAGAAAGAACTGTCATCGTCGTATCAGTACGTCGCTGACATGACTCCCGGCGAGACACCAGACGGCGAAGCATTTGACGGCGTCATGCGTGACATCGTCGGGAACCACGTTGCACTGGTCGAAACCGGCCGCGCAGGTAGCGACGTACTGGTCGCTGATTCACTCCCACTGGAGCTTAAATACATGAAGTTAGACCGCAAAGGCGTTGCCGCACGTGCCGCGCTGGGAGCGTTTCTGAAGCCGCGCCTGGCTCAGGATGCTGCACCCAAAGACCTCACCGCCATCCTGAATGCGAACAAATCACCAAAGACGATCGCACAGGCCGTTATCGCCAAATACAAAACCAAACTGGCTGCCGACATGGAGCTGGAGCCGGAAGAGTTGGTTGAAATCATCGAAGCGTCCGCTGAAGGCATTGAGCCGGAAGAAGAGCCGAAAGTGGCTGGTGATGACGACAATGAGTCGATCATCTCTCTGCTGCGTGAAGCTGGCGTGTCCGAAGAAGTGGTCGCCAAAATCGCCGCTGCCCTGTCGCCTGCCGTCGCTGAAGATGAAGACAAAGACGACGACGACAAGAAAGACGAGAAAGACAAGGTATCCAAAACCGCTATGGACTCTGCTATTCGCCTGGCTGCTGACAGTGCCACCAAGACCGCCGCTGAGAACTTCCGCCGTGTGCGTGAAGCTGAGCAGGCTGTACGGCCGCTGATTGGTGATGTGGTTGCTATGGACTCCGCCGAGGACGTCTACCGCACTGCGCTTGAGCAGGCTGAAGTGGATATCACTGGCGTACATCCATCGGCATTCCCTTCACTGGTGCGTATGGCAATCCAGCAGAAAGAAAATTCACGTCCTGTTATCGCTCAGGACTCCGCATCAATCAGTGAGTTTGAGAAAGATTTTCCGACCGCTGGCAAGCTGAAACGAGGTTTCTAACATGGCAGGTTTTCAGAGTGTAATTAACCAATATCCGGCCCCGGGTGTTGAGGGTGGCTTTGCCAGCACCAACGAGCACGCTACCTATCTGGCTGGCGAGGCAGCACTGGTTGCAGGCGAAGATGGCCTGACTATCGGTCGCTTTGCATGGGACGTTAACGGCGTGGCATCAAACGCAGGTACTGGTGTTCCAGCTGGCTTTGTTCACCGCGATGGTCAGGCATCTATCACCACCTGGCTGGGTACGGACTCAAACGTTATCCAGTCTGGCCGCGAAGTTACCCTGATGGTTGCTGGTGACTTCTGGGCTCGCACGTCAACTGCAGCAACTCGCGGTCAGAAAATCTTCGCATCACTGACCACTGGTCAGGTTCAGACTGGCGCAGCGGGCGCAACGATCGCCGGTTATGTCGAAACCCCATTCAAAGCCGGTAGCGTCGCAGCAGCAGGCGAACTGGTCAAAATCAGCACCTGGAGCAATTAATGAATAAGTTTCAACAGCACTACTCCGCGGCAAGCGGCAAGTACGGCATCGTGCTGCCGGGCGCGAAAGAATATCTGAAGCCAGAGTTCGCGGAAAACTTCGCACTGGCTATGGATGCTCAGCCGACCATGGTTACCACTGGAAGCTCAGGTGTCCCGGCTTACTTCACCAACTACATTGACCCTGAGTTGATTCGCGTTCTGGTTACGCCAATGAAAGCCGCTGAAATCATCGGCGAAGTGAAGAAAGGCGACTGGACCACGCTTACCGCGCAATTCCCGATCGTGGAATCAGCAGGTGAAACCAGCTCTTATGGTGACTACAACCACAACGGTATGACCGCAGCTAACGTCAACTGGGTTGCTCGCCAGTCCTACCACTACCAGACCCACACCCGCTGGGGTGAGCGTGAGTTGGATATGTACGGCGCAGCGCGTATCGGTTATGCCGCCGAGCTGAACGTTGCTTCTGCGCTGGTGCTGAATAAGTTCCAGAACAAGTCTTACTTCTACGGCATTGCTGGCCTGCAGAACTATGGTCTGCTGAATGACCCGTCACTGCCTGCGCCAATCACGCCGAATGCAACTGGCACTGGTAGTGGCATCACCTGGTCAACCAAAGACGGCCAGGCGGTCTATGACGACATCGCAAAACTTTACGGCCAACTGGTTTCACAAACCAAAGGTCTGATCGAGCGCGATTCGCCAATGACACTGGCGATGTCGCCAACTGCTGAAGTTTCGCTGACCAAGACGAACATGTACAACGTCAACGTCTCCGACCTGCTGAAGAAAAACTTCCCGAATCTGACCATCAAGACTGCAGTTGAATACTCAACTCCGGCCGGCGAAATGGTTCAGCTGATTGCAGATCGCCTGGGTGAGCAGGATACCGCTTACGCTGCCTTCACTGAGAAGATGCGTGCGCATGCCGTGGTGACTGAAGAGTCTTCATGGAAACAGAAAAAGTCTGGTGGCACCTGGGGTGCAATCATCCGTCAACCACTGGCGATCGCCAGCATGCTGGGAGTGTAACAGGCTTATTCAAGCCGGTCGGTAAAACTCACCATAAAACATATATGCTGCAAGGTGATAAGCCGCAGATGCCTGCTCTTTGGTGGAATACAAGCCAAGGCTAACCTGTTTATTGTTTAAGCTTATTCTTGCCATCCATTTGTTTCTTTGGTTGTGAAAGCAAACTCCTTTAAATCCTGATGTGTTATCGGACCTTATGGTTGTGTTGCACATATTCTGGCTATTCGTGGCGGGACGAAGATTTTCAATTCTATTGTCGCTCTTATCTCCGTTAATGTGATCTATATATTCCGGCATGTCATCGCCGTGCGTAAGCATCCATGCGATTCTATGCACGCGGTACAGCTTGCCGGAAATGCCAATCATTCGATATCCAGCAGAGTCTAGAGATATCCCTTGTGGTTTGCGCATTTTAATATGCTGCATATCTCCAGTTTCAGGATTGTATTTAATAATCGACTTAAGGAACTCTTGGGTAATCATTTTTAATTCCTCTAAGGGTTAATTAGATATTTTCTCATGAAGACCTTAATTTATAAAGGTAATTAATATGTCTAACGAAGTATTAGTTGTTGGCTGCAAGCTGCCTAATGGCCTGGTGATTGATGTTGATGGCGCGCAGCCGGTCGTCCTGGCTGGCGCTAACGCATCAAACGTTATCGGCGGCTACGGCCTGACCGAGAATGTCGATAAAGCGGTGTTTGATAAATGGCTGGAACAACACAAAGACCAGCCGTACGTCAAAAACGAATTGGTGTTCGCCCAGGCTAAAACCAATAGCGCCGAGTCGAAAGCCAAAGAGAACGCTGACGTTAAGTCAGGTCTTGAAGGCCTGCCGCAGGACAATCCATCTCCGGGTGTCACCAAATCAGACGGTAAATAATCATGGCAGTCGTTGTCTTTGATGTGGACGCGTTCAGGGCGCGTTATCCCGAGTTCAGCTCGGTGAGTGATGACCTGCTGAAGGCGTATTTCGTTGAGGCAACGGTCTACCTGAATAACACCGATACAAGCCCGGTAAATGATGTGAATCAGCGGGCTGTATTCCTGAATATGCTGGTTGCTCACCTTGCTGCGATGAATAGCGGCGTAGGCGGGCAGGCATCAAGCGGGTTAGTTGGGCGGGTAACGAGCGCGTCGGAAGGTTCGGTCTCTGTGTCGGTAGATGCCGGGCCGTCCAGCTCAGCATCATGGTGGTATCTGCAAACGCCATATGGTGCGGCTTACTGGCAGGCCACACTGCCATTCCGGACGATTCGTTACCTGCCTGGTGGGTCACCGTCAATGTACCCCTATCACTACAACCGCAGAGGCTCATACCGGAGGTAGCGATGAGTTCATTTTCAGGTGGTGACGCGCTGGAGAAGAAGTTGGCTGAGCTGGCGCAAAGCCTCGGTGATGCCAAAACTCTCCGTGTCGGGTTCCTTGAGGGAGCGACATACCCTGATGGTGAGTCGGTTCCGATGGTGGCTGCAGCGAATGAGTTTGGTGATCCCGGCATGAATCGGCCACCCCGGCCATTCTTCCGCCGCATGATTGAAGATAAGTCGCCTCAGTGGGGTGATGACATCGGAAAGATTGCGGTTGCCACCAACTATGATGCGACCACTCTTTTCTCCCTGATGGGTGAGCGCATTAAAGATCAGCTGCAGGAGTCAATTCGTGAGTTTACAGACCCTGCGCTGGCACCCTCTACGATCGCCAGAAAGGGATTCGAAAAGCCTCTTATCGAAACCTCTCACATGCTCAAATCTGTCGACTATGACGTTAAGGATGGCGTATGAATCTCCATGGCATTGTGCGCCGCGCCATCACCGTTGTTAACCCGGACGTGCCGGGAGTGATGATGGTAAGCCTTGGCACATATACGACAGATGCGGCAGGCCATCGTGTGCCTGCTTACGCAGAACAGAGCGTGACTGTGCAGCTTCAGCCACTGGCCTATACCGATCTGATGAAGCTCGACGGGCTAAACCTGCAGGGCATCAAAAAGAAGGCCTACGTTAACGGTAACTTTGAAGGCGTCAACCGACCCAAGCAAAAGGGCGGCGACAAGCTCATCGTTAACGGCGAGACCTGGCTGATTACGCAACCACTGGAAGAGTGGCCTGACTGGTGCTCCTTCGCTGTCACGCTGCAGGTATCCACATGAGCGCGACCATAAGCATTACACAGGATGACCTGACAGCCGCCTTGCGCGGTTTTTTATTGTCCTTGATAGATGCAGAAGTTTTTCTTTCTCAGGAAAACAACACGCCAATGCCAATCGGTGATTTCGTCACCATGACGCCAATGTTTATCACTGGTCTATCAACAAACCGTGTCGGATACAACGACCCGGGCGTCGGTCAGGGTAGTGAGCTTACTCAGCGCAGCAACCAGTGGCGATGTCAGTTGGATTTCTACGGCACCTCAGCGCAGGAGATGGCAGCCATAGTCGGAACCATGATCCGCTCTGAATACTCCGCTAACTGGTTTCGCCAGAACAACATGCCGGTCACCCCGCTTTACGCGGGAGAGCCGCACCAGACAACGATGATTAATGCAGAACAGCAGTATGAAAGCCGCTGGACGCTCGACTTCATCGCGCAATTTAACGCCGTGATAGCCACACCTCTGGACTTCATGGACAGCATTCAAGTCGGCATTGTGGCCGCAGATTTAAAATACCCTCCGGAGAATGCATAAATGGCAATCCCATTACGTAAAGACGTACAGATTAACCCTGGCGTTTTGCCTGCTGGCGGTTCAGCGCTCGATCTGAATGGCCTAATCCTGACCGACAGCTCTTATGCCCCGGTAGGGAGTGTCGTCACGTTCACCAGCAAGGATGATGTGTCGGCATATTTTGGCAGCGCGTCAGCTGAATTCAGCATGGCTGAAGTTTATTTCCAGGGCTATGACAACTCAACAAAGACGCCGGGCGCGCTTCTGTTTGTCCGATTTAACTCTGAAGATGCCCCGGCGTGGCTTCGCTCCGGCTCTATGGCGTCCGTAACGTTAGATCAGCTTAAATTACTGAGTGGCGCGCTGACACTGACCGTTGACGGCACGGCGCACACGTCGGCCAGCATCGACCTGAGCACGGCAACGAGCTTTGCAATGGCGGCCGACCTGATTGAAACAGGTATCGGCTCCAGCGTTACGGTAGAGTTTGACACTACTCAGAAGCGCTTCATTATCACCAGCGCGACCGATGGCGCAGTTAGCACCATCACCTACGCAACCGGAACCTTATCTGCTGGCCTGAAGCTGACAGCAGCTACCGGCGCTCTGTTATCTCAGGGCGCAGATGCAGCAGTTGTCACCACGGCAATGCAGTCGGTGCTTGATAGCTCTCAGAGCTGGGCAATCTTCACAACTTCCTTCACACCGACAGAAGAGGAAGCGCTGGGCTTCTCTTCCTGGGTTAATGGTCAGAATTACCGGTTCGGCTATGTGCCATTCACGCTGGAAGAATCCGCGCTAGTATCTGGCTCAACCGAAACGCTGGCGTACAAAATCATCAGCACTTACGAATATTCCAACGTCGTGCCGGTGTTCGGTGACCAGACTCATGCAGCGAGCGTTATTGGTTATGCCGCATCTCTTGACTTCGACCGTCAGGAAGGCCGGGTGCCATTCAAGTACCGCTCTCTTGGTGGCCTGCTGCCGGAAGTGACCACGTCAGCAAATTACGATGCGCTGATTGCCAACGGTTATAACTTCTACGGCGCGTACACGGAGAATAACTACGACACCCGTTACTGGGCTGATGGCACCATTACCGGTGACTTCAAGTGGTTTGACTCCTTCTGCTTCCAGATCTGGCTCAACGCCAACCTGGCTCAGGATGCAATCGAACTCTTCCAGTCAAACCGAAGCATCCCGTACAACGCGCGTGGCAAAGCTATTACCGAAGCGTCTTTCGCGGACACCCTGAATCAGGGGATCACCTTTGGCGGCATCCGTACGGGCGTCACTCTTTCGTCTTCTCAGATATCAGAGATCCAGAATGCTGTTGGCACCGATGTGTCAGCCTCGCTGATTGCAAAGGGCTACTACCTGTATATCGCTGACGCTACTCCTACTCAGCGTCAGGAGCGCACAAGCCCTAGCATGACCCTGTGGTATTGCGATGGCGGCTGTGTGCAGAAACTCACCCTGGCAAGCATTGAGGTGCAATAATGTCCAACACTATTACAAGCGCTGATTCCATTTTTGCCCTCACTGTTACCAACCTGTTCCCCAGCGCGCAAACGCTGGAGGGGTACGCTGCTGACGCGATGTTTGCACTTGGCGATACTGAAATGGCGGTCTCCGTCCGTGGTGCTGACGGAAAGTTATCGGCCGGCTTCGTTTTCGGCGAGTATCTTCAGACGATCACCATCATGCCAGACAGCCCATCACGCGGGCTGTTCGAAACATGGCAACTGACATCGGTAACGGCCAAGGCAGTTTTCCGCTGCAACGCGACAATCATTCTCCCGGCTATCGGCCGCAAGTTCACACTGACCAACGGCGTACTGCAGCGCGTTAAAGCCATCCCTGATGCGCAGCGCGTATTGCAGGCGATGACCTTCCAGATCAACTGGGAAAACGTCACGGCCGAGGCTTATCAGGCGTAAGGAATAACATGGCACGCAAAGAGATTTATTACACGGTGGAAGGAAAGGGTCGTGACCAGGGCAAGGTTTTCTTCATTCGCGAGATGGCTGCTTCAAAGGCTGAATGGTGGGCGATCCGTGCCGGACTGGCGATGGCTAAAAACGGCGTTAATCTTCCGGATAATTTTTCAGATTTTGGTATGGCAGGCATGGCTAAAGTCGGCCTAGAAATGGTTGCCAAAATTGACCCTGAAGAAGCAAAGCCGCTACTAGACGAGTTAATGGCCTGCGTTGAGTACGTGCCAAATCCTGACGATCGCTCTGTTAAACGTCCAATCATGGAAGATGCGATAGAGGAAGTGACAACCCGCCTCAAGTTGCGCTCTGAAGTGCTTAAGCTACACGTCGATTTTTTCACCGCCGTCGCAGGTTAGACATTCCGCCTACTATGGGGAGTAATGTGGTGGGGCTGGTGAGGTATGAGAATGTCCCCAGCACCATTGCAACTGTTGTCTCCTCAAAGCTTGCGACCCTCATCGAGCTGGATACCGTTTACGGCACAGAGGATTTATGGCGGCTGCTGGAAATCAACACCGTGGAAAACTACAACCAGATGGTTATTAACCGCTCTCAGGAGAATCCGTAATGCCAAACATCATAGATTCCCTGATTGTAACGCTGGGGCTTGATTCGAGTGGATTCAAAAAAGGCCAGGAAGATGTCAAAAAGGGCCTGAAAGATACCCGCAGTAACGCCGACCAGACAGCAAAAGAAATGGAGGCCGCAGGTAAAAGAGCGGCGTCTTTCTTTGGCTCCATCCGGACTGAGCTGCTGGCTCTGGTTGGCGTTACGCTCTCTGCGCAGGGCATCAAGACCTTCATCACCGGCATGACCAGCAATCTTCAGCAACTTGCGGTGAGCTCTAAATCGCTGGATATGTCATCCAAATCACTGGATGGGTGGCAGCGCGCAGCAGAGGCTGCAGGTTCTAGTGCGCAGAAGATTACCGGCACGCTGGGTTCATTCCAGGACACGCTGACCAAAATCAGAACCGGAGGAGCGCAGGATGATCCCCTGTTCGGTGCCCTTGCAAGTTTTGGCGCGGCCACTGGGGCAAACTTCGATTATCAGAACGATAACTCTGAAGCGATCATGCGCAAGATTTCGCAGAACTGGGGAAAACTCAACAAAGACGCTCAACGCAGATTTGGCAGCATGTTCGGATTTGATAATGCCACCCAGCAGGCAATGAGTAGTGGCGATCTTGTCCAGGATGCTGACCGGTTCACGAAGATGTCCCACGCTACTGAGGATGCGACGCGCAAGGCGCAGGAGTTTAACCGCCGCCTGGCAGAGATGAAGCAAAATTTCTCTGCCGCCTCACAGGTGTTGTATGAATCGCTCATCCCCTATGTAGAGAAGCTGATACCCCTGATCGAAAAGTTTGGTAACTGGATTGCTACTCACGGACCAGAAATACAGAAGTTCTTTTCTGATACGTCAAAAGAAATAAGTGATGCAGTGGATGCGGTAGGCGGATGGGAAAACGCTCTTTCCATCCTTCTGGTGTTCGTCGGCGGTAAGTGGCTAACTGGCATGCTCGGGGCGTTTGGCGGCGTAAAAGGTGCGCTTATTGGCCTCTCACGACTCAGCCTTATAGCTGGCCTTGTTGAGCTGCAGAAGTACGCTGAACAGCTTGAAAAGAAATACTCATGGCTCGTTAACAATCCTGTCGCCAATACGCTTAATAGCGGCATGGGTGCGGATACGGTAAGCGAGTGGGGCAAGAAGCTACACGATTGGGTGTATGACAAGACCGGAGTCGAGCTTCCTCGCGGCGACGGTTACAAATCAGCACCGCGCGGAATCCGTAACAATAACCCCGGAAACCTCAACTTTGCGGGCCAGTCTGGCGCCACTAAAGAAGGCGGCGGAAATGGTCGCTTTGCTGTTTTTGGCTCCATGCAGGAAGGGATTGCTGCGCTCTATAAGCAGCTTCAGCTCTATTTCAAGCGCGGCGTAAACACCCTGTCAGAAATCGTCAACAAGTACGCTCCGGCTGCTGACGATAATAATGTCGTCGCGTATATCAGCGCTCTGTCTGCTGCTACCGGAAAGGGCGCGAATGAAGCGCTTGATCCGAATGATACCGGTACGATATCCCGCCTGATGAAAGGCATCGTGGACCATGAGAACGGCAAGGGCTACATCAGTTCATCCGATATCATGGGCGGCGTCCGACTCGGTGCCGGCGTTACCTCAATGAACGGACCGGCGTCATCCGGCGGTTCTGGCGGTTCTGGCGCACAGATTCACATCGGCGAGGTCAACATGACAACGTCAGCCACCAATGCAAATGCGCTGGGTCAGGACATCATGAGAAACGTGCAGAGGAACCGGCTGGTAACTCCATCACTGTCAGGGCAGGGCTGATATGGCATTTTCGCTTAATGAAACAACGCTGCTCAGTGCGATAAATAGCGGCAATATCTTCTCCATCATTAACAGCACGCTGTCGCCCGGCTATGGAATATACCTGAAGTCGGGGCTGGCGGCCCTGAATCCCACATCTTTCCTTGGCATTGAGTATGGCGCTGATGCTTCGGTAGTGTCGGCTCCGATCGAGCAGGGGTCGTATTCATCCTTCAATAAAGTAAAGCGGCCGCCGGTGATTCGGGTTCTGTTTACGCTTGAGGGATGGACGGGATTTAGTGGCAGCATTCCAAATCTGACCAATTTCAGCCTGACAAGCAGGGCAGACATGCTGGCTGCACTGGATGAGATGGTGGCGACTGCAGATGTTTATGACATCGAGACGCCGGACACGACCTATGAGGATTACGACCTCGTCAGGTACAACTATCGCACATCAGATCGCGATGTCACCCTGCTGACCGTAGAGGCAATATTTCAGGCTGTTTTGCAGTCAGCAGAAGTTACGCTGACCAGCACGACAGCCAACAGCTCAACTACTGCCAATGCAACCAGCAAAGCCGCAAGCACTGTCACAGAGAAAGCAAACTCCACTGCGACCAACTCCACGCTTGATGACGTGAAAGGCGCGCTAACGGGCCTCAAATCGTCTGTATCAAGCGCATCGGCAAAGGTTGCAACATCTGTCAGCAATGCGGTTAGCAGCACCACATCCGGGGCTACAGGCGCCATTAACGGTGCGGCGACATCGGCAATAAACAACCTGTCCTCTACTATCACTGAACTGGTCTCGGGGCTGTCGTAATGCAGAACATTTCGCTAAAGCCGCTTAAGGCGCAAGAGGTGAGCGTTACGCTGGGCGGGCAGGCGGTAACGCTTCGTATCGTTCAGCGGTCAACGGGCCTGTTTATGGATATTGGCGTGGGTAGCACCTGGATAGCACAGGGTGTGCTTTGCCTGAACTGCAATAAGATTGTCCGGTATCCCTATCTTAAATTTCAGGGTGAGTTGTTCTTCGCGGATACTAAAGGCAGTGAAGACCCGGTCTATGATGAGCTCGGCACCAGGTACAAGCTGTTTTATGCCACGGCAGAAGAGATGGCAGCATGACGTATAAGAAGCGAGAGCTGAAGTTTGAGTTCACCCTGAAAGAAGGTGCGTTTGACGAATCTGGCAACAACATTCTGACGATTGGCGATATAAAGGCCGAGGTAGAGATTGGTGCCTATGGGGGTATCACAGGCACCACGCTGGAGGCGCGCGTATACGGCCTGAGCATTGAGAATATGGCGCTCCTCAGCTACAAGGGCATTCAGTTAAACGGCGCAAAGCAGAATATGATGAAGGTCTGGGCCGATGACAGGCCCGTTTTTTTTGGCTCCATCACAAACTGCTTTGCCGATTTTAACCAGATGCCTGATGCACCATTAATCATCAGTGCCTTCTCGACGGGATTTGACCAGTCGATAGTCGCCGCGCCGTTCTCTCAGCTAGGGGTGGTTAACGTTGCCGATATCATTACGGCGATCGCCGGCAGCATAAATTACACCGTGGTCAATAACGGCGTAACGGCTCAACTGGAAAACCCGTACTTTGATGGCAACCCGATTAGCCAGATTCAACAATGCGCGCATGCCGCTGGTATCGAGATAGATTTCCGTCTGGGCGCGGTATACATCTGGCCTCAGGGTGGCAGTATCGATGACACTATGCCGCTGATATCGCCAGATCATGGACTGATTGGCTACCCCGCTTTCAGTAACTACGGCATTAATTTTCAGTGCCAGTACAGCGAGCTCATCCTGCGCGGTCGAAAAGTACAACTGGAAACATCACTTCCGAACGGGAGCGGTGTTTATACCATTCAGTCAGCAATTCACCATCTGTCCTCATGGGTAGAGGGTGGCCCATGGCTGACAATCGTCTGGGCTTCTATTGGGCAGTTAACAGTGAGGCAGTAATGAATTTATTCACAAACCGCCCGCAGGACACTGCAACAGACTCCAATGCACAGCAGTTTATGATGCAGCAGTTCCTGATGGGGAAAGCCTTCATTACCCTGGCTGTCGTCACTGAAGTAAGCGAGTCTGGCGAAAAAGTCTCAGTCAGGCCCATGGTGCAGGGGTTTACCGGTGGCGGTGATGTCATTCCTAATTCGGTCATCCATGGCGCGCCAGTATGGCGTCTGCAGCGGGGAGTCAGCGCTGTGATTATGCCGCCTGTCGCTGGCGATATTGGCCTGATAGCCATTTGTGATCGAGACATCACCTCAGTCAAAAAGACAAAAGCCGATGCGCTTCCCGGCTCAAACCGCACGCACAGCTATTCCGACGCGGTTTACCTTGGAGGACTGCTCAATGCCGAACCCACTCAGTACGTGAAATTCTCCAATGACGGCATAGACATTGTGTCGCCTCTGGTTGTGAACGTGCAGGCCAGCATCGTCAGCCTGAATGCAGATGACCGGGTTTCCATCAATGCGCCGATCATAGAGGCGAATGGTCAGCTCACTCAAGGGTCTGGCAGCTTTGCTGGCAATGCGACATTCGGCGGCTCTGTCACGGCAGTGGGTGAAGTTACAGGAAATGGCATACCACTCTCTACGCACAAACATGGCGGCGTCGACAGAGGCTCCGGCCAGACAGATACCCCATCAACCTAACCCGCTCCGGCGGGTTTTTTATTGCCCGGAGTTTCCATGCTCACCAAATCATTCCAGCTGATTACATCTGAGTGGGACATCTCACTGGATGACACCGGCAACATTGCGATCACATCAAATCCCTATGCCGTCGCTCAGGACGTAGCGTGCTCCTGCTCTACCTTCCTAGGTGAGGCGTGGTACGACACGACTCTCGGCATCCCTTATTACGAGCGCATTCTCGGCAAATGGCCCGGAACACAGCTGATAAACACCAAAATGGCTACCGAGGCCAAAAAACTCCCTTACGTCCAATCTGCCTTCTGCACAACAACGGTTAGCAATGGCGATCGCACAGCATCCGGCGTCATGACGGTTACGGACACCAACAACACACAGATCAACGTACAATTCTGAGGTAGCCAATGGCTGAAGTCACAGTGAGCACGGCCGTACCTGCCGTAACGCTTTCCGATACCGGCGTGGCTGTACCGGATGAAATAGACATTCTGAATGGCCGACTTACCGATCTTGATACCGCGATGGGCGGAGGTATGAGTACCAGCCTGACAACCCCTCAGGGTCAGATTGCCATGAGCGACACGGCAATCATCGGCGACAAAAACGACAACCTCGCATGGCTGGTCAATCAGGTTAATCCCGACTTTGCTTCAGGACGCATGCAGGACGCAATCGGTCAGATTTACTTTATCGATCGCATCGCTGCCATTGGAACCACGGTTACAGCAACCTGCACGGGCCTTCAGGGAACGTTAATTCCGGCAGGAAGCCTGGCGCAGGACAGCAATGGATACCTTTACGCCTCTCTTTCGGCAGCAACTATTCCCGCTTCTGGCTCGGTGAATGTCGTCTTTCAAAATCAGGCAACAGGCCCGATAGCCTGCCCAATCGGCGCGCTTAATACGATCTACCGGGCAATAATCGGATGGTCTGGCATAACCAACGCGACCGCTGGCGTGCTGGGTAATGAGGTAGAGAGCAGGGCTAACTTTGAGTATCGGCGCAAACAATCTGTTGCCGGCAACTCAAATAACCAGCTTGGCGCAGTGTACGCCAACGTGCTTGCAGTAAGCGGAGTGACTGACGCATACGTGACCCAGAACAATGCCGGGGCAACAGTTGAAAAGGGTTCAACATCATTCCCCATCCCCGCCCACTCGCTGTATGTATGCGTCTACGGTGGGGCGACCGCCGACATAGCAAAAGCAATCTGGCAGAAATTGCCACCTGGACCTCCTATGTCCGGGAATACAAACTATACGGTCGTGGATGATGTTAATTACGTACAGCCATACCCCGAGTATGAAATAACCTGGCAGACGCCGGCAGCGGTAAATGTTTATGTCAAAGTGGAACTGGCAGAAAACAACGCTCTACCGGGAGACATAGCCACCAGAGTAAGAGCCGCCGTCCTTAGTTCATTTAATGGCGAGGACGGCGGCACGAGGGCCCGGATAGGCTCAACCATCTATGCGGGAAGATACTACTCAGGAGTCCAGAACATTGATTCTGATAACGTAGATATTTTCAGCATTACACTAAGCAGAGACGGCACGACATACGGAACGTCACTATCGTTTGGGATAGATGAGGTTCCGACGCTGGATTCAACCAACATCTCGGTGACACTGGCATGATAAACGTAGCGGATACAATCCTTACGCAATATGCCGACAGCCCTAAATTAAAATCCCTTATTTACTCGTTCAATGAAGCCGTAGGAATCGAGAGTTTTATTGATGACTTCTATGACATGATCTGGAATATCCAGACGGCTGGCACGTACGGCCTTGATGTGTGGGGGAAAATAGTGGTTGTCAGCAGACAATTGACGGTGACAGAAAACCAGATTTACTTCGGGTTCAATGAGGCAACATCAGACCCCCCGGTTGTCGATGACCCTCAGCCATTCGATCAGGCCCCCTTTTATTCTGGAGACGTCCTGACGTCAACCGTAACCCTCACCAATGACATTTATCGGAAGCTGATAATGGTGAAGGCGGCCGCAAACATATCTGACTGCACCATCCCAAACCTGAACAAACTTCTTCTCTACATGTTTGGAGATCGCGGTCGCTGCTACGTGAGAAATGATGGCGGAATGGTAATGAGCTACGTCTTTGAGTTCTCACTATCGACGGCTGAGCTTGCCATTGTGCAAAGCTCTGGCGCGCTGCCAGCGCCAGTTGGTGTAACTGTAAATATCGTCCAGCAGGCATAAAATGAATATTTCTGATATCCCATCAAGAATTTTAAAAGCGTTTGGCATTAACGGCATAAGAAATTCTATCCCGACAGATTCTACTGCGGATACATTGAATAACGGGTATGCCTCTTATGACAGTGGCTTCCCCGACATTACCATGCAACCAATCAGCGCCGGCGGAAAGCCACCGCGTGGTGGTGATATGAATGGTGTCCTTAACGAGATCACCGCCATTCTTAAGTGGTATGAGTCCGGGGGTGGCTTTCCATACGACTCGACATTTTCGACGGGAATAGGTGGTTATCCTAAAGGCGCTGTTATACCGAACAGTACGCAATCTGGGTTCTGGCTAAATACAATCGATGCGAATACCACAAACCCTGAAGTTGCATCAGCCACAGCAACCGGTTGGGTTCCTGTCGATAATTACGGTACCACATCGGTATCAATTTCATCATCAAGCGTAACACTTTCAACGCTGAGCGCGGCAAAAGACCGGATAATTCTTTCTGGCAACATTACATCCAATGTTTATCTTTATTTCCCGCCATGGATTAAAAACTGGGAAGTGGAAAATAACTGCACAGGGTCTTTCAGCGTTATCTGCTCTAATGCTGCTTCTGGCGGCAAGACCGTAACATCCACGTCAGGATCTGTTCTGGCAATACATAATGACGGTTCAAATATAACCATCCTTCGGAGCCAGCCCGGTATACAGAGGTTCACTGCCACATCAACGTTTACGGCAACCACTCATACTGTTTGGCTTAGCGGCTGCGGCGGCGGCGGCGGCGGTGGGGGTGGTGGTGGCTCTGGCGGGGCAGGTCAGGTAGGAAGTGGTGGTGGCGGCGGTGGCGCTGGTCAGTCCGTAAATCGATATCCGACACCCGTGGTTCCTGGAAATACTTATACGGTAACCATTGGCAATGCAGGTATTGGTGGGACTGCAAACCCTGGGGGTGGAACGGGAGCGGCCGGTGGAAATGGTGGTAATACTAGCTTTGGTAGCTTGTTAGTGCTGACAGGTGGTCGCGGAGGAGGTAACGGGCTCAATATCGCATCTCCCTCAGCCGGGGCAGCCGGCGGGGTTGGTTATCCAAGCGGGTCGTATGGGCAGGATGCGACATCAGGAAACTCTTCAGGATATGGTGGCGTTGGTGCAAGCGGCCCATTTGGCGGCGGCGGGCCTGCTGGCCGAGGGGGTTCTGGCGCGGGAGTTCCTGGTTATGCCGCATATGGTTACGGAGCCGGTGGTGGAGGGGGTGGTGGTTCATATACTGCCGGGAGCGGGTTTACTGGCGGCGCGGGCGGGGACGGCGCACCTGGTTTCCTGATCGTTGAGTGGTAATAGCCTCACCAATACAACCTAAATCACTCCTGCATTACTTTAAATAGAATAAAACCCGAACACTTCAGAAACTGAATCAGATTTAATTCTGAGGATTTTCTGCGCCTTTTAAACCCGGAGATTAAAATGTCAATTTCTGATACCGCGCAGGCAAAAAAATATTCATCTGTTGCGGAGGTTGCAGCAGCGCAGGCAAAAAAATATGCCCTTGAGCTTGAAACTGCGCCGAACTACGCGGCTGAGGCACAAGCTTCAGCCGAGGCTGCGGCATCTTCATCACAATCTGCGTCTCAGTTTGCATCGAATGCGTCAGCATCAGCCGCCTCATCACAACAGTCCGCCAATAGCGCGGCGACATCAGCACAAGATGCTGCTGCCGCTGCTGGTGACGCAATTAACCAAACAGTGCGAGCTCCTGCTGGGGAGACTCTTACGGAATTGCCTGATGCTGCCTCGCGCAGCAACTCGTTCATTGTGACAGGTAATGACGGTGATGTGAGTATTTTGAGTCGCGACAGTGTTCCCGTGCTTGATGGGGGTGGTAAGTTGCCAGTATCGGTCATCCCATCCATTGCGTTGACAGAGCCTTTTGTCGTTAGTGATGAAGCAGCCATGCTGGCGCTTGATGCCCAGCCTGGTGACATTGCAAAAAGGACCGATCTCGGTTACTCATTTTGTCTTGCGGCGTCTCCTACATCGACACTATCAAATTGGATCCAGCTTACTGATGACGTTTTGTCTCAGTTGGGGCAACCTTCTGGCGCTACCCAGGTCGGCGCAACCAGCCCATCTGGCTCCAGCTCTACTGTGCAGGCTGAATTGAATGTAAAAGCAAAGGCAGGGGCCAACTCTGATATATCTTCTTTATCAGGACTCACTACCCCATTAAGTTCATCCCAGGGAGGTACAGGAAGTTGCGCGCTCATGGAAACATTAAACGATGCTGCATCTTCAAGCATTAACGCGACCGTAAATTATATCATTACTAATGGTTACAGGGCCGCCGGAGATGGTGGTGGAGCAACTTACATACGCGTTACTTCACAGCCATCGCATCCAGGAAAGTTTCAATCTGCAGATGGAGCATGGTGGGAGATTACCGGAACCCTACTTAACCCTAATCAATTTGGCGCAGCCGGAGACGGCGTTACCGATGATGCTGCGGCTGTTGCCGCGTGCGTAGGGGTGGGGCGTAATGTCTGTTTCAGGGGATATTCTTACCTCATGAACACTTACACCATTATCCCTGTTGCCGGGCAGAAATTTTATGGCCCCGGCAAACTGTTAAAAACCAACCTGACCAGCGACGAAGATGTTTCCGCGGTACAGGACGGGCCTAAATTCTTTAAAGTTACTGTGGATGATTTTCTTCTTGATGGCGTAGAAATTAATTATGTTAACGCCTCCAGTAACTCGCGGGTTTACGGGGTTACTACACAAGAATGTACAAGACCTACTATCCAGAACTGCAAATTCACAGGCCAAGTTAGCGCGTGTTTCTGGTGGCGAGGTACGACATGGGCTAAATTCATTAATAACGATTGCCGTGCGTTCGGTGTTTTTGGTATCGCTACCGGCGGAGATAAGGACGGCAACACTAACGGCTTGGTTACAGACTGGATTATTTCTAATAATTTCTTCACCGGTGCCATCTCTGAGGCAATAGACATCAACTGGGACAGCGTTCGGGGTGTAATATCCGATAACGTAATACGAGGAAACAACGTAACAGCTGGTGAAGAAGAAATTGATATTGGAGGGGGGAGCTGTGCAGAGATTACAGTAACCGGAAATATTATTGATGGTGGTGGATTCGCTTCTGCCGGTATTACTATCAAGCTGAATGCCCGGTATATCGTTGTTGCTAACAATGTAATCCGCAATCTGGTGACTACCAATACGGACGGCCACGGCATCCGCCTAAGTTATGGTGCCAACCGTTGCCATATCCTGGGGAATACAATTAACACTGCTTATTCTGGCGTCCGTTTTGACCGCGGTGCGTCCGATAACATCGTCGAAAACAACACGATACTGAGCACCGCATCAAGCGCGGTCACAATGACGACTCTAAATACTACGTATCCTGATTTTTTCAGAAACCACATAATGAATAATACTATTCTGAATTGCGGTAGCTTAGGTGTTCCGGCCGTCTATATCAACATCGGCAGCGACCACCGGGTTTGCGGTAATCATATTCAGGGCTCTATCGATACTGCGGTAACTATCGACGGTGTTGGTTACTGCGACATTTCAGGCAACAAAATTTCTGGGAGCGGAAACCATGGGATTAACACTAACGGTAGTTTTATTAAAATACTGGGAAATACTGTGGCAAATTCGCAAGGGCACGGGGTTATTGTTTCAGGGATTTACAATAATGTGCAAGGAAATCAGTTGATTTCTAATGGTAAAGGTGGTGTAAATGTCTGGGGTATTGTCCTTAACACAGGGGCTGATGGCGCTAATATCACGGGCAACACAGTCAATGACCCGGCAGGCACTAAAACACAAAATGGTTTGCGAGTGAATGGTGCTGCTGATAGGTGTATTTTAGCTTGTAATATTATTTACGGGAATGTAACTAATATCACTGGGGCTGGCAACCTTACAAACTCCGTCTATTTGAATAACATCACTTCCTAAATACTTAAATATTCAGTAGCAAGGTTTATTGTATAGGGTGGCTGGTGTAATTTTAGTACTTCCGCTCATATTGAAGAGCGGAAGTTTCTAATTTAAAACTCATATATCCAGTTGGCTTGGGCTTAACACCCCCTACATTCCAATGGTTCTATCTTTATACTATTTAATTATCTAAACTTGCAGATAATATTCCAAACCCTATAATTCTTCCATCTTTATTTATTCCAATACTCCTTGGCTCTATAGCATCTGGAGTTTCAACGGTAATAACAGAAGACCTTGCCCCATCTTTAGCCCTCCACGAAAGTTGCACGCTGCCGTTTTTATCAGCATGTATCTCTTTCAGTAGGACGCCATTCACTTTAAAAATGAGTCTTTGTACTTTGACCTGTTCAGGAGTGAAAACTCTGTAATGAATTGTCATTTTTACTTCTGGTGACTGTGACTGCACAAGTATGGGGGTTATCTTCCCATCATTCCACTCTCCAATTTTCTTCTCAGAAAGCCAGTTGCTCGAAAATATATATATTCCTTTTTTGACTGGCTCATCTAATAGTTTACATTCTTTGCACGAACTAAGCCCAGGAGCAAGTACATTAAGGCCATCTATTCTATACAGGTTATCACCATTCTTTAATGAGATTTTATCAACAAGATCGTCACGAATTACATATAAAGTTTCATTATCATATTCGCCTAAAGCTAGATCTCCAATCACTTTCCTGTTCATTTCACCCATAGTAATGTCACTAAAGCGTGCAAGGTAAACAGCATCAGTTTGCATATGATTTTTCTCAGCGATGTATGATAGCTGGAGCCAAGGTTTGTTTCTATTCTGGAAAGGCACGTATCTAATATAAGAATACTTTCTGATCTCTTCTGACCAGAATTTATTTAAAAGCGTAAAGCGGGGTGATTCATTTTTATAGAAATAAAAATTACTTTCTTTGTATCCTCGACTGGTATCACATGCCTGCACGGTGGCGGCCAAGGAAATTAAAATTATTGCATGCTTCTTACTACAAGACCTTATTACTCCAACTACGATAAGCACCATAGCACAGTATGTTATGGGCCAGAAAAATCTAGCTGAAGCGCGAACGACAGACATGATGTTAACAATTTTGTAAGGCAATTCAATGGAAAGTTGATGGTTGCCAAATGCTATGTTGTTAGTTGTTGCTATGATGAAAAACACTGGCAGACATAACAAAAAAGTTAAAAATACTGAGTTTAATCTTTCTTGCTTTAGAATCTTGATCATGCCAGAGATTCCTACAACAAGCAAAAGTAAGATTCCCAAACCCCAGAAATTGAATGATTCGAAAGTCGATGACCCAAAAGCTCTTACATTAAATATGTATGACCAATTATTTGAAATCAAAAAGGAAAGAATGTTATTATTATGCCTTCCATATTCCCCAGTTGCTGAAACGTTACCGACAGTAAAATATCCAAGAATATATAGAGTGATGCTTGTCAAAGCAATTATGAATGATGTCTCTATAAAAGTGTCTTTTAAAGAAGATTTCTTTGTAACACATCTTGAGAGAATGTTGGCTCCCCATATCATTGATACCATCATAGCTAGATAGAAATGAACGGAGAATGCCACCATTATCAACAGGCACCATTTTGCAATAAGGTATCTTCCTGATCCGCGTAGCACCATATAAATGGCAGCAAGTATCAAGAAATGACCCATAAGATTTATATGAGCAACCCTGTTAATCCATGCGGGATTAAACATCATCAGCAAGACAGCAAAGAAAATTATTGCCTTACTATCAGTAAACAGAGAAATTATTTTCCATAAAAAGTAGCTTTGTAGAATGCAGCACACCAAAAGCCATATGCCAAAATATTGGAAGGTTTCCGGCAATAAGGGCGAAAACATCTTAAAAAAAATCGCCAGCAGTGGGTTTGAATCAGAGAAAACAATTGAGCTTCCAACATCCATTCCATAACTAGGCGACATGCCTATTACTGGGAAAGACCATGGTGTGTGCCTAAAGAACTGCCATCCTATATAATTCTGAAAACCATCTCCTACGCCAAACCAGGAAATATTTGTAACGTATAGCGGGCTAAATCCAAAAATATACAAGAAGAAAACGACACCAATAACTACAGGTATAAAATTAAAATAACCATTAGTAATCTTACCTTTAGATAAGACATAGGGAGCTTTGAAATTTAAATTATTTTCCATTTTTTAAAATATATCTCGGTCTTTGTTTTGTCTCAATGTAAATTCTGCCGACATATTCACCCAATACACCGACCCCAATTAACTGTACACCTCCCAGGAAAAGAACAGACACAAGGATTGATGGATATCCGGCAACAGGATTACCCCATATTAATTTATCAACTATCATCCATAACCCATAAAGGAAAGACACTGCTGCGACAGTGAATCCAATATATGTCCATACCCTGAGCGGAAATGTCGAGAACGAGGTGATCCCTTCAATAGCCAGATTCCACAGCTTCCACCCGTTGAACTTCGAGGTGCCTGCCACGCGCTCCGCCCTGGTATACTCAACAACCTCAACGCGTCCGCCGACCCAAGACAGAATACCCTTCATGAACAGATTTCTTTCTGGAAGGAGCTTGATGTGGTCTACGGTCTCGCGGGACATCAGGCGGAAGTCGCCAACATTCTCTTCTATTTTCGGGGAGCTGATTTTATTGTGAAGATGATAGAACCACTCAGCTGATTTGCGTTTCAGGTGCCCGTCTGTGCTGCGGTCGGTACGTTTTGCAAGGACCACATCTGCGCCTTCCTGCCAGCGCGCTATCAACTGGAGAATGACCTCTATCGGGTCCTGAAGGTCAACATCAATCGGGATTACGGCGTCACCCGTGGCATGCTCAAGACCTGCGAACAGCGCCGGTTCCTTGCCAAAGTTTCGTGTGAATGACAGCGGTACAATGAGAGAATCAGAGACTGCCAGAGCATTAATAATGCTTTCCGTGCCGTCGCTGCTGCCGTCATTGACGAACACGATCTCCACCTCGTATCCGGTCAGCTTCCGGCGGACAGCCTGATAGAAAATGGGTATTGCGTCCTGTTCATTGAAGACGGGAACCACAAGAGAAATCTTCATGATTTGTCCTTAAAAACAATAAGTTTCGAGTACATGAATCCGCACAAAAGACTTATGAGGGAGAAAACAACCAGCGTCACGATGGGGTTTGCTTTGGTGCGATCTGCATACAGGCCAATAGCTGTAGCCATGCCCCCCATAAAGAAGAGGTAAAGCAGGTAACGAATAGTGGTTGCTTCAGCGTTGAAGGTCCATTTCGCGTTTGCAAAGAAGGAAAAAGTGACGGCACAGCAGAAGGCGGCAAAATTCGACAGAGACTGAGACTGCCCCTGAGTATAGAGAACGGTGAATACTATCCAGTGGATTAGAGTGTTTACCACACCAACAGAAGCGTATCGGGAAAAAATCTTAATCATGTGATTAACCTAATATTTCAGAATGCGCCGGATCTTGTCATTACGTTAAAGCTAAGGCAAGTATTGATAGGACATGTAACAGCATAAAAAAGCCCCTGCGACTGGGGAGCTACAGACCGCGCCAGTCTCAGCATGCTGCGGGATGTGAGATTAGTCACTCCTTACCGCTGCTGCCCAACTAAAATCCCTTTCACAACCGCACCTTTACAAATTTGTGAGCCGCTCCGCCTTGATCAAAACCACCGATAGATATTACTGTTTATTCATACAGTATTTATCAAAGGAGGATTATCATCATGGCGCGCAACAGCGATATCAAAGGTGCCTTTTTACAGGCCATAAGCAGAGACGGCAGGGGCCGGCAGGTAGTCACCACCGGTACATTTCAGCGAAACCTTGAGGCGGTAAATCACATATGGACGCTGCAACAGTGCAATCAGTGGATACGTCGCGAACAGAACATGTTCAGAGAGCTGATTACCGATGGCGGTGAAAACCGCACGTATGCGCTGATGAACATGGGATATGTGAGGTAGCTATGGGATTTCCATCTCCTGCGCAGGACCATGTTGAGCACCGCCTGAGCCTGAATGACATTCTGATGCCTAACCCGGCCAATATGATGCGCATTGAAACCCCGGAAGGGTTTGTGCTGGTTGACCGCTCCATCCCTCCTAAGCCTGGCGACAAGGTTGCATTCCAGTTTGAGGATTACCCGCAGATTGGGAAATTGTTCCCCAGCGGCATCATCACTCAGGACGGCGAGACGATCGACGGAAAGGGACTTGATGGGGTAGTGGTGCTGGGAAAGGTAACGGCGGAGGTTCTCGCTGTGTATGAGCCTTACCGGCCGACTATCTGATGGGACAGATTTGAGACACGCAAAGGTAGGTGCGCTTGGTGGGGCATGTATGGGGCAAAAAATTACCGCAAAACGATGTTACTACCTGCTGAGTAGTTAGTCGCTTTGCGGTAAGCATCTGCTTTAACCGTACTTAAATCCTACTTCCTGCAATTTCCTGTTTCTACTAAGCCTCATCGACAGCGAGCAGTAGTGGAAATAGGTCTGCATCACGCTGGTGACGTCGTTATCAAAGTTGCCAAACGATTTCATCAGCCAGGCGATGGCGGCGTTGCGGGCGGAATGCTCAAACTCAGAACGGGCGACGTGGCGGTCATAATTGATATCGGGCTGCTGACTGAGCTGACGCACAATCTCCAGCATCCGCTGACGCGGGGCGGTCAGGCGCGTTTCCAGCAGGTCGCAAATCACCAGCGCACCGGCGTTGATAAACGGATTACGCGGCTTGCCCTGTTCCAGCTCCAGCTGCACCAGCGAGTTAAACGGCTGACCCGAAGGTTCTTTGCCGACCCGCTGCCAGATTTCACTGTCGTCATAGCGGGTCAGCGCCACCGTCAGCGACAGGGCTTTGGAGATCGACTGGATCGAAAAGCGCGTTTCGGCATCGCCCGCCTGATACAACGTGCCGTCGCGCAGACAGACGGCAATGCCTAAATGATCGGCGGCGACTTCCGCCAGCGCCGGAATGTAATCGGCTACTTTTCCCTGATGCACCAGAGGACGTACCTGGTCCAGCACCTCCTGCAGCAGCTCATTACTCAGTTCGGACACGCACGCTTCTCCCGTCAATGAAAACTGGCCGGATGATGCGTGTCAGCGGCCAGTGAATCAAGGCTAATTTACTGCCATTGTGAGCCATGCAGAACCGCAGAGTCAGCTGATGGGCTTTGACTGCGCGGCCAGCGGTGCCAGCAGCATCTGCAGCAGGCTTAGTCCGGTCAGCACAGTGAACGGTAAGGTCCAGTTACCGCTGTAATCATGCAGCACGCCAAAAAACAGCGGGCCGAGCGCCGCCAGCGCATAACCGACACACTGAGCCATCCCCGATAACTGAGAGGCCTGACGATGGTTGCTGGCCCGCAGATTAAACAACGACAGGCAAAGTACCAGCGAGGCACCTGCGCCCAGACCGGCCAGCGTCAGCCATGCGAACGCCGCCTGCGGCAACATCAGCAGGCCAAGCATGCCGAGGAAAATGGCGCCAGAGGCGATAAAGGCGGTCAGCCGGGCATCTTTCACCCGCTTCAGCGCCACCATACAGCCGAGGTTGGCGACGATCGCTATCGCCTGATACCAGAACAGCAACCAGCCAGCGGTCGCCTGACTAAAGCCACTGGCCTGGGCATACAGCGTGAACCAGTCAATCAGGGTATAGAATGCCAGCGATTGCAGCGCCATGAACAGCGCAATCTGCCAGCCGCCGGGCGACCGCCAGGGATGACGATGCGCGACCGTCTCTGACGAGGTCGGCAGCGTGGTGACGTGACGGCGTAACAGTGGCAGCCAGGCAATCAGCGCTATCAGCCCCGGCAGCGCCCAGACCACCAGCGACAGACGCCAGCCCGCCGGTGACAGCTGGCTGAGCGGCACCGCAACGCCTGAGGCCAGGCTGGCGGTAATCGACATCGTGGCGGCATAGAGACCGATATATTTGGCGGTCTGGGCGGTGAAGTCGCGCTTTATCAGCGGCGGAAGCAGCACATTGGCCGCTGCGATGCCGGCACTCAGCAGCAGGGTTCCGCCCCATAACGCCGCTTCGGCAGGTAGCCAGCGCAGCAGCGAGCCCAGGGTAATCAGGCACAACGCGCCCCACAGGCTGCGCTCCAGCCCGATCCGATTGCCCAGCCAGGCTGCCAGCGGTGCCAGCAGGGCAAACAGCATCAGCGGAATGAAGTTAAACAGGCCCGCCTGACCGGCACTGAGGCCGAACGTCAGGCGGATATCCTGCAGTACCGGGCCAACGGCGGTGATCGGTGCGCGCAGGTTGGCTGCGGTAAGCAGCAGTACAAACAGAAAAAAAGCGGTGCCAGAAAACCGCGAATGAGATTTTGCAGGATGTTGAACAGGGGTCATCAGAATGATCATCACAGGCAGCAGTGCTGCGGGGGCGTTGGTTGACGTTAACGCTTACGCATCAGATTTGATGTCTGGGCGTTACTCTACTGACCACGCTGTGAAGTGTAAAGCCTTGTTATCAATTCATATTTGCGCCGTCACGCTTTAAGCCACCTGCAGGCTATTGTGACGCAGCAGGTGGCGGCGTAGCGCTTCAGTGAAATTCAGGTTCCGGGAAGTGGCCGCAGTCGTTTTGACTGGGATTGGTACCGGGCGGGCAGGTTTGCTGGCGGGTTTCACCGGCAGGAACCGGTTTTTCGCTGCCCCACGGTGAGCTGCAGGCAGTTAAGGCAGTGACCACAATGATCAGGCTGAGAAAACGCATATCCGCTCCTTGTTGGGATTATCATGAGCAAACAAACGTCGGTGGCCACGTTTAGCCGGCCAGAGGCGTATTACCTGAGTGTGGTGGGAAAGGCTAAATTGTCAATTAAAACAGGGCAAACATCAGTGCGACCGGGAAACTCATCGGCCAGGTAGCGCCGACTAAAAATGCACTCAGCAGCTTAATGCTCAGCTTATCTTTAGCAATAAAGAAGGTGATCAGCGTAGCGACCAATGCAACAACGGCATAAAAAATTAGCATACCCTGGTACAGTGTCATTGATATCTCCGCGGCGTCATTAAGGTTTTCGCTGCGCATGATGCGGATTTTTGTGATCCAGATCAAGTCGAACGCTGTTAAAAATCTAAAGTAACGGCATGCTGTAGCTGATGTTTTGTGGGTGGACGTAGGCGTGATTAATGGGCGATTTCAGCCTGAAACCGGCAGGGATGAAAGCAGCTCAGGCGTTGCGGGCAGCGGTTGATCACCCTGCTGGTCCCCTGGCGAAACAGCAGGTCCGGCTAAACCGCGCGGAGCAATAATATACCCTTTCACTGCCTGCATCATGCGGCAGTCATGTTGCAGTCACCGTACCCTGCAGTTCCGCCGGCCAGCTTGATGCCAGTGCCGGAATCGTCCAGTGTGCCAGTCTGTGTAATCTGTAACCTCACTCGATGCAGGCCGGGCGGTTGACAGCCGAACTGTCTGATTTCTGTCTGTCAGAGGGCGAAATTCCCCACAGCGCCGATTGCTGTGCAACACTTCCTGATGAGCAAACTGACCCATTCAGAAGAGGAAAAACCATGACCCGGTTCGTAATGAACAAAAAGGATGACCTTGTCGACAGCGCGCTGGATGGCATGATCTATGCCAGTCCGTGGGAAAATCTGGTGCGGCTGGCGGTTGCGCCACGGATCCGTATCGTGATGCGTAAGGACTGGAAAAAGCAGCAGGTCGCGCTGATTTCCGGCGGCGGATCGGGCCATGAGCCGGCGCACGTCGGGTTTATCGGTAAAGGTATGCTGACGGCAGCGGTCTGCGGCGATGTGTTTGCCTCGCCCAGCGTCGATGCGGTTTATAACGCCATCATTAATCTCACCGGAGAGGCGGGCTGTCTGTTAATCGTCAAAAATTACACCGGTGATCGGCTCAACTTTGGTCTGGCGGCGGAGAAAGCGCGCAAGGCCGGCTTTAAGGTCAATATGGTCATTGTGGGCGATGATGTCGCGCTGCCGGAGAATCCGCAGCCGCGCGGCGTGGCCGGTACGCTGCTGGTGCACAAAGTAGCGGGTTTTGTCGCCGAACGCGGTGACGATCTGGCGGCGGTGACCGGGGCGGCGGAATCGGCCAGCCAGGCGATCTCGACCATGGGCGTCGCGCTGTCGAGCTGTCATCTGCCTGATGAGCAGACGGCACAGCGGGTGCCGGAAGGCAGTGTCGAAATGGGGCTGGGTATCCACGGTGAACCGGGCGTGGACGTGCTGAAAACCCAGAACAGCGAGCAAATCGTCCAGCATCTGCTGGAAAAAGTGATGCAGAAGGGCGATGCGCAGCAGCCACGGGCGCTGCTGGTGAACAATCTGGGCGGCATGTCGGCGCTGGAGATGAGTCTGGTGACCCGCGATCTGATCGCCTCGCCGCTGAGCCAGCAGGTCAACTATCTGATCGGGCCTGCACCGCTGATGACGGCACTGGATATGAAAGGTTTCTCGGTGACCAGCATGATCCTGACCCCGCTGTTTGAACAAGCGATTTGCGCGCCGGTCGAAGTCACCGGCTGGGTTAACGCCGTCAGGCTGAGCGCGTTGCAGCCGGTGACAGCCAAAAAGCAGGTGACGGAACATCCGGCCACGCCGTCGGAAAACCCGGCGGTCGCCCGCATAGTGAATATTCTGTGTGAAACCCTGATCGCCTGTGAAAGTGAGCTGAACCAGCTGGATGCGCAGGTGGGCGACGGTGATACCGGATCGACTTTCGCCGCCGGTGCCCGTCAGATCCAGCGCGAATGTGCCGACAACCAGCTACCGCTCAACGCGTTACCCGATCTGCTGGCGGTCACCGGTGAACGTCTGGCGACGGTGATGGGCGGTTCCAGCGGCGTGCTGATGGCGATCTTCTTTACTGCCGCCGCGCAGCAACTGGCCGCGGGCGAGGCGCTGCCCTCCGCCCTGCAACAGGGACTGGAAAAAATGAAGCAGTATGGCGGCGCGCAGCTGGGCGATCGTACCCTGATCGATGCGCTGCAACCGGCTATCGAGGCGATGGTTGCCGGCAAATCACTGGCGGAGGTGGCGGAAGCGGCGCAGCAGGGCAGTGAAGCCACTGCCAGCATGGGTCAGGCCAAAGCGGGACGGTCTTCCTATCTCAACAGCGATAACCTCAACGGCGTGCCCGATCCGGGTGCGGTGGCGGTGGCGCGAGTGTTTGCCGCTCTGAGTAACGGTTAACGCGACAGGCGCGGTTAAGTAAGTAATCGCGCCTGTAAAAAGGCCAGAAACTGACGGTTTACTTCGCTGCGCTGACGGTGCTGCGGGTAAACCGCATTCAGCGCCAGCGATGGCGGATGAAAAGAGTCCAGCACCGTCACCAGTTCACCACGCTGCAGCGCCGGACCGACGATAAATTCCGGCAGCAGCACCAGCCCCAGGCCCGCCAGCGCCGCGTCACGTAATACTTCACCGTTATTGCTCACCATCGGTCCCTGTACCGCCAGCAGTTTTCGTTTGCCGCTGACCTGCAACTCCCAGCCATTCTGACCTTCACGGCCATAGCGCAGACAGGCATGTTGCAGCAATTCGTCCGGCTGTTGTGGCGTTCCGGCCCGGGCTAAATAGGCCGGGCTGCCACAAATCACCCGTTTCAGTTCGCCTAACGGACGGGCAATCAGCGTGGAGTCGGCCAGCGCGCCGATGCGGATCGCCATATCCACCCCTTCGCCAATCACATCGACATAGCGGTCAGCCAGTTCAATCTGGAACTGCAGCGCCGGATGCTGACTGAGAAACTCGGCGATCAGCGGCGAAAGATGATTCATCCCGAATGACATCGGCAGGTTGATACGAAAACTGCCGCGCAGGATCTGACGCTGTTCCGATACCGCCAGCTCCGCTTCCTGAATGTCATCGAGAATGCGCTGGGCGTGCTGAGCAAACAGCGAACCGGCATCGGTCACCGACAGTTTGCGGGTGTTGCGAACCAGCAGTCGTGCGCCAAGCGACGCTTCCAGCGCGGCCATCCGACGGCTTACATACTGCTTCGATAACATCAACTGGTCAGCCGCGGCGGTAAAATTACCGGCATGAATGACGGCGACATAAATCCGGAGGTCTTCGATCTGCATAAGGTCTGCTTTCTGGTGACCCTGCTGCGCACGGTCACTGATGAGGGATCATAAGCGTTAACTTATAACGATTAACGCGTCAAAGGACAACGTAGCGCTGAGGCGAGCAGTTATTCGGGTAGATAGCGGGTTAAAAACCGTTAAATCGTGCAAAACAGTTATATTTAACAGGCAGCATTCGGCAGCAGACCGTTAATCTGCCGCAATTTACCCTGATAATGACCCTGTAAAGGAGTGGCTGGTGAAGAAATTACTCTGTGCAATGATACTGGCGACACTGCCTGCAACCACCCTGGCAGCATCCGTGTTTACCCTGCAATCCAGCGACTTCAGCGATAATGCGCTACTGGATAAAAAATTTGCCGGTGCTAATAAAAGTAATCCGGCCTGCACCGGCGAAAATATCTCACCGCAACTTAACTGGTCTGCCTTACCCGCCGGCACCCGCAGTCTGGCGCTGCTGATCACCGATCCGGTCGGTGCCAAAGGGCTGGGGGTGACGCATATGGTGGCGTATAACATCGCACCGACGCGCAGCGCCTTTGCGCAGGGCGAGCTGACGCAGGGCAAAGGCTATACCGGCGGCAAAAACACCCCCGGCACCGCTCACTATTATGGGCCGTGTCCACCGGCTGGCAGCGGTCTGCACCACTACAATTTTGTGTTGATCGCTACCGATCTGCCGGCGGGACAGTTAAAAGCGGGATTAACCCAGACGGAATTGTTGAGCCAGCTCAAGGGACACGCGCTGGGCGCGGCCAGTACCGTGGGTCGTTTCAGTAATGAATAATCCGGCGTGAAGCTGTTCCCGCAGGCGTATCAGCCCTGCGGGAACAGCGGCGGTCACTCGGCGCTGAACATCTCGCGGATGCGCTGAGCGATGTAAGCCGTATGGGTTTCCAGCGCAAAATGGCCGCTCTCCAGCATCTCAACCACTGCCTGCGGATTATCCCGTTGCCAGGCCGCCGCGCCAGGCGGAATGAAAAACGGATCGTGCTTGCCCCATATCACCAGCGTGGGCGGCTGCTGCTGACGGAAGAAGGCCTGAAAGGCGGGATAGAGCTTCAGATTACTGGCGTAATCCAGAAACAGCGCCAGCTGAATCGCTTTATTGCCGGGGCGATCCATCAACAGTGTGTCGAGGGTATAGCTCTCCGGTGCGATCAGCTGAGGATCGCTGACGCCATGCAAATATTGCCACTTAATGCCTTCCGGCGTCAGGATGGCGTCGCGGATCACCTTGCCATTTGCTTCACTCGGATTGTCCCAGTAAGCCCGCACCGGTGCCCAGGCGTCACCCAATCCCTCAAGATAAGCATTGCCGTTTTGTGAAATCAGCCCACTGACGCGTTCCGGATAGGCCAGCGCCAGTCGCAGCCCGGCAGGCGCACCGTAATCGAACACATACATCGCATACCGTTCCAGCCCCAGAGCATCCACCAGGGCAGTCAGCGTCTGGCCGAAGGCATCAAAGGTCCATTGATAATTGCGTTCCGCAGGAACGTCGGTAAAGCCGAAGCCGGGCAAATCAGGGGCGATAATGTGGAATTTATCGGCCAGCAGTGGAATCAAATCGCGGAACTGATGGGAGGAAGTGGGGAAGCCGTGCAGCAACAACAGGACAGGCAACGCGGGATCACCCGCTTCACGATAAAAAATATTAACGCCGTCGGCCTGCTGATAACGGTATGAGATCGGGTGCGGTTGAATCGACATAGTCTGCTCCTGTAACTGTTAAAATGGATTTTAGTGGTTACCTGAAGATCATTATGCGCCAGTTATGTAACCAGTAAAGACATATTTAAGAGGTTACAAAAAGCCATGGTAACTGTTCAAAGGTGATTTTATCGGTTACATTAAGCGCAGATAAGGGTGTCGGGACAGGATAAAAAGATGGCGAACAAACAATCAATCAACCCGCAGGGCCCGTGGTTTCTGGCCGATCATCCGGCGCTGGATTTCATCAATACGCTGGCGTTAGTTGACGGCCAGCCGCACGATTTCTGGCAAACCGATGGCGATGTTGAGGCGTGGCTACAGCAGGCCAGGCTGGCACCGGATACGCCCCACGGCCGCTATGAAGTGGGCGCGCTGTTGCAGGCGGCGCGGCAGTTACGGCAGATTATTCGTGATGCGGTGCAGCAGCGTAAAGCGGGCGCTGCCGTTGATCCGCAGGCGCTCAATGCTTATCTCAGCGAGGCGGACAGCCATCTGCAGCTGGTTAATGACGATAACGGTGCGCTACAACTGCGGCGGGTCTATGCGGATCACACTGCGGCGCAGCGGCTGGGGCAGGTCGCGGAACAGGCCGCGACGTTGCTGACCGGGGAAGAGATGAGCCGGATACGGGCCTGCGAACATCCGGCCTGTATCCTGTGGTTTTACGATCGTACCAAAGCGCATCGTCGTCGCTGGTGTAGTATGGCGCTGTGCGGAAACCGGGCTAAAGTGGCACGGTTCAGGCAGCTGAATCCGGCGGGAAAGTAACGGACGGCAGATAAAAAAACACCCTGCAAAAGCAGGGTGTGGGTCAGGTTATTTAGCGGGTGCCGCTGTGGGCTTAGAGCGTTTACGCAGCTTATCAATCAGGCGCTGCGCTTCCGCTTTGGTTGCCACTGCGGGTGACGAACCGTTCAGCGGCTGGCGGGCGGTTTCATGCACCGTGAGGATAGTAATCAGACCAATCACGCCGGCACCCATCATGTAATAAGCGGGCATCATGTTGTTTTTGGTGGTATCCACCAGCCAGGCGGTGATCAGCGGCGTGGTGCCACCGAACAGCGAGACTGACAGGTTGAAACCGATCGCCAGTGCGCTATAGCGAATGTCAGTGGTAAACAGCGCTGGCAGGGTAGAGGGCATAGTGCCGCTAAAGCAGGTGTGCAGCACGCCCAGAATCAGCAGTCCGCCGAATACCGCCCACATATTGCCGGAACCGATCAGCATAAAGCTGGGGATCGCCAGCAGAATCAGACCGACCGCGCCAAAACCAATCACCGGACGACGTCCGATGCGGTCCGTCCAGCGACCCCACAGCAGCGTCAGCGGCATCATCACAAACATCGCCACCATCACCAGCAGCAGGCCGCTCAGTTCAGGCAGGCCCAGCACGCCGGTCAGATAGCTCGGCATGTAGGAGGTCAGCATGTAGTTGGAGACGTTAAACAGCAGCACCAGGCCAATACATTTCAGCATCGGTGCGCGGTATTTGCTCAGCATCTGCATCAGCGTCAGACGCGGCTTGCTCTGCTCCAGCGCCTCCTGTTTTTCCATGTGCTGCTGGAATGCCGGCGTCTCTTCCAGTTTCAGACGGACATACAGCCCAAACAGGCCGAGTGGCGCGGCGATAAAGAACGGTACGCGCCAGCCCCATGACATCATCGCGTCATTCGACATCAGGGTCGTCATCACCGTCACCAGGCTGGCGCCCAGCAGGTAACCGCCGATGGTGCCAAACTCAAGGAAGCTGCCCATAAAGCCACGGCGTTTATCGGTGGAGTATTCGGCGATAAAGGTTGCCGCACCGCCATATTCACCGCCGGTGGAGAAGCCCTGAATCAGACGCGCCACCAGCAACAGGATCGGAGCCATGATCCCTATCGACGAATACGCCGGGATCAGCCCGATACAGAAGGTGCCGATCGACATCATAATCATGGTCATCGCCAGCACTTTTTGTCGGCCGATTCGGTCGCCAAGCGGACCGAACACCAGACCCCCAATCGGGCGCACCAGGAAGGCGGCAGCAAAGGTACCAAAGGTCGCGATCAGCTGAACCGCGTTATTGGCATCCGGGAAGAAAACTTTGCCGATAATCACGGCGAGATAGCTGTACACGCCAAAATCAAACCACTCCATCGCATTACCCAGCGCGGCAGCGCCAACGGCACGCTTCAGCATGTCGTTATCGATCACGGTAATGTCATCAACAGTCAGCTCTTTTTGCTTCCTGTTCCAGAAGTGCTTCTTTGGATGTTCAGACGATGAGTTTCTAGTGTCCATATTCTCCTCAAGTGCTTCAATGAAGGAGTCTTATAGCTTTCGCAGCCGCAAAATAATGTTCAGAAGAAACCGTGGAAATGAAAGCTATAAGAAGCCGAATAATATTTAAGTGAAGCGGCAAGTAACCGCAGCCGCCAAACCTTAGACCATTATTGTAAGTTATTGCAAGTTTTCGGGGGAAATAACCGCAATTCTTGACAAATGCAGCACGCTGCGCTTGTTCATCGGTTCTTACGCTTATCAATATTTTGTTACCTGATTGGAGAATTTATTATCAGAATGGCTGGCGCTGATTATTATTATTGCGGCTCGCGTCAGCCAAATAATTTCAGCGCTGCGATGCGATCGAGGGCACGCATAATTAAATCCGTCTCTGCCGTCAGGCTGATGCGAATATAGTGCTGACCTGCCGGGCCAAATCCTTCGCCAGGCGCAACCAGCAGATGCGCCTGCTCCAGTAGCAGGGCGGCAAACTGCTTGCCGGTCATGCCTCGCGGGGCCGCCAGCCAGAGGAAAAAGGTGCCCTGCGCGGCGCGTACCGGCCAGTGCAGTGCGGCCAGTTTAGCCAGCACCTGCACCCGCCGCTGATGCCAGCATTCGGTCAGCTGCGCGATCTGTTCAGACGGCAGTCCCAGTGCGGTGATGGCCGCATCCTGCACTGCGCCAAATACCGTGCTGTAACTGTGGGTGTGCAGCTTTTTAAACGCCGCAATAATCGAGGCATTACCGACCGCAAAGCCGACCCGCCAGCCCGCCATCAGAAAGCTTTTCGACAGGGTATAAACTTCCACTCCCCAGGCTTTGGCGTCGGGTTGGGCCAGCAGGCTGATCGGCTGCTCGCCGCGCTGACTGCCGACGGTGGCATAGGCGAAGTCGTGCACCAGCGGAACGTGATGCTGGCGGGCGAACGCCAGCGCATCAGCAAACAGGTCGGGCGTCGCCAGCGCACCGGTCGGGTTATGTGGATAATTAAGCAGCAGCAGTCCGGCACGGGCCGCTATCTGAGGCGGAATGCGGCTGAAATCGGGCAGAAAAGCGTTGCGTTCCTCCAGCGGAATGCCATAAAAGTCGGCATTCGCCTGGCGCGCCGCAGAGCGATAAAGTGGATAGCAGGGATCGGTTGAAATCAGCACCTGGCCCGGATTCAGCAGGGCGCGCGGCAGGCCGGTGACCGCAATGTGCGCCCCCTGAAACACCGCGACTTCGCTTTCAGCATCGAGCGTCACGCCATACTGGCGCTGATAAAAGGCGGCAATAGCCTGGCGCAGCGCCGGTTTGCCCCAGAAAGAGGGATATTCATGATTATCAGGCTGCGTCACTGCCGTCTGCAGTGAGTCAATTATCGCGGGCGGCGTCGGCTGACGCGGGCTGCCTGACGAGAGATCGATTAACGGCAGGCGCGGATCATCCACCTGCGCTGCCTGCTTTTCTAACCGGCTGAAAAGGTTTTCCTCCAGCCCTGCTACCAGTTCTGATGCTGCAAACTCCGCCATAATGTCCCCGAAAATCGCCTGCTAAGCGGCAGAGCATGACACAGCCGGGTGATCAATATTTAGCAGAAATAACGCTATCGATTGCCGTTAAATGAATTTCCAGCAGGCAACTATCGTTAGCATAAAAAAGCCAAAGCGACGGGCGGATTTTAACTATTCCTGGTTATCGCGGCTGTGATTAAATCGATTTTTCTCACAATAATGAAGAAGGTTTTTTTATGCGCATCAGTGTTAAGGGAACGCTTTATTTACTGGCCGCCGCCGTAACGTTAATTTCTGCCGCCCAGGCAGCCGAAGAGAAAGTGATTCGGATTGGCTTTAATCCCGGACCGTATAAAGAGCAGTTTGAACAGGGTGTCGCGCCCTGGTTAATTAAGCAGGGATATAAAATCGAATATAAAGATTTCAGCGATGGTATTCAGGTTAATGACGCGGTACACCGAGGGTCGATTGACGCCAATATCATGCAGCATCCGGTCTATCTCAAATCGGTGAATGACCGGCTCGGCATAGATAACGTCGGCATTGTTCAGGTGCCGACTCCGCCGATGGGGCTCTATTCTGAACGGGTTAAACAGCTGCCAACCCCGACGCCGGGCACCACCGTCTCGGTGCCTAATCAGCCCTCTAATGAATATCGCGCGGCGCTGCTGTTGCAGAGCATCGGCTGGCTGAAGATCAGCCCTGACAGTGACGCAGCGACCTTTTCACAGAAAAATATCAGCGACAATCCGTATAAAATCGTGCTGAAAGAGATGGACAACGCGCAGCAGGTACGCGCACTGCCAGACGTCGATTTTGGCGTGATTCAGGGAAATTTCGCCGTATCAAGCGGCATGAAACTGAGTTCAGCGCTGAAGCTGGAAGCGCCGACCAGCCAGTTTATTAACGTGGTGACGGTAGCTGGTAAAAATAAACAGGCGGCGTTTGCCCGCGATATTATTGCCGGTTATCACTCCCCGGAATTCAGGCAGTATATTGTCAGCCAGCCAAAATATAGCGGCTATCTGCTGCCAGACTATTTCAAATGAGTCAGCCGGCTATTGTCTTCCGCCAGCTGAGCAAAACGTTCTCGCGCAATGGCGTTGAGGTTCGGGCACTGGATAACATCAACCTGACCATTAATCAGGGGGATATTTTTGGCGTCATTGGCACCAGCGGTGCGGGAAAAAGTACCCTGCTGCGAATGATTAATCATCTGGAAACGCCGACCGTGGGCACGGTTGAGGTGCAGGGTGAAGCGCTGCACGGCATCAGTAAATCGCGCTTAATCCAGATTAAAAAGCAGATCGGCATGATCTTCCAGCACTTCAATTTACTGAATGCCAGAACGGTGTTTCACAATGTGGCTATCCCGCTGATTTTACAGGGACGGGATAAGGCTTTTATTCGCGCACGGGTCGACGAGCTGCTGGCGTTCGTCAACCTGAGTGACAAAGCCCACAGCTACCCGGATGAACTCTCCGGCGGCCAGAAGCAGCGCGTCGGGATTGCTCGCGCGCTGGCAACCAACCCGGCGATCCTGCTGTGTGACGAAGCCACCTCAGCGCTGGACCCGCAGACCACGGTTCAGATCCTGTTGCTGTTACAGGAGATCAACCAGCGTTACGGCATCACTATCGTTCTGATTACCCATGAAATGTCGGTGGTGCAGAAGATTTGCAACAGGGTGGCGGTGATGGCGCAGGGCCAGATTGCTGAACAGGGCGACGTGCTGGCGGTGTTTGCCGATCCGCAACAGCCGGTCAGCGCCAGTTTCGTGCAGTCAGTGATCCACGATCGTCTGCCACAGCAGACGCTGGCGCTGCTGAGCCAGCAGCCGAACCTGCAGTCGCTGCGGCTGGAGTTTGTCGGCAGCACCGCCCAGCAGCCGATTATTCATCGGCTGATCCGGCACTACGCGGTGGAGGTCAACATCCTGTTCGCCAATATGTCCGAAGTGCAGAGCACCATCCTCGGCTTCATGATCGTGCAGCTCAGCGGGGAACCGGCGCAGATCGCGGCGGCGAAGGGTTTTCTGACGGAAACAGGAGTGAAAATCAGCCATGTCTGATCTGTTTGAAACGGCGGTGACCGGCGACCAGTTTCTGATCGCCTTGCAGGACACTCTGGTGATGGTCAGCGTATCGCTGGGGTTTGGCGCGCTGCTCGGCCTGCCGCTCGGCGTGATTCTGGTGATTTGCCGTCCCGGTGGCATCATGCCGCACCGGCTGGTGCATCAGATACTGAATCCGCTGGTGAACATTATCCGTTCGCTGCCGTTCATTATCCTGCTGATTACTATTCTGCCGCTGACGCGCCTGCTGGTGAATACCACCATCGGCACGGCCGGGGCGATCGTGCCGCTGGTGATTTTTATTGCGCCCTATATTTCGCGGCTGGTGGAGAGCGCGCTGCTGGAGGTGGATGAGGGCATTCTTGAATCCGCCAACGCCATGGGGGCCACCACGTTGCAGACCATCTGGTACTTCATGCTGCCGGAAGCCGCCTCGTCGCTGGTGCTTGCCCTGACCACCGCCACCATCGGATTGCTGGGTGCTACCGCTATGGCCGGAACGGTCGGCGGCGGCGGGATCGGGGATCTGGCCATCACCTACGGCTATCAGCGCTTTGATGCCTTTGCCACCATCACCACCGCGCTGGTGCTGATCGTTATCGTTCAGCTGTTACAAACCCTGGGGACGCGCCTGTCGCGTCGTATTCGCCGCGAGTAGCCGATGAAAAACAATGATTTAGCTGTGATGCACTGGGGCACCTATCACGTCACCACCGAACAGGGACGGCTGACGGCGGTCAGACCGGTGGCGTGGGATCGTAATCCTTCTTTGATCGGCCAGTCACTGCCGGAGGCGGTACAAGGCAACAGCCGGGTAAAATATCCGGCGGTGCGGCTGGGTTATCTGCAGGGCAAGCCCGCGTCGCGCCAGTCGCGCGGCAAAGAGCCGTTTGTTGAGGTGAGCTGGGATCACGCGCTGCGGCTGGTGGCAGACGAGCAGGCACGGGTACGACAGCAGCACGGCAATCAGGCGATTTACGCCGGGTCATATGGCTGGTCGAGCGCCGGACGTTTTCATCATGCGCAGAGTCAGCTGCATCGCTTTTTTAACGGCTTTGGTGGCTATACTGCCAGTACCAACACTTACAGTATTGCCGCCGGTGAACGCACCTTGCCGCATATCCTCGGCGATCTGGACACTCTGCAACGTCAGCACACTCACTGGCCGGTGCTGGCGCAGCACTGTGAGCTGTTTGTGGCCATCGGCGGGCTGCCACTGCGTAATGCTCAGGTGAATGGCGGCGGAGCCAACGATCACGCGCTGGCGCACTGGCTGACCACGTTGCGCCGCAACGGCACCCGCTTTATCAATATCAGCCCGGTCAGAAACGATCTGTCGGCGGTAGCGGATGCGGAATGGCTGGCGATTCAGCCGGGTTCCGATACCGCCCTGTTGCTGGCGATAGGTCAGGTATTGATTGCCGAATCCCGTTACGACGCCCGCTTTGTTGCCCGCTGCACGGTGGGATTCGATCACTATGCCGCTTATCTGAGCGGCGCGTGGGATGGAGTGGTCAAATCGCCGGAATGGGCCGCGCCGCTGACCGGCCTGCCGGCGGCGCAGATCCGCCAGCTGGCACGGCAGATGGCGGAATGCAAAACAATGATCAATATTGCCTGGTCGGTGCAGCGTGCGCGGCAGGGCGAACAGGCTTTCTGGGCGGCGGTGGCCACTGCCGCGCTGCTGGGTCAGATTGGCACGCCGGGGGGCGGGCTGGGTTTTGGCTATGCTTCGACCAATCTGGCGGGGGCAGCACGGCGTCAGTTTTCCGGTCCGCGACTACCTGCCGGTCACAATCCGGTGCAGCAGAACATTCCGGTGGCGCGTATTGCTGACATGCTGCTGAACCCCGGCGGTGGCTACGCGTTTGATGGCCAGCAGCGGACCTATCCCGATATCCGCCTGGTCTACTGGGCGGGCGGCAACGTTTTCCATCACCATCAGGACCTGAATAAGCTGGTGCGCGCCTGGCAACAGCCAGAGACCATTATCGTGCATGAGCAGTTCTGGACCGCGCAGGCAAAGTTCGCCGATATTGTGTTGCCCGCCACCACCTCGCTGGAGCGCGAAGATATCGGCAGCGCCAGCAATGACGGTTTTATCATCGCCATGCCGCAGCATCTGGCACCGCTGGCGGCATCGCAGTCTGACTATGCGATTTTTGCCGCCCTGGCGCAGCGGCTTGGCTTTGCTGACCGCTTCACCGAAGGACGCGATGAACGGCAATGGTTAGCGGCAATCTACGATCAGGCCCGACCCCGCGCCGCAGAGCAGGGCATCACGCTGCCCGACTTCGAGACGTTCTGGGCGAGCGGCAAGCTGGAATATCCGTTACCTGACACGCCGCAGGTGCTGTTGCAGGCGTTTCGTGACGATCCTGAAGCGGCACCGCTAACCACCCCGTCAGGCCGGATTGAGCTGTTTTCGGAGACGGTCGCCGATTACGGTTACGCCGAAGCGCCGGGTTTCGCCTGGTGGGACCCGGATGAATATCAGGCACAGCAGCAGGAGAAGCAGCAGTGGCCGTTGCATCTGCTCTCCAGCCAGCCGCGTACCCGACTGCACAGTCAGTACGATCATGGCCGCATTAGCCAGCAGACTAAGATTGCCGGACGGGAGCCGCTATGGATGCATCCGGATGACGCCAGCCCGCGCGGCATTGGCGAAAACAGCATCGTGAAGGTGTTTAATGCGCGCGGAGCGGTGCTGGCGGGCGTCCATCTGACGCGGGATATCCGGCCTGGTGTCGTGCAGATGTCGACCGGTGCCTGGTATGACCCGCTGGAGCAGGACGGCGAGCTGCCGCTGGATAAACACGGCAATCCCAACGTGCTGACCCGCGATTGTGGCAGTTCACGGCTGGGGCAGGGATGCAGTGCCCAGACCTGCTTTGTCGATATCGCGCTTTATAGCCAGCGACTGCCTGTTATTACCGCCTGGCAGCCGCCGGAGTTTGTTCACTGGCCGGCAGAATAATCGTTGAAAATTGAGCGGCTTAAGAATAATCGGGATATTCCCGCCGACTGAATATCGATAGCAGGATTAGTTGGTAGTTAAACACCCGGTGAACTGGCAAGGTTAATTCATTCCATGCCAACAGGGTGTCAATAATGAGTAAGATAGCGCCGTCAGAATTACCGATAATTGATTTCGCGTTATTGTCCGGTAATAAACAGCAGCAACAACAGTGTCTGGAAAAATTAGGCCAGGCAGCACGTGATGTCGGCTTCTTTTATTTAATTAATCACGGTATTGATGCTGAATTATTAAATGCGGTACAGCGCGTTGCCCGGGATTTTTTTGCGCTGCCCGAGCAGGAAAAATTATCGGTACAAATGGCCAACTCGCCCCATTTCCGCGGCTATAACCTTGCCGGTGTGGAAATTACCCGGAGCCAGCCTGACTTCCGCGAACAGTTTGATATTGGTGCAGAACGCGAAGCTCTGCCGGTGACCGCCGATTCACCCGCCTGGCAGCGGATGCAGGGACCCAATCAGTGGCCCGCCGCGCAGCCCGAGCTGCAAACGGTGGTGACCCGCTGGCAGCAGGAGATGACCGCGGTTGCGCTGGAGCTGCTGCGGGCCTTTGCCGAGGCGCTGGATCTGCCGCGTCACGCCTTCGACAATCTGTATGGCGACTACCCCAACGAGCATATCAAACTGATCCGCTATCCCGGCCGCACCGATGGCGAGTCACGCCAGGGCGTGGGTGCGCATAAAGATTCCGGTTTCCTGACGCTGCTGTTGCAGGACGACCAGCCGGGATTGCAGGTTGAGGTCACGCCTGACCACTGGATTGACGCATCGCCGTTGCCTGGCGCTTTTGTGGTGAATATCGGTGAACTGCTGGAGCTGGCCACCAACGGCTATCTGCGTGCCACCGTACATCGGGTGGTGTCGCCTCAGCAGTCCAGCGAGCGGTTATCGATCGCCTTCTTCCTCGGTGCACAGCTTGATGCGGTGGTGCCGGTCTATCAGCTGCCGCCTTCACTGGCGCAACAGGCACAGGGACCGAGCAGCGATCCGCTTAATCCGCTGTTACGTGAGGTCGGCTGGAACTACCTCAAAGGGCGCTTACGTTCCCATCCTGAAGTCGCGCAGCGTTTCTATCCCGAACAACTTCAACACTCATAATCCTAAGAGAAAAATGATGATCAAAAAGCGCGTTTTAGCCCTTGCCGGGCTGACTTTACTGATTGCACAGAGTTTACAGGCGGCACCTTTACGTGTGGCCGCCGATCCGGTGCCGCACGCGGAAATTCTGGAATATGTCAAAACACTCGATCCGAAACTCGATTTTAACATCGTCGAGCTGAGCGGAGGCGTTAATGCCAACGAGCTGCTGGCGTCCGGTGACGTTGACGCCAACTACTTCCAGCATCTGCCTTATCTGAGAGATCAGGAAAAAGCGCTGGGGAAAACCTTCGCGGTAGCGGCCAGCGTGCACATTGAGCCGCTGGGCATTTACTCCCATAAAGTGAAAAGCCTGTCGGCCCTGCCGCAGGGAGCCAACATTGCGGTGCCCAATAACACCACCAACCTGAGCCAGGCGCTGTGGCTGTTGCAGGATAAAGGGCTGATTAAACTTGGCGCGCAGGGCGAAGCGGGTTCAACGCTGGTGACACCGAAAGATATCAGCGACAACCCGAAACAGATCAAAATTATCGAGATCGAGTCACCGCAACTGCCGCGGGCGCTGGATGATGTCGATGCGGCGGTCATCAACGGCAATTACGCGCTGGAGGCGGGACTGACGCCAGCGAAAGATGCGCTGGGACTGGAGTCTGCCAGCCACAATCCTTACGCCAACCTGCTGGTTACCACGCCAGCGCTGGCAAAAGATCCGCGTATTCTGCAACTGGCGAAAGATCTGCGCTCGCCACAGGTGGCCGACTTCATCCGTAAAAACTATCACGGCTCGGTGATACAGGTAGCGGACCCGCAGCATGATTAAACTCTCCCATCTCAGTAAACACTACCCCGGCGCGGCGACCCCCGCGCTGGATGACCTGTCGCTGACCATCGAAGAGGGAACGATTTTTGGCATTTTAGGCCGCAGCGGTGCCGGAAAAAGTACCCTGCTGCGTTGCCTGAACCGGCTGGAAAGCCCCTCCAGCGGCCAGATTGAGATCGACGGTCAGGACATCGCCGCCATGAGCCTGGCGCAGTTGCGCCAGCAGCGGCAGCAGATGGGCATGATCTTCCAGCACTTCAATCTGCTGCACTCGCGCAATGTACACGACAACATCGACCTGCCGCTGGAGATCGCCGGCGTGCCGGCGGCGGCGCGGCGTCAGCGGGTCAGCGAACTGCTGCAACTGGTCGGGCTGGAGCACTTTGCCCGCGCCTGGCCGTCGCAGCTCTCCGGCGGACAGAAGCAGCGGGTCGGCATTGCCCGCGCGCTGGCCGCCCGACCGCGTTATCTGCTGTGTGATGAAGCGACCAGCGCGCTCGATCCTGAAACCACCGGCTCGATTCTGGACTTACTGGCTGATATCCAGCAGCAGCTCAATATCACTATCGTATTAATCACCCACGAAATGACGGTGGTCAAACGCATCTGCGAAGGTGCCGCGCTGCTGGAGCAGGGGCGGCTGGTGGAGAGTGGTTCCCTGAGCCAGATCATGTCACGTGAAGAGGGACGCCTGCGGCAGATGCTGCTGCAGGATGGCGCAGCGGATCGGGCATTTATCGAGAAATATCAACGTGGAGCCGTAACACGATGCGTAGCCTGACCAGCGAACGTTTTCAGCAACTGCTGCTGAACGCCACCGCAGAAACGCTTTACATGGTGCTGCTGGCCGCGCTCTTTACTGTGGCAATCGGTTTGCCGGTCGGGGTCGTGCTGTTTCTGACCCGCCCGCAGGGCATTCTGCCTAACCGGGGCGTGTCATGGCTGCTGAATGCACTGGTTAACATTGGCCGGGCGCTGCCGTTTGTGGTGCTGTTGATCGCGTTGATTCCGTTTACCCGCTTGCTGGTCGGCACCACGCTGGGCAGCACGGCGGCGATCGTGCCGATCACCCTGGGCGCTTTTCCCTTTTTTGCCCGCATCGTCGAAAACGCGCTGGATGAGGTGGATCGAGGACGGATTGAAGCGGTGGTATCGATGGGCGGCACCCTGTGGCATATCGTCAGCCGCGTGCTGCTGCCGGAAGCCTTACCGGCGTTGGTGGCGGGCATTACCCTGACGATTGTGATGCTGATTGGCTTCTCGGCAATGGCCGGTGTGGTCGGCGGTGGGGGATTGGGCGATCTGGCGATCCGTTACGGTTATCAGCGTTTTGATAACCAGATTATGGCCGCCACCATCGTGGTGCTGCTGGCGCTGGTGATGCTGATTCAAAAACTGGGCGATCGGCTGGTCCGCTCGCTGGCCTATCGTCGCTAAGGGGGATTGATGTTTCGTGTGATGTCGCCGAAAGGCTATCTGCAACGTCCCGGCCTGCGGGCAGAGGTGGGTGAAATCATCCGGCCGCTGGCCACACATATTCACATCCTGACCTCGCCGCGCGCCTGGCAGGCGGTCAATCCGCAGCTGAGTATCAGCCTGGAGCGGGCCGGCATACGCTGGCAGCTCGACGTTTTAAACGGCGAATGTACCGATGCGGCGATTGCCGGGCTACAGCAGCAGGTGCAGACGCACGGCGCATCGCTGATTCTGGCGATTGGCGGCGGGCGGGTGCTGGACTGCGCCAAAGCGGTCAATGATGCGCTGCCGCAGGTCCGGCTGGTTAACATGGCGACCGTAGCAGCGACCTGTGCGGCCTGGTCACCGCTGGCGATTATTTACAATCAGCAGGGCGGTCATCTGCGCAGCCAGCCGCTCAGCAGCATGCCGGAGTGGATTCTGGTCGACAGCGAGGTGATTGCCGCCAGCGATGTACGTTATCTGCGCGCCGGAATGGTGGATGCGCTGGCGAAATGGATTGAGTTTGAACCCTATCAGCGGCAGACGCCGCATCAACTGGCACTGGATTTGAAAGTTAACGCCGCCAGGCAGGCGCTGGAGTGGTGCGATCGCTGGGGCGAGGAGGCGGTGGCAGCCAACGTCGCGCAGCAGGTGACGCCCGCGCTGGAAAAGATTATCGAAGCCAATATTGTGCTGGCCGGGCTGGCGAACAGTATTCAGGACAGCCTGGCCACGCCAGGATTTGCTCATGTTATTCATGACCGTCTGACGTATCAGCCTGAGCTTCACCACTGGCTGCACGGTGAAAAAGTCGGCTTCAGCCTGCTGGTACATTCTCTGATCGAGCAGGATAACGGGCAGGTCGAGCCGACGCTGTTATCGCTGCTGCGGCGTTTCAACAGCCCGCTGACGCTGCCCGCCGGGATCGACGACGCTACGCTGCAACAGATCGCCCGTGAGATTCATTTCCCCGACGCCAGCCTGGCGGATCTGCCCTTTACTATCGACCCGTACAAGCTGGAACAGGCGCTACGGGCGACCGCGACCTTTAAACCGTAAATGCGGTCTGCACCATTGCCGGTAAACATCGCTTGCTAACCTACTAATCGTAACCTACCTTTAGTAACTTAATAGTGATGAAGGAGGTGACGACCATGCACGCATTAATTGTGACGGCCCATCCCGATCGGGATGCACATACTCACCGCGTTGCGGAGCAGCTTGCGCGCGGCATCATTGCCAGCGGTCAGCATAGCGTTGAACAGGCTGACCTGGCGGCTGAAGGGTTTGATCCGCGTTTTACTCTTCATGACGTGCGGCAGTTTAAAGGCCAGGCTGCTTCGCCGCCTGATGTGCTGGCTGAACAGCAGCGGGTGGATCGCGCCGACGCGCTGGTACTGGTCTATCCGATCTACTGGTGGTCATTTCCGGCGCAGCTAAAAGGCTGGATTGATCGGGTCTTTACCCAAGGCTGGGCTTACCAGGAGCAGGAAGGGAGGATAGTGAAACGTCTCGGCCATCTTCCGGTTCATCTGCTGGCGCTGGGGGCGGCCGATACGCGGACTTATCTGCGGCACGGCTACTTCGCCAGCATGCGCAATGAAATTGAGCACGGCATCTTCGATTACTGCGGCGCACCGGTGGTGACCAGCGAACTGTTGCTGACCGGCGATGAGGGCTATCCTGAGTCGCACTATCAGCAGGCCCGGCAGTTGGGTCAGCGTTTGTTTGTCGATCGGAGATCTCATGACCAGTGAAAAGTCCGCCAGGCCGCGCCTGTCGCGTGAAGCCCGGCGCAGACAGTTGTTAGACGTTGCATGGCAGTTAATGCAGGCCGAAGGCAGTGATGGCCTGACGCTGGCGCGGGTCGGTGATGCCGCCGGGGTCAGTAAGCCGGTGGTGTACGACCACTTCACAACCCGTCATGGTTTGCTGGCGGCCCTGTATGCTGATTTTGATCGTCGCCAGACCGAACTGATGGAAGCGGCCATGCGCGCCGCGTCACCGCGGTTGCAGCAAAAAGCGGCGGTGCTGGCCGCCTGTTATGTGGATTGTGTGATGACGGAGGGACGTGAAATCCCTGAATTGTTATCAGCACTCAGCACCTCGCCTGAACTTGCCGCCGTTAAACGTCATTATCAGCTCGACTTTATTGCCCGCTGTCAGCAGTGGTTTGCGCCTTTCAGCGGCGAAAACCGGATTGCTGACGCCGCAATGTGGGGAATGCTGGGGGCGGCAGATGCGATAGCCGGCGCGGTGGTACGCGGCGATATCAGTCAGGCAGAAGGTGAGCAGACATTAACCGCGATCATCCTGGCGCTGGTGGCAGGCAGCGGCGGGTCCGGTTGCTGACAGCATAAAAATGGCGGCCCGCAGGCCGCCTAATCCTCAACCACAACGGATGTTGTGTAAGCAGTGGCAACGTACAATGATGATCGTTTACCCTTTCACGCCGCCGGCGGTTAAGCCGCTGACCAGCCAGCGCTGTGCCAGCAGGAAGACCAGGGTGATAGGAATGGCCGAGAGCACCGCCGCCGCGGCGAAATCGCCCCACAGGTAGTTCTGTGGATTAAGGTATTGCTGCATCCCCACCGCCAGGGTGTAACTGTTGACATCGCGCAGCAGCAGCGACGCAACCGGCACCTCGGTGATGGCGGCGATAAACGCCAGAATAAACACCACTGCCAGAATCGGTACCGACAGCGGCAACAGCACCAGCCGGAACGCCTGCCACGGCGTGGCGCCGTCCAGCGCAGCGGCCTCTTCCAGCGAACCATCGATGGTTTCGAAATAGCCCTTAATGGTCCAGACATGCAGTGCGATACCGCCCAGATAGGCGAAAATCACCCCACCGTGAGTATTCAGCCCGATAAAGGGCAGATACTGGCCGAGTCGATCAAACAGGGCATACAGCGCCACCAGCGACAGCACCGCCGGGAACATCTGGAAAATCAGCATCCCCTTCAACAAACTGGCGCGACCGGTAAAGCGCATGCGGGCAAAGGCATAAGCGCAGGTGGTGGAGAGCGCCACAATGCCCAGCGCACTGATGGCCGCAATCTTGACCGAGTTCCACAACCACAACAGCACCGGAAAGGGCGGTGGCGTCACCCGACCATCGGCGTGTTCAACGCTGAAGCCCAGCGCCAGCCGCCAGTGCTCCCAGGAGATCTGCTCCGGGATCAGGCTGCCGGTGGCGAAGTTACCGGCGCGCAGTGAAATAGCGATCACCATCAGCAGTGGAAACAGGATGGCGGCAATAAATAACAGCAGCAGCAGATGCGTCGTCAGCAGACGCAGCCGTTGCGATTTTGGTTGTACCATAGCCATAACAACTCCTTAGCACCTGGTCCATCAGGCTATTTTATGTGTCACTCTGCAGCCGGGCAGTGCGCACAATCCTCACGTACTACCTGTACGCTCCGGTTGTTCCGCGACTGCCTGCAACGATTACGCCTGGTGGGGCCAGGCTCCTTAGTCGAATTTCATCCGTGACGCTTTCAGGTTAATCACCGCCAGCGCACCCACCAGCAGGAAGATCAGGGTGGCAATGGCCGCCGCCAGACCAAAGTCCTGTCCGCCGCCGCCTTCAAAGGCGATACGCCAGGTGTAGTTGACCAGCAGGTCGGTATAGCCCGCCGGGGTAGTGGTACCGATCCGATCCGGCCCGCCGTTGGTCAGCAGTTGTACCAGCACAAAGTTGTTAAAGTTAAAGGCGAAGCTGGCGATCATCAGCGGCATCAACGGCTTCAGCAGCAGTGGCAGGGTGATCAGGAAAAAGTTTTGCAACGGTCCGGCCCCGTCCATCGCAGAGGCTTCATACAGATCGTCAGGAATCGCCTTCAGCAGTCCCATGCACAGGATCATCATGTAGGGATAACCCAGCCAGGTGTTGACGATAATCAGCATGGTGCGCGCCAGCGTCGGATCGCTGAACCAGGCGGGCTTCACGCCAAACAGCGCGCTGAGCATCACGTTGATCTCACCGAAACTCTGGTTAAACAGTCCCTTGAAGATCAGAATCGAGATAAACGCCGGTACCGCATAAGGCAGGATCAGCATCACCCGGTAAACCGCTTTGCCGCGCAGCGCCTCCCACTGCACCAGACAAGCCAGCACCATACCGACCGCCACGGTCAGCACCACGGTGATCAGCGAGAACAGCAGCGTCCAGCCGAAGATCGCCAGGAACGGCTTCTGAATACCTTCATCGGTAAACACCCGCAGGAAATTCTTCCAGCCGGTATTGACGGTGAAGCCAGGGCTCAGGGTTTCATTCGCCCAGCTACCGTCGGCGTTAATCGCCTGATAGAAACCGGTTTGCGGGTTAGCGCGATAGTGCGTTCCGCTCTGCTGGTTAGTCAGCTCATCCTGCGCGCCAACCTGATACAGCGGCTGGGTGCCGGAGAACTGCCGCAGTGAACTCATGCGTAACTGACGGCCATCCGGCAACACCGCACTGATCTGACTCAGCGCCTGGCGATTGCCGGTGATCACCCGCAGCGTGGCGCGCTCGCCAGCCGGTTGCGCGGCGGGCTGCATTTTCAGCTGCTGTTCACCGCCAAAGCGGAACGGCGGCGAGACAAAATGGTTGCCATTTTCATCCAGCATCAGTTGCCAGCGATCGCCCGCCGGATAGAGCGAGAAACTGACAGCTTCACCCGACTGGAAGGAACGGCTCAGCAGTACCTGCTGCGCCCGCTCAAAGGTGAGCTGGTTGGTGCTGCTGTAGTTGGTAAAGGCGATGGCGATGGTACAGGCGAGCGGAAACAGCACGAATAGCGCCATCCCCGCCACGCCGGGATAAACATAGCGCCAGGCATAGGCGCGACGATTAGCGTAGATCCACAGGCCGAGCGCACTGAGGATCAGCGTCAGCAGCGCAAACAGATATTCACCCTGCGCATACATCAGCACCAGCAGATAGCCGACCAGCAGACAGCAGATCCCGATGAGAACGCTTTTAATCAACAGACCTGGCGTTTTCGGTTTTCCTGACATGATGCGGTTTTCCTTAACGGTCACTCAAGCCGGGTTGCCCCGGCTGTAAAGGGAGGATTACTTTTTCAGGCGCGCCTGGGCATCTTTCAGGGCAGCGTCAACGCTCTGACGACCGCCCAGCGCATTCAGGGTAGCGGTGCGCATGGCGTACCAGAACGCCGCCATCTGCGGGATGTTCGGCATGATATCGCCGTGGCGGGCGTTGCTCATGGTGGCGGCGATACGGGAATCTTTCTCCAGCGTCTGCTGGAATGATTTCAGCGCCACGGCACCCAGCGGCTTGTCTTTGTTAACCGCGTCCAGTCCGGCGTCGGTCAGCAGGTAGTTTTCCAGAAACTCTTTTGCCAGTTCTTTATTGGGGCTGGCGGCGTTGATACCGGCACTCAGCACGCCGACAAAGGCTTTCGACGGTTTGCCGTTCAGCGTCGGTAACTCAGCAACGCCATAGTCGATGCCGCTTTTATCGATGTTGCTCCACGCCCAGGGACCGTTAATGGTCATGGCGGTTTGACCCTTGTTGAAAGCAGCTTCAGCAATCGAGTAGTCGGTATCGGCGTTGAGGGTTTTGGCCTTGACCTGATCGACCAGGAACTGCATGCCCGCTTTGGCTCCGGCGTTATCCACTCCGACATCCTTCACGTCATAACGGCCGTCATTCAGCTTAAAGGCATAAGCGCCACCCGCGGCCAGCAGTGGCCAGGTGAAGTAGGGTTCCTGCAGGTTAAACATGATGGCGCTTTTGCCTTTGGCGCGCATTTGCTTGTCGAGTCCGGCAATCTCTTCCCAGGTTTTTGGCGGTGTCGGCAGCAGCTTTTTGTTGTAAATCAGCGACAGCGACTCAACCGAAATCGGATAGCCGATCAGCTTGCCGTCAAAGCGCACTGCATCCCAGGTGAAGGGGAAGATTTTTTGCTGGAAGCTGGCGTCAGGCGTGATCTCAGCCAGCAGGCCCGATTGTGCGTAGCCGCCAAAGCGGTCGTGAGCCCAGAAAATGATATCCGGGCCATCGCCGGTGGCGGCCACCTGCGGATATTTCTCTTCCATCTTATCAGGATGCTCCACCGTCACTTTAATGCCGGTCTCCTGTTCAAACTTCTTACCAACCTCGGCAAGGCCGTTATAGCCCTTGTCGCCGTTGATCCAGATGACCAACTTGCCTTCCTCAATTTTTGCCACTGCGGATGCTGAAAACAGCACGGCAGAGAGGGCAGAGAGGGCCAGAATTCGTGCACCGGTTTTCATCGTCATAAGTCCATCCTGTTTGCGGAAGCGGTGATTGCTCTACCGGCAACATTGTGCGCATCCGTCACCGCTTCTCATCCTCCTTCGCTCTACGCCCTGTGGCTGAGGGGTGTGATCGCGCTGGCAAAAAGCGGGCGAAGCGGCCGGTTACGGGCTAAAAAATCCGGCAGGTCTGCGTTAGCGATCACAAAAAACCGCCGCCGCCCGCCCGCCGCCGCGTCAGCCCGCCTTTCTCCTCCTCCCGCCTCCTCCCCCAGCAGGTTGCGCTGCGGCGGAGGATGTTAGCCCCGCCATCCTTGCGCATAGTGAGCCCCGGAACCCGTCTGCCGAGAGCAGACACGAATGAGCAGCTAAGAGGGAAGGGATCATGGCGAGCGTTGTGCTACGCAATGTCACAAAAGCCTGGGGCGATACGGTGGTGTCGAAAGATATCGATCTCACTATTCGTGAAGGGGAATTTGTCGTTTTTGTTGGCCCATCAGGCTGTGGCAAATCAACACTGCTGCGCATGATTGCCGGACTGGAAACCATCACCAGCGGGGAGCTGCTGATTGGTGACCGCCGCATGAATGAGGTGCCGCCCGCCGAGCGCGGTATCGGCATGGTATTTCAATCCTATGCGCTCTACCCGCACCTGTCGGTGGCGGAAAACATGTCTTTTGGCCTGAAGCTGGCCGGGGTAAAAAAAGCGGAAATCCATCAGCGGGTCAACCAGGTGGCGGAAATCCTGCAACTGGCGCACCTGCTGGATCGCCGTCCTAAAGCGTTATCAGGTGGACAGCGTCAGCGCGTGGCAATTGGCCGCACGCTGGTGGCGGAACCGCGGGTTTTCCTGCTGGATGAACCGCTCTCTAACCTTGACGCGGCGCTGCGCGTCCAGATGCGGATTGAGATCTCCCGTCTGCATAAGCGCCTGAAGCGCACCATGATTTACGTCACCCACGATCAGATCGAAGCGATGACGCTGGCCGATAAGATTGTGGTGCTCGACGCCGGGCGCATCGCGCAGGTCGGCAAGCCGCTGGAGCTTTACCACTATCCCGCCAACCGCTTTGTGGCCGGCTTCATCGGCTCGCCGAAAATGAATTTCCTGCCGGTCAAAGTGACCGCCACCGCCATCGATCAGGTGCAGGTCCGGCTGCCGAATCAGCAGCTGGTCTGGCTGCCGGTCGACAGTGCGGGCGTGCAGGTCGGCAGCAATATGTCTCTGGGCATCCGCCCTGAACATCTGCTCTCCAGCGATATCGCCGATGTCACCCTTGAGGGTGAAGTGCAGGTGGTAGAGCAGCTGGGGCATGAAACACAGATCCATATCCAGATTCCCGCCATTCGTCAAAACCTGGTCTACCGCCAGGAAGACGTCGTGCTGGTAAAAGAGGGCGCCATCCTCGGTATCGGCCTGCCGCCCGAGCGCTGTCACCTGTTCCGTGAGGACGGGAGCGCCTGTCGCAGGCTGTATCAGGAGCTGGGTGTATAGCCCTGCCAAAACAATAAAAGCAATGACCTCAGGAGATAGAAAATGTTAACTCTGCGCAAACTTCCCCTCGCCGTTGCCGTCGCGGTGGGAACCCTCTCCGCCCCGACGATGGCGGTCGATTTTACCGGGTACGCCCGTTCCGGCATTGGCTGGACCGGCAGCGGTGGTGAACAGCAATGTTTTCAGGCCACCGGTGCTCAAAGTAAATACCGTCTGGGTAACGAATGCGAAACCTACGCCGAATTAAAATTAGGTCAGGAAGTGTGGAAAGAGGGCGATAAGAGCTTCTATTTCGACACCAACGTGGCCTACTCCGTGGCGCAGCAGAATGACTGGGAAGCGACCTCTCCGGCCTTCCGTGAAGCCAATGTGAAAGGTAAAAACCTGATCGAAGCACTGCCAGGCTCAACCATCTGGGCCGGTAAGCGCTTCTATCAGCGTCATGACGTTCACATGATCGACTTCTACTACTGGGATATCTCTGGTCCGGGTGCCGGTCTGGAAGATGTGGATCTCGGTTTTGGTAAGCTGTCATTCGCCGCCACCCGTTCGTCTGAAGCGGGCGGGTCTTACACCTTCTCCAGCGATCGGATCCGTGACTTCGCCACCAGCACCGCCAACGACGTGTTTGACGTGCGCCTCGCCGGACTGGAAACCAACACCAACGGCGTGCTGGAGCTGGGGGTCGACTACGGTCGCGCCAATGCCCGTGATGACTACCGTCTGGAAGACGGCGCCTCTAAAGATGGCTGGATGTTCACTGCTGAACATACCCAGAGCATGCTGAAGGGCTACAACAAATTTGTGCTGCAGTATGCCACCGATGCGCTGACCTCACAGGGCAAAGGCGTGCCGCAGGGCACCAGCCTCAACAACAACGGCGATATGTATCGCATCCTCGACCACGGTGCGATCTCGCTGGCGGAACGCTGGGACCTGATGTACGTGGCGATGTATCAGAACATCGATCTGGATAATAACCGCGGCACCGAATGGTACACCGTCGGCGTGCGCCCGATGTACAAATGGACACCGATCATGAGCACCCTGCTGGAGCTGGGCTACGACAACGTGAAGTCGCAGCAGGCTAACGAACGCAACGGCCAGTATAAAATCACGCTGGCGCAGCAGTGGCAGGCGGGTGACAGCATCTGGTCACGTCCGGCGCTGCGCGTATTCGCCACCTACGCCAAGTGGGATGAGAAGTGGGGCTATAACAAAGACAGCGCCGGCGATCTCACCACCTTCGCCTCTGCTGACAGCAGCGGTAACGGCATCCTGACCAACAGCCGTGGCGACAACGACGAGATTACCTTCGGTGCGCAGATGGAAATCTGGTGGTAAGCCGACGCTCTCCAGCCCAGGCGCGGCGGCGCGCCTGATTGGTCTTTTTGGTCACGGTGCGCCATTGCCTGGTTCGTGCCGTGGCCTGCAATAAGGTAGGCATAATGAAAATGACAAAAACCCTGACGGCGCTCTGCCTGAGCGCGGCGTTACTGGCCGGACACAGTCTGCCAGCCCTGGCGGACATCAATCTGGTGCCGCAGGATCTCTCCTCTGCTCCGCAGGTTGCGCCGGAAACGCTGCAACACCTGAGCTGGCTGCCGGTTGCCGCTTCTCAGACCCAGGTTACCCAGCTGGCGACCAGTGGACAGTCACTGAATGCTCCGCACGTTGCCGGACCAGTGGCGGCCTACAGTCTGCCGGCCAATATCGGTGAACTGACGCTGACGCTGAGCAGCGAAGTGGCGAACAATCAGGTTTTCGCCCCGAACGTGCTGGTGCTGGATGAAAATATGCGGCCCGCCGCCTGGTTCCCGAGTCGCTACTTCACCTACCAGAAACCGGGTGTGATGGCGGCGGACCGGCTGGAAGGGGTGATGAAGCTCACGCCGGCGCTTGGCCAGCAAAAAATTTACCTGCTGGTGTTTACCACTGAGCAGGATCTGACCCAGACCACCACACTGCTTGACCCGGCGAAAGCTTACGCGCAGGGCACCGGTCACGCGGTACCGGATATTCCCGATCCGATCGCCCGTCACAGCCGTGAAGGGACGCTGAAGCTGAAACTGCAGACCAGTTCCGGCTCATCAATTCTGGTCGGCCCGCTGTTTGGCTCTTCCGGCCCTGGCCCGGTTACCGTCGGCAACACCGCTGCGGTTTCGCCAGCCGCCTACAGCGCTGCACCGGCCCCGGCACCCAAAGCCAAAGCTGAGCCGATCATCAATGAGACCGAAAGTTACTTTAACCAGAACATCAGACAGGCGGTGAACAGCGGCAATATCGATAAGGCGCTGAAATTGCTGGATGAAGCCGAGCGGCTGGGATCGACCTCCGCCCGGCAGACCTTTATCAGTAGTGTTAAAGGCAAGGGGTGAAACGGCCCCGACAATACTGATGTTGTCCCACCTGGTGCGCTGCGGCGCACCTTTTTTATGCTTATCACGCCAGATTACCCGGAAGCATAAAGCCGTAAACAACGCGTCATACCCACCCTGTAAGTGCACATAATGCATTTGCATTGCCAATGCAGATGCATTATTATGAGGTTATCTTTTTACCTTTTTGTGGGAGCGAATGATGGGAAATTTAACTCAGGCTGACGTATCGCTGCGGGCTTCTTCGAGACTGACCGCACGTAGCCAGACCACTATCCCCGCTGCCGTTCGTGATGCGATGAACCTGCAACCTGGCGAAAATATTGAATATGCGGTTCTTCCTGGCGGTAAAGTGCTTATCAGCCGGCAGGAAACGGTGTCGGATGATGATCCGGTTATGGCGAGTTTTCTCAGTTTCCTTGCGGATGATATGCGCCAGCATCCAGAGAAGATTAAAACGCTGGACGCCGCATTAGTCACACGCATTGCATCCTTAACCGCGGGAATGGATGTTAATCTGGATGCACCGCTCACGGACGACGAGTAAATCTGATGATTGATCGTGCTGCTGTAAAGGAATGGAAAATTTATCTTCATCCCTGCTTTGGGTCGCAACTGATTGCCTTAGTGGATGAAGTAGAATCACTCCGGGTTAAACACCCGGAAAGCTACCAAAAAAAAGCAGCCACCAAACTTTTAGCCGCGGTATTCAAAGTCATTAACAGTGAAATCGGTGCCGATCCGACTCAGGCGAAGTTCCGCCAGGGAAGCACGCTGGGCGATCACAACAGGCATTGGTTCCGTGCAAAATTTCTAATGCAGTATCGATTATTCTTCAGGTACAGCGAACAGTACAAAACCATTATTCTGGCGTGGATGAATGACTCAGAGACTAAGCGTGCTTATGGCAGTAAGCGCGATGCTTATAAAGTCTTTGCCATGATGCTTGACGGCGGCTATCCCCCTGATGACTGGGAAACGCTGTTAAAGCAGGCTCAGGCTATGGACGCTTATCATCAGCCTGATGCTGAACGCTAAATGACCCCGGCCAGCAGCCGGGGTTTTCTTTCAATCAGCCTTTATCTCTTAGCGAGGCGTTTTCGGCGAGCCGTCAGATCACGCAGCAGCGAGTCGGTGGCGGGATCGCTGAACAGCGTTTCCAGCGTGGCGCTGAGCTTACGTCGCCAGTTCGGATACTCGTCGCTGGTGCCGGGAATATTGACCGGAGCCGCCATATCAAGCCAGTCCTCCGGTTGCAGACCCAGCAACGCACTGTGGCTGTCCGCCAGATACCGCTGCATCGCCCGGTTCAGGGCTTTGCTCATCTGGGTACGGCGTGCATCGCGTCCGGCACGTTTGGGCAGGGCACCGACCCGGTGCAGACTGTGCAGCAACGCCTGCTTCGCCCGCAGCCGATCCTGATACAACCCGGCCAGCACCACCTTGTCGGGGTAGAGGCCAAGCCGGTCTCCGGTGGTCAAATCATCGCTCTGCCACCAGCCTCGCAGCGTCGGGAGATCGTGGGTGGTGGCCACCGCCATCGCCTGACGCGGCCACTCGGCCGGCGGACGAAAACCCTGAGCTGAAGTCTGCTCAAAATAGAGCACCTTGTAGGAATAAACCCCGCCGTCACGCAGCTTATCGACAATGGCCTCCGGCACGGTGCCAAGATCTTCGCCGATCACCATGCAGCGGTTGCGCTGACTTTCCAGCGCCAGTATCGCCAGCAGATCATCAATCGGATAGTGCACATAAGCGCCGTTAGCAGCGCCCTGACCGGCAGGGATCCACCACAGGCGCAGTAACGCCATCACGTGATCGATACGCAGCGCACCGCAGTCTCGCATGTTGGCACGTAACAGGGCGATCCACGGCTGCCAGGCCCGCTGCCGCATCACCTGCGGATCCATCGGCGGCAAGCCCCAGTCCTGACCGCGCGGGCCCAGAATATCGGGCGGTGCGCCGACGCTGGCATCCAGGCAGTAAAGATGGCGCTCGCTCCAGGTTTCGGCCCCGCCTTGCGCTACGCCGACCGCCAGATCGCGATAGAGTCCAATCGGCATCTGCTGCTGCTGACAGCACTGCCAGCAGGCGGCGAACTGCCGGGCGGCCAGCCACTGTAACCACAGCCAGAATCGCACCTGGTCGCCGTGCTGCTGAAGAAACTGCTGCACCGCCGGACTGTCGGGCTGCTGCAACGCCTCCGGCCATACCGGCCAGCCCCAGCGCTGGCTATCCTGCGCCATCTGGTCGGCGTGCAGCGCATCAAACAACGCCTGATGTAACAGGCTTTCGCCGCCCTGCTGAACAAAGTCGTTGAACGCTTTTACCTCCGGGTCGGCGGCATCGCGCTGCCCGAACTGCGGCCAGGCTAAGCTGAGCGCATCAATTTTGAGCCGGGTAACGGCCGGATAATCGACCCACTCAGCCGTACGCGCCAGCTCAAGAGCCTGCCGGGTGTCGGCCTGTTGCCACCACGCCTGTGCCGCAGGCGATTGCTGAAAATCCGCCACCGCCGCTACATCGATGTAAACCACATTCAGCCAGCGGCGCGACGAGGGACTGTAAGGGCTGGCACTGTCAGGCGTAGCCGGGAACAGCGCATGGATCGGATTAAGGCCGATAAATGCGCCGCCGCGTGCGGCTATGGCCGGCAACATCCGGCGTAAGTCGCCAAAATCACCGATCCCCCAGTTCTCTGCCGAACGCAGGGTATACAGCTGGACGCAGGCACCCCATAAAGCCTCACCCGCCATCAGCGCGGGCGGCTCATAGCAGCGCGGCGGCGCGATAATCAGCTGGCAGGACCACTGCTGATGTGCCTGCTGCAGCGACAGCTGATGATAGCCCTCTGCCAGCGGCGGCAGATGCAGCGGTTGCCCGGGCTGGCAACGCCCGGCGGTGATTTCACCCGACTCGCGGGTGAGCTGCCAGTGCGCGTCCGTACTGAGCTGCGGGGCGAGAGTCAGTACTTCGCCGCTGCGAAAAATCGCCACCGGCGGCAGCGGCGTGGTCGCCGGTCGCGGCGGCTGCATCACCGCCAGCAAACGCTGGCGGGTGCCGGTCGGAATCGCCTGCGGCTGGCCGTGGGCATTAATATACTCGGCGGCAATACCTGCCAGAGAAAACTGATCCAGTACCTGTTCGGTTTTCATGGCGTTCCTTAGCGCGTGGCTTGCCAGATGCGCTGCTGATAGTCGCGGATGGCCCGATCGGAGCTGAACATGCCGCAACGCGCGGTGTTAAGGATGGTAGCGCGCGTCCAGCCATCCTGATCGCTCCACAGCGCTTCCACCTGCGCCTGCGCATCCAGGTAGGGCTGAAAATCGGCCAGCACCAGATACGGGTCGCCGCCTTGCGGACCGAGGCTGTGCAGCATTTCCTCAAAGGCCGCGCAGTCGCCCTGACTGAAGGTGCCATCTTCCAGCGCCTGCAGCACCTGATTGAGCTGATGATCTTTCTTACGCCACTGCGCCGGGGCATAGCCGTCAGCCTTTAACGCCACCACCTGATCTACGGTGTGACCGAAGATAAAGATGTTCTCGCTGCCGACCTGTTCGGCGATTTCAACGTTAGCGCCGTCCAGCGTTCCGATGGTCAGCGCACCGTTGAGCGCCAGCTTCATGTTGCCGGTGCCGGAGGCTTCCTTACCGGCAGTGGAAATCTGCTCGGAGAGATCGGCGGCCGGGATCAGACGCTCTGCCACCGAGACGTTGTAGTCCGGCACAAACACCACCTTCAGACGGTTGCCGACCCGCGGGTCGTGGTTGATGGTTTCCGCGACTTTGTTGATGGCATAAATGATGTTCTTCGCCAGCGCGTAGCCTGGTGCCGCTTTGGCCCCGAACAGCACCACGCGCGGCACCCGATTCGCCTGCGGATCGGTGACCAGCGTTTGCCACAGCGCAATAATGTGCAGCAGGCTCAGATGCTGACGTTTGTACTCATGCAGGCGTTTAATCTGCACGTCGAACAGCGCCTCAGGATCGATCTCAATCCCGGTACGGCTGGCAACCCAGTTGGCCAGCGCCACTTTGTTCTGCTGTTTGATAGCGCGATATTCGGCGCGGAACGCCGCATCGTCGGCAAACGCCTCAAGGCCCTGCAGCGCATCAAGATCGTTCAGCCACGGTTTTTGCAGCGTTTTATCGATTAACGCGCTCAGGGCCGGGTTGCACTGATTGATCCAGCGACGCGGCGTGATGCCGTTGGTAACGTTATGGAATTTTTCCGGCCACAGCTGGTGATATTCCGGGAACAGATCCTGCACCACCAGTTTGGAGTGCAGGGCGGCAACGCCGTTTACCGCAAAGCCGCTGGTGACGCACAGGTTCGCCATGCGTAGCTGGTTGTTATGCACCAGCGCCAGCTTCGCCCATTTGGCTTCATCGCCCGGCCAGCGTGACTCAACCAAGGTTTTCAGTTGGGTATTGAGGGTATTGATGATCATCATATGGCGCGGCAGCAGGCTGCGCACCAGACGCACATCCCAGCACTCCAGCGCTTCCGGCATCAGGGTGTGGTTGGTGTAAGCAAAGGTGTGCTGAGTAATCTGCCAGGCGCGATCCCAGCTGAGCTGATGCTCATCCAGCAGCAGGCGCATCAGTTCAGGGATCGCCAGCGTCGGGTGCGTGTCGTTGAGCTGAATCACTTCGTGATCGGCCAGCGATTCAATGCTGCGTCCGGCCTGATGATGGCGGCGCAAAATGTCGGCCAGCGCACAGGCGCACTGGAAATATTGCTGCATCAGACGCAGCTTTTTGCCGTTCTGATGATTGTCATTCGGGTAGAGCACTTTAGTCAGTTTTTCGGCGTCGATTCCCTGCTGTTCAGCGCGCAGGAAATCACCGTCGTTAAACCGGTTAAGATTGAACGGCTGCGCATGCTTCGCCTGCCACAAGCGTAACGGCTGAGTGACGCCGTTCTGGTAGCCCACCACCGGCAGATCCCAGGCTTCACCCTGCAGCACAAATGCCGGTTGCCAGTGCGGGCGTCCATCGACGGTGGTGACTTTGCCGCCCAAACCTACTTCGACATTCAGCGCCGCATTATGGTTAAACCACGGATAGCGATCGCGCTGCCAGTCATCAGGGGTTTCGTGCTGCGCGCCGTCTTCAAAGCGCTGGCGGAACAAACCGTACTGGTAGTTCAGCCCATAACCGATGGCAGGCTGTCCGACCGTCGCCATTGAGTCGAGAAAACAGGCGGCCAGTCGCCCGAGGCCGCCGTTACCCAGCGCCGGATCGGTTTCATTTTCCAGCACCTCAGTCAGTGAAATATCCCAGCCCGCCAGCGCCTCATTGACCGCGTTGTACCAGCCGAGGTTCAGTAGATTGTTGCCGGTCAGCCGGCCAATCAGAAACTCCATCGACAGGTAGTTGACGTGGCGCAGCGAACTGTCTGCCGCAACCGGAGGCTGTGCCGCCAGCAGATCGGCCAGCGCGCCGCTCAGCGCCTGCCACCACTGAGCGTGAGTCATTTCACGCGCATCGCGCAGACCAAAACGTTGCCACTGACGCGTCAGGGCAGCAGTAAAATGTTCGGGGTTAAATACGGGCTGTGTCATGGTTGGTGTCCTGTCAGAACAGTAAATGGGTCAATGTGACACCAGTTTGCCCGTGCGACAGATAAGGCTCCTCCTCCTGAAGCGAATTAGACCAGGAGGATAGGGAGGGTGGAGAGGCTGAGGCTAATCTGAAAGCATGCCAGGAGTGTGATTTCGCGCGCTTTTGTAAAGTTTAGTTAATGGGTTTGCTTGCATTCACCAGGCGAATGGCTGAACGTGTGTAAGGAATAATTACGAAGCGTAAAATAATGATGCGCTTGACGTGAACGGAGAAACGTGCGCCCATGCTAATACCCTCAAAACTCAGCCGCCCGGTTCGCCTTGAAGGCACCGTCATCCGTGAAAGACTGCTGCAAAAACTGACCGCTGCCGGCAATTACCGGCTGGTGCTGATCACCAGTCCGGCGGGCTACGGCAAAACCACGCTGGTGTCGCAGTGGGCGGCGGGTAAAACGCATCTTGGCTGGTATTCTTTAGACGAGGGTGACAATCAGCCGGAGCGGTTCGCCGACTACCTGATTGCTGCACTGCAACAGGCCAGCAACGGCGGCTGTCCGCGCAGTGAATTACTGGCGCAGAAGCGACAATACGTTAATCTCAACGCTCTGTTTTCTCAGTTGTTTATTGAGCTGGTGGAGTGGCAGCAGCCGCTGTGGCTGATCGTTGACGACTACCATCTGATCACCAATCCGGTTATTCACGACGCGATGCGTTTTTTCCTGCGTCATCAACCCGAAAATCTGACCCTGATCCTGCTGTCACGAAATCTGCCCCAGCTCGGCATCGCTAACCTGCGGGTGCGTGAGCAGCTGATCGAACTCGGCAGCCAGCAGCTGGCGTTTACCCATCAGGAAGCGCGCCAGTTTTTCGACTGCCGGCTGGCCGCGCCGCTGGAAAGCGAGGAGAGCGGCAAGCTGTGCGATGACGTCGCAGGCTGGGCTACCGCGCTGCAGCTGATCGTGCTGTCGGCGCGCCAGGGTGCCAGCGCGGCACATGACTCGGCGCGGCGCCTTTCCGGCATCAATGCCAGCCATCTCTCCGATTATCTGGTGGAAGAGGTGCTGGATAATGTCGACCTGCCGACCCGCCATTTTTTACTCAAAACCGCGCTGCTGCGCTCAATGACCGATGAGCTGATCGCCGGTGTCACCCGCGAAGAGAACGGCCAGATGCGGCTGGAAGAGATTGAGCGTCAGGGGCTGTTTTTACAGCGGATGGACGATTCCGGTTGCTGGTTCAGCTACCATCCGCTGTTTGGCAATTTTCTGCGCCAGCGCTGTCAGTGGGAACTGGCGGCGGAGTTGCCGGCACTGCATCGGGCCGCAGCGGAAAGCTGGATGGCGCAGGGCTTTCCCGGCGAGGCGATCCATCATGCGCTGGCCTCCGGCGATGCCAGCATGCTGCGCGACGTGCTGGAGAAGCACGCCTGGACGCTGTTTAATCAGAGCGAACTGCCGCTGCTGGAAAACTCCCTGAAAGCGCTGCCGTGGGAGATGATGCTGGAAAATCCGATGCTGGTGCTGCTGCAGGCGTGGCTGATGCAGAGTCAGCATCGCTTTTCCGAAGTGGACAGTTTGCTGGCCCGCTTTGAACAGGCCAGCCGCTGCGAGATTGACGACGCGCTGCGCGGCGAATTTAATGCGCTGCGCGCTCAGGTGGCGATCAATGATGGCAACACCGATGAGGCGGAGCGACTGGCGAAAGAGGCGCTGGATATCCTGCCCGCCAGCCGTCACTACAGCCGCATTGTGGCGACCTCGGTGCACGGTGAGGTGATGCATTGCAAAGGCGACTTAGACAATTCTCTTAACCTGATGCGCCAGACTGAACAGATGGCGCGCCGTGATGAAGTCTGGCACTACGCGCTGTGGAGCCTGATTCAGCAGAGTGAAATCCTGTTTGCTCAGGGCTTTTTACAGGCGGCCTATGAGATCCAGAGCCGGGCGTTTGTGCTGGTCGACGAGCAGCACCTGGCGCAGTTTCCGCTGCATGAATTTCTGCTGCGGATCCGCGCTCAGCTGCTGTGGGCGTGGGGACGGCTGGAGGAAGCAGAGCAGGCGGCACGCGAAGGCATCAAAGTACTGACCGGCTTTCAGCCGCAACAGCAGATCCAGTGTCTGGGGCTGCTGGTGCAGTGCTCGCTGGCGCGTGGCAATCTGGATAATGCGCGTAGCTACCTCAATCGGCTGGAAAACCTGCTGAATAACGGCAACTGGCACAGCGACTGGATCGCTAACGCCGATAAAGTGCGGGTGATCTACTGGCAGATGACCGGCGACAACGAGAGCGCCAGCAACTGGATGCGGCAAACGCCGAAACCGGCTTTCGCCAATAACCATTTCCTGCAGGGACAGTGGCGCAACATCGCCCGGGCGCAGATTTTACTCGGCGATGTCAGCCAGGCGGAAGTGGTGCTGGAGGAGCTGAATGAAAATGCTCGCGCCCTGCGGTTGATGAGCGATTTGAATCGTAACCTGCTGCTGCTTAATCAGATTTACTGGCAAACCGATCGCAAAGCCGACGCGCAGCGCACGCTGATCGAGGCGCTGAAACTGGCGCGCAGTACCGGCTTTATCAGTCATTTTGTCATTGAAGGCGAGATGATGGCTCAGCAGCTGCGCCAGCTGATCCAGCTGAATACCCTGAATGAGCTGGACAATCACCGTGCCCGGCGGATCCTGCTGGAGATCAACAAATACCACCGTCATAAGTTCGCCCATTTTGATGAGGGATTTGTCAGCCGGTTACTCAACCATCCTGACGTGCCGGAATTGATCCGCACCAGTCCGCTGACGCAGCGTGAATGGCAGGTGCTGGGCTTGATCTATTCGGGCTACAGCAACGATCAAATTGCCGGCGAGCTGGCGGTGGCGTCCACCACCATCAAAACGCATATCCGCAATCTCTACCAGAAGCTGGGCGTGACGCATCGTACGGAGGCGATGAATCAGGTGCAATCGCTGCTGAAAATGATGGGTTACGTCTGACGACCTGGGTTGCTACCGGCGGGCATCCGCCCGCTTATGCTGAAGGGAAATCAGAAGTAAAAAGGTTAATGAGGAAACATCCCGCCTTCACCCCATCCGGATGATTCAACGGCGGCTGTTCAGACCGGCGTAAGAACCACCGCATATCAGCAAACCGGTTTTCATCTATAAAGCGCGCGTTGAAGTGGGGCAGACACTGCGCTGATGCAGGCACCCATCAGGCTGGCCGCAGGACTGGATTCTGAAACAGGACATCCATCGCATGACCACAAAGCCCGGCTTCTCTGGTGATTACCCAATGACCTTACCGGCTCAGTCTCATCAACTACTGAAACATCTATTTGTTGAGATCCCAGCGTTGATAGCAGGCGTTAATCTCGCGGGGTAACGTCAGCATTAGCCGGGGGATCGTAATCTGCTCAAACAGCGTCCTGTAGCGAAGGCGGTTTGCAGGCGCAATAAGCGCAATGTATTTGAGCATCTCCCAGCTAACATTCTCCCTGCCGGTTTTGAGCCCGCCGATTCTGGGTTTTGATGAGTAACATCTGCGAATATAGCGCAGCAACGCTATCGGCACCGGTACATCAAGCAGGATTAGCCCTGTGGCACGTTCGAGTCGTGGATGTATGCATTTTGTATAGTTGCCCTCCATCACCCATTTTTCCTTTTGCACCGCCTCAGCATGTAACTGATAAAAATCCTCTGGTTTCCGGGGGACCCATTTTGAATCCGGCAGATGATGCAGTTGATCCAGATGGATTAAAGGCAAAGATGTTTTACGCGCTATCGCATCAGCCAGCGTTGATTTACCGCTGTTTGAGGGTCCCATAATGCAGATGCGTGGGCCCAGTTCTTCCAGTGATAACGATGTATTCATAAATCAGTCCTTCAACGTTCCCGGAAAAAAACACAACTAAGGGTAACAGTATTAATAGTTTAAAGTCTTTTTCGGTGCGGCGGCAGGCCAGAAAAGGACGCCGGTTGGGGGCACTAACCGACAGGATTGCCAGGCGTCAGATTGTATACGGCAAGTTCAGCTTCTGCCGTTGGGTTACGGTCGGCGTTGAGCGCAGGGCGGACGCAATCGCACGAAGCGAAGTCCGTGCTGCAAAAGCATCAGCACTATGGCCCGCGCGAAATGGCCGTCAGTACGACCGGCCATATTACGTGTTCCAGCGTACTCACTGTTTCAGTCGCGGATTAACCATCCGTTGAACGTGTTATTGCTTCCCACTGTTCCATTTCCTTGCCTAAAGCCGTGAGCTTTTGCCGCACTAAATGTAATGCATCACTGCCTAACAATAAATGCACTGGCGGGGTCTGGCTCTCAATGATTGCCAGTATGGCGCGGGCTGCCTTTACAGGATCGCCAGGTTGCTTACCGCTTTTTTCCTCACGAGCCTGGCGAATAGGATCAAACAACGCGTCGTAGTCCGGAATGCTGCGAACGCTGCGAACCATTGATCGCCCGGCCCAGTCGGTGCGAAACGAGCCAGGTGCCACGGCTGTCACCTGTATGTTGAACGGGGCAAGCTCTTTGCTTAACGTTTCAGATATTCCTTCCAGTGCAAATTTGCTGCCGCAGTAATAACTGATGCCGGGCAGGGTAATGAAACCGCCCATTGAGGTGATATTAATAATATGGCCACGACGGCGCTGGCGCATATCTGGTAGCACGGCTTTGATCATCGCCACTGCGCCAAACACGTTCACGTCAAACTGGCGGCGCATCTCTGTGATTGATGATTCTTCCATTATGCCTTCATGGCCGTAACCGGCATTGTTTACCAGCACATCAATCGGACCGACGTCAGACTCAATCTCGCCAACGACCTTATCAATACGCTCAAAGTCGGTGACATCAAGCAGACGGCCAAAAGCCCGCTGCACATTGAGCGCCTCGAAAGCCTGCTGTGCTTCGCGGGTGCGAACGGTACCCACCACCCGATGGCCTGCGGCGAGGGCTTCCTGTGCCAGCGCCTGACCAAAGCCGCTGCTGACGCCGGTGATTAAAATCGTTTTTACAGATGTCATAAAAAAACTCCCCTGAACTGTGGAAGTTGCATAGTATTTTATGTTCTGCTGCATTTTCAGGCCGTATCTTCTCTTTTTCTTGCCTGATTTTATGAGGTGGTGTGATGTCGGGGATGATGACCTTAGTGAAAGCACTGGCGGCGCAGGAGGGGTATAACCTTACTGCGTTGCCTGACGTGAGAATTTTGCGTGCCGATCGCCCGCTTGCCCGAACGCCTGTGCTTTACGATCCGGGGATCGTGATTGTTTGCCAGGGCAGCAAGCGCGGCTATTTTGGTCAGCAGACTTATTTATATGATGAACAGCATTATCTTGCAGTTTCGGTGCCGGTGCCGTTTGTGATGGAAACCGAGGCGTCAGCAGAACATCCGTTGCTGGCGATTTATATGCATCTGGATTTTCAACTGGCCGCGGAACTGATGCTGCAGATTGAACAACATGATGTCCCGCATCCTCCCGCCGCGCCGCAAAGCATGATGTCTAGCCCGATGGACGACGCGGTAAAAACGGCCGTGCTGCGCTTGCTTGAAGTCCTGAACAATCCGCTTGATGCGGCGATCCTCGGCCCTGCGCGGGTGCGTGAGCTTTATTACCGCGTATTGACGGGCGCACAGGGCAATGCAATGCGCGCCGCACTGGCCCTGCAGGGACAGTTTGGCAAAATAGGTAAAGTGCTGCAGCGCATCCATGCGACCTATGCTGAGCCGTTAACACTGACACAACTGGCGATGGACGCCGGCATGAGTGTGCCGACATTTCATAGCCATTTCAAAGCAATAACCCGAATGCCGCCGATGCAGTATGTGAAATCGGTACGCCTGCATCAGGCGCGGATGTTGATGGTGCGTCAGCAGATCACTGCCGCCGCCGCGAGTTATGCCGTCGGCTACGAAAGTCCGTCGCAATTTAATCGCGAGTTCAAACGCCTGTTTGGGCTGCCGCCGGCTGAGGAGATAAAATGCATGCAGCGTCACTTCGCCGTTCCGCCCGTACAGCAAGCGTCGGTATTTGTTTCATCGCATTAAGGTCTGTTCGACATAGCTGAATAAACCGTGACCCAGGCAACGTCTGATGTTGGCGCAGTATCGACTGTCACCAGGCACAGCGCGACGTACCTGGCCGGCACGCGCAAAGCGGACTGACGATGCCTGTGCCCATATCCGAAATAAGCGAAAGACGCACATTGTTAATTTTAAAAAGCACAGTCATTTGGCAGAGGCAGCCTTTTAACATTATCTAGATGTCTTTTTCATAATTGATGGTTTCCTTCACTGCAGTGAGGGCAAGCCGGAGCCTGTCCAGGCTGACCGAGCCGAGCGCGAGGCGTATGGCGTGCGGCACATTTGATGATGTACTGAATGGCTCGGCGGTTGAAACTGATATCTGCTGGTCCATTAATCGATGCAAAATTCGTTCAGCCCTGACCTCTGCGGGTAAGGGCAGCCAGATGAAATAAGCGCTGGCATGGCTTATCCACTGGCCGTCACCCATTATCTCGCGCGCAATGGCCTGACGCTGTCGGGCATCGCGCCGCTTCATTGATTCCAGTTTTCTTATCGTTCCATCCTTAATCCAGCCACAAACTATCGCAACCATAAGGGCGGGTGTATTCCATGTCGTGGCCCTGATAGCGCGTTCGAGAGGTTGTCGCATTCCAGCCGGAGAGACCACCACGCCGACACGCAGGCCGGTGGCAATATTTTTAGCAAAGCCGGTAACGTAGACCGTCCTTTCAGGCGCATAACAGGCCAGCGGGGGTGGTGGGCGACTGACCAGAAAAGCGTAGGCCGCGTCCTCTATCACAAGTAAATCAAATTCCCGGGTAATACGGGCGAGCTCACTACGCTGGGCGTGGCTCAGCACCCAGCCCAGGGGGTTATGCAGCGTGGGCATTGTGTAGATCGCCCGGACGCGCCTGCTTTGGCAGATTTGCCGGAGTGCGGTCAGGTCAGGGCCGCTCACGCCGGTGGGTATGGGCACAAGCTCCAGATGATAAAGCGTGGCCAGTGCTTTAAAACCAGGATAGGTCAGTGCATCCACAGCGACCACATCACCGGGTTTCAGCAAACCCATCACTGCGACGGTAAGACCGTGCTGTGCACCGTTCACAATCAGCAAGTCATCCGCAGATGCCGCAATACCGGCGGTTGCCAGCCATGTCGCGATGATATCCCGATCGGTTTTTCTTCCGGCGTGAGGGTGATAACGCAGCAACGATTCGAGATCGCCAGTGGCGGCCAGCTGGCGCATTGAATCGCGCAGTTGCTCCTTCTGGTCTGGCAGGGAAGGGTAGTTAAAGTTGAGATCCAGCACATCAGCAGCCAATGCCAGCTGATCAATACCCTGGCCGGCAGGTAACGAGATATCCCGGACAAAGGTGCCGCGGCCTGTTTCTCCCCGCACCAGGCCAATGGCTTCCAGCTCTGCGTAAACGCGGGTTGCAGTGGCAAGGGAGATGCCTTTATCCACTGAGAGTGCCCTGTGGGTTGGAAGCCGTGCACCGGCAGGAAGGCTGCCGTTTCGGATCGCAGCGGCATATTCATCCACGACAGCTTTATAGCGCACCCTCATGAATTGTACCTATGACAATTTTTTGATTGTCATGAATCATGGGGCTTAGCATAGGAACTGTCAATTTACAGTCGGGCTGATGATATAAGCACTTGAGGAGAGGGATGTCGTGGCGACAAATGATTTAAATAACGCTAATTCTGGTTCGCTGTCCGGCTGGATTAATGGTTTTCTGGGTGTGCTGATATTCAGCGGATCACTTCCGGCTACACGCCTGGCCGTTCAGGATATGAGTCCTTTTTTTCTGACTTTCATGCGGGCCTCTGTTGCCGGCGTATTGGCGATTGCACTGCTTTTGCTCTTCAGGCAGAAACCTCCTCAGCGCAATCAGGTGTTCTCATTAATAATTGTTGCGGCTGGTGTAGTGATCGGTTTTCCGCTGCTGACAGCTATAGCACTGCAGCATATAACCTCCTCCCATTCAGTTGTATTTCTCGGACTGCTGCCGTTGGCGACGGCTGTTTTTGGCGTGATCAGAGCAGGAGAACGACCACGACTGCCATTCTGGATATTTTCCGCATTGGGCAGTCTGTTAGTGGGCGGATATGCTCTGTCGCAAAATGCTTCGGTTTCGCTGTTCGGTGACCTGCTGATGCTGGCTTCCGTGCTCGTCTGCGGGCTGGGTTATGCTGAGGGTGCCAGGCTTTCACGTGAACTTGGTGGATGGCAGGTCATCTGTTGGGCACTGATTATTTCTCTGCCGCTGATGCTGATGGCTGCCTGCGTAACAATGCCAGAAAATATCAATGCCATAACCATCGAGAGCTGGCTGGCGCTGGGCTATGTCTCCCTTTTCAGCATGCTGATCGGCTTCATTTTCTGGTACAAAGGATTAGCTACCGGTGGCATTACGGCTGTAAGTCAGTTGCAGTTGCTGCAGCCGTTTTTTGGCCTCGGGCTTTCCGCCTTACTGCTTTCGGAAACGGTGAGTCCTTTGATGCTGCTGGTTACGCTAGGGATCATTCTCAGCGTCATCGGTTCGCGCCGGTTCGCACGTTAATGAGCTGAATTAATGTAAATGCTACAGTTCCGTAGACAACGTTTTCTTGTTGCACAAAGCGGCCTGATATAAGCGAAGGGCGGACCTTAGTAATGATGAGTTGGTGTAGTTTTGCTGGTTATTCTGAAATATCAACATTATCAGCGGTGGTCGATATTGGTAGAAAAAATTCTTTTAACAGAGACGCTTGAAAACCCGCTTTCAGGTGATATCTTCAGTGCATAATTACCTAATCGGGAAGAGAGCATGATTACTCTGAGGGATATGAATGAAGAAGAATTCGAAAGTTATCGTTCTCTTTTCATCAATGAATATGCGCAGGATCTACAAAGAAATCGGGAATATCGCCCTGAAAAAGCACGAGCCAAAGCCATAGAATCTATTGATGCCGTGTTAACTAAAGGCGTTGCGACTCCAGCTAATCAGCTGTGGTGTATTCAACAGCTTGATGAACCAGAAGAGATTATTGGCATTCTGTGGCTGTCCCTCACCGGGTCATCAGCGTGGATAAGTGATTTCTACATTTATCCCGACTGGCGCAGTCGTGGATTCGGCGGTTTGGCCTTGAACGTAATGAAAACAGTGCTGAAAGAAATGGGCATCAATGACGTCGGACTTAGAGTAGCCCCGAACAATGCCTCAGCCAAAGCACTGTATCATAACAATGGCTTTCATATTACCGGCATTAATATGACGCAAAATTTAAATTAAATTTTTTAGCTGGTTTAGATAAATTTCTTTTAAAAATAAAAATGATACATTTTTTAACACCCTGCCGTTCAGCGCTTCATAAAACGTTTAAATCAGTTTTTTTGCGACATGCTACTTTTTTTCAATAAAAGTTGAGTAAATAACTGCCACTTAATCACAACTTATTTTACCGCCGTTTCAGCGCTATTTTTGACTGACTCCATCTCAGGAAAGGACTCAGCTTTGTGCGGTGCCGCTTCTGGCACAGAGCGGACATGCTTGCGCGGCGTAGTCCGCTCTGAGCGAGAAGCGGACATTCCGTTTGCAACAGGGGTCAAGAGCGCATCGGAATAAAAGGGCCAATCAGATTCTTACTAATCAGAAGCGACGAAGATCTTTAATGGCTAATTCCTCAAATGACCTGCTAAAAAATTGTATTTATGGATTGATTACTTACTGGCGTATAAGCATGCGTACCTGCTTGCCGCGATAGTTAACACAATCTTGAAACTGGAAACCAAAACGCTCAGCCAGATAATTTGAACGTTTATTTTCTTCGTCAATGATACAACATACTGGGGATGAAAATGTCTGGTCGGCCCATAGTAAAACTGCGGCCAGTGCTTCAGACGCATAACCTTTGCCACGAACCTCAGGAACCAACGTCCATCCAGCTTCAGGGTATTTTAACTCAGGTGTGATATCACGATGAGCATCCTGGAAACCAAACGAACCAGCATAACGACCTGTTGTTTTCTCAAACACTGCCCAATAGCCATACCCTAACGCATGCCAGTGCCCGATATAACGTAATAAGCGGGTCCAAACCATTTCTGCTGTTGGATTTTCACCGCCATTAATTTTAGCCATTTCAGAAGTGCTCCAGCACGCCATAAGCGTTGGAAACTCATCGAGCGTAAATTGTTTTAAAATCAATCGTTCTGTTTCAAGTCGAGGCGCTTGCTGAACAGTCATCACTTCTCCTGGTTTTAGCATACTTGATGCGGCTGTTTTACCACCATGCACGTTTCTTCTTTGACGGGCAATCAAACTGTATCAACGTCCGCTGCTGGCACAAAGCGGACGTGCACTGTAACAGTCGCTCACGAGCGAGTATCAGCGCCTTCCATTGCCGCGTTTACTCTGAGAATGGTCTGCCGTGTAGGGTTGAATTCGCGGGCGTTCGAACGGATGCTTTTCCTTTCACTAAGCCGCAGCAAGACCTCTTTCTTTTGTTCGTAATCCGGCGCAGGCGGACGACCGAAACGCTGCTCCGATGCCTTAGTACGCGCGTTATTCTCTTATCGTGAACTCAACTATTGTCCCTGGAAAAAGAACCTCTGACTGCGCCAGGTGATACTCCCGTGGTGCGTTTGAAGGCGCGGCTGAAAGCCGCCAGTGAGCCATACCCCATGTTGGCAGCCACGACCTCAACGGGTGTATGTTCACGACGGAGGCAATGCATGGCTAAGCGCATTCTGAGGTCAGTAAGATATCTAAGCGGTGAAGTGCCCGTTGCTGCCAGAAAATGCTGACTGAAACCTGAGCGTGACTGGCCAGCCTCCTTAGCAAGTTCAGCGGTAGTCCAGTTTTTTCCCGGATTTTTGTGCATCATAAAAATAGCACGGCTGAGTCGGGGATCGTTCATGGCTCCTACCCATCCCGTTGCGTCGTCACACCCACCAGCCACCCATCCGCGAACGATAAGAGCCGCTACAACCTCAGCCAGCCGTGCAAGTATTCCGGCACTCCCGGCCTGTTCGCTCATTGTTTCGCGTTCCATGGCATCAAGCATTGGCTGGAGCTCAGGGGACTTTTCCGGCAGCATACTGACCAGCAAAAGCTCTGGCATCGCAGACATCAGGGGCTGCATCCCACCAAGATCGAAATCCATACAGCAGCTGAACATCACCGGTTTTGCATCCTCTGCGACTAAAGCATCTTTGTCGGGTTTGTTTGCCGGATCAAAATACAGCACCTTGCACCTGGCAATGTCAGAGGATTCAAACACGGCATGTGGCCCTCCATGAGGGAGCAGAACAGCATCACCGGTGTCTAGCTTATAGGTTTCGCCCCCCGGGCTGCTCAACCAGACAGGGCCGTAGCCTACAAAATGGAACTGTCCTCTTCCGGTGACGTTGGTAAAACCTATTCCTTTAGACTCAGGGACATTTATTTTGCTGAACTGCACGCCCTTAAGGTGCATGTCATGGAGTAACTGGCTGATTAATTCACTTGAGCGACCATTCTGAGAAGTTGCCATTTATCTTTTTTGGACGATTAATCAAATTATATGGACAACATATCATAGTATGTCCAATACCGGCGTCCTACACTTCGTTTTTAACTTAACGGAGTGAATAAATGAACAAACCTTACCGATTCAGGACGTGGGGAACTGCCTTACTAATTCTACTGCTGACAACGCTATCTTCACTGGCCAGCGCCAGTGAAAAACACTATACGGTCACCGCGCCCGATGGCGTAAAAATCGCCGTGCAGGAATCGGGTAATCCAACCGGGCCTGCCATTATTTTTATTCACGGATTATTAGGCAGTCGTCTCAACTGGGAAAAACAGGTCAATAGCCCTGAACTGCAAAACTACCGAATGATCACTTATGATCTGCGTGGGCACGGGATGTCAGGTAAACCAGAAGATGCCGAGGCTTACAGGAATGGACGTCACTATGCTGACGATTTGGCTGCCGTCCTCAAATTAACGGGAGCCCGTCATCCGGTACTGGTTGGCTGGTCACTGGGTGGCGTTGTCATGTCAAACTATCTCGCAGCTTATGGCGACGCAGGTATCAGTGGTGTCATGTACGTGGATGGAGTGATTGAGCTGAACGCAGCACTGATTACACCGCATCCGGAGGTCTATGCAGGTCTGGCCTCTGACGACGTCCGTACGCATCTTGAAGCCGAGAGGGCTTTCCTGAGTTTATGTTTCCATACTCAGCCTGACGCTGTGACCCGTGAGTTATTGCTTTCCAGTGCCGCTATGGCTTCCTGGGTTATGACACGCACAACGCCATCAATGACCGTCGCTGCTGCTGAAGGTTTGCCTAAGGCGAGAGTTCCCGTTTTGATGATTTATGGCGGCAAGGATCAACTTGTGAAGGTACAACCGAGCATCGCCCGCGCACGCGAACTTAATGACCACGTCCAGACGAAACTTTATGCAAACTCCGGACATGCTCCATTTCTGGAAGAAGCGCCACGCTTTAATCGCGATTTGTCAGCGTTCATGACGTCTGCAGCGGTAAATGGAGACGCTCAGTGATAAGCACAACATTTGTATTACTGCACAGTGGCTGAGGCTATTCACGCGTCGCCCGAATTTAGCGCGCAACAGGGCACGACGTATTCATACCCACTTTAACAGGATCGGGGGAGCGCTCACATCTGGCTTCACCCGCCATAAATAGATCCACTCCTATAAGGGATGTGCTTAACGTTATTGCTTTTGAAGGATTAGGTGACCTCGTACTGGTTGATCATTCGTATGGAGGACTCATTATCACGGCGGTGGCGGATGCCATTCCCGACAAATCAGATCCCTGGTTTACCTTGATGCATTTATTGGTGAGCACGGTAAATCCCTATTTAACATGGACTCCCCCTCTGCTACCAGGCTGGCAGAGAATACCACTGCAACCCAGGTGAAGCTGACGCAAAGGGAATTAACGAAGATCGAAAGCGCAACGGCCTTATTTAATTTGAGGGCGAACGCTGGGCTCCGTAGATGATAGATTGGGTCAACCAGGATACGCCAATCAACAATGCAGATAAGAAAACTCAGTGAGTAATCCGCGGATTCAGACTCATTATTTCCATCTTTGACTAAGCGTTTTACTCCCTCAAATCGTCATTCGACAGCATGGCCACCGACGCATTTCTCAAATCACGCCGGAATACCTTTCGGCGCTGGCGTGAAATCAGTTCACATCGATTAAGGCAAACATTCGTGTCCGCTTCCGGCACAGAGCGAACACTTATCCGGCGTAGCTGTCAGGTGGACCGCATCCCTGTGCGCCTGGCTTCCGGAACCATGGGTTGGTGTAATCTTCCGCCGTATCCAAACGGGCCTGGAGAGCAGGCCGGCAGCCTGCCAGACGACAGGCTGCATGAGAAATCAGGGAATAAGTTTGCTGCTTCGCATCGCGTCCAGATGTTCAATCAACACTTCATCAGAGCGCTTGATCATGGCGTCAAACCCTGCCTGACGTGCTTTGGTGACGTCAAAGATGGCGTCTTTCTTAACATGGAAGATAAAGTCACCAAATCCACCTAACGCCAGTTTGTCGATATCTCGCTCCTGCAGATGCGCCTTGTCGGCGATGGATGACCAGAGAGGCTTAAGCGCGCTGAGACGTTCGCTAAGCGAAACAGGCTGCGCCTCGCCAACCGGAACGCCAAACCAGTCAGCCAGTTTCGGCCAGACGTGACACCAGCGAAACACGTCGCCATTGGTGATATTGAATGCGCCGAATCTGGCATTTTCGGCAGCCCAGACAGCGCTTTCACCGAGGATGCGGCTGTCAGTGATGTTCACCAGGGTATTGCGATAAGCGTCATCCGGGCCGGGAAAATGCAGGGCGGTTGCCGTTTCGCGGCAGATTGTACCGTACACGCCGATTAAATTTCCCAGGTTCATCGGCGATCCGAATGAGTGACCGATGACAATATCCGGGCGCAGTGCAGTCCAGCCGATGCCTTCATCGCCAATCTTTCTCGCATAGTCCTCATGCCGGAAATAGAGGTTCGGCGGAAAATGACGACTGTCCTCTTCCCGCGCCGGGGTGCGGTAAACGCCCAGATGGGCACCATAAACCTTTCCGCCCTGAATAAAGATAATATGTTTCAGCGAATTGCCTGACGAGCGTACCGCGCCGATCAGATTTTCAAACATCAGCGCATTGATATCCGCTTCCACGCCTGGATTAGGATCCTGGCGCAATGCCGCATAAAAAATGTGCGTCACCGTTTCAAACGCTTCCCGGTGTTGATTAAGATTTTCGGAAGAGGTCAGGTCAGCGCTGATATGAGGAGAAGGGTGAGGGCTGTGCGGCGAACGCCCAAGGGTAGTGATTTGCCAGCCCGCGTTTTGGAAGGAATCATGAGCGGCAAAGCCAACTACGCCGGCAGCACCGACCAGCAATACGTGCTTATCATTCATACGTTTCTCCGTTTTGTTTCATATAACCCGTTTTAGCAGCAACATACAGAGGGTATTACCACTGACAGCAAACCGAGCCGTTGCTGTACGCCGTTATTAAAAAGTGATCGATATAACATAATGAGTCAAACGACGATCGGCAGGCGAAGCGTCCCCCGTGCACCGCACAGAGTTTTTTAACCCGCCGCAGATGTTTGCCCAAAGCGCCAATACAGGTCGCTGTGAAAAAGCAGTTGCAACAGCTTCATCCGGCAGCAACGAGCGTGAAGCGAACATGCTGTCGCCCTGCATATAACTAAATTTGGCAAATATGATGGGTTTATGAGGTGGCGATAGGGTGGCCCATTATCCGGGTAACGATAACTTTCGGAAAATGAACCCTGCCTCTGTGGGATGAATAGGGTTAACGAACCATCTTATGGGATTGTAAAATCCCGTATGAAATTAAAAATCTGTTCGGGATTGCCGTTTTATTAAGGCTGCACTGCAGTCAATTAAAGAGAGGGAGACTGAATATGCGTATTCGCCTGGCCACTGAAAACGATGCTATATCCCTGATTACTATCGACTCTGTTGCCACGCACCAGCCAAAACGCGCGACGCAAATCCGCAGCTGGTGTGCCCAGTCTGTCTGTTATATTGCCGAACAGCAGGGGATAGCGATGGGATATGGCGTGCTGAACTATCATTTCTTCGGCTGCGGCTTTATTGAAATGCTGATGGTAGGGGAACACTACCGCCGCAGGGGGATCGGTCTGGCGTTGATTGCAGCGTTGAGGTCCCGCTGCCAGCACCCGAAGCTGTTCACCTCCACCAATCGTTCTAACCTGCCAATGCAACGTCTGCTGTTGAACGCCGGATTTATCGCCAGCGGTCAGGTCGACAATCTCGATGACGGGGACCCGGAAGCGATATTTTTTATTCCGGCCTTAACGTAGCGCAGAGAGAAAGGGACACAGACACCCATATCCAGGGTGCCAGGCTAAGCGAGTCCAGGGTTTTAGCGACCGCTGTATCTACCGGGAAGTGCCTTTCTGAGAAGGTTCTGGCAGTGAATCAGGCAAAAACTGGCCGGGTTTAAGACAATTCATCCTTCTGATAAATCGGGCCTTTACCTTCAGGCTGCGTCTGAGATTGTTGCCGAGAATTGATAACTGTTTCACGCAAATATTCCCGCAACGCTACCGGCTGCTGCCGCCCGGCTTGATGCGGCATCATCCTGATCTTTTCCCGGCTGCCTTTGACCGTCATCCCCGGCCAGCATTCCTCAACGTATCCGATAAGAAACCTCCCGATTGCCGTGCTGTCGATGGCGTTATCAATCATGGCAGCTAAGCTTAGTTGACACTTACCCGGTCGGGCAGCCACACCTTTCCGGCCGCAAGCAGGAGAAGATCATGAAAGCAGTTATTTACAACGGTCCCTATGATGTAAAAGTTAAAGACGTGCCGGATGCAAAAATTGTTCGCCCTACCGATGTGCTTGTCCGCATTACCACCACCAATATTTGTGGATCGGATTTACACATGTACGAGGGTCGGACCAGCTTTGAGCAGGGACGTATTTTGGGGCACGAAAACCTGGGTGAGGTGGTTGAAATTGGCTCAGGAGTGGAGCGGGTTAAGGTCGGTGACTATGTCTGTCTGCCATTTAATGTCGGATGCGGTTTTTGCGAGAATTGTGAAAAAGGTCTGACCGGTTTTTGCCTCACCACTAATCCCGGTACTGCGGGCGCGGCCTATGGTTTTGCTGAAATGGGCGCCTGGGAAGGCGGTCAGGCTGAACTGCTTCGGGTCCCCTTTGCAGACTTTAACTGCCTGGTGCTTCCGCCTGACGCAGTAGAAAAAGAAGATGATTATGTGATGCTCTCTGACATTTTCCCTACCGGCTGGCATGCGACAGAACTCGCCGGATTAAAGCCTGGTGAAAGCGTAGCCATTTACGGCGCGGGGCCGGTGGGTCTGATGGCCGCACACTCAGCCATGATAAAAGGCGCTTCACAGGTATTTGTGGTGGATACACACCGGGACCGTTTAGCGCTGGCAGAGAAAATGGGGGCGACGGGCATCAATGCGACCGGCGATGAAGCCGTGCAGAGAATTCTCGACTTAACTGACGGACGCGGCACTGACTGTGGCTGTGAATGTGTGGGCTATCAGTGCTGTAACAAACATGGCCATGAAGACAATTCGGTCACCATGAACAGCCTCGTTGCATCAACCAAAGCAACCGGGGGAATTGGTGTGGTTGGCGTGTTTATCCCGCAGGATCCGGGAGCTGCATCAGACCTTGCCAAAGAAGGTAAGATGCCGTTTGATTTCGGCAGTTTCTGGTTTAAAGGACAGTCAATCCGCACCGGCCAGGCGAACGTCAAAGCCTATAATCGTCAGTTAGCCCGTTTAATTCATCAGGGTAAAGCCAGCCCGGGCGACATAATCTCACACCGTCTTTCGCTTGCTGAGGCGCCTGAGGGATATAAGCACTTTGACGATCGCGATGAGGGATGGACCAAGGTTATCCTTAAGCCTTAACTGACGCTGATCGGTAGGAAAAAATAGAATCGTAACAATGTAGAAATGTCGACGGGATACCATTGCGTATCCTGTTATAATATTTATCTTCTGCCGCCAGGCTCGCCCCCGTATCTATTGTGATGTTTAATGACGCATTATGAATATTATCTGGCCCTTTGAGTAGCACCCGATCTTCTTAAGGCATCAACGAAATAAACGCTATTCATGTAATAACGATTAGAGTGGGTGAGAATGAAGTGCGATATCATAATATTTCTATGTAACATCAGGTCGGGATAGATCCAGAATCAAAGCCACCTGCGTATTACAGGTGGCTTTTAAACGATTCTGAGCCGCATTTTTATCTTAAGCTGGTTTTGAAAAACTGTTCAAACCGGGCAAAAGGGATCTTACCGGCAGCGTTGTCATATAAGTCCACATGGTTTGCGCCGGGGACGATCACAAGCTCTTTCTCAGTGCTGCCAACCGCTTTATAGGCATCTTCTGCAAAATAGCGTGAGTGCGCCTTTTCACCTGTAACAATCAACACAGGAATGGTGATTTCATTTGCGTAGCTAAGCAGCGGCATGTTCATAAATGACAAGGGCATCGTTGCATTCCATGCGCCATTAGAGTTAACAGAACGCTCATGGAAGCCGCGCGGCATTCTGTAATAATCAAAGAACTCTTTCAGCACCGGGTGTGGATTCGCGGGTAATGTTTCCGGCAGAATTCGCTCAGAAGCGCTTACGCTGCCATTCTTATCCACATTAATATCGTGACTACCGCGGGCGATCGTTCCGCTTTCAGCATCTTTCCAGCGCTGCTCGTTCAGGTACTGTAATACGGCACGGCGATCGGCGGTTGAATAACGGTCTTTGCCATCTCCAACGCCATGTCCCATCGCCCGGCTCATGTCGTACATCACGCTGGTCGCAACTGCTTTTACGCGTGTATCCATCGCCGCCGCATTAAGTGCCATGCCTCCCCAGCCGCAAATACCGAGTAATCCAATACGATGGCGATCCACTTCTTTTTGTAGTCCAAGGAAATCAACCGCCGCGCTAAAGTCCTCGGTATTGATATCCGGAGAGGCGACATTACGCGGATAGCCGCCACTTTCACCCGTGTAAGAAGGATCGAATGCCAGCGTAACAAATCCCTGTTCGGCCAGGGTCTGTGCATACAGGCCGCTTGATTGCTCTTTGACCGCACCGAAAGGACCACTTAATGCAATCGCAGCCAGTTTACGTTCGCCCCGATTTTTGGGGATGTAAAGATCCCCTACTAATGTGATCCCGTAACGGTTCTGGAAAGCCACCTTGCGATGATCAACCTTATCGCTCTCTGCAAAGGTTTTATCCCATTTTTCTACCATTGAAACAGGCGAGTTCGGATTAGATGTATCAGCATAACTCATTGTTGTAACCCCACTTAGTGATGCGCATAGCAGCATGGCGGGTAGCGCGGCTGTCAGCTTTCTGGTGAAAACATTCATTTAAATTCCCCTGAAAATGAAAATTGAGGTACAGGTTTCATACGGACAGTACTGCTGTGCTTTGATGCAATGCGCTCATTATAGGTAGCAAAAATAGTGCTGATTAGAGGGGGGGAATTGCTAAGATTAATAGCATATTGTTATAAATGAAGGGCTGCATCAGTCTTCCTTTGCGGCCAGATATTCTGAGGACGCGCAGATGGCGAAACGGGAAAATTATAATGAGCTCTACTTGTTTATGCAGGTGGTGCGGGAGGGCAGTTTCACTGCAGCTGCACAACGTCTTGGACTTGCACAATCAGGTGTTAGTCGTTCTGTCCGTGAACTTGAAGAAAGGCTGGGTATACAGCTTCTGGTTCGCACTACGCGCAGGCTGTCGTTAACACAGGCAGGTGAGCAACTGTATCAGACAGCAGAATCTGGATTTGATGCTTTAGATACGGGGCTTGCCACGCTGGCCTATTACCGCAACACCCCGTCCGGTACGGTACGCATCAATGCCAGCCAGCATGCCATTGATAAAATTCTTTTACCGAAGCTGGCGCTATTTAAGCAACGTTATCCTGATATCAGGCTTGAACTCATCAGTGAAAGCCGGTTCGTCGATATTATCGCTGAGCGATTTGATGCTGGCGTGCGGCTGGGACCGGAGGTAGGACAGGGTATGGTCGCGGTGCGTATTACACCTGACATGGAGATGGTTGTTGTAGGTACGCCCGAGCATTTTCGTCGCTATGGCTTTCCACAAGCACCGGCTGACTTAGTGATTCATCCTTGTATCGCCTACCAGTTTGCCGATGGAAGCCTTTATCAGTGGGAACTCCTTCAGGACGGTAAAAAAATAACGCACCGACCGCAAGGTCAGTGGGCCTTTTCCGATAGCTACATGGAAGCAAAAGCAGCCAGACTGGGGCTGGGGCTGGCTTATGTCCCGGAGGAACTGGTCGCTGATGATTTAGAGCAAGGCAATCTTATCAGGGCGTTGCCACGTTACAGCCAGCGCCTGGAAGGTTCATTCCTTTATTATCCTCACCGCAATGTGTCGCCGGCACTGAGAGTCGTCATTGATATACTAAGAATCTGATGTTTAGCTAATTATATTCGTCGTTGTTCGGCTCTTTGTTATCGGAATAACGTCCGCTTCTGGCACATAGCAAACGGGCATGAGAGCACTGTCGATTTAATCAAAACGCTTTGCAGCCATCAGAAGTCGTGTCCGGTAATAAGCGATTGATGACCTTACTGTGGCGATTCAGCAAGTAATGCGGCCTGTACTGCCGGACGGGCGCTGATCATATCCCTGTATGCCGACAACGCAGGCCAGCGATGCAGCTCGATCGAGAAAAACTGACTCCAGCCCAGCACCGTGAAAAGATAGGCATCAGCAACGCTGAAAGTTGGCCCGGTCAGATAAGTTTTTTCGTTGAGAGTCACCTGCAGGAAATCGAACTGCCGGAATAGCTTCTCACGAAAAATCGCTCTGACGTTTTCGGGCAGCGTGGAATTGAACAACGGTGCCGATCCAGCATGTATCTCACTGGTGATAAAGTTAAGCCATTCCTGCAGGCGCACCCGAGCCCAACTGTTCGCTGGCGGAGCCAGACCCTTTTCCGGTTTACTGTCAGCGAGGTGCTGCACAATGGCCGGACCTTCAGTGAGTATCTGCCCATCATCCAGTTCAAGTGCAGCGACATAACCTTTAGGGTTAATGGTGCGGAAGTCACGACCGTCAGCGGTGAGCTTATTTTTGTTGTCTACTTTAACCAGTTCAAACTCAAGCTCCAGTTCGCGCAGCACGATGTGTGGTGATAACGAACAGGTATTCGGGGCGTAATAGAGTTTCATTTTATCTCCGCTTAAATTGAAAACCGTCGCGCAACATCCAGCGCGGTGCTGAACTCACTGTATTTGTCGCTGTCTGCACTGTAAAATTAATGCTTCAATGATCAACTATTAGCTGGGCTACTGATAATCATGATGAATCTACTACACTGGCGCTTACTGGTTGCCGTGGCGGATGCCCGCAACATCTCGCGTGCCGCAGAGGAGACAGGGATGACGCAGTCCGGTGCCAGCCAGGCTATCGCCCAGCTGGAGGCTTCACTTGGCTTTCCGGTCTTTACGCGTGAACGCCGAAATATCGGTGTCACCGCGCTGGGTGAGCAGGTTATCGAACAGGCGAGAAACATGCTGTCGGGGCTGAATGCCATCCGCGTGCTGGCTGACCAGAGCCGCGGGTTAACTGGCGGGCGCATTCGCTTGGCCAGTTTTCCATCAGTGACTTCCACCTTGTTGCCCGGACTGCTGCGTGACTTTAAGCGCCAGCATCCCGGTATTGACGTGATCGTTCTGGAAGGCTCGGACGAGGAGGTTGAGGCGTGGCTTGCAGCAGACATGGTGGAGCTGGGGGTGGTAATGAACCCTGACCGGGGGCGTGCAGATAGTGTATTAGGACAGGATGCCTGGGTAGCGGTAATGCAGGCCAGTAACCTGCTGGCTCGTCATGCCAGGACTGATGGCATAACGCTTGCGGCGCTGGCAGATCAGCCTTTTATTCTGGCCACAGGTGGATGTGCAGTTAATGGAAAAAGCCTGATGGATAAGGCGGGTTTGCAGCTATCTGACATCCGCGTGACGGTACGCGACTGGATCAGCGCCTGTAAGCTGGTCGCGGAGGGCATGGGGGTCGCTCTTGTACCTGAATCAGCCCTGTCTGGCGAATTGCGCAACCTGTGCGTAGTACCGCTGACACCGCCGATACACCGTGAGTTCGGGCTGGTTTGTTCGCCATCCGGAAAGTCTTCGGGTGCGACACAGGCACTGCTTAAAGGAATACGGAAAGGCGCATAAGTTGCTCACAGTATCCCCTTGCACTGCGCCAGAAAGTTAACCGGATACGGAGTTGATTGTAGCGTTCAATAAATGTTGCCTTTTAATAGTGCAATATCAAATGTACCCAGCATCTGCCTTTGAACGTCTGGCAGAATGGTCGTTATACCTGATGCCCGGAGACAGGCATAAAAAAACCGCCATGCGGCAGCGCGCCTGAATTTACTCACTTTTATCGGGGAGCTTTGTAAAAGAGCCGCCGTAAAGAGTGGCATCAATGGCATTGCGACAGCAATAGCAATTAAAGACCAGCAGCGCGACCGAGCGCTCGAAGCAGAGAATGTAAAAACCAATGTCCGCTAAGAGCGAGGAGCAGACTTTTGTCAATGTATGAAGAGAGAAGGAGATAGCAGATCGTCTGAAAGGATAGGAAATAAGTCCAGAGCGTGGCGGCGAACTAAATCATAGAGTGGTCATGAATACGAAAAGTTGCCTGAAGAAGTGGGGCTACTTGGACTAATCGTCGGATATGGTTAAGTGATATCCCGGCTATCAACCGGGAATAGATTTATGCTTTCGCACCTACATTATCAACGTTCGTAAATTGTCCCGTTCGGGCGCATCAACATATCATCACTCAGGTAAACGTCTTCGCCATCCTCAACACATAGGTCAGAATAAATATCGACCATGCCAGGTTCGACAATATTCGACGAAATCCCTTGAGCATCGAAGAGCTCAAAGAAGCGAGTGACCCATTCCTCGTTGACCTCATCTTGTATAGTTTTGCCGTGATCTATAGTAATGGAAAACATGGAGATGCAATTATTCTGAAAGCGGTCTACTTTATTCTCAGGTCGAAGATGATTTTCTTGGGCTAACGTCTCAGCGACCGAAAAAAGGAGCTTCTGGTTTACTGGCAGCTTGTATCCGATAGTCAAACCACCCCCTATGCGAACTCTCTCTTCGGGCCTCGTTGGTGTCTGCACTTCAAAAGAATTACCATCATCATTTTGAGCTAAAAAGCGGACGAAAACCGTGTCTCCACGGACTAACATCCAATCCTTTCCATGTTTTGGTTTCATTGCTTTAACTATCTGCGGTTGTAATGCTGACATGCTCATGGTGTTAGATACCGAAAAGAAAAACATGAAAGAGATTATACCGACTAGAGTGTTTTTTTATAGCTCCGCTACTCTTGGCTAACATCACAGAAAATGACGCTTCAAGCCAACGTCCGCTTCTGGCACAAATCAGACATTCTGACGGCGGCTGTTTTATACAGCGCGGGGAAGCGTTTCTTCCCCGCGTTTGACAGCAATAACACCCGCCGCGCTGCAGGATTATTACTGTTGTTTGCTGTTGCCCAGCACTTTGTTAATTGCTTCGGTGCCACATTGATCGTCGGACTCTGCGCCGCCAGTGCCCGCCATGCCGATAGCCCCGATCCACTGGCCGTGATATTGCACCGGTACGCCGCCGCCCAGCAGTAATAGCTCATTAACCGTGTTCAGGTTGGCGCTTTCCGGTGATGATTGCGCCTTGATGGTCAGTTGTCTGGTTGGGGTTTTGGTGGAGAGCGCTGTGAACGCTTTACGCCAGGCCGCCTGGGTATTGTGAGGTCCCACGTTATCATCCCGCATCAGCGTCACCAGATTTCCGCCCCGATCCACCACCGCCACTACGCCCTGACGATTCATGCTATGGCAGGCAGACAAGGCCTCGGTTGCCAGCTGATTGCTCAGCGCCTGGGTCATGTCATAAACGGTGGCGGGCTCAGCAGCGAGCGCCACGGCAGGTCCGGTTGTCAGCATCACTGCCAGCAGTAAACGTTTCATTTATTTCAGCTCCCGCGATAGGTGGAATAACCGTACTGGCTGAGCAGTAACGGAATGTGATAGGTGGTCGTGGTATTGGTGATATGGAATTCCACCGGGATTTCCGGGAAGAAGCTCTGCTGTTGATGTGCCGTAAAATAGTGACCGGTTTTAAAAATCACCCGATAGTCACCCGCTTCAAACGGCTTTGCTGGCCAAAGGGCATCAATACGACCCTGCTGGTTGGTGTTGGCGGTGTTCAGCACTTTCCAGCTTACTCCCTGTTTCTGTTCAAGCATCACCTCAACCTCTGCGGCCGGAAGCCCGGTTTGCTGGTTCAGCACATGAACGCTCAGCGGATTTTTACTGGCAGCGAAGGTGACTGCGGGAACGGCAAGCAGCGTGGCGAGCGCCAGGGCAGTGAGACTCTTTTTCATTTTTTTAATACTCCGGTGTTAATCGTGCTGCTGTTATACCGGTACGGTGGTTCCTTCTGCCTGTCAGAAAGATGACCATATTGTCATCTGGCGCTGAAACGTTGGGGCGGTGATAAATTTCATGGCAAACTGCGCCGATGAAACTATTACTGATCGAAGATAACCCGAAGGCCAGCGCCTGGGTGCGTAAGGGGCTGGAGGAAGCGGGCTATATCGTGGATTACGCCGCAGACGGGCGGGATGGCCTGCATCTTGGGCTGCCGCATCCCTATAGCCTGGTAATACTGGATATTATGCTGCCGGGAATGGATGGGTGGCAGGTACTGAAAACCCTGCGTACCGCCAGTAATATTCCGGTGATTTGCCTGACCGCCAGAGACTCGGTAGAGGACCGGGTGAAAGGGCTGGAGCTGGGCGCAAATGATTACCTGGTCAAGCCGTTTTCCTTTGCTGAGCTGCTGGCCCGGGTACGGAATCAGCTCCGGCAGCAGCAGCCGCACAGTAGCGTGCTGCGGGTCGGCGATCTGGTGATGGACTCCGCGCGTTTTCAGGTTATGCGTGACGGTGTCACTCTGACGCTGACGCGCAAAGAGTTCATGCTGTTGTGGCTGCTCGCCAGTCGACACGGTGAGATTTTGCCGCGCACGCTGCTGGCCAGCGAAATCTGGGGCGTCAATTTCGACAGCGAAACCAACATTGTCGATGTCGCTATCCGCCGCCTGCGTCGTAAAGTCGACGATCCTTTCCCTCAAAAGCTGATTACGACGGTAAGAGGCATGGGATATTGCCTGTCAGAAAAGGCGGTCGATGGTGTATAGCCCTTCTCTGACGCTGCGGCTGACGGCGATTTTTACGCTGATCATGGCGATGGCCTGCGGCGGCATCAGCCTGATCCTGTATAACGCCTTGCGCAGCGAACTGGTATGGCGGGACGATCAAACGCTGATTAACCGGGCGGCGCAGTTAAGGCAGCTGCTTGAAGATGGCGCACATCCCAGTTCGCTGCCGCTCTACTTCAATCGGATGGTCGATATCCATCAGGACATCCTTAGCATCCGCTCCCAGCATGAGCAAAACGTCAGCATTAATCATACCGGGATTACCTTGCCCGACCTCTCGCCCACGCCGGTCAACAGCCCACCCAGTGAGAAACAGCTGCACCGCTGGATCAACGCGGACAATACCGAAGCGGCGGCGTTAAGCCTGCAGGCAAACTCATCGCTCGGTCCGGTCACCATTACGCTGGCGCGGGTTGCGCGCGCGCGAGCGCTGATGCTGGAGCGTTATCGCCAGCAAAGCATTATGGTTTCACTGGCGGCCATTTTGCTGTGCGCTGTCGTCAGTCCGTTGCTTATTCGCCGGGGATTACGGGCGATCGGCCGGTTAAGCAAAATGGTGGCAGAAACGGCCAGTGACCGGTTAAATCAGCCGGTGCCGCTTCAGGCAATCCCGCAGGAGTTGCTACCGATTGGCAACGCGCTTAATGCTATGCGCCAGCGCTTATCGACAGACTTTATCCGCCTGACGCAGTTTGCTGACGATCTGGCTCACGAAATCCGCACGCCGATTAATGTGTTACTGGGCCAGAATCAGGTCGCGCTGGGGCATCAACGCTCAGCCGCTGAGTACCAGACGCTGCTCGAAGGCAACATTGAAGAACTGGAGAGCCTGTCGCGGCTGACTGAAAACATTCTCTTCCTGGCGCGCGCCACCCACCACAATATCAGACTCAATAAACAGGACTTCCTGCTGCATGATGCGCTGGAAACGCTGATCGACTTTCTTGAACCGGTTGCGGAAGAGCAGGAGAAGGTGATTGAACTCAACGCCGAAGGCAGCCTCACCGCAGATAAAATGCTGTTCCAGCGTGCGATGAGTAACCTGCTGATCAACGCGATTCGTTACTCACCTGAAAAAGGCGTGATTCGGGTCAATACGTTTCATCATGCTGACTGCGTTGAGATTGAGGTGTCGAACGCCGGTGAACAGCTGGCGGAGCCAGAAAAATTATTCGAGCGATTCTGGCGCGGCGATAACGTCCGTCACACCGCCGGAAGCGGGCTGGGATTGTCACTGGTGCGAGCAATCGCCACCTTACACGGTGGCAGTGCTTACTACCGGCACGACAAAGGGCAGAATATCTTTGGCCTGCGCCTGCTTTCCTGACAGAGACAGGCTGCGCATCGCCCGTATCCGCAAGGGGTGATCTGAAGCGGTTATGGCCTGATGGCGCTGGCAGACGCCGAGGCTGAAACCGCCATTGTGCTAATCCGACAGCAGCGTCCATTGCCGTCGGGCCGCTTAGGGTACAGTACGCTGCTGATTCACAGCGATAATGATGCGCACCTCAGCGAAGCGCGGGCGCGCTCGCTGGCGGTGGAATGGGGATGCGAAACCCGACAGTTCAGCGGCGCGGGACATCTGCATACGGCCGCAGGCTAGGGTGAATGGCCGGACGGTGAGCGGCTGTTTGAAAACTTCACCGGCGTAGCTTTACTCAAAGCAGAAGAGGGAGAGAGAAACGCTCTGCGTAGCTGACAGCCTCAGGTTTTGGCGCCGATTGCACGCTACCTTACCGTTGTTTTAGTCAGGTAGCGTCGTTCATCAGATGATTAACCGAGGTGTTTTCCGGCTAATCAGGGTGCTACTTCGGCTGCTGGCCAGATCCGGATTCACTGCGAGCGCAAAACAGATGAGGTAGCGTTTAAAGGCTGGCCCCTTCTACCAGCACAAACGTTCCGCGTGCAGCACCTGCACGCAGCAACCTGGCGGCCTGATAGGCAGGGCTTTGATAAAAACGTCTGGCCTCGGCAAAAGAGTCGAACTCAAAAACCACATGTCGTTCATGCGCTTCTCCCTCCAGATTTTCATACTGCCCTGACCAGGCAATAATCTTCGGATTAAACGCCTGCATTGCCTCGCCAGCCGCTCTGGCATATTCAGCGTATGCGACAGGGTCTGATACGGTCACGTGAGCGATTAAATAACCTTTGTTCATTTCTCTTTATCCTTTCTTAGCGGTGGTAAATTCCAGCGTAAGGCAACGCGACTGGCGTGAACCCAATGCGGAACGGGGATGAGGTGTTTAAAATCTTTCAACCGATCAACAGACCGAATAGCGGGTAACAAGGTTCTCACTACGTTGCCCCTGCGCCCTGAGCCATGATTCCCGTGCAACCGACAGTTAACTGAATGACGCGGGCAACCTGTGCACCTGCTTCAGCCTCCAGCCAGTGGCAGTCCGCAAAGCGGTTAAGCCTTTCAGGGAGAAATTTCTCCGTCATTGCCGATCGCGTTATGCGTTATCCGCGGTGTGAAAGCAGTGTATTAGCTATTAATATGGTGATAAATAACCGAAGAAATAACGCACTGTTACTCTTAAGGGGAACAATGAAAAACCTCGAGGCGCTGATTATTTTTGCCCGTGTGGCGGAGATGAAAAGTTTTACTCAGGCAGCTGAAAGCCTGGGTATTCAGAAAGGACGCGCCTCACTGGTGGTGCGTGAACTTGAAAAGGAGACCGGTGCCACGCTGCTGCACCGCACCACGCGGACGGTGCAGTTAACCGAAGATGGGCGGGCGTTTTATTCACGCGCACGAGACCTGCTATCGGAAGCCGAAGAGCTGCAGTCAATGTTCTCTCACGATGGGATGTCACTGCGCGGCAGGATACGGGTTGATATGCCGGCCGTGCTGGCACAAAGCGTGGTGATCCCGGCTCTGCCTCAGCTGCTGGAAGCCCACCCTGAACTGGAGATCGAGCTTTCAAGCACCGATCGCCGTGTTGATTTGGTCCATGAGGGATTTGATTGTGTCATCCGCCTGGGGCCGATCGTAGATGACCAGCTGATTGCCCGCCCTCTGGGGCAGCTACGCATGATCAATGCAGCAAGTCCGGACTATCTGGCGCGCTTCGGGATGCCGCAGACGATTGACGATCTTCTCAATCAGAAACACCAGATGGTGCATTACCAGCGGAGCTTTGGTTCGAAGCCTGAAGGATGGGAATATCCGACGAGTGACGGCTACAAATTTCTGGTGTTACCCGGCGCGATGCGGGTCAACAGCGTACCGGCCTATCATGAGGCGGGGCTGGCCGGGCTGGGCTTAATCCAGGGCGGTTACTCCACACTCGCGCCCTATATTGAGCGCGGTGCACTGGTGGAAATCCTTGCCGATCTGCGTCCCGAGCCGCTCAGTGCCAGTTTTGTCGTCGCGCATCGACGAAATCTGTCCCGGCGTGTCAGGGCTTTTATGCACTGGACTGAAGAAATTTTAAAACCTTATTTTGACTGATTGGCTGGGGTGACTCTCACATTAGCTAAGATGAAGCGCACCATGCCTGCTTGTGGTACAAAGCGGGCATAAAGTTAGAACATAAGGTCCGCTGTGAGCGAAAAGCGGACGTTGCCCCCCTTTTTGACGTCACCAGATTTAGCTCCGACATTCAGATCTTCTCGTGCTGGACCTTAAAAATAGATGCAACTTATAGGGAAACTACGCGGTTGAGCCAGCACAAGACGAATCGTTTCCCAGACAGAGCCCCCCTTCATCAAGCGATCCCCCGTTTTGGATTGACTATCGACCAAAGTTTTTTCGCTGTCAATCAGCAGCTTGCTGGTAATTCGCTATCTTTAATGTCTGCTACAGGACCGAGGATGTCACGATCAAATTCTGCCAGCGGCCTACCGGTTTTTACGCGGTTTGGCCAGTCATGGTTCGCCAGCGCCCCCCGGCCCAGTGCTATCAGATCAGCGCCTGCTGATAGCACCTCTATTGCACGCTGTGGTTCATGCAGGCCGCCATTGGCGATAATTGTTAAATCAGGCGCATATTTATGAGCCAGCGCGACAAGTGATAGCGGTCCGCTCTCAAATGCAGGCTGCCAGGCTTCATATTCAGTCAGGTGCAGGTAATCAATGCCTGACTGGGCTAACAGCGTAAAAACAGTACGCGCATCGTCTTCTCCGTGAGCCCATTTATGATGAAAATCATTTACCTTACCCTGAGAAATCCGGATGCCAATAATCGACTCAGCGCCGAGTCGGGTACGCACAGCCTTAATGACCTCAAGGATTAATGTAAGACGCCCCGCCGTATCGCCACCCCATTTATCTTCGCGAAGATTGGTGTAATCGGTAAAGAACTGATCAAGCAGATAGCCATTAGCTCCATGAATTTCCACGCCATCAAAACCGGCGTCATGGACCGCGTTCGCCGCTGCATCCGCAAAACTATGGATAATCTGCTGAATTTCGGCGTCATTAAGCTCACGCGGAACAGGGTACTTGCCCTTGCCACGGTAAAAAGTGAGTTGCGTGCCTTCAGGCTCAACAGCAGAGGCGCTAACTGTGCCCTCCGTATGGAAATTATCCTGAGAAAGCGCACCGGAATGCTGGATCTGTGCGATAACCTTTCCCTGCTGAGCATGAACTGCCTCAGTGATTTTGCGCCATGCAGCGATCTGCATGGATGAAACAATGCCCGACTGATACGCATAGGTCTGTGACCAGGCATTATCAATATAAATTCCTTCCGTAATGATCAGAGCAAAATTACCCCGGGCGAAGTCTTCATAATAAGAAAGCATGCGATTGCTGGCGATACCGCATTCCGAGGCCGACACGCGGGTCATCGGTGCCACTACCAGGCGATTATTCAGTTTGATATTTTTGAGCGTAAAGCTGTTAAAAAGCGGTGATGCAGACATATTTTTCCCCGGATCAGATAAGTAACAGTAAGGGAAAGATATCTTTTAATGATGCAGCTATAAACGCATGGGACTGATAAGCTGGTATATCATAAACTGATATAATCACCGTACGCCGCTGATGCATATTGGGTTGTGCTTAAATGAAATCCGGCTGACAGAGAGAATGTGGCGGGCATAAAGCTCAATGCACTCTTAGATGATCAATCAAACATGCTTTAAAAAGTATAAATCAACCTCCCTACAGGGCTTGATAATAACGTTTCACGGGTAGTGTAAAAACATCATGAACGTCTGTGACGTACAGCTTTTTCTGACCATCACTGAAGCCGGCAGCCTGTCCCAGGCTGCGAGACGGCTGGACATCTCGGCAATGGCCGTTTCACGCAGACTTGCCGGGTTAGAGCGTGAACTGGGGACTCGTCTGCTCCAGAGAACAACACGTTCGGTATCCCTTACCCAGGAAGGGATAGAGTTTATTCCGTATGCCCGTGCTTTGGTTGAGGCCGAAGAGGGTGCAAAGGGTCTTTTTTCCCCCGATTCGAAAGGCGCGTCTGGCCTGCTGAGGGTTACTGCGCCGTCAGGGTTCGGGCGGCGCTACCTGCTTCCACTGATTCCTGAACTACTTGAAACCAACCCTGACCTACGAATCGATCTGCAGTTCAGCGAAGACGTGGTCGATATTGTCGGACGCGGAATTGATGTCGCGGTGCGAATTGCGCCCTTGCGAGATTCCAGCCTTATAGCCCGCAAAATTGTGGATAATCCGCGTGTAGTCTGCGCCTCACCAGATTATCTCAGGCAGTACGGTGTTCCTGCCACACTCAGTGAGCTGACTGAGCATAACTGCCTGAGGCTTACAAATGTCCTGCAGTGGACATTTCAATCCAGCGGTCAGAGTACAAGCCTGAGCGTGGATGGGCGGTTCAGTTCAGGCAACGTTGAAAGCATTCGGGAGTTTTGTGTTCAGGGAATGGGGCTGGCGCAGCTTACTTTATGGGACGTCAAAAAAGAACTTAGCGAAGGTACGTTACAGGAGGTGACTTTCATGGATGTTGACGCGCAGAATCTACCGGTGTGGGCACTGCTTCCCACCTCGCGATATCTGCCACAGCGCGTTAATGTTTTTATAGATGCGCTAAAAGCTTCACTCGGCTAAGCCTGAGCAGGCATTGCCGTATGCTTTTCCGTAACGTGTTCGCCTCATGGGCTTACCGTGCCGTTGCAGCCATAGCCAGCGCTGAAAAATGACAGTGGCTGGCTGAAGTATACCTGTGTAAAAGCAGACCATTACCTGCTCACTGGTCTGCTTAGAACGCCAGACAACTGAATAGCATTCTGGCCGCTAACCTGATGACCCTGAAGACCTGACCAGAGCGGGCATTTCTGCTTGTCAGAAGGACCAGCGGCGCATGCCGCCATCAACTACGGCGACGGTCCCGGTGATATACCGTGAACGGGGAGAGACGAGAAAGGTCGCCATATTAGCGACGTCCTGAGCCTCGCCGAAATCTTTCATTGCAATCTCTCGCTCGGCGAATTCTTTACGCGCCTCACCAGGAAAAAGTCTGCGGATTTGGGCAGTATCAAGCAGCCCCGGCTGCAGGCAGTTAATGGTAATACCGTGTTTCCCAATCTGTTCAGAAAGTCCTTTCGACCATACGGCGATGGCTGCTTTTGAAACCGCAGACGCATTGACCTGTGTTGGCTCAGTCGTGCCCGTTATATTCAGAATGCTCCCTGACTGATTGTCTATAAAGTGTGGTAAGAGAAACTGCGTCAACTGGCGCTGACGGGTAAAGCCGAGGTTCATCGCCTCATCCCAGACCTCGTCAGGAGCCACCGGTTCCAGTGGACAGCTGGCACCGGCATTATTAACAAGAATATCAACCCGACCCATGGTTTGAAGTGCCGCGTCGGCTATGGCGTGAGGTGCTTCATGTGAAATCAGGTCCTGAACAAAAATAATCGGTTCAGGCAGGCCAGCGCAAATGAACTCCTGCTTTAATTCGTTCAGCAGAGAGGCGTTACGTGCTGTAGCAAATACCGTTACACCTTCTTCAGCCAGTGTGCGTGCAATGGCGCGGCCCAGTCCCTGACTGGCCCCGGTGACGACAGCCTTTTTACCTTTGAGATATAAATCCATAATGCTCTCCTGAAAAATTTCAGATATCAGCCAGATGCTTGTGACTGATCACGGTTGCTGGTAAAGATGAAATACAATGCGATTATCAGCAGAACGAGTGCTGCAATGCGGTTACAGGTCAGTGGCATAGCGCTGTTACCAAACAACCCTGAAGTATCAATAAATAAACTCATACCCAGCTGGCCGAGAATAACGCCGACGGTTGCAACCGCGGTTCCGATTTGGCGAACCGCGAAAATCATTAATAAGATGTACAAAATCCCGAAAAAAGCTCCGCTAAGTTGCCACTTAGGCACATCCATAAGTGACTGCGTGTGGGCGGGCTCAAGAAACATCACCAGCAAAACTGAAAGTACGGTTCCGGACAGGAAGTTAATAAATGTGGCATGAAGCGCACCTATTTCCTGCCCCAGCTTCCCGTTAATGGCAGCCTGAATGCTGAGCAGGCAACCGCCTGTCAGGCTTAATAAAATCATTATCATCAACATTCATTTTCCTCCGGCAATAAGAGCCAGCGCGCCAGCAATTAAGCACAGTGCAATGACTCGCCTCATGTTGACCGGGCGACGCCGGGTATCAAACCAGCCAAAGTGATCGATAAGCAGACTTTTAGCTATCTGCCCGGCAAGGATGCCTGTCATCGTCATTGCCACTCCAATTACTGGCGCAGCAACGGTCATAATGACGACGTAGCAGGGGCCTAATAGCCCGCCCGAGAGATGCCAGCCAGGCAAAGTCATAATGGATACAGGACGACGTCGGCCAAAAAAAATTGAAATAAAGAAAAGCAGTGCCGTTCCTGTGCCGAATATGCAAAGCGTGGCCCAGTAATGACCGACTACACCACCAAGCGGCCCCAGAATACCCGCCTCTGTTCCAAGCCCCATTCCTGCCACGATAACCAATAAAAGACTTAACCATTTCATAATCAGTTTCTCCGTCGGAAGGGAAATGTTAGTCAGGAAGTCTATTGCGAAAAAGAGCATAATCCTGCAAACACCTTTGCAGATTACGCTCAGATGAAAGACTTAACTCACATTAATATTCGTGCCATGCAGCTGTTTATGAGCATTATGGAAACGGGAAATTTTTCTGAAGTGGCGAGGCGGGAAGGGATAGCGGTCTCCTCTGCTTCACGCACTCTTCAGCTACTTGAGGCTTCTCTGGAAACCCAACTGCTTTACCGGAGTACACGTGCTGTGGTGCCCACTGAAGAGGGGCGAATTTATGCCAGCGCTTTTCGGCAGATACTTGACCAGGTCAGCAGTGCGTCAGCGCTTGTCAGCGAACGCATGAATGTCCCATCAGGGCGGATACGATTTAATGCGCCGGTTTCTTTCGGTATAAGGCACATATCTCCCCTGATGGCGGAACTCAGTGAGCTTTATCCAAAACTGTCGATCGATCTGAGTCTCACTGACGAATTTGTTAATCCGCTGTCTGACGCCTCTGATCTGGTGTTACGTATCGCTGGCATGAAAGATTCGGCGTTGCATGGGCGGTTTATTGCAGATCAGAATTGGCATCTTGCTGCCAGTCCTTCATACCTGCATAAATACGGCATACCTGAGGTGCCGGAAGATTTACGGCAACACCATTTGCTTGTTTATCGTGGGCATATGGGAATACCACGCTGGTGTTTTTCAGGCAAAGAGGGACAGTACAACATTAGCCAGCATCCCAAAGTCATGTCTGACAGTGCTGAATCGCTAATCCGGATGGCCGAAGACGGAGCCGGTATTGTCCTTTTTCCGGACTGGCAGATAGGTAGCCTGCTTAAGTCCGGTCACCTCACCGAGCTGCTCATGGATTATGAAGTGTCTACAGGTGAAGCCGGCCAGTCGATTTTCATGCTGTATCCGGGCAGCAAATTTCCTGCATTAAATACGCGCACGGTCATAGATTACTTCTTGCGCAAATTTGGGCAGCCGGTTTACTGGAAATATGAGCAACAAAAAAGATAAGCCAAAAGTTCGACGTTGCAGTCAGGCACTGACAGCCTGCTTGTGGTACAAAGCGGGCTGTTACCCGAGACTCATTCAGGCGAACGGGGTTTGTTAGCAGTGCAGACGCGTGAGGTTTACCGTTGCAGCGCTAATTTAACAGGAGTGATGATGTTCTTCATTTTCAGTGGACTGCCGGGTTGCGGAAAAAGCACTATCGCAAAGCGATTATCCCAACGATTAAACGCGGTTTATTTACGCGTTGATACGGTCGAACAGGCGCTGCGGAACGGATCGGCGCATTTCAGGGAAATTGGGCCCGAAGGTTATTTCATACTTTATGCGCTGGCGCGGGATAATCTCAGACTGGGATCTACCGTAATCACTGATTCGGTTAATGACCTTAATCTGGTGCGTGACGCTTTCCGTGAGATAGCCCTATCGTCGGATGTTCCGTTTCTGGAAATTGAAATTCTCTGCTCGGATGCTGAACAGCATCGGACGCGTGTAGAGAACAGAATTTCCGATATTCCGGGCTTAAAAGTACCTGACTGGCAGGCCGTGATCAATCGCCACTATGAACCGTGGAACAGAGCGCATCTGCAACTGGATAGCGCAAAATTATCCGTCGACCAGTGCGTGGACCAGATCCTCAGCGCGAGCAGGCAGTCCTGAGCAGCTGTGCGGTACAGCAAACAAAGTCCACTGCCGGAATTTTCCTGCCAGTTCAGGTCTGATGGCGATAGGCCAAAGAAGAAGTACCTAAAGTGTGCATTGCAGCCAGGGAAGGATACTGAACCCGATGATATCCACAGCATGAAATAGCGGTTGAGCCGTGCAGCCTGCTTATCTGAACGCCTTCTCTGACCTCCCTGAACCCCGCAAAATTATTTCGCGGATAAGCGCATAAAACTATAACCAGCAGGATGAGGGGGCGAACCAAACCATAAGTACAATTTTAACCACAGCTATGCTAATATTTTCGCGCTTATTGAGGCGTATTACCGTGCGACGAATTTTTGGGAACGCAGTATGATAGATAAATATCAAATTCATCATGAAGTCGATGTGCTGCTTTTCCTGCGCCACATCTGCAAAATCGTCTTTACGGTCCTTATTTTGCTGCTGCTTATTCCTCATCTTGCCTATGCCGAAATAAAAGATGGCAAAGCCAATCGTATTGTCAGCGGTATTATTAGCTTTACCCAGTGGCGGGGATTGACCGGCCCGCCACAATTATGTGTTTTTTCTTCAGCCCGGCATCTCTCCTTGCCGGAAAAAAAACCATCTCCGGCAGCGACATTCACTGTTGTTTATCTTACTAAAGCCAGCGACCTCCCGACACACAGATGCGATGCAGTCTATTTCGGCGATCAGACGTCGCAACAGCAGGTCGCACTTATTCAGCAGTTCAGTGGAAGAGCCGTGCTGACCCTTGCGGAGAACAACGCGGATTGCACCATTGGCGCTGCTTTTTGCATGATTTTTCAACCGGATCGTACGCTTTTTTCCGTTAACCTTGATTCGCTTGCCAGAAGCGGTGTCAGGGTGAGTCCGGACGTGCTTTTGCTGTCCCGCGATAGAAGCGAATAACATGAAATACGATAAATTCAGAAACGACAAATCATCGATACGCAATAAACTGCGAAAAATAAGCACCATCAATTCTGCGGTTATATTACTGTTGTGCTGGTTATTGCTCTCCTCTACCTCGCTGCTATTTATTAAAAACTATGAGAAGCGAAACCTTGAATTGATCGCCGCGACGTTAAGCACCACGCTAACCGCCGCTACCGTTTTTGCCGACAGTTCCGATGCGCATAATAAAATTGCCCGGCTTGGCGATGAAGGCATGTTCGATTCGGCGAAACTGGCCACCCGCGATCAGATTATTTTGGTCGACTGGCATGCTCAGAAAGAACAGACGGGCTGGTATTCACGGTTATTACGTGAATGGATTTATCTTAAACCTCTTAAGGTTAATATAAATCACGCAGACGTTACTGTTGGTACGTTGACGCTGGAAGGCACGGTGACCGGTGCGGTGAGTTTCATTCGTTACTCTTTTATGATTCTTACCTGCGGTATGTTATGTGTGCTGATTATCTCGCTTCTGCTGAGTGAGTTTCTGCATCGAGGGATTATTGCAACGCTGCGCAACATTACCAGTTCGATTCACTATGTGATTCGTTCTGGCGATTTTTCCCTGCGTATCCCGGAGAGCCCGACCAGTGAGTTTCAGCTGTTTTCAGATGACCTGAACTCGTTGCTGATGGAAATGCAAACGCTGAAGGCCTCACTTATTCGCGATAATCGCTCTCTGGCAGCCAAAGCGCTGGAAGATCCGTTAACCGGACTTGCCAACCGCAGCGCCTTTGCTGCTCGTCTTACTGAGCTGCTCGATCAGCAATATGCCGAAGAGCGTTTTGCCTTGTTGTTTCTTGATGGCGATCGCTTTAAGAGCATTAACGATAACTGGGGCCATGCCGCCGGGGATGAGGTATTAAAAGCTATCGGGTCGCGCCTCTCATCATTGGCTGCCGAGCAGGATTTAGTCGCCCGATTAGGTGGGGATGAATTTGCAATGCTGGTGAGCAGTCGCGCCAGTGAAGAGCAATTACAGCTGCTCATGCAGAACATTCACCAGGCCATGATGCAAAAAATTGTGATTGCTGAAGGTACGCCGATCACTACCTCGGTTACCATCGGCTACGCCTGGTCACAACACGGTGATACGGTTGAGTCTATTCTCGAGCGTGCCGATATGAATATGTACAAGAATAAGCGAAAAAGTAAGGCTTAATTATGAAAACAAAAATTTCCCTGATGGTGCTTATTTTGGCCCTGGTCGGGTGTCAGTCGAAAGGGCGTTTTAGCGATGCGCAGATCGCCGCGATGCAGAATGCCGGATTCAGTCAAAATACCGAAGGCTGGGGATTGGGCATATCCGATAAGATCCTGTTTGGCGTAAACGAATCAGAGCTTACCCCGTCCAGCAAAAGTAACATCAAGACGATGGCGAAAAACCTGGCGTCAACCGGTATTAAGCATGTGCGCATTGACGGGCACACCGATAATTACGGCAAAGCAGCCTATAACCAACAGCTCTCGTTAAAAAGAGCTAACGCGGTAGCGGCACAGTGGGCGGAAGGCGCTGCCATACCGCCTGAAAATATCACTACCCGTGGATTAGGCATGAGTGCACCGGTTACCCCCAACAATAGCGCTCAGGGGCGCGCGCAAAATCGGCGCGTGGCAATTGTGATCACTGCGCCATGATAATCCCGACGGCCGCTGCATAATGATACCGCGGCCGTATCGCGTTGTTTTTGTGGTGATTGTGCATATAACATTTAAGATGCTGACTGACAGGGAAGGTTATTCATCGGCGAGTCGGGTGAGTGACAGTTAAAGGGATGAAGGTTATATCCGGGCGTTTTAATGAACCCATTAAGCCTGAATCTGGCAACAGAATTTACCTGACCCTTGCGTATATGAGTAATTCATCCCGGCTTCTAAAGAAAAATAACAGGCTACATCCGCTGGCTTCGTGAATAAACTAACCGCCAGCACCAGGATAAACTGTGGAGTGGCACAGAATCACCATGCTGTTTTCATAATCTGCTATTGCTCAAACTTTCAACACCCCGACCGGTTAAATCAGCCGCCGCCAAAATCGCGCAGCACAGTAGCCTGATTCGTATGCGTACCACCCTGGTGCGTCAGAATGCGCTTGCCGCTCAGCGGCGAGATCGCGAACATCCTGTGATGAAAACCGTTTTCTTTTTCCAGCTAAACTTCTGATATGTCGTTGGAAAACAGCTTTATTTGTGAAATCCTGATGGACAGACTGATTTATAAGCTTGTGATTTCAATAAAAACAACAGGATAGGTTAAATTTTGTTTGATAAGGTGAGCGAATTGCAGGAACAACCCAACGGGAAAGCGCCCCCGGTGCGGTTATTATTTAGCGCGTTGCTGCTGGTGATGCTGCTGGCTGCGCTGGATCAGACCATCGTTTCCACTGCGCTGCCGACCATCACCGGCGAGCTGGGAGGGCTGGATCGGCTGTCATGGATTGTGACCGCTTATACCCTGTCATCGACCATTGTGGTGCCGCTGTACGGTAAATTCGGCGATCTGTTTGGCCGCAAACGGGTACTGCAGATTGCGATAGTGCTGTTTCTGCTGGGCTCCGCACTGTGTGGTCTGGCGCAGAATATGACGCAACTGGTGCTGACCCGGGCGCTACAGGGACTGGGTGGCGGCGGGCTGATGGTGGTCAGTATGGCGGCGGTGGCCGATGTGATCCCACCGGCTGAACGGGGAAAATATCAGGGCTTATTCGGCGGCGTGTTCGGGCTGGCCACGGTGCTGGGACCGCTGCTGGGCGGCGCAATTGTGCAACACGTCTCCTGGCGCTGGATCTTCTATATCAATCTGCCGCTGGGTCTGTTCGCTCTGCTGGTGATCGGCATCGTCTTCAATTCAGGCGGTAAACGCACCCGGCACGAAATTGATTACCCGGGCGCGATCTGCCTGAGCATGGCGCTGCTGGGCATTACCCTGTTTACCAGCGAAGGGGGCACCATCAGGCCGTGGTCCGATCCGCAACTGTGGTGCATTCTGGCGTTCGGTCTGGTCGGCTGCATTGGCTTTATTTATGAAGAACGCCGGGCGTGGGAACCGATTATTCCGCTCACGCTGTTCCGCAACCGCAGCTTTGTGCTGAGTAGTCTGATCGGCTTCATTATTGGTATGTCGCTGTTTGGCAGCGTCACCTTTTTGCCGCTTTATCTGCAGGTGGTGAAAGGGGCCACGCCAACCGAGGCGGGCCTGCAACTGCTGCCGCTGATGGGCGGCTTGCTGACCACCTCTATTATCAGCGGACGCATCATCAGCAAAACCGGACGTTATCGCCTGTTCCCCATTGTCGGCACTTTACTGGCTACCGCCGGGCTGGCGCTGATGACCACCATTACCATCACATCGCCGTTATGGCAGCTTCAGTTATTTAGTGCCGTGCTGGGGATGGGACTGGGCATGGTGATGCAGATACTGGTGCTGGTGGTGCAGAACAGCATTGAACCGGCGCTGACCGGCGTAGCCACTTCGTCGGTGACGCTGTTTCGTTCGATTGGCGGCTCAATTGGGGTGGCGCTGTTTGGCACCATTTTCAGTCAGGTGCTGAAATCGCAGCTTGAAGCGCTGATGCCGGCCGGAACCGTGCTGTCGCCCGCGATCTCGCCCGCAGCGCTGAATCAGCTGCCGGCCGATATCCGGCACGATTATCTGCAGGCGTTTGGTGCGGCGATTCATGCGGCATTTATGATGGCGGCCTGCGTCATGGTGCTGGCCTTTATCCTGTCGCTGCTGATGCGTGAGGAGCCGCTGAAAAAAGGGACGCAGGGATGAGAAAATGCACGGCGGAACCCGCCGTGCAGCGTTGCTTTCAGCGATAAAACGCCGGTTTTTCCGCCATCGTTACCGGCACAATCTGACCGGAATTCTGCGCCGCGACGCAGGCGTCGGCCGCCACCGCAGCCGCATAGCCATCCCAGGCTGAGGGACCGGTCATCTCACCAGCGATAACGTTATTAATGAACGCCTGCAGCTCGACGTCATAGGCGTCAATAAAACGCTTTTTCCAGTCGGTCAGGATAGTGGTCGACAGCTTAGCTGCGCTGCGAAGCTGCACTGACATCGGCTCAGGCAGACGGGCAATGCCGCTTTCACCCACCACTTCGCACTGAATGTCATAGCCATATTCACAGTTAACAAAAATTTCGACATCAATACGCGCGCCTTTGGCGGTTTCCAGCAACACGATTTGCGGATCGCGCAGGTGTGACGAGGCCTTACGGGTTTTGCGCGGGAAGATCACCTGTGCGCTGACATAGTCATCGTTCAGCAGCCAGCGCAGCACATCCAGTTCGTGGATCAGCGTATCGGTGATGGCCATATCGGTGGTGTAGCTGTCACCCACTTCCGGGTTACGGTGCGCGCAGTGCAGCATCAGCGGTTCGCCAATCTCGCCGCTGTCGATCACCGCTTTCAGTGCCCGGTAGCCGCTGTCATACGGCCGCATAAATCCGACCTGCACCAGCTGGCGACCCGCCTTGATCTCCGCCTCAACAATATTCAGACAGCCTTCGGCGGTGACCGCCAGCGGCTTCTCGCAGAACACCGCTTTGCCAGCCTCGATAGCGGCCAGCACAAAGGCTTCATGGGTCGGACCCCAGGAGGTGACCAGCACCGCATTGACCTGCGGATCGTTGATCAGCTCAATCGCGTTATCATAAATACGCGCTTCAGGCGTCAGCTGATCGACAACCTGCTGACAGTTGTCACGATTGATGTCGTTGAGTGCTACCACCCGCGCATTCTGCAATACCGTGCTGCAACGACGGATGTGTTCGCGACCGATCGCACCGGTTCCGATAACGCCAATATTGATAGTCATAGTGCTTCCTTAATCAGGCTGAGTGGTTCAACAGCTGAATGCTGTCGCGAATTTCGCGGATGATGTCTGCTTCCTGCCAGTCATTCATCACCGATGAGAACGGTTCAAAGGCGTAAAGGCCGGTGTAGCCCATTTTTTCCAGCCGCTCGACCTGCTGCTTGCTGCGTAAGCGATCGTCGGCGCTCAGCATGATGCGTTCTTCATCGGTAAGCTGGGCGACCGGCCGCGGATCGGTTACGCCAGACAGGTGAACCAGCCCGAGCTGCTGCACATCAATCTCCTGTTCGAAGCCGTTTTCAGCATCCTCAAACAGATGATGGTGGAAGGTATCAATCAGCAGCCGGAACGGTACATCGGCCTGTTTGATCAGCGCCTGCGCCTGAATTGCTGAGCGCAGCGAACTTTGCGGAAAGCCAAGTGGCTCCACCAGTCCCTGAATGCCGTAGTCGGCAAACAGCGGCCCTAAGATTTTCAGCGCAGCAACGGTATCCGCCGCGCTGATCGGGGTGCCATCGTTCAGCGGGCAGAGCACCAGCGACTCGGCACCCACCGCCCGGGCATCGCTCAGCAGCTGGCGGGTGCGCTGCAGCACCTCATCGTTCAGCTGGTTAAACGGGTAGACCGCATTGATGGTAACGATCTCAATGCCTGACTGGCGTGCCAGCACCTTAACCTGTTCACCGGTCAGATCGTCGGTAACGCGTCCGCTGCGCATGTCGTTGCGCAGTTCGACTTTATGAATACCCAGCTGAGTCACCAGATTAAAAAAACGTTCGATGCTCAGAGTGGGCGCAATTTTGCGGTTTACACAAAAACGTGCCTGTGGAATAGATAAGCTCATAGTCATTTCCTGAAAGTAATGTGTGCGTAATAATCGGGTTTAATCGTCATCGGTTATTTAATCGGTGAACGTCGCTATTTCCTCTCTGACCGTCGTTAAGCGAAAGTGATATCTCTGCGGGCTCCATGCGGCAGCATTATTTTTTGCCGTTATAAAGCGCGTAGAAATAGTGCTCTACCTGCTCAAGACTTCTTCCTTTGGTTTCGGGAATAAACTTCATGACGAAAACAGAACCACCGATGCCGATGAGGGCGAAAATAAGGAACGCACCCGACAGACCAAAGGCGGCTAATAACATCGGGAAGGCCATCGAAATGGCGAAATTAGCGATCCACAGTGAAAAGACCGCGCCACCCATGCAGATGCCGCGCATCCGGGCAGGGAAAATTTCCGACAGCAGCAGCCAGGTCACCGGCGACAGCGCACCCTGCTGGAAGCAGAGGAACATCAGCATTCCCGCCAGTACCAGATAAGCGCGCAGCAGGTTAACCGCGCCCTGCTGATATTCCGGCATCAGCCAGCAGATCAGCCCGATGAAGAATAAGCAGCAGGTACAGCCCATCTGACCAATCAGCACCAGCGGGCGACGGCCGACTTTGCCGATCAGCCAGATGCCGACGAGGGTCATCACCACTGAAATCGCACCGTTAGCGATGGTGGCAAACAGCGCGGCATCGTTACTCAGGCCAGCGGCTGTCAGCATGGTCGGCGCGTAGTACATGATGGTATTTACGCCGGTCAGCTGCTGAATGGCGGCGATACCAATGCCGAGCAGGAATATTTTTATCAGCCACGGCGTGGCCAGATCGCGCAGCCGGCCTTTGCCCTGCTGGCGGTTCTCTTCAATCGTCTCTTCGATCTCTTCGAGTTCCCACTCCACATCCTCGGCTGCGCGGGTTTTCTCCAGCACCTCGCGGGCCGCCTGACTGCGGCCTTTCATCACGTGCCAGCGCGGGCTTTCCGGCATGAATATCATGCCAATCCACAACAGGATGGCGGGCACAATCGACAGTGCCAGCATCCAGCGCCAGGTATTTTCGCCGCCCCAGATATCGTTGAAGGTGGCGTTGGAGATGTACGCCAGCAATTGGCCGCTGACGATCATCAGCTCCTGCAGCGTCACCAGCTGGCCGCGTTTATTGGCTGGCGCGATTTCTGCGATATAGACCGGTACCGTCGCGGCCGCACCGCCTACCGCGAATCCGAGAAACAGGCGTGAGGCGATCATCCACTCCACGTCCGGGGCGATGGCTGAGCCCACTGCGCCGAAGGCGAAAATCAGCGCCAGCGCAATGATGATGCGCCGTCTGCCGAGGCTATCCGCCAGGTGGCCAGCGGCCAGTGCGCCAAAGGAGGCACCAAACAGCAGCGAGCTGGTGACCAGTCCGGTGGTCAGCGGGGTGAGGTGCAGATCGCCACGCATAAACAGCAGCGCACCCGACACCACGCCGGTGTCGTAGCCAAACAGCAGGCCGCCCAGCGTCGCCACCAGCGCAATAATCTTCACAAACGGCCCGGTACGGGTGGCGCTATTAGGGCCAGATGCCGGGTTCGACGAGATATACAGTTCTTTTTCCATGAAAACTCCAGGTGAAAACAGGCCAGGTAAAACGTCAGAACATGAAGGAGCATTCACCCTACTGATATTTATATTTCGGGTTAAATTATATTTGGAATTTAGTTTTCATTTTGTGAGCTCAAGCCTTCCGGCCATTTTATTTTGATGGGATTCCATCAGGATGCGAATAAACGGTTTAAATTTAAGCTGGTTATTGAGCGCGGGAATAAAGCGTCACCATGTGAAGAGAAGGCGGGGCCGGTGAAACAAAGGGGCTGGAATTGTCTTATTTTCGGATAAATAACCGCAGGATGAAATAAACATCCCAAACCGCAGGGGGAAATTAAAATAACAGCCGGCAGGCGGACGACGGGCGCGACCGGAGGATCTGCGCCGTCAGATTAGCGGATCACCAGGCCGCTCAGGGCAGAGAGCAGCGCATCCACTTTGGGCAGAAATTGTTTGCGACGAGGCCACACCACGCTGAGCGTCAGTCCGTCAGGCTGCAACTGGGGAAGAACGATCTCCAGTTCTCCGGCGGCGACTGACTGGCGAATCAGCCAGGAAGGCATTTGTGCGATACCCAGACCAGCTTTTACCGCCTGCATCTGCGCATCCACATCACCTAATGCCATCCGGTAAGGCACATCGCGCCAGTTCGCTTGACCATCTTCAGTAGTAAACAGCCAGGGTTTGGTGCTGCCGTCAACGCGCTGATAAAGGATGGCGCGGTGATTCAGTAACCCGGCCTGGTTGTGTGGCCGGCCTTCACGATCGAGATAGGTCGGTGCAGCGCAGAACTGCATCTGCTCACGGCCCATGTTACGCCAGCCCAGCGAGGCGGGCAGGTCGGGCGCACCGCCAATCCGCACCGCGACATCCACCCCTTCATCAAACAGGTCGACGAACCGATCGGAAAAACTCAGGCTGAGCGCCAGTTCAGGGTGCTGCTGACAGAACGGCATCAGCAACGGCATCACGTTAAGCCGGCCATAGGTGTTGGGCACCGCCAGTCGCAGGCGGCCGGAGGGAATGGTGCGCTGCGCCGCCAGCACCGCTTCGGTCTCGGCCAGATCTTCCAGAATACGCAGGCAGGTCTGGTAATAGGCGCTGCCGGCATCGGTCAATTGCAGGCTGCGGGTCGTGCGTTCCAGCAATCGGGAACCTAATCTTGTTTCAAGCCGGCTGACACTTTTACTGACGGCCGAGCCGGTAACATGCAGGCGCTCAGCGGCAGCGGTAAAGCTGCCGCATTCCACGCTGGCAACAAAAGGCAGGATATCTTTGAGGCGCTGATCGTGCATTGATTAATGAACTCAGGTTGAGAATGCTATGAATTAATGCCAGAGATAAGAACTCAATTCTCTATTAGGCTTAGCATTACGCAAAACGAGGAGAAATCAAATGAAAAAACAGGCTTTGATTGTGGGTATCAGCGGCGTTATCGGCCGCGCACTGGCGGACAAACTGCAGCAGGAGGGCTGGCAGGTGACCGGTCTGTCACGCGGACGCGGCGCGGTACCGGAAGGCGCGACCAGTCTGACAGCCGATCTGACCGATGCTGACGCGGTGCGCGAAGCACTGAAGTCGGTGAAACCGGATGCCGTTTTCTTCAGCGTCTGGGCGCGCCAGGAGAATGAAAAAGAGAACATCCGGGTTAACGGCGGCATGGTACGCAACGTCATCGAGGCGCTGGGCGAAAGGCTGAAGGGCGCACACGTCGCGCTGGTAACCGGTCTTAAGCACTACCTGGGCCCGTTTGAAGCCTACGGTAAAGGCGCGGTGCCGGTAACGCCGTTCCGTGAAGAGCAGGGTCGTCAGCCAGTCGACAATTTCTATTATGCTCAGGAAGATGAGCTGTTTGCTGGCGCGGAAAAATATGACTACCGCTGGAGCGTTCATCGTCCGCACACCATTATCGGTTACGCCGTCGGTAACGCGATGAACATGGGTCAGACGCTGGCGGTGTATGCCACGCTGTGCAAAGAAAAAGGCTGGCCGTTTATTTTCCCCGGCTCGCCAGAGCAGTGGAATGGCGTGGCTGACATGACCGACGCCGGTTTGCTGGCTGAGCAACTGCACTGGGCGGCTACGTCTCCTGCGGCGGCCAATCAGGATTTCAACGCCGTGAACGGCGATGTGTTCCGCTGGAGCTGGATGTGGCCGAAGCTGGCTGGCTATTTCGGTATCGAGGCGGCCGAATTCCCGGCGCAGATGATGCCGCTGGAAGGCCGGATGCAGGAAGCGGCCAGCGCCTGGCAGGAGATTGCCCAGCGTCACCAACTGCGCGAAGCGGACATCAATAAGCTCGCGTCCTGGTGGCATACCGACGCCGATCTTGGTCGTCCGATGGAAGCCTTCACCGACATGAGCAAAAGTCGCAAAGCGGGCTTCACCGGCTATCGCAGTACGCTCGACTCCTTCACTCAGCTGTTTGATAAGCTGAAAGCGGAAAAAGTGATCCCGCAGTAAGTCAACAGGCGCCGCATCAGGCGCCTGTTTTGTCTCTGGCTGATGGCTATACTTCTGCTCTCGCTGAATTAACAGAGGAACTGAGATTATGGCGGCATGTTTTATTATCGGCGCGGCGGGTAAAGTGGGTCTGCGACTGACCCGCCAGCTAAGCGCTAAGCAGCACGCGGTTTCGGCGCTGCACCGTAAACCGGAGCAGGCTGCTACCCTGCAGGCCGCTGGCGCGCAGCCGGTATCAGGTGATATTCAGCAACTGACGGTTGACGAGCTGGCGCAAAAGATGGCCGGTCACGAGGTGGTGGTTTTCACCGCCGGTGCGGGTGGCGCGGGTATTGCGCTGACCAATGCGATTGACGGCGACGGGCTGGATCTGGCGGTCGCGGCGGCGGAACAGGCGGGTGTGCCACGCTTTATTCTGGTCTCGGCGTTTCCGGATGCTGGTCGCGGTAAAGCGATTTCGGAAGGATTTGAAAACTATATGCGGGTCAAAAGGCTGGCGGATGCGCGGCTGGTGGCGAGCGGGCTGGAGTGGGTGATCCTGCGTCCGGGAACGCTAACCGATGCAGCCGGCACCGGTCGGGTACAGGCCGATCTGGCGATCCCGTACGGGGAAATCCCGCGTGATGATGTCGCCGCCACGCTGGCTGGCCTGATTGAAACTCCGGCGATTAAGTATCAGATTATCGAGCTGACCAGCGGCGACCAGCCGATTGAGACGGCGCTGCAACGATTACAGCGCTATTAAGCCAGCAAAAAAAAGCCCCGTAATCGGGGCTTTTTTATTACTTAACGCATTTCGCGCAGTGTTGTCGCTCGATGTGCTGGAAGAAATCGTTGCCTTTGTCATCGACCAGGATAAAGGCAGGGAAGTTCTCCACCTCAATTTTCCAGATCGCTTCCATACCCAGTTCAGCATACTCCACGCATTCCAGACGCTTGATGCTCTGTTGCGCCAGTACCGCAGCCGGACCCCCGATGCTGCCCAGGTAGAAACCGCCATGTTTTTGACAGGCATCGGTAACCTGCTGACTACGGTTTCCTTTGGCCAGCATAATCTTGCTGCCGCCGTGTGCCTGCAGCAGATCAACATAGGAATCCATGCGGCCAGCGGTGGTTGGGCCGAGTGAGCCAGAAGCGTAACCTTCAGGCGTTTTGGCCGGGCCAGCGTAATAGACCGGATGATCTTTAATGTACTGCGGCAGGCCTTCGCCGTTATCGATGCGCTCTTTCAGCTTGGCGTGCGCAATATCACGCGCCACGATGATGGTGCCGCTCAGCGACAAACGCGTGGAGACCGGGTAGGCCGACAGCTGTGCCAGTATCTGCTCCATCGGACGGTTGAGATCGACATGCAGTACTTCGCCTTCACCCTGCTGACGCAGCGCTTCAGGAATCAGACGACCCGGGTTGGCTTCCAGTTTTTCAATCCAGATGCCTTCGCGGTTGATTTTGGCTTTGATGTTGCGGTCTGCCGAGCAGGAAACGCCCATGCCAATCGGACAGGAAGCGCCGTGGCGTGGCAGACGGATCACCCGAATATCATGGGCAAAATATTTGCCGCCAAACTGTGCGCCAAGGCCGAGTTGCTGCGCGGCTTCCAGCAGTTCCTGCTCCAGCTGGGTATCACGGAACGCCTGGCCGTGCTCATTCCCTTCGGTTGGCAGGCCATCGTAATAATGTGTGGAGGCCAGCTTAACGGTTTTCAGGGTGCTTTCTGCCGAGGTACCACCAATCACAAACGCGATGTGGTACGGCGGGCAGGCAGCGGTGCCGAGCGTGCGCATCTTATCGACCAGATAATTTTTCAGCTTGCCTGGGCTCAGCAGCGCTTTGGTTTCCTGATAGAGATAGGTTTTGTTGGCTGAGCCGCCGCCTTTGGCGATGCAAAGGAACTTATATTCGTCGCCATCCACGCTATAGAGATCAATCTGCGCCGGCAGGTTGGTACCGGTGTTGACCTCTTTATACATATCCAGCGCCGCATTTTGCGAATAGCGCAGGTTATCTTCGATGTAGGTGTTATAGATCCCCTGTGACAGCGCAGCTTCGTCGCCACCACCGGTCCAGACGCGCTGGCCTTTTTTACCCATGATGATGGCGGTGCCGGTATCCTGACAGGTCGGCAATACGCCTTTGGCAGCGATTTCGGAGTTTCTTAAAAACTGCAGAGCGACATATTTGTCGTTATCGCTGGCTTCCGGATCGTCAAGAATCGAGGCGACCTGCTGCTGATGCGCCGGACGCAGCATAAACGAGGCGTCATGAAACGCCTGCTGCGCCAGTAATGTCAGGGCCTGCGGCGCAACTTTCAGCACTTCCTGGCCTTCAAATTCGGCGACGGAAACGTGCTCACGGCTCAGCAGATAGTATTCGGTATCCTCGTGGGTCAGAGGAAAGGGGTTCTGATAGAAGAAAGGTTTGTTCGACATTTTTTCTCACTTAATGACCAGCTGAGCCGTCGCTTTCAGGCCGCGAGGGTCAGCATCATAGGCGAATTAATTGTTTATTATATTTACCCGCCGCCGGGAGGGCGGCGGGTAAGACGTGGAATGGTATCTTATAACGCGTTGATCTGCATGTTGTATCCGTCAGAACATCCACACCATCCACGGATAGGCAATCAGCATCATCGACACCAGGAAGATGGCGCCGAAGATGGTACCCAGACGCCAGTAGTCTTTGGTTGGCAGATAACCGCTGCCGTAATAAATCGGGCTGGGTCCGGTACCGTAGGGGGTAATGATGCCCATCACACCCAGTGAGGTACACAGCATCAGGCAGAAGACCGGCATGTTGATGCCTGGAATTGATGCCGCGATGGTCAGCATTGCCGGTAACAGCGCGGTAGTATGCGCGGTGGTACTGGCGAACAGGTAGTGCAGCAGGAAGAAGGCGATTAACAGCACCACTGCGGAAACCTGCGGATCGTATCCCTGCAACAGCATGCCGCCTTCTTTACCTAACCAGGCGATAAAGCCGACCCGGGCCAGGCCATCGGCCAGTGCCACCAGGGTGGCGAACCAGGCAAAGGTATTCCAGGCCGCTTTGTTGCTGGTGATGTCATTCCAGTTCAGTACCCCGGTCCACAGCATCAGAATAATGACCAGCAGCGCCGCCATAGCCGGTTCAATCCAGGCGGTAGCGAAAATCCACATCAGCAGGGCGCAGACCACAAACACCAGCAGCAGGATTTCGTTACGGGTCAGTTTGCCCAGTTTTGCCAGTTCAGCGATGGCCCATTTCGGCACTTCGTCATTCACTTTCACTTCAGGCGGGTAGAACCAGTACGCCAGCAGCGGCATGGTCAGAATCAGTAACACACCCAGCGGCAGGAAGGCGAGGAACCACATGCCCCATGAGATATCGAAACCGATCACGCTTTTCACCAGCGCCAGTGCCAGCAGGTTCGGGGCCAGCGCAGAGAGAAACATTGAGCTGGTGATACAGGCGGCGGTGATGGCAACCCACATCAGGTAAGAACCGATCTTACGGGCGCTTGGGTCGTTAGGTTTGGAGCCGTAAAGCGGCGGCAGGTTAGCAATGATTGGGTAGATAGTCCCGCCGCTGCGCGCGGTGTTTGATGGCGTAAACGGTGCCAGCAACAGGTCGGCAAAGGTGATGGCGTAGCCGAGCGTCAGGCTGCGGCGACCGAGATATTTCACCAGAATCAGCGCCAGTCGACGTCCAAACTGGGTCTTGTCGTACCCGGCGGCGAACATAAAGGCACCGAAAATCAGCCAGACGGTAGAGTTGCCGAAGCCGCTCACCGCCCACTTAAATGACTCACTGGCGAGTTTGAATTTCGGGTTCGCCAGCTCCGCCGGACTGAACAACAGGAACTGACTGAACAGGGCGATGACCACCACGCCAGTCAGACCGATGACCGCGCCCGGTAATGGCTCAAAAATCAGCCCGACAATCACGCCAACAAAGATAGCGAAGAAGTGCCACGCGTAAGGTTCGAGTCCGGCGGGTACCGGCACCAGCAGCAGGAGCACTGCGACCAACACCGGTAAGGCCAGCATGATAGCTTTCTTTTTTCCAGCCGCAGCAGGGGCTGCTTTTGGAGGTTCATTCACAGCTGAGAGTGGTTTCATAGTATTTGTCTGCAAGTTGAGAAGAATGCGATTTGCGCCCCGGTACTTCACTGACTGCTTTCTTTATTATTCTTTATGACGTGAATAAACCGTGATGCCTGAATGTTTTTTGACTCATCGCTGCTAAAAACAGCAGCGTTATAATCCGATGTGAATATGATGCGATTTCTGGAAATATAGATTTTTGATCCAGATCAATAAAATTAAATGGTTATTCCTGATTTTTAACATTTATTTTTAATTTATATCCCGCTACCGGGCGCAGCACCCTTTCTGTGATCCAGATCGGCAGGCGGGAAAGCTGTGAGCTGGCTAGTCTATGACATAACTTGTTGATATGCAAGATGTTGTTTTTAATGTAAACGAAGGGTTGATTTTTGGTAACCCTTGGTTAACAATTAATATAACTTCACTTACCGTTTTCGGCAAATAAAAACTCTAAATGGTTTAAAAGTTTAAAAAGTAAATTTATCGCTTATATAAGAAAAGAAAATGGTATATTTAGGCCATGACATCGGACCACTTAATTAAGCGATACTTTGCGTCCGCTAAAAATTTCCAGACTTTTAAATCTTGGAGTTTATCGCATGAATACTCTCACCCCGATTCTCACTCCCCTGACGCTGCCTAACGGTGCGGTGCTTAAAAATCGATTAGTGATGGCACCTATGACCACCTGTACCGGTTTTTATGACGGCACGGTGACCAGCGAGCTGGTGGAATATTATCGTGCCCGCGCGGGCAGCCTTGGTACCGTCATCGTCGAATGTTGCTTTATCGACAACCGTGGTCCGGCTTTCCCGGGCGCGATTGCCATCGACAGCGACAACAAAATTCCTGGCCTGAAACGCATTGCTGACGCGATAAAATCAGAGGGATCGACCGCGATTCTGCAGATTTATCACGGTGGCCGCATGGTCGAACCGGAGCTGATCGGCGGCAAAACGCCGGTCGCCCCGAGCGCAATCGCTGCACCGCGTGAAGGCGCAACCAAACCACAGGCGCTGACGGCTGAAGAAGTCGATACCATGATCACCAAGTTTGGTGACGCGGTGAACCGTGCGATTAAGGCCGGTTTTGATGGGGTAGAGATTCACGGTGCCAACACCTACCTGATCCAGCAGTTCTACTCCCCGAACTCTAACCAGCGCGACGACAAATGGGGCGGCAGCCGCGACAACCGCGCCCGTTTCCCACTGGAAGTGCTGGAAATCACCCATAAGATGGCGGAGCGCTTTGCGCATAACTCATTCATCATCGGCTATCGCTTCTCGCCGGAAGAGATTGAAGTACCCGGCATCCGCTTTGACGATACGCTCTATCTGCTGGAGAAACTGGCGGCACGCGGACTGGATTACGTCCACTTCTCGGTTGGCCAGCTGCTGCGTCCGTCGATTGTGGATACCCAGGATCCTACTCCGCTGATCGAAAAATACATCGCGATGCGCTCGCCGGTGCTGGCCAAAGTGCCGGTGATTGGCGTCGGTGGCGTGGTGAAAAAATCGGATGCTGAGATGGCGCTGGAAAAAGGCTACGATCTGGTGGCAATAGGTAAAGCCTGTATTGCCTACCCGAACTGGGCCGACCGCATCATCAACAACGAGCATCTCGATCTCTATATCGACAGTAACAAACGTGAAGAGCTGAAAATCCCGGAACCGCTGTGGCGCTTCTCGCTGGTTGACGCGATGATCCGCGACATGAGCGAATCGGGCCGCAAATACAAAGCGGGTGTCTATCAGGAGAAAGTTGAAGCTGAAGCACTGAAGCTGAAAATCAACGTCACGCTGGATACCGACCGTATCACCGACATCTCACTGGTGCCGGATGACACGCTGGACGTCGACTTCACCACCACCTTTGAGAGCCTGCGTAACCGTATTCTGGTGGCAAACAGCCCGCACGTGGATGCGATCACCGGTGCGACCACCCAGAGTGAAGCACTGAAGAAAGCGGTTTCGCGCGCCCTGACCACCTCCAGCAAAGAACATGTGATTGAAGAGGGCGGCAACCCTAACGCACCGCAGAACTATGATGTGGTGGTGGTAGGCAGCGGCGGCGCGGGCCTGGCGGCAGCGATTCAGGCGCACGATGAAGGCGCGCGCGTGGTGATTATCGAGAAGATGCCGACCATCGGCGGTAACACCATCAAGGCGTCAGTCGGCATGAACGCGGCGGAAACCCGCTTCCAGAAACTGAAAGGCATCGAGGACAGCAAAGAGCTGTTCTATGAAGAGACGCTGAAAGGCGGCAAATTCAAAAACAACCCGGTGTTGCTGCGTGAGTTCGTGGACCTGGCGCCGGAAGCGATTGACTGGCTGGCCGACCACGGCATCGAACTGAACGACATCACCATCACCGGCGGTATGAGCATCGATCGTACTCACCGTCCGGCGGATCGTTCAGCCGTTGGCGGATTCCTGATCAGCGGGCTGGTGAAAAATATCAACGCCCGTAATATTGAAGTGCTGCTGGAAACCTCTGTCGCTGAAATCCTCTACGAGAACGGCGCGGTGACCGGCGTGAAAGTGGTCGATGAGTACAATGACAGCCGGATCCTGAATGCGAAAAGCGTGATCGTGGCGACCGGCGGCTTCAGTGCTAACCGCGAGCTGGTGGTGAAATACCGTCCTGAACTGGATGGCTTCGTCACCACCAACCACAAAGGGGCCACCGGTAGCGGTATCGCCATGCTGACCAAAATTGGTGCCGGCACGGTCGATATGGGCGAAATCCAGATTCACCCAACGGTTGAACAGACCACCTCGTATCTGGTGTCTGAATCAATCCGCGGTGGCGGTGCTATCCTGGTCAGTCAGGCGGGTGAACGTTTCTACAACGAAATGGAAACCCGTGACAAAGTCTCGGCGCAAATCATTGCTCTGCCTGAGAAGAGTGCCTGGATTGTGTTTGACGAGCAGGTGCGGATGAATAACAAAGCGGCCGATGAATATATCGCTAAAGGCTTTGTGGTCAGCGCGCCGACGGTCGGTGAACTGGCGGTGAAACTCAACATGGAACACCGGACGCTGGAAGCGACACTGGCCCGCTACAACGGCTTTGTCATTCAGCAGAAAGATGAAGACTTTGGCCGTCAGACCGCGCTGCGTCATCCGCTGAGCGAAGGTCCGTTCTACGCCATCCGTGTTGCGCCGGGCGTCCATCACACCATGGGCGGTGTAACAATCGACACCACCACTGCGGTGCTGGATAGCCAGCAGCAGGTGATTAACGGTGCCTGGGCCTGCGGTGAAGTGGTCGGAGGCATCCACGGCGCTAACCGCATCGGCGGTAACGCCGTCGCTGATATCATCATCTTTGGTATTCTGGCGGGCGGTAACGCGGCAGCTTACGCGAAACGGTAATCGCTCTCTCCGGCATCCGCGCTCAGCGGATGCCGGTTTCCTTGCTTAAAGCAGAGTCGCCTATGTTAACTGATGCGCGTGTCTATGCTTACTCCGCGGTTCTGATGGGTTCGCCCATTCTGCTCAAACTGTTCGAACACAATGAAACCCTTGCCGGCCAGGTCTTCCGTCTGATTAAACAGCAGGAGAACCTGTTCACCGTTAACCGTTCCGGTTCTGAAGTGATGGCGATCAATCAGGCGGCGGGCCAGCATCCGGTGGTGGTGAGTCAGCCGGTATTCGATCTGATTGCCTGCGCTCACGCCGTCAGCCTGTTGCCCGACAGCCGTTTTAACCTGACCATCGGTCCGCTGGTGAAGTGCTGGAAAATTGGCTTTCAGGGCAACAGCGTGCCGCCGGCAGAGAAGTTACAGGCCTGTCTGGCACTGACCAATCCGCATGATGTGATTCTCGACCCGGCGTCGAACAGCGTGATGCTGGCGAAAGCCGGGATGGAAATTGATCTCGGGGCGATCGCCAAAGGCTATATCGCCGATCGGGTGCAGGCGTTTCTGCGTCAGCAGGGGGTGAACAGCGCACTGATTAATCTGGGCGGTAACGTTCAGACGGTCGGCTCACCGGAAGAAGAGGCGTCACCCGGCTGGGCGATTGGCTTGAAAAAACCGTTCGGCACGGCGGATGCGCTGATTGGGGTGATTCACGTAGCAGATAAGTCGGTGGTGACTTCCGGTATCTATGAGCGCTATTTCGAACTGAACGGCGTCTGCTATCACCATATTCTGGATGACCGCAGCGGCTATCCGCTCGATAACGAACTGCTGAGCGTGACGGTGATCTCCGACCGTTCGATTGACGGCGATATCTACACCACGCTGCTGTATGGCATGGGCGTGGAGAAGGGTATCGCCTGCCTCGCCGATTCGCCCGCTATTGAAGCGATTTTTGTGACCCGCGACAAGCAGGTCATCTGCTCGTCACAACGTCACTTTTCTTTCAGTCTGCTGGACGCGGATTACCGGCTGGCTTACTGACAATATTGCTTCAGCAGGGTGTGATATTCCGGCTGCAGACGATAGCGATAGACCGGCCGGCCGGTAACGCCGTAGTGAATGCTGGTGAACAGGATATTAATCTGCGCCAGCCAGATCAGGTATTTCCGGCAGGAAACGCGCGAGATATTCACTTCTGTTGCCAGTTCATCGGTGGAAAACTCGGTGCCCGGATGGGCATCAATCCACAGGCATAAGGTGCGCAACGTCTGTGGCGTCAGGCCTTTAGGCAGCCGTTTCTGCTCACTGGCGCCCGGTGGATTGCCATGCAATAGCTGATCAACATCCGACTGCTGATAAAACTGATGATTATCCATCAGCGCTTTTTTCTGCCGCCAGCCGGTCAGCGCTTCCTCAAAGCGGGCAAACTGGAACGGTTTAATCAGGTAGTCCACCACACCGTAATTAAGCGACGTTTTGATGGTGGCCGCATCGGCGGCGGAAGAGATGATGATCACGTCGACCGGGCGTCCGGCACTGCGCAGTTCGGGCAGCAGGTCGAGACCGTTCTCCTGTTGCATATAGATGTCCAGCAGCACCAGATCGACCTGCGAATCCGACTGGAGTAACTGCTCTTTGGCCTGCTGTAATGTCGAGGCGGTGCCGCAGCAGGTAAAACCGGGGATCTGACCGATATAACAGCGATTCAGCTCGGCGACCATAGCATCATCATCGACAACTAAGACATTGATCATTCGACTTTTCTTCCTCTCTCCCACGGGAGTTGCACTAAAAATTGGGTGAACACACCCGGCTCCGACTCGACGCTGACATTACCGCCCAGGCTTTCTGTCTGCTGTTTAACCAGGAACAGTCCCACGCCGCGATCGTCTCCTTTCGACGAGACGCCTCGTTCGAAGATGGCGGCGAGCTGCGACCCATCAATGCCGGGGCCATCATCACTGACTTCACAGGCCAGCCAGCCATTCTGATAATGCAGCATCAGGTGGATTTCCCCTTCGGTTTCCGGGTCCAGCGCTTCAAGGGCGTTTTCAATTAAATTACCCAGCACGGTGATCAGCACGGCGCTCTGTTGTTCGCTGCCGCAGTCGGGCAGGAAACTGGCTTCATCAATAATCAGCTGATGCCCTTCATCATTCGCCCGGTTGATTTTGCTTAACAGAAAGCCCGCAATGACCGGCGATTTGATCTTCTGTAACAGCGAACCAATCTCAGTCTGGTAGTTGTTCGCCGTCTTAAGAATGTACTCTTCCATCTGCGCATAGTTTTTCATGTGCAGCAGACCCAGAATGACATGCAGCTTATTCATGAACTCATGGGAGCGTTCACGCAACGCATCGACATAGTTTACCATGCCGTCCAGGCGCTGCATTAGCTGGCTAATCTCGGTTTTGTCCCTGAAGGTGGTCACCGCGCCAATAATCCGCTCGCGGCTGCGCACCGGCACGGTATTACTGATCAGAATACGCCCGCCGATGGTGAGTTCCTGATCGTGCCAGGCTTTGCCCTGGTGCAGCGCATCCTGCTGGTGGCTGTGCAGTACGCTCTCTTCCGGCAGGCTATCGCCACTCAGTGGCATTTTGCGGGTGGTCTCGTGCAGCAACTGTTGCGCGGCATGGTTTATCAGGCTGACGCGGGAGTGCTCGTCCACCGCGATCACCCCTTCCTTAATCGAATTAAGGATCGCCTGGCGTTGCTCAAACAGGCTGGAAATTTCATGCGGTTCCAGCCCGAGCAAAATGGTCTTCAGCCGTCTGACCAGAATATAGATACCCAGCAAACCGACAATACCGCCAAATAAGCCGGTCCAGACGATGTTCCAGCGGCTTTTAGCGATCTGCGCCGCCACGTCATTGAGTGAAATCCCGATCGCCACCACGCCAATCTGCTGATGCCTGTCGTCATAAACCGGAGTGAACACCCGTAATGCTTCGACCAGCACACCGTGATTGACCGCAACATTTTCCCGGCCAGCCAGCGCCGGATTGAGATCGTCGCCAATGAAATGTTTGCCGATCGCATCGGGATTAGGATGCGAAAAACGGATGCCTTTCATATCGGTGACCACCACAAACAGCAGATCGTTGCGTTTGCGTGCCGCCTCGGCGACGGGCTGTATCAGGTCGCGACCGTCAGGACGGCGCAGTCCACGCTGAAGCTCGGGACTGTCGGCCACGGTGCGTGCCACCGCCATCGCTTTATCTTTAAGATGCGACTGGGCAAAATTATCTATCTGAATGAAATAGAGCAGATGGACGCACAGCAGGACGGTAAAGATCACCGCCGTCATCATCAGTGTGGTCAGCGTGCTGAGTTTCATCGGGCGTTTATTCACGGCATATCTTTTTTGTGATTGGCTTTTCATCGGTGTTCAGCGCGGGTGAGTGGTTCGCCAGGAAACATACGCTAAGACGCTGCACCCGTACAGGTTTAGCCGCGTATGCAGCAGGAAAAAACGGTCAGATTATTTGCCTTAGGGGATTGAATAATTCAAAGTGCACCTTTAATGTGAGGTTAAAATAGTTAGTAAATTTCGTATGCCTTTTGTAATTAAATTAAGACTAAATGGCTATTTTTAATTTTATAACTATTTTCGCATTAACTCATAAATAACATTATTTTAAACTTTGAGGACTTTTTTTAACCAGTACGATTAAGTTAACTGTAGATTGCGAAATGATTAAATCAACAAAAGTTATCCCTGCACTTTCCCTCGCGGCATTGCTTGTTTCTTCAGCGCTTCATGCTGAAACTTCACCAGAGAAAACCGACGTACTGTTAATTGGCGGCGGCATCATGAGCGCCTCAATGGGCACCATGCTGGAAGAGTTACAGCCAGGCTGGAAACAGATCATGGTGGAAAAACTGGACGGCGTGGCGCTGGAATCCTCTAACGGCTGGAACAACGCCGGTACCGGTCACTCTGCCAACATGGAGCTGAACTATACGCCTGAGCGTAAAGATGGCTCGATTGACGTCACCAAAGCGCTGGAAATCAACGAAGCCTTTATGGTGTCTCGCCAGTTCTGGACCGCACAGGTTAAAGAAGGCGTGTTGCACGATCCCCGCAGCTTCATTAACTCGACACCGCACATGAGTTTTGTATGGGGCGACAACGTCGACTTCCTGACCAAACGCTACGCGGCGCTGCAGAAAACCGCGCTGTTCCAGGGCATGAAGTTCTCTACCGATCATCAGCAGATCGCGCAGTGGGCACCACTGGTGATGGAAGGACGTGATCCGCAGCAGAAAGTGGCCGCGACCTGGACGCCGGTCGGCACCGACGTTAACTACGGTGAAATTACCCGCCAGCTGATCGGCAGCCTGAAGAAAAATGATAACTTCAGACTGGAAACCTCATCCGAAGTGACGGACTTTAAACGTAACGGCGACAACTCGTGGCACGTCACCATTAAAGACGCTAAAAACGGCACTGAGCGTGCGGTTGATGCGAAATATGTCTTTATCGGTGCTGGCGGCGGCGCGCTGAAGTTACTGCAGAAAACCGGTATTCCTGAAGCTGAAAACTATGCTGGCTTCCCGGTGGGCGGCTCGTTCCTGGTGACAGAGAACAGCGCGATTGCCGATCGTCATCTGGCCAAAGTGTACGGTCAGGCTTCTGTCGGTGCGCCACCGATGTCGGTTCCGCATCTGGATACCCGTTACCTGGATGGCAAGCGCGTGGTGTTGTTTGGACCGTTCGCCACCTTCTCAACCAAATTCCTGAAAAATGGTTCCCTGTTTGATCTGCTGAGCACCACCACCACCCACAACGTGATCCCGATGACCCACGTTGGGATGGATAACTTCGACCTGGTGAAATACCTGGTGGGTCAGGTGATGCTGACTGACGATGACCGCTTTGCTGCACTGAAAGAGTACTATCCGGATGCGAAGAAAGAGGACTGGAAACTGATTCAGGCCGGTCAGCGCGTACAGATCATCAAAAAAGATGAAGAGAAGGGCGGCGTGCTGAAACTGGGCACCGAAATTGTGACCGATCAGCAGAAAACCGTTGCTGCACTGCTGGGTGCCTCACCGGGTGCCTCAACTGCGGCCCCAATCGCACTGAACGTGATGCAGAAACTGTTCCCGGAAGAGTTTAAGTCAGCCGAGTGGCAGGCGAAGATTCATAAAATGATCCCGGGTTACGGCCAGAAACTGAATGACAACGTTCCGTTGCTGCAGCAGGTGTGGAATGACACCGCGTCAACGCTGCAACTGACCACGCCGCCGGTGATCCATATGGATGACAATGCGCCAGCAGCACCGGCTGCGCCGGCTGAAAAATCGGCCGCATCACCGCAACACGATATGGCGCTGTAATCATCGCCTGATCGTCAAAAAGCCCGCGCCGGTTACCCGACGCGGGCTTTTTTTATTCCTCTGGCAATCGCGATTACTCCGGCTTATTGCCTCGCCAGCCCGCCCAGGGGTCCTCTTCGGGCGCAGGTGCCGCCTGCGTTTTCTGCTGCAAAGACGCCAGGTAGAGTGCTTCGACTTCTGCCCGCGCCCACGGCGTACGGCGCAAAAACTTCAGGCTCGATTTCACGCTGGGATCGCTTTTAAAGCAGTTAATGTTGATGCGCTTACTCAGCTCAGACCAGCCATACTGTGCCACTAAGTGGTTTACCTGCATCTCGAGCGTCACGCCGTGCAGAGGATCTTTTGAAGTGTGTGCGTTCATGGTTTATCCGCCCGGTTCAGTTAATTGCGCACATCCTGACGATCGTCGCGCCGGAGTGCAAGTCCCCCGGACGAAAAAGCCGGCTAACCGTACTCTGGCGCGGCGTTTTGTGGCTGAGTTAACGCCGACCACAGATGCCCGGGCAATTTATCAGCGATTGTGCTAATCATAAGCGATTGATGCCACGACAAAAAGGATCACCTGCCATGTCCGACGCCGCTGATAAGCTGCTCAGTTCCGCCAGCCGTAAACGTGCTTTGCTGGCCGGTTCGGTGGGGAATTTTATTGAATGGTATGAGTTTGCCGTTTACGGCTTTCTCGCCACCCTGATTGCGCAGAATTTTTTTCGGCTTGAGGGGGAGTCGGCGCTGACCGGAATCTTACTGACCTATGCCTCGTTCGCCATCGCCTTCTTTTTCCGTCCGCTCGGCGCGATTATCTTTGGCCGGATGGGCGACCGCATCGGGCGTAAGCCGACGCTGATTTTTGTGCTGATTATGATGACGCTGGCGACCACCGCCATCGGGCTGGTACCGACCTACGCTACCCTGGGCGTGCTGGCTCCGCTGATCATTACCGTGCTGTGTATTCTGCAGGGGCTGTTCGCGGGCGGCGAATATGGCGGGGCGGTCTCGTTGATGACCGAATTTGCGCCGCGCGGTAAGCGTGGGCTGTTCGGGGCCTGGCAGTCGTTTACCGTGGCGCTGGGACTGCTGGCGGGCGCAGGCATTGTGGCGCTGCTGTCACTGCTGTTAACCCCGGAGCAGATGCTGGCGTGGGGCTGGCGTATTCCCTTTTTCCTCGCGCTGCCTTTAGGTGCGCTGGCGCTCTGGCTGCGGGTGCAGATGGAGGAGACCCCGGCGTTTATCCGGCAACAGGCAGAACCGGCGGCCGGGATAGTTAAGGCCAGCCTCGGCGCGACGCTGAAAACTATTCTGCTTGGTATCTGTCGGCTGATGGTGTGGTCGGCCGCCGGCTATACCTATCTGGTGATTATGCCGACCTACCTGCAGGCTTCGCTGCATACCGGTTTTAATCAGGCGCTGCTGATTGCGGTGATCTCGAACCTCGGCTTTGCCGCGACCATCATTCCGGCTGGCATACTGAGCGATAAAATTGGCCGCCGCGCGGTGATGGTGACGGCGGCGGTACTGCTGCTGTTGCTGGCGCTGCCGCTGCTCAACGTACTGCAGGCGGCGAGCAGCGGTCTGGGACTGAAGGCGCTGGTGGTGTTTATTGCTGGCGGGATAGTCGGACTGCTGGCCGGACCGGGACCGGCGATGCTGGCGGAGATGTTTCCTACCCGCGTGCGGTATACCGGTCTGGGGCTGGCCTATTCGCTCTCTAACGCGGTCTTCTCCGGCTGTGCCGGGCTGATTATCACCGGCTTAATCAGGCAGACCGGTAATCTGGATATTCCCGCCTGGTACGTGATGATCACCGCGCTGATCAGCATTGTGGCGCTGATGACCCTCAACAAAGATGACCATCTGCGGCTGCTGGATGAACCGCCATCGCGCTAAACCGGCTGTTGCCGGCATAAAAAAGGCTCCCGTGGGAGCCTTTTTAACAACCGGTAACTTACACCAGCTGCTGTGCAGTGGTTTCCACCAGGGTCAGCAGGATCTGAATATCTTCCAGCGTGACGGTCGGATTCAGCAGCGTCATTTTCAGACAGGTGACGCCGTTGAATTCGGTAACGCCGACGTTGGCGCGGCCAGACTCCAGCAGGGCATCACCGATACGCTGGTTCAGCAGCGCGATTTCCGCGTCGCTGAGGTGCGCCAGATGGGCCGGGCGATAGCGGAACAGCACGCTCGCCAGCTGCGGCTGCATCACCAGCTCCAGCGCGGCCTGCTGCTCAATGTACTGAGCAACCTGTTGCGCCAGCGTCACGCCGTGATCGATGATCGCGGCATACTGTTTCTGACCCAGCGCTTCAAGACCCATCCACAGTTTCAGTGCATCAAAACGACGGGTGGTCTGCAGCGACTTCGACACCAGATTCGGCACGCCCTGCGCTTCATCAAACTCTGAATTCAGGTAGGCCGCCTGATAACGCATCAGCTCATAGTGACGCGCCTCTTTCAGCAGGAAAGCGCCACAGCTGATGGTCTGGAAGAACTGCTTGTGGAAGTCGAGCGTGATGGAGTCCACCAGCTCAATCCCATCCAGATAGTCGCGATACTGTTCGGACAGCAGCAACGCACCGCCCCAGGCCGCATCGACGTGTACCCAGATCTGCTGTTCTGCCGCCAGCGTGGCGATCTCGCGCAGCGGATCGATCGCACCGGCATCGGTGGTGCCTGCAGTCGCAACAATCGCCAGCACCTGCTCGCCGTTGGCCTGAGCCTGGGCCAGCTTGTGACGTAAATCGTCCAGATCCATGCGGGCGAAGCGATCGGTTTTAACCAACGTCACCGACTGATAGCCAAGGCCGAGCAGCGCCATATTCTTCTGTACCGAGAAGTGCGCGTTTTCAGAGCAGAAGACTTTGATCTTTTTCAGATCGCCGGTCAGGCCATCCTGCTGTACCGAATGTCCCTGACGGGCAAACCAGGCATCACGCGCCAGCATCAGGCCCATCAGGTTGCTCTGGGTGCCGCCGCTGGTGAACACGCCAGCGTCGCCAGGCTGGTAACCCACCTGAGTACGCAGCCACTCGATCAGCTTCATCTCAATGATGGTGGCGGAAGGTGCCTGATCCCACGAATCCATGCTCTGGTTGGTGGCGTTGATCAACACTTCTGCCGCCTGGCTGATCACCAGGCTTGGGCAGTGCAGGTGCGCCACACATTGTGGGTGATGCACTGACAGGCTGTCTTTCAGGAAGTACTCGATGGCGCGCTCAATCGCGGCCTGGTTACCCAGGCCCTGAGGATTGAAGTCCAGCGTAATACGTTCACGCAGCTCAGCGACGGTTTTGCCCTGATACATCTCAGGTTGTTCCAGCCACTTAACGACCGCCGCGCTACTCTGGGCAATCGCCTGCTGGTAGGCCTCGGTGCTCTGTGCTGAGGCCGCCAGAATCGGGTTTAACCGGGACATTGCATTCACTCCACTCAAACTGGTTTCACGCCAGCTGACAGCAGGGCGTTTTCAAATTTATCCATAAACACGTCCAGTTCTGCATTGGTGATCAGCAGGGACGGCAGCAGACGCAGCACGCTACCGTGACGACCGCCACGCTCCAGAATCAGGCCGTTTTCGAAACATTTTTTCTGTACCAGCGCCGAGAGTTCACCATCGGCCGGGAAGCTGCCCATGTGATCGGCGGCTTCGTCCGGTTTCACCATCTCGATGCCGATCATCAGACCCAGGCCGCGCACGTTACCGATCACCGGATAACGCTGTTGCAGTTCGCCCAGTTTGCCTTTCAGCCACTCGCCCTGCGCCGCCACTTTGTCAGCAATGTTATTGTCTTTCAGCAGCTTCAGGGTGGTGAGACCGGTTGCCATCGCCAGCTGGTTGCCGCGGAACGTGCCGGTGTGATGACCCGGAGACCAGGCATCGAACTGTTTCTTAATGCCGAGCACCGCCAGTGGCAGACCGCCGCCGACCGCTTTGGACATCACGATGATGTCCGGCTCAATGCCGGCGTGTTCAAAGGCGAAGAACTTACCGGTACGGGCAAAACCAGCCTGCACTTCATCGAGGATCAGCAGAATGCCATGTTCCTGGGTCACTTTACGGATGCGCTGCAGCCACTCCGCCGGCGCCGGGTTAACGCCGCCTTCACCCTGAACCGCTTCGAGGATCACCGCCGCTGGTTTGCGCACGCCGCTCTCAACGTCGTTGATCAGGTTTTCGAAGTAGTAGGTCAGTGCTTTAACGCCCGCTTCACCGCCAAGGCCCAGTGGGCAGCGATAAAGATGCGGATACGGCATGAACTGCACTTCCGGCATCATACCGTCGACGGCCTCTTTCGGTGACAGGTTGCCGGTCACCGACAGCGCGCCGTGGGTCATACCGTGATAACCCCCCGAGAAGCTGATGATACCGGAACGACCGGTATGCTTTTTCGCCAGTTTCAGAGCCGCTTCAACCGCATCCGCGCCAGACGGACCGGTGAACTGCAGGCAATATTCTTTGCCCTGGCCCGGCAGTAAAGAGAGCAGGTACTCAGAGAACTCATCTTTTAACGGGGTAGTCAAATCGAGCGTATGTAACGGCAAGCCGCTGGTAATGACATTTTGAATACTCTGCAGAACGTCTGGATGGTTATGGCCCAATGCCAGCGTTCCGGCACCGGCAAGACAATCAAGATATTGATTATTCTCGACGTCAGTGATCCAGACACCTTGTGCTTTCGCAATCGCGAACGGCAATTTGCGTGGGTAACTTCGAACGTTTGATTCAAATTCAGCCTGACGGGCTAAATAGGTTTCATTGTTTCCGTTTAAGGTCTGCGCATTCAAACTATCAATACGGACTTTATCCGTCATCATATCTCTCCTACAACCGGGACGGGTGTAACGTCGCAGTTGAATAAATGAATAAAAAAAGTAATGGCTGTAGATAAAACGCGGCCAATATATTGGTTTTTAAGGTCCGACTCAATGATTAATTTTATCGCCGGTTTACGGATTATTTGCTTTGTTTATCAACGGCTTGGTTGCTTTATGAGCGTTTTTATCAGCCGGGATCTGTTCAGGGGCTTTTAATAAAGCACGTAAAAACACGGATTTACCCGGTTTCATGGGCTGGCAGTAAGGGATAACCAGTTGTGTAAACAGCTGTTTCGGCGGGAAAACGCTATTCGAAAAAGCGCCGCTAAAAAAAGAAAAGCCGGCATTATTGTCGCTTTGTCGGGCGGTTTAAATAATCGCAGTCAGCCAGTCAATTCGTTAAAATATTAAACCTTTTATTAACAATTAATTAAAAATGACCCACTTTGCTGGCGTTAACCGCAACGGTTAAAAGGACGTTATCCGCGCATTTGTCCGACAAAATGATTCAAATCGTCCAGTGCTTCACCGGCTTTGGCTGCGGAAGGATTGATGGTCAGCAGATCGGCGTAGCCATTGAGCATGGCACTCAGCTGTCGTGCGGTGCGTGCCACATCGGTTACGCACAGCGTGCCGTTTTCGACCTCAGCAGCGATGAGACTCTCCATCAGCCCCTGCCATTTTGCCGTCATCTCTTCCGCCAGCGCCGCATAAGCCGGATTATGACTCGCCAGTTGCCAGAACGAAGCGTAAAGCTGCCAGACCGCATCGGGCGAGTTGGGCAGATAGCTTTCAAACAACAGCCCGAGGCGCTGCGGCGGCGGAACGGCCGCCAGCATCGCGGAAAAGTGCGCAAACTCGTTATGCATGAAGCGTTCAAGCGCCGCCAGACACAGCGTTTGCCAGTTGCTGAAATAGTGATAGATGTGGCTGCGTGAAATCCCCACGGATTCGGTTAATTCCCGGGTGGTCACTTTCCCGATGCCTTTCTCAATAAATAGTGCGACTGCACCCTCAAGGATTTTAATTCTTAGCGCTTCCGCCGACTGTTTCATCATCGCTCTCTCGTTGACTTTGAGCGGTTGCTCAAATACACTGCCTTTCGATTTTGAGCAACCGCTCAAGACTCATCTTATCAGAAAATAATTCTATGTATTCCGCCAAAAACCTCGTGCCGGTACCTGCCGCACGCAGCGCTATTCTGACATTAAAAAAGCTCGGACGCCGACACAGCCGAAAACTCATGCTCACGCTGCTGCTGGTGGTGGCTGAAAATGTGATGTACCTGCTGTATCCGCTGCTGGCTGGCTTTGCTATCAATGCCATTGTGACCGGCCAGGCTTGGCATGCGCTGCTGTATGCGGTGATGGTGTTTATCATGTGGGCGATCGGCGCCGCACGGCGCAGCGTTGATACCCGCACCTTCGCCCGTATTTACGCCGAACTGGCGGTGCCGGTGATTGTGGCGCAGCGACACGAGCAACATAACGCCTCGACTATTGCGGCACGCGTCGCGCTGTCACGCGAATTTGTCGACTTTTTTGAGAAGCATTTACCGGTATTGATCACCTCGCTGGCGTCAATGAGCGGGGCGGCGGTGATGCTGCTGGTGATTGAGTTCTGGACCGGCGCGGGCTGCCTGGCGATCCTGCTGTTTTTCGCCTGCTTCCTGCCCGGCTTCACCCGTAAAAACGACGCGTTATTTGGTCGGCTGAATAACCGGCTGGAAAAAGAGGTGCAGCTGGTTGGTGATGCCAGCCCTTCGGCGCTGGGACGTCACTATCAGGTGCTGGCCAGCCTGCGTATTCGCTTATCCGATCGGGAAGCGTTGGGTTATCTGGCGATAGGCAGCGTCGCGGCGCTGCTGTTTGGCGTGACCATTTTCGCCATGTCCGGTCGCGGCAATATTCAGGCCGGGCACCTCTATTCGGTGATGACCTATATGTGGATGTTTGCCATGAGCCTGGATGACGGTCCGCAGCTGCTGGAGAAATATTCGCAGCTGCGGGATATTGGCCGCCGGGTCAATACCGGCGAGCTATAAGCGGCGCGGGGAAAGCCTGGTGCAGTGAATGGTTACATTTACTGACTCAAACCTTACCCGGCCTGCCAGCCTGCGTGGCGTCGGGGCTGACATCGCTGACAGGCGGTGCGAAGCGGGAGAGGACTAACCAGGACAAACCGTGCTGCTGATTGACACATATACTTTCTGCGACTGCTTTTACACGCTGTTCGGGGAGTTCATATGATCACGCTTCATCACGCCATCAAAATCACCGCTGCACGCAGCCGGGTCTATGCCGCCTTAACCGATATCACCCAACTCGCCAGCTGGCATCTGGGTGTGGTTGAAGGAACGATTGCCGCGGGCGAAATTCTGACTCTGCGACCTAATCCGCACGCCCATATCAGCTGGCGAACCGAAAAACTGGTGCCGGACGAGGAACTGGTGCAGGTCTCGGTTGACGAGCCGGATAGCCCGGCGGGAAAAACTCTGCGTATCACGCTGGCCGATTTCGGACCCGATCAAACCATTGTGGCGCTCAGTCATGGTGGCTGGTCCGATCGCGATCCGCATCTGCCGTTCTGCAATACCCGCTGGGGTGAGGTGTTACAGCATCTGAAAAGCTGGGTTGAATCCCGATAAGGAGTGAATCATGCCGCAAAAACGCCCGACCACCTATCATGAAGTTAAACCTGGCGATCCGCATCCTCAGGGCTGGCAGGTGCCGCCGGTTAACGATTTGCGCTCGGCGATCGCGTTGCTGCAAACGTTACCGGGTCACTATATTGAGACCGATCGCGAAGTCGACCCGATTGCCGAACTGGCGGGCGTCTACCGCTATATCGGTGCCGGCGGGACAGTGATGCGGCCGACCCGCATCGGCCCGGCGATGACCTTTAATAACATCAAAGGCTTTCCGGATGCGCGGGTGCTGGTGGGGCTGATGGCCAGCCGCGAACGGGTCAGCGCGCTGCTGGGTGCGCCGGCACGCGAGCTGGGGATTCAGATGGCGCAGGCGCGACGTAACGTCACTCCGCCGGTGCAGATAGAGCAGAAGGATGCGCCGTGTCAGCAGGTGGTCTATCGCGCCGACGATCCGGACTTTGATCTGCGTAAGATTCTACCCGCACCAACCAATACCACTGAAGATGCCGGCCCTTACTTCTGCCTCGGGCTGGTGCTGGGCAGCGATCCGGACGACCGTGATAACACCGACGTCACTATTCATCGCTTATGTGTTCAGGGTAAGGATGAGCTGTCGATTTTCTTTGCGCCTGGCCGCCACATCGACGCCTTCCGGCAAAAAGCTGAAGCGGCAGGCAAGGCGCTGCCGGTATCAATCAATATGGGACTGGACCCGGCTATCACTATCGGCGCGGAGTTCGAAGCGCCCACTACGCCGTTTGGCTTCAATGAACTGTGCGTTGCCGGAGGACTGCGCGGCCGGCCGGTAGAGCTGGTCGACTGTTTGACGATAAACCAGCGCGCCATCGCCCGGGCCGAGATAGTGATAGAAGGCGAGATCCTGCCAGGCGTGCGGGTGGCGGAAGATCAGCACACCCACAGCGGCAAAGCGATGCCGGAGTTTCCGGGCTACACCGGCGAGGCCAATCCGTCGCTGCCAGTGATTAAGGTCAAAGCGATTACCACCCGCCGCCAGCCGATATTGCAGACCCTGGTCGGGCCGGGCGAAGAGCATGTCAGCCTTGCCGGTATCCCCACTGAGGCCAGTATCTATCTGCAATGTGAAGATGCGCTGCCCGGCCTGGTCAAAAACGTCTATGCCCACAGTGCCGGTGGCGGCAAGTTTCTGGCGGTGCTACAGGTGGCGAAACGCAATGCCGGTGATGACGGAATGACCCGCCAGGCGGCACTGATTGCGCTGGCGGTCTACCGCGAACTGAAGAACGTGATTCTGGTGGATGAGGATGTCGATCTGTTTGATACCGATGACGTGATGTGGGCGATGCAGACCCGCTTTGTCGGCGATCTGGATACGTTGTTTGTGCCGGGCGTGGCCGGGCATGTGCTCGATCCTTCCCAGCAACCGTTTTACGATCCGCGCATCAGCGACAAAGGGACCACCACCAAAACCATCTTTGACTGTACCGTGCCGTTTAAACTCAAACCGCATTTCATTCGCGCCCGGTTTGCTGAGGTCGATCCCAGCCTGTGGGCACCCTCATTGTTCCCGCATTAATCCGCCACCAGCTGTAACCCGCCGCTGACTCACGGCGGGTTACTTTCAGTAAAGCGTCTCGAAATCCGCCTTTCCGCTCAGCTTCGCCTGCATGGCTGCCGCCAGACGGGTCAGCAGGATCGCGGCCAGCGCGAAGCCGCTGCCGATGGCGGTTGCCAGCAGACGATCCTCCGCCACGTTACCCTGCACCAGACCGGTGAGCGAAATCATCAGCACGACCATCAGCGTGACGAAGAAGGTAAAAACAAAATAGGAGCCGTTCGCCAGCCGGTAAGAGAGCGTGAAGGCGATGTACGCTGACAGGATAAATGCCGCCGCCAGCAGCGCAGGCTGATGCACATTGTGGCTGAGAATGCCTGCCGCCAGGCAACCCGATAGCGTGCCAAGGGTGCGGGCGGGTACCCGCAGCAGTGATTCACGAAAATGACTGCGCAGGCACAGCAGCAGGGTCATGCCGGTCCAGTAGCCGTTCTGCAGCGAAAAATGATGAACTGTCAGCAGCGCCGTGCCCATAGCGATGACGGCAAACACCACCGACCAGCGCAGATGTATTTTGGGCCGCGAGGCGTGTTTCAGCCGCCGGACAGCGCTGCGCCAGGTAACGCGGGTCAGCGATTGCAGCCGGAAGTCCCCGCTGCGCACCAGCAGGCAAATCAGCATCAGCTGCACCGTACCGCCGAGCATTACCAGCCCGGCGCGGCTGGCGGCGTGACTGATGTCGCCCGGAAAATAACCGGATATCATCCAGGCGATGGCCGACTGTTGTACCACCCAGCCGGCGGTGCCATTAATGCCGCTGATTACCGCATAGCCAGCGGCGAACAGCATTGAACCGCTGATAAACAGCAGCAGGCTGCCGGTCAGCGCACCGAAAAATGCACACAGCCCGAGGCTGAGCAGGGTCGCCAGCAGTAATTTTGCTGACGATCCCTCCCAGGTTTTACTGGCACCAAACGCCAGCGGCAGTGCACCGCTGGCCATCACGCTGGCTTCCCGGAGATGCTGGGTCGCGAGGCCAATGCCAAAAATTATCAGGATAGCGGGCACACAGCAGAGCGCTAATCGCATGTCATGTCTGAGTTGTTGAGTGCTGTTCACGTCACGGCATTTCCCTGATCTGAATCCCAATGGCAACATTGCCGCTGACAAAAGTGTGAACCAGATCTCATCTCTCAGCCAGATTTTTACCGCTGGCTGGAGAGCAGCGGCGGCTGCAACAGCGGTTCACGACCGGGGTAAGCGTGCGCTGTGTCACATTATCGGGTTGCTAAGGCGGTTCTTCCTTTCTATAGTCTGCCCGCGCTTACCGGGCGACGGGATGCCCGTTATCCGGCTCTGCGGTTCTGTTATCTGTTCAATCCATTGGGAAAATATGTTGTTAAAAAATAATCGTCAAACCGACGCTGCCGGCTTTGCCCGCTGGGCGTTGCTGGCACTGGCGCTGGGAGGTTTTGGCATCGGCACCGGCGAGTTCATCATGATGGGCTTGCTGCCCGACGTCTCACGCTCATTAGCGATCACTGAGCCGCAGGCCGGTAACGCCATCGCCAGCTATGCGCTGGGCGTAGTCGTGGGCGCGCCGGTGATTGCCGTGCTCGCCGCACGGATGGCGCGCAAGTCACTGCTGCTGATCCTGATGGCACTGTTCAGCCTGGGGAATGTCGCCAGCGCCATGGCTGAAAGCTATCACGGACTGCTGGTGGCGCGCTTTCTGACCGGCCTGCCGCACGGTGCTTACTTTGGCGTGGCATCACTGGTGGCCGCCTCGCTGGTGCCGATCGAACGACGTGGACGGGCGCTGGCGTCACTGATGCTCGGGCTGACGGTCGCGACCCTGATTGGCGTACCGCTGGGCTCGTGGATCGGGCAGTTGTTCAGCTGGCACGTGGTCTTTACCTTTGTCGGGGCGATTGGGCTGCTGACCTGTCTGCTGATTGGGCGCTACGTGCCTTACACCCCAGGCGATGCGGATGCGCATCCGCTGCGCGAACTAGGTGCGCTGAAAAATGCTCAGGTGCTGCTGACGCTGCTGGTGGGCGCGGTAGGTTTTGGCGGTATGTTTGCCATCTTCAGTTATATTGCGCCGACGCTGATCAACCTGGCCGGAATGTCTGCTGCGCTGATTCCGTGGGCAATGGTGGCGTTCGGACTGGGGATGATTATCGGCAACCTGGTGGGCGGACGGCTTGCTGACGGTGCGGTACTGAATATCATTGGCTGGACGCTGTTGTGGAATGTGCTGGTGATGGCCGCCTTCCCCCTGCTGGTGCAACATGTGGCAACCGGATTACTGGCCACGTTCCTGATTGGCACCTGTTCGGTGCTGCTGCCGTCGCTGCAGATTCGCCTGATGGACGTTGCCAATGATTCGCAAACGCTGGCGGCAGCGATGAACCACTCAGCGCTGAACATTGCTAACGCGATGGGTGCCTGGCTGGGAGGGCTGACCGTGTCACTGGGTTATGGCTGGATCTCAACCGCCTGGGTCGGCGTGGCGTTGGGGATTGCCGGTCTGATGGTGTTTACCGTGACGGCGCGTCATGCCGCACGACAGCAGCCTGAACCGGCGTAATCCCCGCATCTGAAGCGCAACGAGGGATGAGTGAGTTTATCGTTGCGCGTTATTTCAGCTTTTTTATTTCCCGGTATTATCCCGCGCCGGGTTATTTATTTTTCCGGCGCATCGCTTTATTTTTCCGCCAGGCGAAGCGCAAATTTCCCCGCCTGAAAAACATACCGCTGCGATTAAAAGCGCTCCGGACGTCTGGATGTTAAAATTAAATTAAAATAGTGTTTGATAAAAGCGGTGAGGCGTGGCTTAATAGCGTCATCGGTTTGGAACACAGACCTTATGAAAGCAGTTTTAGTAAAGCAGTCCTCAGTGCAAGCGATATCAAAAGATACCCCTTCTTCGTGAGTCTCCTCCTAAGTGCCTAGTAAGTATCCCTCTGAAAGACAGGCCATCTTCGCCACTTAGTGGCTCATAAATTAAGGAAGTATCGATGTCTAATAAAATGACTGGTTTAGTAAAATGGTTTGACGCTGGTAAAGGTTTTGGTTTTATCTCTCCTCAGGATGGCAGCAAAGATGTATTCGTACATTTCTCTGCAATTCAGGGCAACGATTATAAAACTCTGGATGAAGGTCAGCAGGTCGAATTCACTATTGAAAACGGCGCTAAAGGCCCATCAGCAGCTAACGTCAGCCCGCTGTAAATTTTAATTGTCAATTACGCTTACAATCGCGATGACGGTAATAACCTGAGCAGATAAGCCTGAAATTGATAATTAACAGAACCCGCCTTGTGCGGGTTTTTTGTTTTTTTAGTCCGCCCTGAAATTAAAATAATGTCTGTGTTTATCTCCGCTGACTTATTCTGTTCTGCATCTTTCTCTCTGCTGTTACCCATTTGCCTCTCCGGCGCATAGATTGCCCCTTCTTCAGCCTGGTCTGATGCTATTTTTAGCCCATAACATCGGCGCGCCCCTGACTACGCTGATGCTGAACACGTGACAAAAACCCCTGACATACTGACATGCTGGAGATCCAAATGAAGAAGATCGGCATTAATGGTTTTGGACGTATCGGCCGTCTGGTCCTCAGACGCATTCTTGAGCAGCAGGAAGCGGTTGAAATCGTTGCCATCAACGATTTAACCTCGCCAGAAATGCTGGCCTACCTGCTGAAATATGACACCAACTACGGCGCTTTTCCGTTCAGCGTTGAGGCGGGTGACAAAGCGCTGCAGGTGGATGGCAAAAAAATCACCGTGTACGCCGAGAAAGAGGCGCGCAACATTCCGTGGGGCGAGCTGGGCGTAGACGTGGTGATTGAGTGTACCGGCTTCTATACCTCAGCAGAAAAAGCTCAGGCACATATCGATGCGGGGGCGAAACGGGTATTGATCTCCGCGCCAGCGGGGGAGATGAAGACCGTAGTGTTTAACGTCAACCACGACACGCTCAGCGCTGAAGACACCATTGTTTCGGTTGCCTCCTGTACCACCAACTGCCTGGCGCCGATGGCGAAAGCGCTGCATGACAGTTTCGGCATCAAAGTCGGCACCATGACCACCATCCATGCTTACACCGGCACTCAGGCGCTGGTGGACGGGCCGCGCGGCAAAGATTTCCGGGCCTCGCGCGCGGCGGCAGAGAACATCATTCCGCATACTACCGGCGCGGCGAAGGCGATTGGCCTGGTGATCCCTGAACTGGCCGGCAAGCTAAAAGGGCATGCGCAGCGCGTGCCGACCAAAACCGGATCGGTCACCGAGCTGGTGACGATTCTGGAGAAGAAGGTCACGGTCGACCAGATAAACGCTGCCCTGAAGCAGGCGTGCGAAAACAACGAGTCGTTTAACTATACCGAGGATCCGATTGTCTCCTCCGATGTGATTGGGCTGCCATACGGGTCGATTTTTGATGCCAGCCAGACTGAAATCAGTGAAGCGGGCGATCTGCAACTGGTTAAAACCGTCTCGTGGTATGACAACGAATATGGCTTTGTCACTCAGCTGGTGCGGGTGCTGCACAAATTCGTCAATCTTTAAGCCGGTCAGGCCGTTCTCAGGAACGGCCTTTTTCGCCTTTAACGCAGGCTGGCTACCAGCCACTGCTGCAATTCATTCAGTTCCTGCTGCTGTTGCGGGAAATCAGCGCTGAGCTGAATCAATACCTCGTCCAGCGCCTCCGGCCGGTAAGCGATGCCCTGTAACCGCTGCGCCAGCGTTTCCAGCGGCGTCGGATTGAGGCTGTCGCTAAAAATCTGACAGCGCGAGATAACACCGCGTTCAACGTCGAAGTGAATCTCAACGCCGCCCCAGCTAAACCGCTGATCCAGCAGATGCGAGAAGTCCGGTGCCTGACCAAAATTCCATTCCCAGCTGCTCTGGCGGGCAAACTGCTGTTCAAAGCCCGGCAGATCGGGCAGCGCTGCCGGTGAGATGTACTCAGGCTCGCAGTGCGCATTAAAATGTTCAAAATAGGCTTCGGTCACCGCGGCACAAATCGCCTCATAGCTGATACCAGGGCTTAACTCCGCCAGATTCGCCACTCTGGCGCGCACCGAGGTGATGCCTTTGGCCTGCAATTTTTTAACGTCGGGATTAAGGTAATCTGCCAGCCGTGACAGATCGGCGTTGATCAGAATAGTGCCGTGGTGAAAGCCGCGATCGGGCGTTTCCCGGTAAGCCGATCCGGATATCTTGCGCAGTCCGTCGGCGGTGCTGACCACCAGATCGTTACGTCCTGACGCTTCGGCCGGCAAGCCCAGTTTCGCCAGCGCACGCAGAATAATTGCGGTTGAAACGCTCTTATCATAGTCCGGTTTACCGGCCATAAAGGTGAAGCAGCAGTTGCCGAGATCGTGAAACACTGCGCCGCCACCGCTGCTGCGACGGGCCAGCCGGATGCCATCCTCTGCCATACGCCGGGTATTGCACTCCTTCCACGGGTTTTGCGCTCGGCCGATCACCACGGTTTCCGCATTGCGCCATAAAAACAGTACCCGCTGGGTCGCTGGCATCTGACGGAAAATGCACTCTTCCACCGCCAGGTTAAACCAGGGATCGTTCGACTCAGATAACAATAAACGTAACGAGGACATCAATTACTCCCGTTCCTTAAGAGAGGGCGCCCGGCTGTCAGGCAGATGACACAGTGTAACAGCAGAGCGTAGCGACATTAAGCGGACGCGCGTTCCGGCAGAAGCGGGAAGGTATGTTCTGCATGCTGGTCGACTACGGTTACGGGAAACTGGCGCATCACCTTTGAGTTCAGAGTCGGTGACGCTAACCTGCTGAATGATGAGGATGATCACTGATGACAATGCATAATCCTCCGCAAGCGGGTGGAATCATTTCCGCTATGATTGAAGATCCGGATATCGGTATCAGGGAACTGGCAGCTGCGATGGCCATCGCGCCGTTTTCAGCCTGACGCAATTATTGCTTTTTAGCGGGTATTGCCTGTTCCGATCAATAAACCCAACCTCAGAACACCGCTCACCCTGAAGCCGTTTTCCCTTCTACCCACCACCCTAATCCAGGCCGCGTGAATTCTTCATGCTGTCCGGCAGCGGTAAAAAAACATTAAATGCCGTCTGCCAGCCAATCCCGGCACATCACGGTGCGCCATTATGCCAATATTGAGGTTCACGTCGCTTAAGCGCACTGATAATGCTGCTTATTTTACTCGTCCCGATAGGTGCCTGCCGTTATGAACGCCTCTGCTGGCATAGTGATGAAAATCCTGGCTGCGTTAAGTTCGACGCTGATGCTGGCCTGCGTAAAAGGGCTGGATGGCGCTATTCCGGTCGGTGAAGTGATCTTTTTCCGATCGGTGCTGGCGCTGGTGCCGCTGATGATCTGGTTGCGGGTGCAGGGCAGCGTACTGGACGGCATCCGCACCCGGAATGTTCGCGGGCATTTCCTGCGCGGTCTGGCGGGCACCGGCGGCCTCTATTTCAGCTACCTGTCGCTGCTTTATATCTCCCTGACCGATGCCACCGCGATTAACTATGCGGCTCCGCTGTTTACCGTGCTACTGGCGGCGCTGCTGCTGCGTGAAAAGGTGCGGCATCATCGCTGGGTCGCGGTTGTGGCCGGATTCAGCGGCATCATGGTGATGTTCTCCGGACATCTGTCATTCAATGCCAGCTTCTCGCTATCCGCTTCTGCCGGGATTTTACTGGCGCTGATGGCGGCGTTTTGTACCGCCTGCGCGCTGGTGCAGATACGTTTTCTCAATGGGAAAGAGAAGCCGGGCGCAATCGCCTTCTGGTTCGCGGTGACCACTGCCTTAACCTCGCTAATCACCCTGATCGGCGGCTGGAAAATACCGCACGGATCGCAACTGCTGCTGCTGGTGGGTTGTGGATTGCTGGGCGGCATCACGCAGATTCTGATGACCTTAAGTCTGCGCTACGCCGAAGCCTCGTTGCTGGCACCGTTTGATTACACCACTTTGCTGTGGTCGGTGGCGGTGGGTTACCTGTTGCTGGGGAATCTGCCTGAATCCACTACCGTCATCGGCGCAATTCTGGTGGTGCTCGGCGGGCTCTATTCAGTGCTGTATGAGCGTTACCGCTTTCGCCGCAGCCGGATTGTTAACGCCAGCTCTTAACACCTTGCCGATTACTTCAGCTAAAACCTCGCCGCGATCGCGTTTTCCGATCGAGGCGCTATCCAGCCGGATGAACTGTGATCGCGGCGAAAGTTTGATCATTTGTAATCGATTACTTTACAGCTCACCAACCGGTAATCGATGATAAATGACGAGGTTCTGATGATAGCGACAGTGCAGGAGAGTGCGCGTCAGCGCATGCAGCAGCGGCTGCTGGTTCCACGTCTTTCCCTGATGATGTTTATGCAGTTTTTCATCTGGGGCAGCTGGTCAGTCACCCTGGGTCTGGTAATGACCCAGCATAATATGTCGCTGCTGATTGGCGATGCGTTTTCGGCCGGGCCGATCGCCTCGATTTTATCGCCCTTCGTGCTCGGTATGCTGGTGGATCGCTTCTTTCCGTCGCAAAAGGTGATGGCGGTAATGAATCTCGCGGGCGCGGTGATTATGTGGTTGGTGCCGCAGGCGCTGATCGATGAAAACGGCGCGCTGCTGATTGCGCTGTTATTCGGCTATACCCTCTGCTTTATGCCGACGCTGGCGCTGTCGAATAACATTGCGTTTCACAGCCTGGCCAGCAGTGAGAAAAGTTTTCCGGTTGTCCGGGTGTTCGGCACTATCGGCTGGATCGTGGCGGGGATATTTATTGGCGTAACCGGCATTTCCGCCAGTACTGCGGTTTTCCAGCTGGCGGCGCTGAGTTCGCTGGTGCTGGCTATCTACAGCCTGACGCTGCCGCATACGCCGGCCCCGGCCAAAGGGTTGCCGCTCAAAGTGCGGGACCTGTTCTGTGCCGATGCCTTTGCGTTGCTTAAGCTGCGTCATTTTCTGGTGTTTGCACTGTGCGCCACGCTGATTTCGATTCCGCTCGGGACCTATTACGCCTTCACCGCATCCTGGCTGGCGGATGCCGGGGTTCAGAACGTTAGTACGCTGATGTCGCTGGGGCAGATGTCGGAAATCGTCTTTATGCTGATCATCCCGCTGCTGTTTCGTCGCCTTGGCGTGAAATACATGCTGCTGATTGGCATGGCGGCGTGGTTTGTTCGCTATGCGCTGTTTGCGCTGGGGATGAGTGATGAGACGCGCAGTCTGATCTATCTCGGCATCCTGTTGCACGGCGTCTGCTATGACTTTTTCTTTGTAGTGGGCTTTATTTATACCGATCGCATTGCCGGTGAAAAGGTTAAAGGTCAGGCACAGAGCATGGTGGTGATGTTTACTTATGGCATTGGCATGTTGCTGGGATCGCAGATCTCCGGCGCGCTCTATAACCAGCTGGTGGCGGGCAATGCCAGCGCGGAGAGCTGGGCCATTTTCTGGTGGATCCCGGCGGTGGCGGCGGCGCTGATTGCGATTATTTTCCTGTTCTCGTTCAGATATCGGGATTGAGTGTTTCATTTAAGGAGGTGGAGATGAAAACAGTAAAAGGGCCGGGCATATTCCTGTCGCAGTTTATCGGCGATCGGCCACCGTTTAATTCGCTGGCCGGACTGGCTGAATGGGCGGCGGGACTGGGATACAAGGCGTTGCAGATCCCCTGTCATCAGCCCGCGATTTTTGATGTTGAGCAGGCGGCCGTCAGTCAGACCTACTGTGACGATATCCGCGGTCTGCTGGCGGGCTATGGACTGGAAATCAGTGAACTTTCAACCCATCTGGAAGGGCAATTGATCGCGGTAAATCCGGTCTTTGATGCTGCCTTCGACAGTTTTGCTCCGGCGGCGCTGCGCGGCGATCCGGCCAGGCGTACTGAGTGGGCCATTGCCACGCTAAAGCGCGCGGCAGCGGCTTCGGAAAAACTCTTCCTGCAGGCGCATGCGACCTTTTCCGGATCGCTGGCCTGGCCGTGGTTCTATCCGTGGCCACCGCAAAGCCCGGCGCTGTTCGATGAGGCCTTCGCCGAACTGGCGCGCCGCTGGTTACCGGTGCTGGACAGCTTTGACCGGCACGGCGTTGATCTCTGTTATGAAATTCATCCGGGCGAAGATCTGCATGATGGCGTGACGTTTGAGCGATTTCTGGCGCAGGTCAATCATCATCCGCGCTGCAATATTCTGTTTGATCCCAGCCATCTCCATCTGCAACACATCGATTATCTGCAATTTATCGATATCTATCATCCGCGGATTAAGGCGTTTCACGTTAAGGATGCCGAATTTCTGCGCAATGGCCGCAGTGGCGTTTACGGCGGATATCAGCCGTGGCTATCGCGGGCCGGGCGTTTCCGCTCGCCGGGCGATGGGCAGATCGACTTTAAAACCATTTTCAGCAAACTGGCGCAGTACGATTACCCAGGCTGGGCGGTGCTGGAATGGGAATGCTGCCTGAAAGAGGGCGAGACCGGCGCGCGTGAAGGCGCAGAGTTTATCCGTCGCCATATTATTCCGGTCGCCGATCGCGCTTTTGACGATTTTGCCGCCGCCGCGGCGCCGGTACGCAGGCAACTGGGGCTGGACTGAGTCCCTGAAGGTCGGGCGGGCGACGCAGCGGTGCAGAAAAATGTGTTAGCCTGCCTGTCACCGATTTGAGCAAGGGTTGCCATAATGTCGATTCAGAAAATCGCCCGGCTGGCCGGGGTCTCGGTTGCCACGGTTTCACGGGTGTTAAATAACAGCGACAGTGTCAAAGATCGCAATCGCCAGAAGGTGCTGCAGGCGATCAAAGAGAGTAATTATCAGCCTAACCTGCTGGCGCGTCAGTTGCGTACCGCCCGCAGCTCCATGATTCTGGTGATGGTCTCGGATATTTCTAACCCGTTTTGCGCTGAAGTGGTGAAAGGGATTGAGGAGCAGGCTGAGAAAAACGGTTATCGCATTCTGCTGTGTAATTCAGGTTCAGATATCGAGCGGTCGCGTTCCAGCCTGCAGTTGCTCTCCGGCAAAATGGTAGATGGCATCATCACCATGGATGCGTTCAGTAAACTGGCCGAGCTGAGTCAGTTGATTGGCACTGCGCCGTGGGTGCAGTGTGCTGAATATGACGACAGTGGCGCGACCTCCTGTGTCGGTATTGACGATCGCGTTGCCGCCCGGCAGGTGGTCGGGTATCTGGCTGAACAGGGACGGCAGCGCATCGGCCTGATCAATCACGATCTGAGTTACAACTATGCCCGGCTGCGTCAGCAGGGTTATCTGCAACAGCTCGGTCAACAACGGCTGAGCTGGCAGGCGATCGCCTACGCCAGTGAGCTGAGTTTTAGCGCCGGTCAGGCGGCGATGAATCTGTTACTGCAGGCTGAAACCCGGCCAGACGCGGTGTTTGCCGTCTCTGATACGCTTGCCGCCGGTGCAATGGCGGCTATTCAGCAGGCTGGCCTGCGCATCCCGGACGATATCGCCGTGGTTGGTTTTGACGGCACCGAGCTGGCCGGCATGGTTTCGCCGCCGCTTACCACCCTGGCCCAGCCGTCACGTGAGATAGGCCGTCAGGCGTGCGAACTGGTGCTGCAGAAAATTGCCCGGCCCGACGCGTCGCCGCAGCGCATCATCATGACCGGCGAATTAATCCTCCGCGCCAGCAGCTAACACCTCACTTATCAGCCTCCCGCTTTCATGCGAAATACCGCTTAGTGTTATTGTCCACTAATCCGTGACAGTGATTGGCTTTTGACGCCATTGTTCGACGATCAGGTTTACTTATATGCTGTTTCTAACGAAGGGCACTCGCGCTTCACACCATTAAACAGCACGTTAAGGGGCAGAACATGATTGAGCAAAGATTGTCAGAACAACGCGGCGTCGGTGATCACGGCTGGCTGAATTCACGTCACACCTTCTCCTTTGCCAACTACTGGGACCCGAAACAGGTTGGCTTTTCTGATCTGCTGGTCATTAATGATGACCGGGTGGCGAAAGGACGGGGCTTCGGTGCGCATCCCCACAGCAACATGGAGATTATCTCTTACGTACTGGAAGGCGCACTGGCGCACAAAGATTCGATGGGTACCGGTTCAGTTATCGTGCCCGGCGACGTGCAGCTGATGAGCGCCGGCAGTGGCGTGACGCACAGTGAGTTTAACCACTCCAGTACCGATGGCGTGCACTTCCTGCAAATCTGGGTGGTGCCGGCAGAGAAAAACAGCCCGCCGGGATATCAGCAGGTTTCGATCAGTGAAGCGGATAAACGCGGTAATCTGCGGCTGATTATTTCGCCGGAAGGAGAAAATGGCGCGCTGCGGGTGCGTCAGGATATCCGTATCTATGCAGGCTTATTCGACGGAGTCGAGCAGCAAACCCTGACGCTGCCGGACGATCGCTACGCTTATATTCATGTGGCGCGCGGCAGTATCACCGTTAATGGACTGCAGTTTAATGCCGGAGACGGTGCGCGGGTGCGTGACGAGAAAACTCTGACCTTCAGTGGCGGTAACGACGCGGAAGTGTTGGTGTTCGACCTGCGGCCAAATGAAGTCAATCATCCGACCCGTTAACCGTTAATAAAAACTGCGCGGCTTGCACCGCGCAGTTTTTTGCTGTTAACGCGCGTTCAAAAACGCCAGCAGATCCTGATTCAGTTGATCCTGATGCGTCACCGCGAAACCGTGTGGCGCATTGTCATAGACCTTCAGTTCTGATCCTTCAATCATCTCTGCGGCCACTTTACCGGTGGATTCAAACGGCACCACCTGGTCGTTGCTGCCGTGGATCACCAGCGTCGGCACATCTACTTTGGCGATATCGGCACGGAAATCGGTCTCGGAGAAGGCGGTAACGCAATCAACGGTGCTCTTCAGTGAGGCCAGCAGCGCAATGTTCAGCGTCTGGGTCAGCACGCCTTCCGAAACGGTCTGACCGGCATTAAGGCCGTAGAACGGCGTGGCGAAATCACTGATGAACTGCGCACGATCTTTCAGCAGGCCATCGCGGATACCGGCAAACACCGACAGATCGACGCCCTGCGGGTAATCAGCGATTTTGCCGAACACCGGCGTTACCGCGCCAAGCAATACCAGCGCCGCCACACGTGCAGTGCCGTAACGGCCGATATAGCGCGTCACATCACCGCCGCCCATTGAGAAACCCACCAGTGTGACATCCTGCAGATCGAGATGATTAATCAAATCGTTAATATCAGAAGCAAAAGTATCGTAATCGTTGCCGGTCCAGGGTTGTTCGGAACGGCCAAAGCCACGACGGTCAAAAGCGATAACCCGGTAACCGCGCTCTGCCAGGAAATTCATCTGGCTGTCCCACATATCCGCATCCAGCGGCCAGCCGTGGCTGAACAGTACAGGCTTACCGGTGCCCCAGTCTTTGAAATAAATATGGGTGCCGTCGGTGGTTTTGAGTGTGCTCATGGTATTGCCCTCTACATGACGTGATGAATGAAAGGTTGCTGTACAGCCGGTCAGGCTGGTGCCACCAGGTATCGAACTTCAGGCGGATTTTCACCCTGATGAAAGGCGTTAACCCGACGCTGGATTTTTTGATCGTTGATGGTGTAGCGCTCTTTCTGGCGTAAATGTTCTACCCAGGAGCCCACCACAAAGGTTTCGACGAAAATGCCAGGCTGGAGAATATCTTCGTAGACTGACCAGTTGATGGCACCGCCCCGACGCCTGACGCGACGCATATCCTGCATGCAGACGGCAAAGGCATGGGCTTCATCAATATTAATCCGGTATTCGTAATTCACCATCACCGGACCGCGTTCATGACGAATATCCAGCACCGGGGCGTTAACGCCATCACCGATCATATCGAGATTCAGATCGGGGTCCTGATCCAGCCGCCAGCGCCACACCGTGCTGCTGGCCAGCACCATGCCGAGCGTGGCGATACAGAGTGAAACCGGAATGCTGAAGTGGGAAGCCAGCTGTCCCCAGAGGGTGCTGCCGAGCGTCATTGAGCCAAAGAAAACCGTCAGGTAGACCGCCAGCGCACGGGCCTTAACCCATTTCGCTGCGCTGCGCTGCGCGCCCAGGTTCAGCGTTGACAGCACCGCAATCCAGGCGAAGCCGGTAAAGAACTCGCAGGCATTCAGCAGCCAGAAATGACGGACAAATGCCAGCGCCAGCATGGTCAGGGCGAACAACAGACTGGCCAGCACCATCAGCCGATCGGAGCTGAAGCGGCGGCGCAGGCGCGGCAGCATCACCGCACCGGTAATCGCGCCAATGCCGATACAGGCCAGCATAATGCCGTAACCGCCCGGACCGAGGCCGAGTTCCCGACGTGCCACCAGCGGCAGCAAAGCCCAGCCGGCACTGCCGAACAGGAAGAAGGCGACCGTGCGCACCAGCACGTTGCGTAATACCGGCGCAGCGTGAACATAGCGCAGTCCGGCGCGAACGGCCGGGAAGAAGTGCTCCGGCGGCAGGCGCTGGACGCTGGGTTCCGCCTTCCAGCGATAGAGCACCCATGCCACGCCGAGCACCGACAGCGCATTCAGCAGAAACACCATCCACGGACCGGTAAAGGAGAGGATCAGTCCACCCAGCGCCGGGCCGATAGCGCGACTGATATTGATACCCAGCGAATTCAGCGCAATCGCCGGACCCAGCTCCGATTTGCTCACCAGATCCGGGACGATCGCCTGGAACGGTGGCGAACTCATCGCGGCACCGGCGCTGAGCAGGAAGGCGGCGGCCAGCAATACCGTTGGCGTAACGTGGCCGGTATAGGCCAGTACCGTCAGCCCGGCGGCGGCGATAAAGGTCCACAGCTGGGAGAACAGCAGGTATTTGCGACGGTCAACGATATCCGCCATCACGCCCGACGGCAGGGCGAACAGAAACATCGGCAGGCTGCTGGCCGCTTGCACCAGCGCCACCGCCAGCGGATCGGCGCTGAGCGTTAGCATGGTCCAGTTGACGCCAACATCGTTCATCCACGAGCCGATATTGGAGACTACCGTGGCAATCCACAACATCCGAAACACCGGCTGATGCAGCGGCTGCATCGGAGAAACGGCGCCTGCTTTCGGCGCGTCGCTGACCTCCTGATCGAGCTGGTGAATGTCATTAACCTGCGCCATGGCGCACCTCCTGTTGAGCACTGGCACCCAGCCGCCAGCCGCCTGGCCCGGTTAATGCCAGCGTGGTGAAGATAATCAGCAACAGCCAGCCAAACTGGCCTTCAGCAATCGACCAGCCGGGATGAACCACCAGCATCGCCACCAGCAACACCGCAATGATCGGCAGACAGGCGAGGCGGGTACCCCAGCCGAGGATGATAAATATCGGACACACCACCTCCGCCAGAATGGCCGGCAGCAGACTCATCATCGGACCCAGTCCAAACGGGTCCTCGATACGCGTCAGTTCTTCACTGAAATGCAGGATCTTAGGCAGCCCGTGCACATGTAACAGCAGCAGGCTGCCCGCCAGTCGCAGGAAGAACAGCCCCGCGTTAACCCGGGGCGGCTGAGTGAATAAGGTCTTCATGATTAAAACGCGAAGCAGCTGCAGCCGAGCGCGCCCCAGAAGGCGTGGTCTTCGGCGACCGGCACGCTGGAGCCGCGCGCGATATCGTGCGAGTGGCTGTGTACGCCGCACGGACCGCTACAGTGGTGAGCCGCAGGCATCATGCCTACGCGGCTCTGCGCTACCGGCGGCGCGCTGCGGTAATGACCCGGCACGTTAACCACCGGAGACCACTCGGGCAGAACCGGAATGGCCGGCGGCGCTTCGGAGGTGAATGAACCGGCAGCATAGACGACGTTGCCATCCACCACGGTCAGCACCGATTCAATGCCTTTGATCTCCTCTTCAGGCACGCTGAAAAAGTCTTTGCTGAGCACGGCCATATCCGCCAGCTGACCCGCTTTAATCTGGCCTTTTTTACCCTGTTCACTGGAGAACCACGCGCTGCCCTGGGTCCAGAGCATCAGTGCGGTTTCGCGGTCGAGGCGGGCGTTAACGTCATACATCTGCATTCCGCCGACGGTGCGTCCGGATACCAGCCAGTAAAGTGCGGTCCACGGGTTATAGCTGGCGACGCGGGTGGCATCGGTACCGAGTCCGACCGGCACGCCGGTTTCCAGCATCCGCGCCACCGACGGCGTATGCCGGGTGGCTTCAATGCCGTAGCGTTCGGCAAAGTATTCACCCTGAAACGCCATGCGATGCTGGACCGCGATGCCGCCGCCCAGCTCTTTGATACGATCAATATTGCGCTGGGTGACCGTTTCCGCATGGTCGAAGAACCAGTGCAGCCCGTTAAACGGAATATCGCGGTTGACCTTCTCGAACACGTCGAGCATCCGGCTGATCGATTCGTCATAGGTGGCGTGCAGGCGGAACGGCCAGCGATGCTCGACCAGATGACGCACCACGCGCTCCAGCTCATCTTCCATGCCTGGCGCTAAGTCAGGACGCGGCTCGAGGAAATCCTCAAAGTCTGCCGCCGAAAACACCAGCATTTCGCCCGCGCCGTTGTGGCGGAAATAGTCGCTGCCCTGGCCCGGCGTCAGCATATCGGTCCACTTTTCGAAATCTTCCAGTTCGTGGCCTGGCCGCTGGGTAAACAGGTTATAGGCGATACGCAGGGTCATCTGCTTCTTCTGATGCAGTTCGGCGATCACTTGATAATCTTCGGGATAGTTCTGGAAACCGCCGCCGGCATCGATGGCGCTGGTCAGGCCGAGGCGATTCAGCTCACGCATAAACTGGCGGGTGGAGTTGATCTGTTGCTCCAGCGGTAGCTTCGGCCCTTTGGCCAGCGTGGCGTAGAGGATCATCGCATTGGGGCGGGCAATCAGCATGCCGGTCGGATTACCGTTGCTGTCGCGCTGAATTTCGCCGCCCGGCGGGTTAGGCGTCTCTTTGGTGTAGCCCACTACTTTTAACGCGGCGCGGTTAAGCAGGGCGCGATCGTAGAGGTGCAGCACAAACACCGGCGTGTCCGGCGCGGCTTCGTTGATCTCATCGAGCGTCGGCATCCGGCGTTCAGCAAACTGGAATTCTGTCCAGCCGCCCACCACGCGCACCCACTGTGGCGACGGTGTACGCAGCGCCTGTTCCTTCAGCATACGCAGCGCATCGGCAACCGAAGGGACGCCTTCCCAGCGTAATTCGAGGTTGTAGTTCAGACCGCCACGGATCAGATGCAGGTGTGAGTCGTTCAGACCCGGCACGGCGGTGTGACCTTTCAAATCGATCACTTTGGTGCCGTCGCAATGGTATTCCATCACTTCCGCCAGCGAGCCGACCGCGACGAATTTGCCTTCGCGGATGGCGACGGCTTCGGCAAACGGATTGCTGCGGTCAACGGTGTGAAATTTGCCATTGGTTAATATCAGTTCTGCTTTACCCAGCGTAACCATAGATCCTCCTGAATGGGGTTGTCCGACTTGCCGCGGGACAGGGAAGTGCGCTGCAGGGAGCAGGGCACGAATAGAACGGATTATGGTGAGAGGTCTGTCGGAGCGTCTAGTTATACGAAGGGATACCTATACCTTCGTATAGTTATACGCAGAGATAATAGTCTGGTTTCGCCGACCGTCCTACACTGCGACCAGACAGCCAGCAGCCTGAAGAGAAAGCCTGCATTAACACGTTCTGGCTGTTCATTTTGCTCCGTTCCGGTTTGCGGAAATCCAGTTACTTAACCTCTATGGGTGAACACATGTCCAACGCTAAGCTTGAAGTCCTGACGCCACATAACAGCCAGATCATTTTCATCGACCAGCAGCCGCAGATGGCGTTTGGCGTGCAGTCAATCGATCGTCAGGTCCTGAAAAACAACACCGTTGCGCTGGCGAAAGCGGCCAAAGTTTTCAACATTCCCACCATCATCACCACTGTAGAAACCGAAAGCTTTTCGGGTCACACCTATCCGGAGCTGCTGGATGTATTTCCGGGTCAGGACATTTTAGAGCGCTCCTCAATGAACTCCTGGGATGACCAGAAAGTGCGTGATGCGCTGGCGGCCAACGGCAAGAAAAAAGTGGTGGTTTCCGGTCTGTGGACCGAAGTGTGTAACAACAGCTTTGCGCTGTGCGCGATGCTGGAAGGCGGTTATGAGATTTATATGGTGGCTGATGCGTCAGGCGGCACCACCAAAGAGGCACACGACTATGCCATGCAGCGCATGATTCAGGCCGGTGTGGTGCCGGTTACCTGGCAGCAGGTGATGCTGGAGTGGCAGCGTGACTGGGCTAACCGCGATACCTATGACGCGGTAATGAACATTGCGAAAGAGCACTCTGGTGCTTACGGCATTGGCGTGGATTACGCCTACACCATGGTGCATAAAGCGCCATCACGTCAGAAGAGCGAGCACCGCACGCTGGCGCCTGTTCACGCGCCTGTACGCTAAGTTGCTGCCTGCTGATCGGCATCTGATGCCGGTCAGCACTGCCGCAGAACAGGAGCCTGATATGTTTCCTCTCATTATTTCACTCGGCGCAGGCGTGCTGATCGGCCTGCTGTATGCGCTGCTCAATGTCCGTTCGCCCGCACCACCAGCGATTGCGCTGGTCGGCCTGCTGGGAATGTTACTGGGCGGCGCGTTGATGCATGCCTGGCTGCCCGCCGCCAGACCGGCGACCACGCTGCTGCAGCCGGCCGATCCAGCCACTCTCACTTCACATCAGGCAGGCCAATCATGATGAAATCGTACGCTATTTCTCTGATTGTCGGACTGCTCGCCGGCGTAGTCTATGCCCTGATCGATGTGAATTCCCCAGCACCTCCGGTGATCGCGCTGGTGGGGCTATTTGGCATGCTGGTGGGTGAGCAGTTGATTCCACTGGGAAAACGCTTAATCCGCCGACAACCGGTGACGCTGGCGTGGTTCCGCCACGAATGTGTCCCCAAAATCAGTGGTACACCGCCACCGGGCGGCGATAAAGCACCCTAAGTCCTTCACCAGGCAGGTAAGGGCTTTCAGAGGATAACTGCATGACGCTGTCACAGCGTATTGTCATTGTTGATGATGAACGCTCAGTCCGGAGTGGGCTGAGTAATTTATTGCATTCTGACGGCTACACCACACGATTATTCGAGTCGGGAGAAGCGTTACTGGCAGATGACAATGCGCTTTCTGAGGTGAGCATGTTGATCATTGACGTCGGACTCAAAGGGATGAGCGGTTTTGAGCTGTTCACGCTGCTGAAACAGCGACCCGCTCTGCCGCCGGTAATCTTCATCTCTGCCGACCTGGAAGAGACTACCCTGTGGTATGCCATTGCGCTGGGTGCGCTCACTTTTTTCCGCAAACCGATCGATGTTGATGCTTTTCTGCAGCTGATCCGCAGTGAATTGTCTGACGACCAAGGCAACTGCGCAGAGTAACCGTAACCGATGGTAAGCTGGCTGCCGTCGCTGGGGATTATCTGGCCGCGTTCAACTCTCGGGTTTTGTGCGCTCGTTCTGCATCGGGCAAGGCAGAGCGCGGCTGAACCGGGCAACCTTACAGTAACAGGCTGCCCGAATGCCTTAGCGGCGTCGGGTGTTGGCGATATTCAACCGTTCCGCTGCCCGCACCAGATCGGATAACGACCGGGCATTCATCTTCTCCATCACCCGCCGTTTATGCACTTTGGCGGTAATCTCACTGACGCCCATCTCTGCGGCGATCTGTTTATTCAGCAGTCCGCTAATTGCCAGTAACATCACCTCACTTTCACGCGGTGTCAGCGTCTGATGGCGCAGAGTCATCTCACGTTTCTCCTGCGAGGTCGCCATATTCTGTTCCGCAATACGCATGGCTTCTGATACCGCCTGCAGAATACGGTCAGGATCAACCGGTTTGGTCAGGAATTCGTAAGCGCCGGTTTTCATCGCCCGCACCGTAACAGGAATGGTGCCAAAACCGGTTAAGAAGATGGTGGGGATGGTGAATCCGCGATCAATCAACACCTGAGCGACCTCAAACCCATCCGCGCCCGGCATATTAATATCCAGAATCAGGCAGCAGGGAAGCGGGGCGAAGTCGTGCGCGAGGAAATCATCAGCGGAAGAAAAAGAAATAACGTCGTAATTGTCAGAACTGAGCAGATTACTCAGGGCTGTGGTTACCGCAGCGTCGTCATCAACGATATATACGATGTGATTCATAGAGATCTCATTCCAGCCAGCATTTCAGAAAAGTTTCAAACCTGGGTGGTGTAAAGTGATCAGCAGTTATTTCACTCTTAGCCTGTCAGCCACGGAAAACCACCGGTGTTAACAGAATCTTATCATAACAATTTTCATTATCATCTATAAATTACGCCCTTGATGACATTAAGATAAATAACTGAAAATAATGGTTAAATGATGAACGGAGTGGCGCCGTTAACCTCCTGAAACAGTGTTTCAACCGCCGTGTAGCGGTCATCAAAGCCGATTAATTCTGTCATCATTTGGTCATTTTTTAGTGTCAGAAGAATCGTCAGTTGAATAGTGCAACTCACCCGTAGAAATAATCCATATTGAATGTCAGCGTAATAAATTGATCAGACCATGTAGTGTCCGTGCATTCTGACAAAAGATTCTGCCGGTACGTAATTACTTTTTATTATGTCAGACGTTTAAATGGCGGCGGCGTTTCTATTGCAGGATAAAAACAGGACCAGTTAATTTTAAAGATGTCGGGCGGGAGAGGGCGGCAGGTGTTTATCGCGTATTGACCAGCGCGCGCAGATTAGATTGATTAATCCAGCCAGCCATACGGCTTAAGCGCCTCAAGGGTGACCCGATGAATCCTGACTCCTTATCATGCTGAACGGACTGAGTGAGGTACAGCGCGTGGAGAGTCAGTGATTGCCACTGCCCAGGCACACCTGGACGTCGTGATAAGCCGGGCCTGGCAAAATTTCGTCACGTAACCTCAAAATTCCATTCACTATTGTTACATTTAGGTACTGTTTAGTTTGGGTTAAGTAACATCGCAGCACTGTATTTTGCTTAAGTGCAGTAATTTAGACGTTTAACAGACAAACAGGTATTAATATGAAGTTTTCTACTATCGTTGCATCTCTGACTCTGGCCGGTATGGGTTTTGCCGCAAACGCAGTTACGCCTGGCAATGTTGCCGTCTATGCGACCGAACAATCTCAGGGGTCCGTATCCATTGGTGATAAAACTTCCTACACTAAAACCTTTGAAGTCTCGATAGCCAATTTATCCGGCGATCCTGTTGATTTATCAACGATTTGCCTGAAGGCTTACACGCCTGATAATAAAGAATTTAAAATCGATACTGTTGATGAAGCGTTAACCACCGGCTCTCTGAAACAAGGCAAGCCGGTTAAGGGAATCGCTGTGTTTGCTGATGAGCAGGATGTTGTACTCAAAGCGGCGCTGGTTAAAATCTCCGACGAATGCAAATAATCCGCTAAGGCAGCCTGCGGGCTGCTTTTCCGCTGGAACTCGCCTGATTAGCTCTCGCGACAAAATGCCTGCTCTAAGCAGCCGCCCGGCATAATTCACATCGCGCCACATAGTTACAACATACTAAATAGTGAAACACTCCCAGCCTTAACTCCGCAGCGAACGGTGGCTTTAAAGTCGGAATATCGGGCCGGTAAGCCCGTGACTTATCCGTTTGTATAACTATCCATCTTCGACGCTGAGCGGAATAATCGTGGCTGCACCAGCCGGACAGCATGCCGGTTGCGATTCAGTCACTTTCAGCGCGGAGGGCCTATGTGTGAGGAGGTAAGCAGACAGGCAACATTGCCTGCGACAGGCAGCAGTAGCGTCAGGGCAATGGATGCCGTGGTCAGCGATATTCTGCCGTGGATTGAACAAAACCTGTTTGATGAACGGGTCCGGGTGAAAACCATCACCAGCAAAAGCGGTTACGGTCACTGGCATTTTCAACGCGCGTTCCGCGATCGCACCGGCTATAACCTTGGCGAATATATCCGTCTGCGCCGGGTTATGCGCGCGGCAGTGGCGGTGATCGCCACCAACAAAGGTCTGCTGGATATTGCGGTGGAAAACGGTTTTACCAGCCAGCAGAATTTCACCCGCACCTTTCGTAAATATCTCACCCTGACGCCCGGCGCGTTTCGCAATCAATACGGTCACGATCTGCCCGCCTGTGAGCGTTTCCTGTCTGAACGGCTGAGTCCAGACACCGCGCCCTGGCTGCGGCTTGCGCTGGCGTCACATCAGTATGGCTCGCCGCTGTTCTGTGCCGCCTGAAGGGCGGTCAGGTCAAACACCAGACGCGCTGTTTTGCTGCGACAGCAGCGCCGCAATCACCGCTTTGCTGGCTTACTCTCTCTCCGGTTTTCAGCAATAACTCTAATCAAAAGAAACAGCTGCGTCAGTGGCGGCTGTCGGCTTTTGCCGCTCAGTAAAAAGTCATTACATTTTAAAACAGTTTACGATTCAGAGAGTAACCGCAATAAGCGTAGCGGTATCCGTGGCGCGGCTGTTAATCCTCACTAAGCTGAAGAGTCAACCCTATAAATACAGGGATATTTTTCGGCTGGAAGCTATTCGCAATGTCTTCATGAGGCTTATATGAGCGGAGAACACTGCACCATTATTTTTAATGGTGAACGGCTAACCGGGTTAGCTGATCAACCCTTGATTGATTTTCTTGATGCGCAGGGAAAAAAACTGCCCCATGTCTGTTATCACCCGGCACTGACACCGTTACAGAGCTGCGATGTTTGTTGGGTCGATGCCAATGGCGAGCGGGTGCGTGGCTGCACCTTGCGTACCCATGACGGATTAGAGGTGCAGAGTGAAGGCGCTGCGTTGCAAGTGGCGCAGCAGGAGGGGATGGATCGGTTGCTTAACCGCCACGAACTCTACTGCACGGTGTGTGAACACAATACCGGTGACTGCACATTACATAATGCTGTGGCGGATATGCATATTCCGATTCAGTACTATCCACACCAGCCCAAGCCGTACGCCAAAGATCACTCCAATCCGTTTTATACCTACGATCCTGACCAGTGCATTTTATGTGGCCGCTGCGTGGAGGCCTGCCAGAACGTTGAGGTTAATGAAACGCTGTCGATAGACTACACGCAGGCGCATCCGCGGGTGCTGTGGGATGGCGGTACCGAGATTGCCGGCTCAAGTTGCGTCAGTTGTGGACACTGTGTCACGGTCTGTCCGTGTAACGCGCTGCTGGAAAAAACCATGCAGCCGGATGCAGGCCCGTTCACCGCCATGGATGAAGGGCTGAAACGTCCGCTGATCGACTTCGTCAAAACGCTGGAAAACAGTATCGGCATGGAACCGATCACCGGCGTGTCAAAAATCGATGTGGCGCTGCGCCAGGCCGAAATCAAACGCACCAAAACCGTCTGCACCTATTGCGGCGTCGGCTGCAGTTTTGAGATCTGGACCCGCGATCGTCACATCCTGAAAGTTCAACCGGTGGCGGATGCGCCAGCAAATGGCATCTCAACCTGCGTGAAAGGTAAGTTTGGCTGGGACTTCGTTAATAGCCCGCAGCGTCTGACCACGCCGCTTGTTCGTGAAAATGGCCGCTTCCGGCCCGCCAGCTGGGACGAAGCGCTGCAGCGCGTCGCCGACGGTTTACGCCGGGTTGCCCAGCAGTATGGCGGCGATGCGATTGGGTTTATTGGCTCAAGTAAAGCCAGCAATGAAGAAGCTTATCTGACACAGAAGATTGCCCGACTGATCTTCGGCACTAACAACGTTGATAACTCGTCGCGCTATTGTCAGAACCCGGCGACAGAAGGGCTGTTTCGCACCGTCGGCTACGGCGGCGATGCCGGCACTATTCGCGATCTGCAAAAAACTGAACTGATCGTTATCGTCGGTAGCAATCTGGCGGAGAACCATCCGGTTATCGCCTCGCACATTAAGCAGAGCCACAAACATCAGGGGCAGAAACTGCTGGTCGTTGACCCGCGTCGTCATGAAATGGCCGAGCGTGCTGACCACTATCTGCGCATCCGACCCGGCACCGACCTGGTGTGGGCGTCGGCGATGGCGAAATATATGTTTGATCACGGCTATGCCGATCAGGCTTTCCTGGCACAGCGGGTTAATCAGGTAGAAGAATACCGTGAATCGCTTGCCCCCTTTACCCTGGCGTTTGCCAGCGAGACCTGCGGCCTGAGTGAGGAAGAGCTGACAGCGGCAGCCGAGATGATCGGCCAGGCTGGCAGCGCCTGTATTCTGTGGGCGATGGGCATCACCCAGCACAGCCACGGCGCGGACACCAGCACCGCGTTATCCAACCTGCTGCTGGTGACCGGCAACTATGGCCGGCCCGGTACCGGCGGCTATCCGATGCGCGGCCATAATAACGTGCAGGGTGCCAGTGACTTCGGTTGCCTGAGTAATGTTTATCCGGGCTATGAAAAAGTCAGCGATGCTGCGGTACGGGAAAAATGGGCGCGTGCCTGGGGCGTCGATCCTGAAGCGCTGTCCGATCAGCCGGGCGCGGATAACTTCAAGATGGTGCAGCACGCCCATGAAGGCAAACTGCGCGCCATGTATATCACCGGCGAAGAAACCGCGTTTTCCGATGCAGATTCCACCAACGTGCATGAAGCCTTCAGTAATCTGGAATTCATGGTGGTGCAGGATATCTTTATGAGCCGCACCGCAGAGTTCGCCGACGTGGTATTGCCGGGCTGCCCGAGCGTGGAGAAAGAGGGCACCTTCGTCAATACCGAGCGGCGCATCCAGCATTTCTCGCCTGCCATGGCACCGCTTGGCGACAGCCGGCCAGACTGGCAAATCTTCACCGATCTGGCCGCGCGGCTCGGGCATCCGTGGTATTACCCGAATCCAGGCGCAATCATGGCTGAAGCCGCCGGCATCGCGGAGATCTTTGCTGGCGTCAGCTACGAGCAACTGGTGGGCTGGCAGTCGCAAATCTGGCCGGTGAACGCCAACGGTGAAAGCACGCCGCTGCTTTATACCGAACAGTTTCACTTCCCGGACGGGAAAGCGCGGCTCTATCCCTTACGCTGGCAGCCGCCGGCCGAGCAGGAAGATGCCGAATATAACCTGCTGCTCAACAATGGCCGGATGCTGGAGCATTTCCAGTCCACCAACCAGACCGGGCAGGGTGGCCGTTTTATGTCGCTGTCACCGAATGCGTTTGTGGAAATCTCGCCGCAGCTGGCCGCCGAGCGCGGTCTGACCGAAGGCGAGTGGGTTCGCATTTCCTCCCGGCGCGGCTCGATGGATGTTCCGGTAGTGATCACCGATCGGGTGGCCGGTAACGTGCTGTTTATGCCGATCCACCACGGAAAGGATGGCGTCAATACGCTGACCGGTGAACACCATGATCCGGACGTAAACACCCCCGCCTATAAAGAGGTGGCGGTAAACATGAAGCGTGTGGAGCGGCGCATCCAGCCGAATCCTCTACCGTTACACAATTTTCGCTATGGCCAACGCACGTCGCTGGATCACCTGCCGGTGGAACAGAAATGGCAGCAGCAGGGCTATCGCGAACCGCCAGAACACGTTGAAAAACCGGAGAAATTCTGATGGCAGAAAGGATGAAATATCAGGTTACGCCGACCCGTACTGAGCAGACCGCCAGAGAAGCGATGGATGAGTTAATCGAAAGCCTGCATCAGCACGGATTTTTGCGACTGGCGAACGATCTGGTGAAATCAAATAGTGAGATCGGCAAGATTCTGGTGTCAGGTCTGAATCAGCCTGGCACCCAGAGCGCCCTGCAAAATCTATCGCTGTTGATGATGACGCTGGGCAGCGTTCCGCCGGAAAGGTTTAACCACCTGCTGCTCGCCCTGCGGGATGCGGCGATGGCGATTAAACCGGCCAGGGAAGAAGCCAATAGCGGCAAAGCCGCGCCAGGGATCCGCGGCATTATCCGGCTGCTGAATGATGATGAACTGTGGCGTGGCCTGAGTCCGGTTTTATCGGCCCTCAAGGTTTTCTCGCAGCAAATCGACGGGGAAGAGCAGAAGCCGATCACGCGTTTTAGTGGCAAGAGCAGTCTGGAGTAATCCACCGCAGAGGGTGCGCGACCGCACCCTCTGCGAGTCAGGCCGGTTTATAGATCAGATGTCCGGCGACGCCGCCGGCTCCGCCATCTTTGGGATGGTTGATGCCATCACTGACCGGAACATCGGTAAAATCAAACGGGGAAACGCCCGCCAGGCAGGCAACGTTGACACCATACTGATCGGGCTGTGAACGGCTCTGATGAAAGGTGTAAATGCCGCAGACTGAACAGAAGTAATGGCCGACCTGCTTACTGTTAAAGCGGTATTCGGTGAGCTTTTCTTTGCCGCGCGTCACCTCAATCTGGCTGGCAAAGACCACAACCGCGCCCCGCATCCGGCAGAACGAACAGTTGCAGCGCCGTATCGTGTTAAATCCATCTTTCAGCGTCACGCTGAACGCCACTGCGCCACAATGGCATTGTGCCGATATCTCATTTTGCATCGCGATCTCCTGGATAAGTGCGTAGCGGCTGGCGTGATAGCGTCTGCCACGTTTACGCCGTCACAACAGTGTAGCGCGGGAAAATGACGCGCTGTAGATTAAACGGTAATCAGCGTCAGGTCCTCCGCCTCAAAGGCGCTCAGCAACGCTTTATCCAGTTTTTTCTCCACCACCAGCAGCGAAAGCGCATGACATTCCGCGATTTTAAACCGGGCCACCGCAGGGATTTTTTCGGCCGTCAGGCCGACAATCACCTGATTACTCTGCTCAATGGCCACTTTTTTAAATTCACAATCGGCATAGTCAAAACCGGTCAGTCCGGCTTCCGGGCTCATTGCACAGCCACCGATAAAGGCCTGGTCGAACAGCATGCCTCGCACCTGATGAATAGCGCTTTGCCCGACGCAGCCGCCGGTGCTTTTTTGCATCTGCCCGCCCAGCATGATCACCTCCGCGCGCGGATGCGCTAACAGCACCGCCGCAATATCAGGCGCATTGGTTACTACGGTTAAGGCAAGATCTGCCGGCAGAGCCCGCGCCAGCGCCAGATTGGTGGTGCCGGCATCAATAAAAATGCAGCTGTTGCTGTTGATCAGGCTGGCGCAGCGCTGCGCGATCAGGGCTTTTACTGCATGATCCTGCTCTTTTCGATGGGTAAAACTGCCTGCATCCGGCAGCGGCAATACCGCTCCGCCATAGACCTTTTTACACAAGCCCTCTTTACTGAGTTCATGCAAATCCCGGCGGATAGTGTGTTCCGAGACCGCCATCTGGCGTGCCAGATCCGCGCAGACCACGCGTCCGGTCTGCTGCAAAATCTCACGGATCAGCGCTTGTCGCTGCTGCGGGAAAGCTGCATAATCGAGCATTAATACTCCTGAATAATCACAATCGAGCTATAGTGAGCATCATCACGCCGCCGCTGACTGCTGTCAATAGGGTCAGAGGCGGGCAGGCTTTGATCAGGGCAGATGGCTGGCCTCTGGCATTCATTTTTAAAAAGGATCGGTATGGCTCTTCGCGAAACTGCAGTATCCCCGACGCTGGCGACGCGGGTCGTTTTTTTTCTTGCCGGTTTTGTTACTGCAACCTGGGCGGTGATTGTCCCGTTTGCGCGTGCCAATACCGGTGTCAATGAAGCGGTACTGGGAACGCTACTGCTGTGTCTGGGAATGGGGGCGCTGATCGCAATGCCGGTTACCGGCTTGCTGACCAGCCGGTTCGGCTGCCGGCGGGTGATTCTGGTGGCGATTGGATTGATTATTATCAGTACGCCCTGGCTGTCGGTACTGAGCGATCCGCTGTGGCTGGCGCTGGCGCTGTTAGTGTTTGGCGTGGGTATCGGCGTCACCGATTGCGCCATGAACATCCAGGCGATTCTGGTGGAGAAGCAGTCTGCGGTACCGTTAATGTCCGGTTTCCATGGCATGTACAGCGTTGGCGGAATTGCGGGCGCCGGGCTGATGACGTTGTTGCTGGCAATGGGGTTAAGCGTGCTGGCCAGCTGCTTACTGGTCATTGCGGCGGTGGTGGTCATGACGCTCTACAGCGCGGCCGGTTTGCTGACCTATGCGAATCCTTATGAAGGCCCCGCTTTTGCGATACCGCGTGGTAGTGTACTGATTATTGGTATTATTTGCTTCGCGGTGTTCCTGACCGAGGGCACGGTGCTGGACTGGAGTGCGGTCTATCTGACCGATGTCCGGGCTATTCCGGAGGCGCTGGGCGGACTGGGCTATACCTTTTTTGCGGTGGCAATGACGGTGGCGCGCCTGACCGGCGATCGGATTATTTTGTCGCTGGGACGCTTTCCGGTGGTGCTGGGCGGCGCGTTAATTGCTGCCGCAGGTCTGGCTATCGTCACCTTTATCACCGCCTGGCCGCTGGCGTTACTGGGTTATGCCCTGGTGGGCGCGGGCTGCGCCAATATCGTGCCGGTGATGTTTTCAGCCGCAGGGCAGCAGACGGTGATGCCGCAATCCGTCGCGGTGCCGGCGATTACCACACTCGGCTATATGGGCGTATTGAGCGGCCCCGCCGTGATTGGCTATGTGGCGCATTTTACCCATCTGTCGTTCGCCTTCTCGCTGATTATTCTGCTGATGCTGGTTGTCGGCGCGATCTCAATGACGCTGGACCTGGGACAAAGAACCGCGAAGGGGAATAACGCATGAAGATTTGCCACGTCGCGCCGTGGACCCGCGATCCAGAAGCGCAGCGCGCTTTCTGGCAGGCGATGTTTGGTGCCAACAGTAATCAGCGTCATCTCAACAAAAACCGTCCCGGCTTCGCCTCTTATTTTATGCGCCTGCGTGAAGGGACGACAATCGAACTGATGACGCTACCCGAGCTGGAAGCGGGGCAGACCGGCCAGGAAATGACGGGCTGGGCGCATATCGCCATTGCGCCAGGCGATGAGCATCAGGTGGATGAGATGGCAGTTCGCGCGGCTGAGAGTGGCATATTAATCGCGCCGCCGCGCCGGACTGGCGATAGTTTCGATGAGGCAATTATCCGCGATCCTGATGGCAATCTGATTGAGCTTGTCGCGGAATAGTGCGACGTTTTCATCGGCGGCTGAGCAGAACTGTGCCGCCGCCGCGTGGCTCAACGGCGGCGGCGTGGGGGCATCAGGCCTGAGCTAACCGTACCCAGCGCCGTCCCACTAGTACCGTGATAGCGACAATCGTGATACCAGCCGCCAGATGCATTAAGAAATCGATCATATGCAGATGGGTATCATGACACAGCGACAGCAGCATCGAAGCGCTGAAGGCGCTGCCGCAGCCGGCCAGCGCCAGACTTTTCCCCGGATGCAGGGAGCGGGTGCGCTGCAACGCAATCACCGACAGCAGCATCATCGGCAGACTGGCGGACAGCATAAACAGATAGCAGTGTATGCCTTCACCAAAACGACCCGCGCCTGCAGGCGGTCGTGATGAGGACATGTTGAGCAGATTGAGCGTCAGCCATACGCCAGCCAGCAGCAACAGCCAGCCCATGCCGGACACTTTTCTTCCGGCAATACTCAGGGTAAATGCCGCAGCGAGGCTGCTGCCAGCAATGATCAGCGATAGCAGCAGGGCGATCAGCGCGATCGTCGCGTCAGGCTGTGACCAGTCGGTCAGCCGGGTATGAAACGCCCAACTGCTCAGCGCGCCGCAGGGCAATGCCGCGGCTATCCAGCCGGTGACGCGCCAGGGCGTCGGCCAGACACGCCGTACCGGCTGAGCGGACTGGCTCAGCCGATCAATAAACGGGTCATGATTTCTCATGATTGCTTCCATATTTTCGTAGGTTAAGCATTGCACGATGCAGCAGGGATTTGACCGCTGATACCGATTGATTGGTTTCGGCGGCCGCCTGCGCCAGACTTTGTTCACGCAGATGGACCGATTCAACGATTTCACGCTGTCGCAGCGGCAGCGTACCCAGATAGCCGGTGAGTTCATCTGTCGCCGTGGCGCTATCAGCGCTGTCGGCGGGCTGCTGGTTCAGCGCATCCTCATCCTGTACTTCCTGACGGCGACCGCGCTGACGCAGTGCATCTATCGCCCTGGCAGAAGTGATAGCCGCCACCCAGGGCAATATCGGGCGACGGGGATCGTAGGTATGGCGTACCCGATGAATCGCCAGCAGCGTCTCCTGAATCACATCTTCGACCAGCGCAGCGTCACTGATTTTTTTGCACACTAAAGCGCGGATGGCCGGAACCATCGCTTTTAACAACTGGTTATAGGCGTCTCTGTCGCCTTCCTGCGCGCGGGCCATCAGATGGGGCCATAGCAGCGCGCGGTTATCAGTTTCTGGCATTCATTATCAGCAGATTAACCGTCTGGCGGGCTGCCACGGTGTCGATTCATCATGGAATTCACGTTTTCTTTCCGTTCTCCGTTGCCTGATCCAGAGCTGAAATGACGATACCTGGCGTCAGCACCTGAGGCAATACCATCGGCTTACCGCCGTTGGCGGGATAGACCACATACAGCGGCAGACCGCCCCGACCAAAGTCACTCAGCGCCTGTTCCACATCAGGATTATATTTGGTTGAGTCCGCCACCATGTAAATGGTACTGGTGCGTGCCATCGCTGCTTTAACCGCCTGCGTCGACAGCGAGGTACGATCGTTGACCTGACAGGTAATACACCACGGCGCGGTAAAGTTAACCAGAATCGGTTTGCCCTGACCTTTAATGGCGTCGACATTCTGCGGTGACCAGGCTACGGCTGCGGCGGCCTGCGAGGCTTCTTCAGTTTGTGGTGCTGCGGCGAAGCTGTTCAGGTTAAGTAGTGGCGGAACCACTAACGCCAGGAAAAAGACGGTCGCGAGGTGCAGCGCCCAGTGACGCCGACCCATCATACGGCGTTTCTGCGCCATGCCATACAGCCAAGCAGCAAAACTGAATAACAGACAGCAGGCCAGAATCGCTGCCAGCGCCGCCGATCCCGCCTGACGTTCCAGCACCCATATTAACCAGCCAACTGCGCCCAGCATTGGAAAAGCCAGACCCTGTTTAAGGGTGATCATCCAGGCGCCGGGGGCCGGTAAGATCCGGGCCAGCAGCGGGAAAAACGAGATCAGGGTAAAGGGCGCAGCAAAACCCAGCGCCAGCGCGATAAAAATCACCAGGCTGACCAGCGGCGGCTGGGTCAGGGCATAACCAACGGCGCTGGCCATAAAGGGCGCACTGCACGGCGTGGCGACAATAATCGCCAGCGCACCGGTCAGTGCCGATCCCATCAGGCCGCCACGGTCACTTCCTACGCCACCAACCCGCTGAACCGACAGCCCGACCTCAAACAGACCGAGCAGGTTCAGTGCTGACCCGAGCATCACCAGTATCAACACAGCGATCACCAGCGGTGACTGTAACTGGAATCCCCAACCCACCGAGGCACCACCGGCACGCGCCAGCAGCAGCACGGCGCTCAGTGCAACCATGGTAACTACCACGCCGAGCAGAAACGCCAGCCCTTCCATTCGGGCATGGGCAGGTTTGTCGTGATGGCGGATCAGGCTCAGCGCTTTCAGTGAGATAACCGGAAACACGCAGGGCATTAAGTTGAGAATAATGCCGCCCAGAAAGGCGGCCGCGATGGCTGTCAGCATGATGAACCTACTCAGAGGGTGAAATTAAGCCGGATTGGCCTGACGATATTTTTTAACTGCGTCCATCGCTTTCTCAATATGAGCATCCGGATTTTTGTCAGTGTAACTGAGCAGAATTTTGCCATCAGGCGCAATGACGTAAGAGGTACGGTCAGAAAGCTTCTGGCCCTTCATCTCCATGGTGCTTTTATATTCGGCCGCCACTTTTGCGCCAGGATCGGCTGCAACGGTGAATTTATCGCGGCATTCCAGCTGTGAGAATTTGGCAATCTGATCGGTATTGCCTGCGGTTACGCCAATCACTGTCGCACCCTGTTTTTTAAATTCATCGGTTGCTTCAGCAAAGTCGTGCGCTTCCAGCGTGCAGCCAGCACTGAAGGCCGCCGGGAAGAAGTAGAGCACCACCGGACCTTTCTGCAACGCCTGCTGCAATGAGAAGGTAGTGGCTTTACCCGCCAGCGCGGCTTCCAGCTTAAAATCAGGCGCTTTTTCACCGACCTGCAGAGCGGCGAAGGCAGAACTGACCGGCACGCTCAGCGCCATCAGGGTGGCGACAGCCAGGGTTTTCAGGGATTTTTGCATTGGCATCATTCTCTCTCCGTTAACAGGCAGGCGGTGTCGCCTGATGACCTTATTAACAGGTTCGCTGGTCTGGCGAAAAAGTTGCGCGCCAGGATAATTATTTTTCTCTTTTTCTATCAGGCGACCAAAAGCCGCAAAGAAAATTGAATATCGCTGACGTAATAAACCGCATCGCAATCGAATAATGGTGCAGAGCGTATTCGGCGCTGAATCGAATAAAGCTAACGGCTTTCAGGTTCACGTATCCGGATGTAACCCGACATTTGATCCCATGCTTTTGTGATTTAACGCGCATTAATGAAGCAAATATCCGCGCTTTTTTCAGCAGGTGAGGCGTGTCACGTTTCTTCAGGCGTTAAATCCCTAGATTTGCCTTAAATCAAGGTAAACCGATTCAGCAAAAGGGATGAATAATGAAAATTAAACTGGCGTTAACGGTACTGGCGGTTCTGGTTTCGGGCTCTGCTACAGCGAAAAGCTGGGTGCTGACGAGTGCTGAACAGGGCACGGATAAAGGAAACTGGCAGATTTCCAGCAGTGAGCTGAAACTGTCAGGCAAACCGTTCAGCATTGAGCAGAAGGTGCTGCATGGTGGTAAGCAGGAAGGCAGTAAAATTCTGGTGATCCGCAGTCAGGATGGCCTGACCATTACCCTGAGTCCGACCCGCGGCATGAATTTATTACGTGTCGAAGGCTTTGGCAGCCGGATGGGCTGGGATTCACCGGTGAAAGAGGTGGTAAACCCGGCGTTTATTAATCTGGAGAGCCGTAACGGCCTGGGCTGGCTGGAAGGTTTCAATGAGATGATGGTGCGCTGCGGTTATGAATGGACCGGCCACCCGGTTACCGCCGACGGTAAAATCTATACGCTGCATGGTAAAGCCGGTAATACCCCGGTTTCACAGCTGGAAGTGGAGGTGGCAGACGCGGCGCCGCATGAAATCCGCATTCGCGGCTTAATTAAGGAAAGCACCTTCAAAAAAGCCGATTTGCAGACCCAGACCGAACTGCGCTACGTGCCGGGCAGCAATAGTTTCAGCCTGCATGACGTATTAACCAACCACGGTGACTACCCGCACGATTATCAGATCATTTACCACAGTAACTTTGGCACACCTATTCTGGAAGAGGGCGCGCGTTTCCTCGCGCCGATGTCCAGCATCAGTCCGTTTAATGACTATGCCAAAGCCGGCCTGAAAACCTGGCAAACCTATCAGGGGCCAACCAAAGATTTCGACGAGATAGTGTTTAACGTCAAACCGCTGGCTGATGATCATCATCAGTCGGTCGCTGCGGTGGTAAATAAAGCAGGTAACAGCGGCGCGTCGATCCAGTTTGATACCCGCCAGTTACCGGTGCTGTCGCTGTGGAAAAATAGTGATACGCTGAAGCAAGGCTATGTGACCGGTATTGAACCCGGCACCAGTTACGCCTATCCGGTTACCATTGAACGTGAACAAAAACGTGTTAAGCAATTGCAACCTGGTGCCAGCACCGCATTTGATCTGACCTATACCTTGCTGCATAACAGTGAGCAGGTAAAAGACGTTGAGCAGAGGATCAAAACTATTCAGGGCGAGACCAAAATTGATGAAATTGCGACGCCAATAGCCAAAGAGTAATCGGTAAGATAAAAATCCCGCTAACGTCAGTTGCCGTTGCGGGATTTTTTTCTACTGATAATCTGCAATATTCATCAGCCAGCGCGGGCTACCGCGTTGAGCAGATAATAGCAGGTTCTTTTATAGCGGAATTCGAGGGCGTAATGATTTCAAAAGAGAATGCAGAGCACTATCACTGGGGCGATGCCTGCGATGGATGGTATCTGCTGAAGCGTCAGGATATGCTGATTATTCATGAAAAAATGCCGGCCGATACGCAGGAAAAACGTCATTTTCATTCGCTCTCACGCCAGTTTTTCTTTGTACTCGACGGCGTGCTCACCATGGAGCTTGAAGGTGAGAAGCATCAGATTGCCGCACGGCAGGGGATTGAAATTCCTCCTGCGGCAAAGCATCAGGCGCGAAATGAGTCCGATAGCGCAGTTGAGTTTATCGTCATTTCTCATCCAACCACGCGCGGTGACCGCTCTGATGTGGCGGAGCAATAAAGCAAAGAGCAGCAGGGGTTAGGTGCGAGAGTCTGACTCTCTGTGTGAGAGTGTTAATTTAACATAAGATAGATTATGCGCACATGATAAGGCTTTTCATTTTATCCTGTTTTTCCGTCCCGCCGCCAGAATATGCTGATTTGCATCAGGACCTTTTGCCGCTAGCGCTGTATAATCTTTTGCATATCGAAAATCCGGGGACATTATGATTAAGCGCGTTTTACAGTTACTGATTGCAGGTTCACTGATAGTTCTTCCGCTCATCTCGCAGGCATCGCGACAAATTATCGATCAGCTTGGCCGTCAGGTCACGATTCCCGATCGCGTCGATCGCGTGGTCGTACTTCAGCATCAGACGCTGAATCTGCTGGTGCAAATGAATGCCACCGACAAAATTGTTGGCGTGATGGCGAACTGGAAGCAGCAGCTTGGCGACAGCTATGCCCGTCTGGCACCGACGCTGAGCCAGAAAGCGGCGCTGGGTGATCTCACCCATGTCGACCCTGAAAAACTGGTGGCGCTCCATCCACAGGTGGTGTTTGTGACCAATTACGCGCCTCAGGAGATGATCGACAGCATCAGCGCGCTGGGCATGCCGGTGGTGGCCATCTCCCTGCGCCACGATCGGACGGGCGAAAAAGCAAAACTCAATCCGACTCTGGCCGATGAAGAAACCGCCTACGATAGCGGATTACGCGAAGGAATCACCCTTATCGGAGAGATCGTCAATAAACCGGCGGAAGCGAAAGCACTGATTGAAGCCACCGATCGGGGCCGTAAAATGGTCAGTGACCGGCTGAAAGCAATTCCGGCCAACCAACGCGTTCGCGCATATATGGCAAACCCGCAGCTGACCACCTACGGCTCAGGTAAATATACCGGTCTGATGATGGCGCATGCGGGCGCAGTCAACGTGGCGGCGGCAACTGTGACCGGATTCAAAACCGTCTCAATGGAACAGGTGATCGCCTGGGATCCTGAGGTGATTTTTGTCCAGGATCGTTATCCGTCGGTGGTCGCTGAAATCCAGCATTCCCCGCAGTGGCAGACCATTTCGGCGGTGAAAAACCATCGGGTCTATCTGATGCCAGATTACGCGAAAGCCTGGGGCTATCCGATGCCGGAAGCGATGGGTATTGGTGAACTGTGGATGGCGAAAAAACTCTACCCGGCGAAGTTTCAGGACGTGGATATGCGCAAACTGGCGAACGACTGGTATCAGCGATTCTACCGCACCTCCTGGCAGGGTAATGACTGATGCGCGTGCTGGCGGCTGGTAGCCTGAAAAGCGTATGGCCCGCGCTGATGGCCCACTTTCCGCATGCTGTCGACAGCGTATTTGGCCCTGCCGGACTGTTGCGCGAACGCATCGAAGCGGGAGAATCCTGTGACCTGTTTGCCTCCGCCAATATGGCGCATCCGCAGCGATTGCTGGATGACGGACGAGCGCTGTCGGTAAGCCCGTTTGCCAGCAATAAGCTGTGCCTGACGGTGCGTAACGACGTGCTGCAAACCGGTGACGACTGGTTCACCCTGCTCACCCGCCATGAACTGCGGCTGGCAACGTCAACGCCGGTAAGCGATCCTTCAGGTGACTATACTCAGGCGCTTTTTAGCCGGATGGGTCCGGCTGGCGAGGCGGTACGTCAGCGTGCAATGCCACTGGTCGGTGGACCTGATTCTGTACCGGTGCCGGCTGGCAGGCTGGCGGCGGAATGGCTGCTTATCGAGGGCCAGGCGGATCTGTTTATTGGATATTCCAGCTATCGGACCGCCCTGCGCCAGGTTGCCGGGCTGACAGTGATCGATATCCCGGTATCGTATAACCCGCGCGTCGCCTATGGTTGTGCAGTCATCACGCCCGAGGCGGAGCGGCTGACGCAATTTTTAGCGTCGGCACAGGCAAAAGCCGTATTGCGTCAGGCCGGATTTGGTGGTTAGCCGCAGCCCCTGCTGTTTAAGTCTTAAAACTCTTCCGGTTCACCTGGCAGTGGCTCAGTCAGTTGCTGCCCTTTCACCCCGGCGTAGGTGATCACCAGTTCGGCTGGCTGGTCGAGGGTAAAACCCCGATGTGCGCTGTTAACCGTTTCATTCAGGGCTTCTCCGGCCTTAAAGGTTTGCTGTTCGCCACTCTGTTTATCTTCAACCATTAAGGTACCGGACAGCACAAACGCCGCATTGGGCATCGGATGGGTATGCCAGGGTAATGAGGTGTTGGCAGGCAGTGACAGCCGCATCACGGTCAGTTCGGGCTGGCCCGCCGGGTAGCATTCTATTTCCTCACCGTTCCAGGCCTGACTGCTGCGCATTACTTCGACTGCGTTAACCCCGGAAGCGTTGTTATCCTGTTTTGACATGGTAAATCCCTGTTAATAATTCAACTGTGAGCAGAACGATCTGGCCTGCTTAGCGGGATAAGCATAGAAGAAATTCGCCGCTCCGGCGCAATCGGCCTTGTGCAGCGCGCCATTGCCGTGGCAGGAAGAATATTGCACAGCTCCTCGACAGTGATACTTTCATCAAAACGGCAGCGTCGGTTTTGTTGTGCTTAATTTATGAACAATACTGGTGTTTGTGGTTATAAGATATATCCGTCAGCCAGTACGCATCATAACAATTCTGTATTATCTTTGATGCCATCTACAACCTAAGGGATATTTGATAATGAAAGGTCTGTTCACGGCGTTACTCGCCAGTTCTGTTTTATTATTATCCGCCTGTAACCAGGATGACGACAACAAAGTAAAAGTGGCGATTAATACCGGGCCGGATGAAGCGATCTGGCAGGTGGTACAGCAGGTAGCGAAAGAGAAATATAAGCTGGATGTGGAAGTGCTTAACTTCAACGACTACGTGTTACCTAATGAAGCGCTGAATAATAAAGAAGTCGATGCTAATGCCTTCCAGAGTCTGCCTTATCTGGAAGATCAATCTAAAGAACGTGGCTACAAATTTGCTGTGGTCGGTAAGACCTTTGTCTTCCCGATTGCGGCCTACTCGCACAAAATCAAAAATATCAGCGAGCTTCAGGATGGCGCAACGATCACCATCTCTAACGAAGCGACCACCCTCGGACGCAGCCTGTTACTGCTGCAGGCACAGGGCCTGATTAAGCTTAAAGATGGTGTCGGCTATTTACCGACCTCACTGGATATTACTGAGAATCCAAAGAATCTGAAACTGGTTGAAGTTGATACGCCGCAGCTGACCCGTACGCTGGATGATCCTAACGTTACCCTTTCGATCATTAATACCAATTTCTCGGCGCAGGCTGGATTATCAGCGCATCGTGACGGCTTATTTATGGAAAGTGCGGCCTCTCCTTATGTCAACGCGCTGGTTTCACGCGAAGATAATAAAGACAGTGATAAAATTCAGAAGCTGAAATCGGCACTGCAATCACCTGAAGTAGCGGCCAAGGCAGAAGAAGTTTATAAAGGCGATGCCATTAAAGGCTGGTAATTAACTTTACGCCAAAACGTAAAAAGGCCGCACAGTATTGCGGCCTTTTTTATGCCCGGCGTTGAGGCATACCCTTAATGATTTCCGGCTGCATCTGGCATTATTTCAGCAAAGCAGCGGTCAGGCGGCGGCGCCCTTAGGCTGTGCTGAAACATGACCGGCCCACAGGCTGGCGATCCATTTCACCCCTTTTGAGGTAAAACGTGCCTGGGAAAAGGCGTGCTGGTTTTCACCCACACCGGAATGCAGCGTGAAATAACCGGCCTGCAGGTGGTAATGCTGTGGTGTCAGCGTCCCTTTTGCACGATACATAATGTTGCGTTCCAGCAGGAACTGACGGAATTCAGGCTCTTTGACCTTCAGCATTTTGCACAGCTGGCGAAAACCCAGCGAATCTTCAACCTCAACAAAGCTGTCAAAGAAAGCTGCTTTTGGGGCAGAAAGCGCCAGCTGCTGCTCAGCGGCCTGGCGCTGTTCAAACTGCTCAGCCCAGGCGCGTGCAGCTTCCGCCGGATTGGTGAAATCGGGCAGATGAGTGGTTCTTTCGCGATCCTGCCAGCGATCCAGCACTTCAGCGGTAAAGCCCGGTGACAGGCGCGCCACGGCCAGCAGCGAATCACGTTTATTCAGGCGGTACTCCTGGCGCACTTCCCCTTCCCGCTCATAATCATTGACGATTATCGGTTGCGACAGGCGCTGGGCGGTCTCCAGACTTTTAATTAACCGCTTAACTTCTCCATGCGTGATGCCGGTCATCTGAGCCAGTTCACGGCTGCTCATTGTGACCGATTGTTCCAGTGATTTGAGGCTTTCAGTCGAAATCATCATGGGTTAACCCCTCACTAACTCTACCAATACCCAGCGGGCAGTAGATTTATTATACAAACACCTGTTCAAATATCCAGTATTTTATTTGAACAATTGCCTAACCGGAACCCGTTACGCAAAACGGCGGTTGCAGAGGAATTTTTACCGGGGAGATAGCGGTTTCGCTGGGGTGTGGTTTAACGATGCAGCCATACGGATGAAGCGGATAGCAGTGAGGATGCTGTCGCTGTCTGGCGATGAGGACACTGTGGCTGTTTATGCAACGCGATGTTGCCAGCATCGCCCCGCGCGTTTCAGCTTTAAACACAGCATGATCGATAAAGACGGACACAGATTCTTTACATTACAGTATAGTAGTGGCGGTCGAATCCACCTTTCGCCGCGGCTGAACGCCCTGCTTACTGACTTATTCAGGACAATGAGACCTATCCTGAATAGCGTTTCAGGGCGCGCCAATCTACTGACTGCCGGATCGCCGCCGATCGATTGACTCGCGCGGCCATCCGGGCAAAACATATTGATTCGGGGCACAGGCGCTTTATCTCAGCCGTCAGCCTGCCGATGTCACTTTAACTGGAGTAAGTCATGCAGCCGTTGAAAGTCGCCTTTATCAAAGCAAACTGGCATAGCGAAATCGTTTCTCAGGCCCTGAGCGGATTCGAACAGGAACTGGAAAGTCGCGGTACGCCATATGAGATCAAAACATGGAATGTTCCGGGCGCTTTTGAAATGCCGCTGCTGGCGCAACGTCTGGCTCAGACCGGCAAGTTTGACGCCGTAGTCTGTGCCGCACTGGTTGTCGATGGCGGAATCTATCGCCATGATTTTGTCGCGCAGGCGGTTGTCAGCGGTCTGATGCAGGCCCAGCTGACCACCAACGTGCCGATCTTCTCGGTGTCGTTAACGCCGCATAACTTCCAGCCAGCACCGGAGTTTATTGACTTCTACACTGAACATTTCGTGAAGAAAGGCAAAGAAGCGGCGCGTGCTGTCAGCCAGATCCATGCGATCGCACTCTGATTTTCTAAATACTGCGGCTGAGGGTGATGCCACTCTCAGTCAGCCTGCCGGTTAAAATCAACCGAGAGTCGCTGTGCTTTAATAGGTGCAGCCGCGTCGGCTCTGGCTGCCGGAGCCTGAGTAAGGAGAAGATGATGGAGAAGCCTCGCCCGCCCTTGCCACCGTTTACCCTCGCCGAACAGGCTAGCGAAAAGGTCCGTCTGGCAGAGGATGCCTGGAACAGTCGGGATGCTGATCGGGTTTCGCTGGCTTATACCATCGACAGTCAGTGGCGCAATCGAGACACCTTTATTACCGGTCGCGCGGAGATTATCGCCTTTCTGCAGCAGAAATGGCTGCGGGAGCAGCAATACCGGTTGATTAAAGAGCTGTGGAGTTTTCACCACAACCGCATTGCGGTGCGGTTCGCCTATGAATGGCATGATGCCAGTCAGCAGTGGTATCGATCTTACGGCAATGAAAACTGGGCTTTCGACGACAACGGCTTAATGATGCAGCGTCACGCCAGTATTAATGACCTGCCAATCACTGAAAGCCAGCGACTGTTTCACTGGCCGCAGGGCCGCCGTCCTGATGACCATCCTTCACTCAGCGAGCTTGGCCTGTAGTTTCGGGACTACCCCGACTGAATGCACCCAGCGAGGCTTACCGCTGGGTGATTACTGTCCTCACTGGTGCGCTTAACCCTGTTCGTCAGGATTTTCGACAAATGACGCTTTATTACGGGTGACCGTATAAGCCACTTTTTTAACGTCATCAGGTGACGTTGTCACTTCAATTGGGGCAATGGTGACCCGACCGAGACCGAACAGCGTTGGGACGTAGCCACCAACCTGATGTTTGCCTGCCGGAACGTGCAACAGCATGCTTTCGCCATTGGGTAACGGGCCGGCATCTTTACCGTCCACCGTCAGAAAAACGTTGGACCCATCGTCTGCACGGGTTTTGATGTGTGAAACATCGATCTGCGTCGGGCCAGCAGCAAATTCACTGGGAGCATCGTTAGCGGCGTGGCGGGCACAACCGGTGAGTACAACGGCAGCCGTCACGGCGGCGAGTGTAAAACGATAAGGCATTTGGCAGTCTTTCTCCTGGTCATTTGAGCCGCCTATTTTAGCGGTTTGCCTGCCGGAAGTAACGGGTTGGCGGGTCGGTATGCTCTTAAAAACCGGCTGAATAGCGGCTTATTCATGCTCTTTTAGCGTAAATAAATTTTACTGAATAAATACACAGCTTTTCATTCGCCTGATACCTGATCATATAACCACCTGATCAGCCAGTAATTAACCGATTTTACTCCACGGATAAGCGCAGCGTCACGGCAGCTATGCTGCTGTTTGAACGCAGATCGCCCCCTATCAATTTGTCGTTATGAGGTTCATAGTGGCTGTTCATCCCCGGTTAATCCCGGCGGCCTTCCCCTCATCAGAGGGCACGATATGTATTCTCATACTACTGAAACAGTCTGCGCAATGACGGGCACCCATCCGGCGAATCTGAAAAGCTGGATGAAACAGGGCTTGTTATCACCGCAGATACGTCAGGATCAATGGAGCGACGCGCAGTTAAGCGAAGTCCGCAGTCTGGTTGCCTTAACCGCAACCGGCGCGACGCTACAGGAAATTAAACAGGGACAGGCGAGCGCATCAGCCATCTCCACCGCGGGCTGGACAGCACGCAAAGGCGATATGCTGTGGCAACTCGAATTTGGTACCCCGTTGTCGTTGTCGCGCCAGATGCACAAAATGTCCAGCGACTACAGCGGTGATGATTTTATCTTTAATCTGTTACGCCCGCTCAGCGACTGGCTGCGTGCCGATCGCCGTCAGGGTGCGGTACGTCGGCTGAGACGTTTCCAGCAGTCGGTGCAACAGCAGGCTGACAAGGTGATGCGCGCGTCATCACGCAGTGAAAGCACCATCCCGCTATTTCTCGAAGCGGTCAGCGTGCGCGATGAAACCGAAATCTGGCTGGAAGCGATTCGGCTGTCGGCGATGGGCTTCCACGTTGATGTTGCTTCGCATACCAGCGGTGAGCCAGCGGTGAAAACCGATTTACATCAGCACCATGTGATGTGGTGTGGCGCGGGCATCAGCCAGACAATGCAGGACTATTTTGAACAGCAGCGCCAGGCAGGTGAGCCGGTGATGCTTAGCGGTCCCGATCGTAATCTGCACTATGTTGCGACTCTCCGGAACAAAACCTCCTCGGCTGCCTGACTGCAGGCAGCATTTTCTCCGAATCCCTCCCTGTTTTCCGCCCCAGGCACATATTTTTTTCGGTTAAGAATCTCTTAAGATGGCTGCGTATACTGATGCCACCACACAGACTCATTGACGAGACGATAATGAAAAAAACCTTGCTGATCCTAAGCTTATTTATGCTGCCTGCCACCTTTAGCATTGCTCAGGCGTCCGATGACCTGACCGGTTGTGCCGCGAAAAAGCAGGAGATTGAAACCCAGCTCTCCTATGCTCGCCAGCATAATAATACCCATCAGACTGCCGGTCTTGAAAAAGCACTGAGCGAAGTAAAGGCCCACTGTACCGACAGCGGTCTGTTGCAGCAGCGGCAGGAGAAAGTCGCTGAGAAAAAGCAAAAGGTGCAGGAGCGGCAACAGGAACTGGCAAAAGCACAGGCTGAAGGACGTAGCGCCAGTAAAATTGAAAAGCGTCAGCAGAAACTGGCTGAAGCCCGTCAGGAACTGCAGGAAGCGGAACAGGCGCTGCAGCAATAATCTCACGTGGACCAGCCGCACCGGCTGGTCCACCCCTTTCCCCTTTTACTTCACGTTACTTTTCCGCTGAACGGCTGCCAACGCTAATTGCCTGATTAGCCTGCGCTATCCCGCCGCAACCCATTACTTAATCTCATCCTTTGATTACTTATTCTCATGCACTTAATTGGTGCAGTAAAGTCAATATGGCTGCGATCAATTATTTAACTTTTTGAACGCCTTCAAAGATCTGAAAAATGGCGATATTTCCCTTTCTATGCAGCCACTATGCGCTCTATGCGCATGATTATTCGCCTATGATGGTGAGCGAATGCGGATAATTATTCACTGCGGATGCGCCAAAAAGGCGCAATCAGCGCTGCTGCGGTGCTGACATCACCATCTTATTTGTTTCAGGAGTGTTAGATTATAGCGGCGCAGTGATTTGCGCTCTGTCTCCACGGCTCCACACAATAAATAACTTCATTAAGAAAGGTTTTTTATGGATAAGTTATCTTATGCGTCTGAAAGCAGTACATCTGCCTGGTCCACCTACTTACAACAAATCGACCGGGTTGCGCCCTATTTAGGCGATCTTTCACGTTGGATAGATACTTTGCGTCATCCAAAACGTGCGTTGATTGTCGATATTCCTCTGCAAATGGACGATGGCTCAATCCGCCATTTCGAAGGCTATCGCGTACAGCACAACCTTTCACGCGGTCCGGGCAAAGGCGGCATTCGCTACCATCCGGATGTTGATCTCAATGAGGTGATGGCGCTTTCCGCCTGGATGACCATCAAGTGTGCCGCAGTCAACCTGCCGTATGGTGGTGCTAAGGGCGGCATCCGCGTTGATCCTTTCAAACTGTCCGACGGTGAACTTGAGCGACTGACCCGCCGTTATACCAGCGAGATCGGCATCATCATCGGACCGCAAAAAGATATTCCTGCGCCAGACGTCGGCACTAACAGCAAAGTGATGGCGTGGATGATGGATACCTACTCCATGAACCACGGCACTACGATTACCGGCGTTGTCACCGGTAAGCCGATTCACCTCGGTGGTTCGCTGGGTCGTGAAAAAGCCACTGGTCGCGGGGTGTTTATCACCGGCCGTGAAGTGGCGCGTCGTGCCGGTATTGATATTGAAGGCGCCCGCGTTGCGGTGCAGGGCTTTGGTAACGTCGGCAGCGAAGCCGCCCGCCTGTTTAATGAGGCTGGCGCACGAGTGGTGGTGATTCAGGACCATACCGCGACACTGTTCAATGCCGACGGCATCGACATGGCTGCGCTGACTGAATGGCAGATCGCCCATAAGCAGATTGCCGGCTATCCGGGGTCAGTTTGGATATCGAAAATTATTGTACGTTAAGGTTGTTTTTTGTACATCTGAGCTGTGGTATGGGGGCTAGGTTGACAGGCGGTTTTG
>NZ_JBEPNM010000005.1:0-263344 GCF_040546285.1 Pantoea sp. UYEF8 | reverse complement strand
CGTGAGACTTGATATTTTTTACGTCCGGAGACGCTGATATCAATCCTGCGAGTGCCCACACAGATTGTCTGATAAATTGTTAAAGAGCAGTGCGAGCAGCGGGTTAACCGTCTGTCGCGAGGAGGCGTATATTACGCTTTCCTCCCTCAGAGTCAACTTCTTTTTCAGAAGCTTTTCTCCGGCGGCGCAGTCTCCTGTGCCTCTCAACCCGGCGGCCGGTAAGCCGTTGTTCCGTGTCGATGGAGGCGCATTATAGGGATCCCGCTTCATAGCACAACCCTTTTTTTGGATCTTTTTTCTGAGTGGTTATAAATGATCCAGATTGGTGAGATCGCCAGCGATCCAAGCCAGAATAGGCTTGTCAGCTGCCTGAAATCGCATCAGGCTGCAATGAATTCAGCATAAAGGAGAACATGATGACTTCCCCCCTTCGCCCGTATAAACATCTCTTCCCGCAAACCGGCCAGCGCGTTATGGTCGATCCAAGTAGTGTCGTCGTCGGTGACGTCATTATGAAAGATGATGTCAGTATCTGGCCGCTGGTCGCGATTCGCGGCGACGTGAACCAGGTTCGCATTGGTGCCCGTAGCAATATTCAGGATGGCAGCGTACTGCACGTTACCCATAAGTCGGCGTCCAACCCGCAAGGCTTTCCGCTTATTATTGGCCAGGAAGTCACGGTAGGACATAAAGCGATGCTGCACGGCTGCACCATTGGCGATCGTGTACTGATCGGCATGGGGTCAATCCTGCTGGATGGTGTAATAGTAGAAGAAGAGGTGATGATTGGTGCCGGAAGTCTGGTGCCGCCGGGTAAACGACTGGAGAGCGGCTATCTATACCTCGGCAGTCCGGTCAGGCAAGTCCGTCCGCTCAATGAGCAGGAAAAAGAAGGGTTACGCTACTCGGCCAGCAACTATGTCAGCTGGAAAAATGATTACCTTGGCGCAGACAACCAGACCCAGCCCTGAGTATCGACCTCGTCCTGACGGATAGCCGCTTCGGCTTCCTCTTCCAAATCCCAGCGATGGTGCTGAAACAGCGCCATCGCTTCTCCCTCACCAAAGCGGGATCTTAATGCCTCAAGGCCGATGGCACAGGTCAGCCGCATGCCGTTAACCAGCACCGGAAAACAGATGGCCTGTTGTGCTGCGTCATAATGCTCATCATCGGGAAACTGGATTGCCTGATTCATGACTGCATGGCCTGCTTCAACTGCGCAATCACCGGGGTAATTTCTGGCATCACGCCATGCCATAGATGAAAGGCATGCGCCGCCTGGCCCACCAGCATACCTAATCCATCCGCCAGATGGCGTGCACCCTGCGTCTGGCACCACTGCAGGAAAGGCGTCAGCCCGCGCTGGTAGAACATGTCATAACAGCGCAGTTCAGAATGAATAAGTGTCACAGGCAGAGGCGGCGTTTTGCCGTCTACGCCGCTCGACGTTGCATTGATCACCAGATCAAAGGTTTTGCCTGCCAGCTGCTCAAAGCCACATGTAGCAATTGCGCCGCTTTGCCGGAACAGCTCTGCCAGCTCTTCGGCCCGGGCAGCGGTACGGTTGACGATGGTAATCGTGACCCCGGCTGACAGTAGCGGCAGGATCACGCCGCGGGCTGCCCCGCCTGCCCCCACCAGCAATACATTATCACCGGGTTTGATCATCGCCAGCCGCTGAAGATCGCTCAGTAAGCCAATGCCATCGGTATTATCACCAAAGATCTGACCGTCGCTGAGTTTCTTCACGGTATTCACTGCACCCGAACGGGCAGCACGATCGCTGAGCTGATCGGCAAGCTCCCACGCCTGCTGCTTGAAAGGGAGAGTGACATTCGCGCCTTGCCCTCCCTGTTCAAAAAATGCAGTCAGCGCCTGCGGAAATCCCTCCAGTGGCGCGCAGATCCGCCCATAACGGTGCTCTATCCCCGTCTGTTCGGCAAAAGCCCGATGAATTAACGGTGATTTGCTGTGGTTGATGGGATTACCGAAAACGGCGAATTGATCCATGAGTTAGCCCTGACGTATGAGTTCGCCGCTGATGACATCGCGGATTTCTGAGGGATTCTGCCGTCCACCGGTTTTACCCGATAAGACCGGAAAATCATCCCCAAACTGGCGCTTAACCTCCTCGACCGTGCGGCACGGAGGCTGGCCTGAAAGATTGGCACTGGTTGAAACCAGCGGTTTACCAAACGCGCGGCAAAGCGCCTGCACATCGGGATGATCGCTGACGCGAATAGCCAGAGAATCAAATTGCCCGGTTAACCAGCGTGGCGTCTGCGGTGGAACCGGCACCACAAAGGTCACCGGGCCCGGCCAGCAGGCGAACATCCGTTCACGCTGAATCACCGAAAGTTCGCGATCGGAGATATAGGGTTCGAGCTGCGAATAATCAGCAGCAATCAGGATCAGCCCTTTTTCGACCGGACGCTGTTTCAGCGCCAGCAATGCCATAACGGCAGACTCGCTGTCTGGATCGCAGCCCAGCCCAAACACCGCTTCAGTCGGATAGGCGATAACGGCCTGGCGGTTTAGTTGACCTACACAATGCTCAAGTGAGCCGGCGAGATGTTGATTATCCATAATGTCTCAGTTCTCTTCAGCGATGGCTTTGCCACAACTCTTACTGGCACAAAAGCGTTTAACGCCCTGCGCCGTCTTCTTTTCTACTAATAGCGGAAACTGGCAATAGGGGCAGGCGCCAGCCACGGGCGTCAGGTTCACCGCAAACTGGCAAGCCGGATAGCGATCGCAGGAATGAAAAGTTTTGCCGTAGCGTGAACGTCGCTGGACCAGCTTACCTTGCTGGCATTGCGGGCACGCCAGCGTGGTTTCATCCGGTTTGTCGATGGTTTCGGTGTAACCGCATTCCGGGTAGTGGCTGCAGCCGATAAACATGCCAAAGCGCCCCTGCCGCAATACTTTATCCGCACCGCAGTCCGGACAGGCATGACCTTCCAGCACTTTGACTACGTGTCCGTCCGCCTGACTCTTCAGGGGCCGGATATAGTCACATGCAGGGTAGTTCGCGCAGCCCAAAAAAGGGCCGTGTTTACCGGAGCGTATAACCAGTTCTGCCCCGCAAGCGGGGCAGGGATCCTGTTTACGCACGGTGAAGAGTGCAGCTTTACTCATAACGATGAATGCATGAAAGGAAATTTAATGCAGCATACCTTCATTGACGTCGAATAGCAGTTCTTCCATTTGCTGATAAGCATTTTCACATCCAGGGATGTTAAACAACACCATCAGCACCACCCATTTGAGATCCTCTAAGTCAAACTCAGGGGTCTCAAGCGCCATGACGCGTTCGATGACCATTTCGCGCGTTTCCAGACTCAGCACCTGAATTTGTTCCAGGAAAAGCAGGAAACCACGGCTTTCAGCATCTAAACGGTTGCTCTCTTCATCGGTATAGATGCGCATAGAGAGCGGATCATTTGCCAGCAAAATTGGCGCAACCAGCCCTTCCTGATAGTCGGCCAACCTTTCTAACCAGTTCAACGCGCTGTAAATATCTTCACGATGAAACCCGGCATCCGTCAAGTCATCTGTCAATCTGTCCTGATCAACACCCATTTCTGCTTCGTTGTGGATATATGTCTCAAACAAGTACATGAGTACGTCGAACATGGCATGCCCTCCTCAATCGGACATAGCCGCCGGGTACAGCTGCGATCCATCCTGCTAACTCCAGTTCCAGCAACTGAGCTGAGATAACTGGCACAGGTTGGCCGGCACGTTCAGCGACAACGTCAACAGGTGTAACATCATCACCTACGTTAGCCAACACATCAGCAAATGGCAATGGAGCAACGTCACTGACATCAGAATAAATTTGGTCTGATTGTGTAACAGGCAACCAGTTCAGCGCGCTCGCCAGATCTTCCAGGATGTTATTCGGATGAGCCACCAGCAGCGCACCCTGCTGAATCAGCCAGTTAACCCCCTCACTCAACGGATTGCCCAATGCGCCCGGCAGTGCGTAGACATTGCGGTTCTGTTCCAGTGCATAACGGGCGGTAACCAGTGAGCCGCTCTTCAGCGACGCTTCAACCACCAGCACGCCGAGGCTTAAACCGCTAATGATACGATTACGGCGCGGAAAATTGTGTGGATGGGGAATGGTGGTCAGCGGAAACTCTGAGATAAGCGCGCCGCCCTGCTCAACAATCTCGCCGGCCAGCCGCAGGTGACTCTTCGGATAGAGGTGCTGAAGACCACTGCCTAACACCGCCATCGTTTTGCCACCAACGTTAAGGGCCGCCTGATGTGCCACACCGTCAATACCGCGAGCCAGGCCGCTGGTAATGGTAAGACCACTCAGCGCCAGCTGCTGGGCAAACCAGTCGCACCAGTAACGACCATAGTGCGACCCATTACGACTGCCCACCACGGCAAGCTGAGGATTATTCAGTACCACAGGATCACCCTGGACATACAGCAACGGCGGAAAGCGTGCAGTTTCCATTAACCGGGCAGGATAACCGGCATCCAGAGCGGTGAGCAGATGGTGATGGTGACTGTTTGCCAGCCAGTGTCGGATCTCATCTACCTGCTTTTCGGGCAGCGCCTGGTACTGCTGGCGTTGCGCGGCATCCAGTCCGGCCAGCATCAGATCGTCACCCGCAGCGTCCAGTTGATGGGCCATCTCAACCCAGCGTCTGCCGGTCATTCCGCTGACTGCTGCCAGCCGTACGTAGCGTGCTATTTTGTCCATCTCTGGCTCCCTGATCCCGCTTGCTTCCTGCCGCAGAATGCTGTCAATCAGCCCTCAAAAAGTCTACAATATGAGGTAGTAATCTTTTCTTAACCGAATACAGATCTGGATATTTATGTCAGTTTTGCAGGTATTACATTTCCCTGACGAGCGCCTTCGCAAAATCGCTGCGCCCGTCAAAGAAGTTAACGCAGACGTTCAGCGTATCGTTGATGATATGTTCGAGACCATGTACGCCGAAGAAGGTATCGGTCTGGCCGCTACTCAGGTGGACATCCATCAGCGCATCATCGTTATCGATGTTTCTGAAAGTCGTGAAGAGCGTTTGGTATTGATCAACCCTGAACTGCTGGAAAAAAGCGGCGAAACCGGTATCGAAGAGGGTTGTCTCTCTATCCCTGAACAGCGTGCCTTTGTGCCGCGTGCGGAACGGGTAAAAGTTCGTGCGCTGGATCGTGACGGCAACAGTTTTGAACTGGAAGCCAACGATCTGCTGGCCATTTGCATCCAGCATGAGATCGATCATCTGGAGGGCAAACTGTTTATTGATTATCTGTCGCCATTAAAACGCCAGCGAATCAAAACAAAGTTAGAGAAGCTGGCGCGCCAGAACGCGCAGGCTTCCTGAGCATCTAAGAAGGGATAAACGTGTCTGCCCCGCTAAAAATTATCTTTGCTGGCACACCTGACTTTGCAGCGCGTCATCTTGACGCGCTGCTTGCTTCTGAGCATCAGGTAGTTGGCGTATTCACGCAGCCCGACCGTCCCGCAGGTCGCGGTAACAAGTTAACGCCCGGCCCGGTTAAAACGCTGGCGCTGGCGCATGATATTCCGATTTATCAACCCCGGTCATTGCGACCTGAAGAGAACCAACAGCTGGTCGCCGATTTACAGGCCGATGTGATGGTTGTAGTGGCATACGGGCTGATTTTACCGAAAGCGGTGCTCGATATGCCGCGTCTCGGCTGTATCAATGTGCATGGTTCCCTGCTGCCGCGCTGGCGTGGCGCAGCGCCGATTCAGCGTGCGCTCTGGGCTGGTGACAGCGAAACCGGTATCACCATCATGCAGATGGATGTGGGCTTAGATACCGGTGATATGCTGCATAAACTGACCTGCCCGATCACCGCTCAGGATACCAGCGCGACACTGTACGACAAGCTGGCGCAACTCGGACCGCAGGGCTTGCTTGATACGCTGAGCTTACTCGCCAGCCAGCAGGCTGTGCCCGAAAAGCAGGATGATTCACTCGCTAATTACGCTGAGAAGCTGAGTAAAGAAGAGGCACGTCTGGACTGGACGCTGCCGGCCGAACAGCTCGAACGCTGTATCCGGGCATTTAACCCCTGGCCGATGAGCTTCTTCACGGTTGATGACCAGCCGGTTAAAGTCTGGCAGGCCAGCGTATTGCCCCACAGCGATCATCAGCCTGGTGAAATCATCCGAGCTGATAAGCATGGCATCCAGGTGGCTACCGCTCAGGGTGTGCTTAATCTGTTGCAGTTACAGCCCGCCGGTAAAAAACCGATGTCGGCTCAGGATCTTCTCAACTCGCGCCGGGAATGGTTTGAAGCTGGAACCCTTCTGGACTGACTCTCTGGCCCGGTCATGCACCGGGCTTTTTGTTTGATGACAAAACCCTATGAATAAATCAACCAACCTGCGTAGCCTCTGCGCTCAGCTCATTGAACGCGTTGTCGATAAAGGCGAATCGCTTAATACGGCGCTACCGGCGGCGCAGAAAAAACTCTCCGACAAAGACAGCGCCTTAGTGCAGGAGATTTGCTTTGGCGTGCTACGTACGCTGCCACAGCTTGAAGCCTTAATCGGTAAGCTGATGGAACGTCCGCTTACCGGTAAACAGCGTGTTTTGCACTATCTGATAATGGTCGGCCTCTATCAGCTGGAATATACCCGCGTTCCTGCTCACGCGGCGCTGGCTGAAACGGTTGCCGGTGCTGAGGTTCTGAAACGTACCAGCCTGAAAGGATTGCTGAACGGTGTTTTGCGTCAGTATCAACGTCAGAGAGAAGAGTTGCTTGCCAGTATTCAGGATGGTCCGCAACGTTATCTTCATCCGGGCTGGCTGTTAAAGCGGTTACAGCATGCCTGGCCGGAACAGTGGCAGCAGATCGTAGAAGCAAACAACCTTCGTCCACCGATGTGGTTGCGCGTCAACCGTCAGCATCACCACCGTGGCGGATGGCTGGCAATGCTGACCGACAGCGGTAAACATGCGCATCCCGCCGCAGATGCACCGGATGCGCTGCGTCTTGAATCACCCGCGCCGGTCAGCCAGTTACCCGGCTTCGACCAGGGCTGGGTGACCGTTCAGGATTTATCAGCCCAGCGTTGCGCGTTACTGCTGGAGCCGCAGGATGGCGAGCAGATTCTTGATCTGTGCGCTGCGCCTGGCGGCAAAACAACCCACATTCTGGAAGTGGCTCCCAAGGCTCAGGTACTGGCAGTCGATGTGGATGCGCAGCGCCTTAAACGCGTGGAAGAAAATCTTCAGCGTCTGGGTATGAAAGCTGAAGTGAAGCAGGGCGATGGCCGCACCCCACAACAGTGGTGCGGCGAACGCCAGTTTGATCGTATTCTGCTGGATGCGCCCTGCTCGGCAACCGGCGTCATTCGTCGTCACCCGGATATTAAGTGGCTGCGTCGCGATCGCGACATCGCTGAACTGGCGAAGCTGCAAAGCGAAATTCTGGATGCGGTCTGGCCACATCTCAAACCTGGCGGCACCCTGCTGTACGCCACCTGTTCGATCCTGCCGGAAGAGAATCATCAGCAAATTGAAGCCTTTTTGCAGCGTCAGTCCGATGCTGAAGCACAGCCGCTGCAGGATGCGCCGGCCAGTGGCTGGCAGGTCTTTCCTGAGGCTGAAGGTGGAGATGGTTTCTTCTACGCTAAGCTGTTAAAAAAACCGGATGCTAATTGAAATGAGCGTTGATGAGCGATGAAAATAATCATTCTGGGTGCAGGACAGGTCGGCGGGACGCTGGCAGAAAACCTGGTCGGTGAAAACAACGATATCACCGTGGTCGATACCGACGCATCGCGCTTACGTCATCTGCAGGATAAGTTCGACCTGCGCGTGGTGCAGGGCCATGGTTCGCATCCGCGGATATTGCGTGAGGCGGGCGCGGAAGATGCCGACATGCTGGTTGCCGTGACCAATTCCGATGAAACCAACATGATCGCTTGCCAGATCGCCTACTCACTTTTCAATACGCCTAACCGTATCGCTCGGATCCGCGCCGCAGACTATCTGCGCGATGCGGATAAACTGTTTATTCCTGAGGCGGTCCCTATCGATCATTTGATTTCACCCGAACAGTTAGTGATCGATAATATTTACCGTCTGATCCAGTATCCCGGTGCGTTACAGGTCGTGAATTTTGCTGAAGGCAAAGTCAGCCTGGCGGTGGTCAAAGCCTATTATGGCGGGCCGCTGGTTGGTAATCCGCTCTCAATTATGCGTGAGCACATGCCGCACATCGATACGCGCGTAGCCGCCATTTTTCGTCAGGATCGGCCTATTCGTCCGCAAGGCTCCACCATTGTTGAAGCGGGCGACGAAGTGTTTTTCATCGCCGCCAGCCAGAATATTCGGGCGGTGATGAGTGAAATGCAGCGACTGGAGAAGCCGTACAAACGCATCATGCTGGTGGGCGGCGGCAATATTGGTTTTGGTCTGGCGCAGCGGCTGGAGAAAAATTACAGCGTTAAGCTGATTGAACGTAATCCACAGCGCGCCGCAGAACTGGCGGAGCATCTGCAGGATACCATCGTCTTTTATGGTGATGCGTCAGATCAGGAGCTGCTGGCTGAAGAACATGTTGAGCAGGTTGATCTGTTTATTGCCGTCACTAATGACGATGAGGCCAACATCATGTCCGCCATGCTGGCAAAAAAGATGGGGGCCAAAAAAGTGATGGTGCTGATCCAGCGCCGCGCCTATGTCGACCTGGTGCAGGGCAGCGTGATCGATATTGCGATTTCGCCACAGCAGGCCACTATTTCAGCCTTGCTGGGCCACGTGCGTAAAGCTGATATCGTTGGCGTCTCTTCACTACGACGGGGCATCGCCGAAGCGATCGAGGCGATTGCACACGGTGACGAAACCACCTCACGCGTGGTCGGCCGCTCAATTGATGACATCAAATTGCCGCCTGGCACCATCATTGGTGCCGTAGTACGCGGCGATGATGTGATGATTGCCAACGACAACCTGCGCATTGAGCAAGGCGATCATGTCATCATGTTCCTGACCGACAAGAAGTTTGTTTCAGATGTGGAGCGTCTGTTCCAGCCGAGTCCGTTTTTCCTGTAACGGCAGCGTAATTATTGATGAATTAACCCAGCGGGAAACTGCCGCATAATTCCATGGGATGATGGCAAAAACAGCAGGGTTTGTTAGACTTTAGGGCATTGGCCAGGGCAAGGAGATAAGTATGAGTTTATTCAAAGAGTTTCGTGATTTCGCAATGCGCGGTAACGTGGTGGATCTGGCGGTGGGTGTGATCATCGGCGCCGCGTTTGGCAAGATCGTGTCATCATTAGTCGCCAACATTATTATGCCGCCGTTGGGTCTGCTGATTGGTGGTGTCGACTTCAAATCGTTTAGCTGGGTGCTTAAGCCTGCGGTCGGTGACACGCCTGCCGTTGTGATGCAGTACGGTGTGTTTCTGCAGACCATCTTCGACTTCGTAATCATCGCTTTTGCCATTTTCATGGCGATCAAACTGATGAACCGTCTCTATACTAAAAAAGAAGTCGAGAAGCCGGCTGCCAAGCCCTCTAATGAAGAAGTCCTGCTGACAGAAATTCGTGATTTGCTGAAGCAGCAAAATACCCGGGTTTAAAAAATAAGCCGCCTGCCGGGCGGTTTTTTTTCGCTCTGAAAGCAGAAGGCCAGTGATAAGATGCTGTCTTATCACTGGCCTCCCAGTTCTGCCCCTTAACATGTTTATCTTTGCGCTTAAAACTCCCCTTCCCTTTTTGCTTCTGTTCAATGCGCTGCCGGAATAGTGGGTCATGTAACAGTGCTTCAATCGCATTGTCGCGAATCTGCCCTTTGGTATGCTGATATTTACTCATGGTTCCTCCTGTTGGAATCGCGAGATACTTTATTCCTTTGGCTGAAAAAAACAATATCTCTAACTGCTCAGACTCTCACCTCGTTCGAGGGCTTCAAGAATTGAGCACGAAACGCTACTGTGACTGTCACCACAGCAGGCATTCGACAGATGCTGGAGCGATCGCTGCATGGTTTCGAGCTCAGCAATCATCTGCGCGACCTCATTGAGGCGTTTTTCAACAATCGACTTCGACTCCTGGCAGGTGTGATGTGCCGGATCGACGCGGATTGAAAGCAACTCCCGGATAGCTTCAAGGCTGAAACCGAGTTTACGACCGTAGCGGATAAACTTCAGGCGTTGCAGATCACTTTCACTGTATAAACGAAAACCCCCTTCGGTACGTCCGTCATGATCCATCATCTGCTGTTTCTCATAGAAACGGATGGTATCTGGCGTGACGTCGGCGAGCTTTGCCAACTGACCAATTCTGAACATCTACTTCTCCTGATTGAAACGTTGCTGAAGAGCGGCGGCATAGTCGCCATGCAGAAAATCAGTGCGCATGCCGGCTTGCTGAAGCCTGAGCTCAAGAACGTTAAGGCGGCGACACTGATCCTGATAACGCGGATCGGCGGGATCGAGCTGACGTAGCAGATCGTTAACTTCGATCGCTTCACGACGCAGTTCAAGTTCGGGCGGCAGGAAACCGGCGTTCTTTAGCAGCCGATAGCCGGCGCGAAGTTCAGGTGGTACATGACTGTCATCATCAAGCTGAAGCGGCTTGCCTTCACCAGGCAGTTGACTCAGCTCGCCCTTTTCCAGCGCGGCTTTAATGTGTTGTTCTGCAAGTTGATCAACCAGCCACATCGTAAACTCCTCAGCTCAGCGAATTACTCAGCCCTAAAGGTAGTAAATTTTGGGCAATAAAAAACCCGCCGAAGCGGGTTTTTTACTTTACTACAGATTACTCTGCAGCTGCTTCTGCTTGAGCTTCTGGACGATCAACCAGCTCGATGTATGCCATCGGAGCGTTGTCACCAGCGCGGAAGCCACACTTCAGAATGCGAGTGTAACCACCGGCACGGCTCGCGAAACGCGGGCCAAGCTCATTAAACAGTTTTGCCACGATCTCGTTATCACGAGTGCGGGCGAATGCCAGACGACGATTAGCTACGTTGTCGGTCTTGGCAAGAGTAATCAGCGGCTCAACTACGCGGCGCAACTCTTTGGCTTTCGGCAGAGTCGTCTTGATGATCTCATGACGAACCAGAGAGCCAGCCATGTTACGGAACATAGCCTGACGATGGCTGCTGTTGCGGTTCAGTTGACGACCACTCTTACGATGGCGCATGACCTTATCCTTCTCAGTGAAACCTTAACCTGTGATCGGGTTATTCATCAGCAATGCTTGCCGGCGGCCAGTTCTCAAGGCGCATGCCCAGAGAAAGTCCACGTGAGGCGAGCACATCTTTAATCTCAGTAAGAGATTTTTTACCCAGGTTAGGCGTTTTAAGCAGCTCAACCTCGGTACGCTGTACCAGATCACCGATGTAGTGGATAGCTTCTGCCTTAAGGCAGTTAGCAGAGCGGACAGTCAATTCCAGATCGTCAACAGGGCGCAGCAGGATCGGATCGAATTCTGGTTTCTCTTCTTTAACTTCCGGCTGACGTACATCACGTAAGTCAACGAAAGCTTCAAGTTGTTCTGCCAGAATGGTTGCCGCACGACGAATCGCCTCTTCAGGATCGATTGTACCGTTGGTTTCCATTTCGATGACCAGCTTATCCAGGTCGGTGCGCTGTTCGACGCGCGCTGCTTCAACATTGTAGGCAATACGGTCTACAGGGCTGTAGCAAGCGTCAACCAACAGGCGGCCGATTGGGCGCTCATCTTCTTCCGAATGAATTCGGGCAGAAGCCGGCACATAACCACGACCACGCTGAACTTTGATACGCATGCTGATAGCGGCGTTCTCATCGGTCAGATGGCAGATCACGTGCTGAGGCTTGACGATTTCGACATCACCATCATGGGTAATGTCGGCTGCAGTCACAGGGCCAATGCCAGATTTATTCAGGGTCAGAATGACTTCATCTTTACCCTGAACTCTTACCGCCAGCCCTTTCAGGTTGAGCAGGATTTCCAGGATATCTTCCTGTACGCCCTCTTTGGTGCTGTACTCATGTAGTACACCATCAATTTCAACCTCGGTCACCGCGCAACCCGGCATGGAAGAAAGCAGAATACGGCGCAGTGCGTTACCAAGAGTATGGCCAAAGCCACGCTCTAAAGGCTCAAGGGTCACCTTGGCGTGCGTCGAACTCACTTGCTCGATATCTACCAGGCGCGGTTTTAGAAACTCTGTCACAGAACCCTGCATTGTGTCCTCTCTTTGGTACTAAGCTTTACTTAGAGTAAAGCTCGACGATCAGGTGTTCGTTAATGTCCGCAGACAGATCAGTACGCTCAGGAATACGCTTGAACACACCTTCCATCTTAGTCGCATCAACTTCCAGCCAGGTTGGCTTTTCACGCTGCTCAGCCAGCTCCAGAGCGGCCTTCACGCGAGATTGCTTTTTGGCTTTCTCACGGATGCTAACGACATCATTCGGAGATACCTGATAAGAAGCGATGTTAACAACGCGGCCATTTACCAGAACAGACTTATGGCTCACCAGCTGACGTGCTTCCGCACGAGTGGCACCGAAGCCCATACGATAAACTACGTTGTCCAGACGGCCTTCCAGCAGAGCCAACAGGTTTTCACCGGTGTTGCCTTTCAGACGTGCTGCTTCTTTATAGTAGTTACGGAACTGACGCTCGAGCACGCCGTAGATACGACGAACTTTCTGCTTCTCACGTAACTGACCGCCGTAATCAGACAGACGCGGTTTACGCGCACCATGCTGACCAGGCGCTTGTTCGATCTTACACTTGGAATCAATCGCGCGAACGCCAGACTTAAGGAATAAGTCAGTGCCCTCACGACGGCTCAGCTTGAGCTTAGGACCCAAATATCTTGCCATTTTCTTTCTCCAACTATCCTAAAAAACGGGCGTTATACGCGACGTTTTTTCGGCGGACGACAACCGTTATGAGGGATCGGAGTCACATCAGTAATATTAGTGATGCGGAAACCAGCGGCGTTCAGTGCACGAATTGTTGATTCGCGACCCGGACCCGGACCCTTAACCATAACTTCCAGGTTCTTAATACCGTAATCTTTTACCGCTTCTGCACAGCGCTCTGCAGCGACCTGAGCAGCAAACGGAGTGGATTTACGTGAACCGCGGAAACCGGAACCACCGGCGGTTGCCCAACCCAGTGCGTTACCCTGACGATCAGTAATAGTAACGATGGTGTTGTTAAAAGAAGCATGGACATGAGCCACGCCATCTGAGACTTGTTTTCTTACACGCTTACGTGCACGAACTGGTGCCTTTGCCATTATTTACTCACCCCGATTATTTCTTGATCGGTTTACGCGGACCCTTACGGGTACGTGCGTTGGTCTTAGTACGCTGACCGCGAACCGGAAGACCACGACGATGGCGCAAACCACGGTAGCAACCAAGGTCCATAAGACGCTTGATGCTCAGGGTGATTTCACGGCGCAGATCACCTTCTACAACGAATTTCGCAACTGCATCACGCAGCTGATCAATTTGTTCTTCAGACAGCTCACTGATCTTAACATTTTCAGCAATACCCGTTGAAGCGCAGATGGCTTTAGAACGAGTTTTACCGATACCGAAGATCGAAGTTAATGCGATAACGGTATGTTTTTGATCAGGAATGTTAATGCCTGCTATACGGGCCACTATGCACTCCTATAATTAAATAAGCACGTCCCATGCTGAAAAGCCCGTTTTCAGGATACTCAAATGGAAACGCACTGACATACAAAAGATTGGCTGGCTAATCTAGCCAGCTCAACCCGACTTTGCAAGAAAAATATGTGACAAAATCAGCCTTGGCGCTGTTTATGCTTTGGCTCGGCGCTGCAGATCACACGGACGACACCGTCGCGACGAATGATTTTGCAGTTACGACATAATTTCTTGACGGAAGCACGAACTTTCATTTTTACTCTCCGTAACTTCTCAACCACCTGAATTAACGGCCGTAGCCCTTCAGGTTAGCTTTCTTCAATGCCGACTCGTACTGACTTGACATCATCAGAGTTTGCACTTGAGCCATAAAGTCCATGATGACGACCACTACGATGAGCAGTGAAGTACCGCCAAAGTAGAAGGGAACCTTCATCGCATCACGCATGAACTCCGGGATAAGGCAGATAAAAGTGATGTACAGCGCACCAATTAAGGTTAACCGCGTCATAACTTTATCGATGTACTTCGCCGTTTGCTCTCCCGGACGAATTCCCGGTACGAATGCACCAGACTTCTTCAGGTTATCTGCTGTTTCACGTGGGTTGAAAACCAACGCCGTATAGAAGAAACAGAAGAAGATGATTGCAGTCGCATAGAGTAGCACATAAAGCGGCTGTCCTGGCTGCAAATACAGCGAAATTGTTGTCAGCCAGTTCCAACCGGTACCGCCCCCGAACCACGATGCAATCGTTGCCGGGAACAGAATAATGCTGGAAGCAAAAATAGCCGGGATTACGCCCGCCATGTTCACTTTCAACGGTAAATGTGTGCTCTGTGCAGCGTAGACACGACGACCTTGCTGACGTTTTGCATAGTTCACCACAATGCGGCGTTGACCACGTTCAACGAAAATAACAAAGAAGGTCACGGCGAATACGAGTACTGCAACCAACAGCAACAGAAGGAAGTGCAGGTCACCTTGCCGCGCTTGCTCGATGGTATGGCCAATGGCCGGCGGGAGACCCGCAACAATACCTGCGAAGATAATGATCGAAATACCGTTACCGATACCGCGTTCAGTAATCTGTTCGCCCAGCCACATCAGGAACATTGTCCCTGAGACCAGACTGACAACAGCGGTAAAGTAGAAGGCAAAGCCTGGATTCATCACCAGGCCCTGCATTCCTGGCATATTCGGCAGACCGGTAGCAATACCGATCGACTGGAATATGGCCAATACCAACGTACCGTATCGGGTGTACTGGCTAATCTTACGACGGCCAGCCTCCCCTTCTTTCTTAATTTCCGCTAACGCTGGATGAACCACCGTTAATAACTGGATGATAATCGATGCCGAAATATACGGCATGATACCCAGTGCGAAAATAGAAGCACGGCTGAGAGCACCACCAGAGAACATGTTAAACATTTCAATGATGGTGCCACGCTGTTGCTCAAGCAGTTTGGCAAGTACAGTGGCATCAATACCAGGGATCGGAATGAAAGAGCCAATACGGAAGACAATCAGTGCACCGATTACAAACAGCAGTCTGCGTTTCAGTTCACCAAAGCCGCCTTTGGCGCTTTGAAAATCTAACCCCGGTTGTTTAGCCATCTGCTACTTATTCCTCAATTTTACCGCCAGCAGCTTCGATTGCAGCACGAGCACCTTTGGTGACACGCAGGCCGCGAACCGTTACCGGTGCAGAAACTTCACCAGAAAGAATTACTTTAACGAATTCAATCTGGACACCGATAATGTTGGCCGCTTTCAGCGTATTCAGGTCTACGATACCGCCTTCAACTTTCGCCAGATCAGACAGACGAATCTCTGTGGTGATCATTGATTTGCGAGAGGTGAAACCGAATTTCGGCAGACGACGATACAGAGGCATCTGACCGCCCTCGAAACCGCGACGTACGCCACCGCCAGAACGTGAGTTCTGACCTTTGTGACCACGACCACCGGTTTTACCGAGACCAGAACCGATACCACGACCCAGACGCTTGCTCGCGTGCTTAGACCCTTCGGCCGGAGACAGAGTATTTAGACGCATCTCTTACTCCTCCACTTTAACCATATAGGAAACCGCGTTAACCATACCGCGTACTGCAGGCGTATCTTCACGCTCAACGGTGTGGCCAATACGACGCAGACCCAGGCCAACCAGAGTGGCTTTATGCTTAGGCAAACGGCCAATAGCACTGCGGGTTTGAGTGATTTTAATAGTCTTAGCCATCGTGATTACCCCAGAATTTCTTCAACGGATTTACCACGCTTAGCAGCGACCATTTCCGGAGATTTCATATTGCCCAGGCCGTCGATAGTTGCACGAACCACGTTAATCGGGTTGGTGGAACCATAGGCTTTTGCCAGAACGTTATGAACTCCAGCGACTTCCAGGACGGCGCGCATTGCACCACCGGCAATAATACCGGTACCTTCAGAAGCCGGCTGCATGAACACGCGGGAACCCGTGTGTGCACCTTTTACTGGGTGCTGCAGGGTGCCGTTGGTCAGCGCGACGTTAACCATGTTGCGACGGGCTTTCTCCATCGCTTTCTGGATCGCTGCTGGAACTTCACGCGCTTTACCGTAACCAAAACCAACGCGACCGTTACCATCGCCTACCACAGTCAGTGCTGTGAAGGAGAAAATACGACCACCTTTAACAGTTTTAGATACACGGTTTACCGCGATCAGTTTTTCCTGCAGTTCGCCAGCTTGTTTCTCGATGTGTGCCATCTTAGACCTCTACCTTAGAACTGAAGGCCAGCTTCACGGGCAGCATCTGCCAGTGCCTGGACGCGACCATGATATTGGAAACCGGAACGGTCGAAAGAAACACCAGTGATGCCTTTTTCGATTGCGCGTTCTGCAATAACTTTACCTACTGCAGCTGCGGCTTCTTTATTACCGGTATACTTCAGTTGTTCAGTGATAGCTTTTTCTACTGTAGAAGCAGCGACCAGAACTTCGGAACCGTTCGGGGCGATTACCTGTGCGTAAATATGACGCGGGGTACGATGTACCACCAGGCGAGTAGCACCCAGCTCTTTGAGCTTGCGACGTGCACGGGTCGCACGACGGATACGAGCAGATTTCTTATCCATAGTGTTACCTTACTTCTTCTTAGCCTCTTTGGTACGCACGACTTCGTCGGCGTAACGGACACCCTTGCCTTTATAAGGCTCAGGACGACGGTAGGCGCGCAAGTCAGCTGCAACCTGGCCGATCAGCTGTTTATCAGCGCCTTTCAGCACGATTTCAGTCTGAGTCGGACACTCTGCAGTGATACCCGCGGGCAGCTGGTGATCGACTGGATGAGAAAAGCCCAGAGACAGGTTTACCACGTCGCCTTTAACGGCTGCACGATAACCTACACCAACCAGCTGCAGCTTCTTAGTGAAGCCTTCGGTAACACCGATAACCATTGCGTTCAGCAGCGCGCGAGAAGTACCCGCCTGCGCCCAGCCGTCAACGAAACCTTCGCGCGGAGCGAAAGTCAGAGCGTTGTCAGCATGCTTAACTTCAACAGCATCATTGATAGTACGAGTCAGCTCGCCGTTTTTACCTTTAATCGAAATTACCTGACCGTTGAGTTTTACCTCTACGCCGGCAGGAACAACGACAGGTGCTTTAGCAACACGAGACATAGTATCCTCCGATTACGCTACGTAGCAGATAATTTCGCCACCAAGACCTGCCTGGCGCGCTGCACGATCAGTCATGACACCTTTAGATGTAGAAACTACAGCGATGCCCATACCAGCCATTACCTTTGGCAGCTCATCTTTTTTCTTATAGATGCGCAGACCAGGACGGCTTACTCGCTGAATGCTTTCCACAACCGCTTTGCCCTGGAAATACTTAAGAGTCAGTTCCAGTTCCAGCTTGGTGTCGCCTTCGATTTTGAAATCTTCAATATATCCTTCTTCCTTCAGAACGTTGGCAATTGCCAATTTCAGCTTGGAGGAAGGCATGGTGACCGCAACTTTGTTCGCGGCCTGACCGTTACGGATACGGGTCAGCATATCCGCGATCGGATCTTGCATGCTCATCTGTGTTACTCCCGTGATTCAATTGGTGACAATTACCAGCTAGCCTTCTTCAGGCCCGGGATTTCACCGCGCATGGCGGCTTCGCGGACCTTGATACGGCTCAACCCAAACTTCCGCAGGAAACCGTGCGGACGACCTGTTTGACGGCAGCGGTTACGCTGACGTGAAGGGCTGGAATCACGCGGCAGACTCTGCAGCTTCAGAACGGCATTCCAACGATCTTCGTCGGAAGCGTTCACATCAGAAATGATCGCTTTCAGTTCAGCGCGTTTTGCGAAGAATTTGTCTGCTAATTTCACACGCTTAACTTCGCGTGCTTTCATAGATTGCTTAGCCATTAAGTAACCCTACCTTACTTACGGAACGGGAAGTCAAAGGCAGCCAGCAGAGCACGGCCTTCATCATCAGATTTCGCAGTAGTGGTAATGGTAATATCCAAACCACGAACGCGATCGACTTTGTCGTAGTCGATTTCTGGGAAGATGATCTGCTCACGTACACCCATGCTGTAGTTGCCACGACCATCGAATGACTTAGCGGACAAGCCACGGAAGTCACGGATACGTGGAACAGCAATGGTGATCAGACGCTCAAAGAACTCCCACATGCGTTCGCCACGCAGAGTTACTTTACAGCCGATCGGATAGCCCTGACGGATTTTGAAGCCTGCAACTGATTTGCGTGCTTTGGTGACCAGCGGTTTTTGACCGGAGATTGCTGCCAGGTCAGCTGCTGCGTTATCCAGCAGTTTCTTGTCAGCGATCGCTTCACCAACACCCATGTTCAGGGTGATCTTCTCGACCCGAGGGACTTGCATGACAGAATTGTAGCCAAACTCTGTCATGAGTTTCTGGACTACTTCGTCTTTGTAGTAATCATGCAGTTTCGCCATCGTACTACTCCAAATTACTTGATAGTTTCGCTGTTAGACTTGAAGAAACGGACTTTTTTGCCGTCTTCGAATCTAAAGCCTACACGGTCAGCCTTACCAGTTGCCGCATTGAACAGTGCAACGTTAGAAACCTGAATTGCAGCTTCTTTTTCAACGATGCCACCTGGTTGGTTCAGAGCCGGAACCGGCTTCTGATGTTTCTTCACCAGGTTGATACCTTCAACGATGACCTTACCAGAAGACAGGACATTCTTAACTTTACCGCGCTTACCTTTATCTTTACCGGTTAACACGATAACTTCGTCGTTACGACGGATTTTAGCTGCCATTGTTCGCTCCTTAGAGTACTTCTGGTGCCAGAGAGATAATTTTCATGAACTTTTCAGTACGAAGTTCACGAGTTACCGGCCCAAAAATACGCGTACCGATAGGCTGCTCACTGTTATTGTTTAAAATAACGCATGCATTACCATCGAAGCGAATGACAGAACCGTCCGGGCGACGAACACCCTTCCTGGTGCGCACCACTACCGCCTTCAGGACATCACCTTTTTTGACTTTACCACGAGGAATTGCTTCCTTGATGGTAACTTTGATGATGTCACCGACGCCTGCGTAGCGACGGTGCGAGCCACCCAGAACCTTGATACACATTACGCGACGTGCACCGGAGTTGTCGGCGACGTTCAGCATAGTCTGTTCTTGGATCATTTTAGTGCTCCGCTAATGTCAACTACTACTTCGGGACCTAAACCTCAGGTCGTTAGAAAGCCCCATAATTGAGGGCGCGGCATTGTAACACCGGTTCTCACAGATGGGTAGAAAAAATAAACGGCTCTCAATCGAGCCGCTGATTTTCCCTGATGACAGGGAGGGCGTATTCTAGGGAATAGTGCGAACAGTAGCAAATGTAATCTGCCTTATTTTTCGTCGCTTCTGTAATAAAGTGTCCGATTGGCCCCTTTCACCCGTTTAGTGGCCAGTTGGTTATGCTGGCGCGGCGGTGCTGGCAGTTTAATTCCGCTCAGTTGACCGTTACGTACCCTGAGCTGTTGATGCTGTTGTATGCCGCCGGCCCCGAATCAGAGAACATCTGCAGCGAAACCGATCGTGCCCTGCCCCGTCCAGCCCTACCCGGCCCAGGTCAAAAACCGCCAGTTCGGCCATCATGCCGGGAGCAATTATTGCCTCATCATCACGTTTAAGCACTTTCCCGCCTCTCAGCATTGCCAGTTCAGGCACCTGACGCGCCGTCAGCGCATCGGGACCCAACCCCAGCCGTTGCAGCAGCATCGCCTGACGCGCTTCTGATGTCATGTCTGCGCTGACATTAGAGGCAGAGCCCTCGACGCCAAACCCGACGGGGACAACGGCGTCGCACATATGGCGCAACGGGGCGATACCCGAGTCAGGCAGCATGCTGGCGCAGGGACAATACGCGCTACTCGTCCCGCTATCGGCGAACAGCTCAATGCCTTAGGGAGCCAGCTTAACGTGGTGTGCATGCCAGACGTCAGGATCTACCCAGCCGAGGACCTCCAGGTACTGTGCCAGCACCATATTGAATTTCTCTCGGCAATAACGGATATCGTTACCATTTTCCGCCAGATGAGTATGCACTGAGACACCGTACTGACGGCCAGCGCGGCAGACAGCTTTATCAACTCACGACTGACAGAAACTGGCGAACATGGCGCCTCCACCGCATCATCCCATGACAGGCGTCGCGTTAACGCGCTATTCCCCGTTAGGTAGCGGTTAACATCGTCGCCTCATCCTCCACCAGACTGTCGGGCGTCAGGCCACCGCGCGGCTGCCCCACACTCACACTGCCGCCACTGGCATGGAAATTATTCCCTTTACGGTGGCCGCCTCAATGCGTTCATCAAGCTGGTAGTCGTTGGGATCGTGATACCGATGATCGCTGGTGGTGGTACAGCCCGTTAGCATCAACTCTTCCATCGATATCTGGGTTGAGATGTGTAACCTGTCTGGCATCGGATCCTGCCACAGCGGATAACGTTGCATCAGTCAGTAGAACAGCGCACCGTTTACACCACGGAGTGGTACACATAACGGCGTTCTTTGCATGCTATCACCGGCGGGTTACCCCTGAGGGGCAGATGTTGATAGCGGCAGGCCAATCGTCAGCAGCGCAGCTTGCAGCGACGGTGCCGGGCGAGGTTTTGGCTTCTCTTCACGACTCGTGCGCTAGCCACATGTAACCCGCCTTTTCCAGCCCGCAGTTGTTAAACCACCCTGACCAAACGCCACAGCCAGTCCACCGCACAGCTGATCCTCATCGAGGATGTGCCGTTGATGTAAGGATCGCTATCCGCTCCACAGGCAAAAAAAAACCCCCTGCCGAAGCAGAGGGTTTTCTCAGAAAAAACCATTCTTATTACAGAACAGCTTTCTCAATTACGCGAACCAGGGTCCAGGATTTAGTCTTGGACAGTGGACGGCATTCGCGGATTTCTACCACGTCGCCAATTCCACATTCATTGTTCTCGTCATGGATGTGCAGCTTAGTCGTACGTTTGATGAATTTGCCGTAGATCGGGTGTTTCACGAAACGTTCGATAGCAACAACTGCAGATTTCTGCATTTTGTCACTTACTACACGACCCTGCAGAGTACGGATTTTATCGGTCATTACGAACCCGCCTTCTCAGTCAGTAAAGTCTTAACGCGTGCAACATCACGGCGCACTTGCTTCAGCAGATGGGTCTGCTGCAGTTGGCCAGATGCTGCCTGCATGCGCAGGTTAAATTGCTCACGCAGCAGATTAAGCAGCTCAGTGTTCAGCTCTTCAACGCTTTTTTCACGCAGCTCTGTTGCTTTCATTACATCACCGTCTTAGTTACAAAGGTGGTTTTGATAGGCAGTTTTGCTGCTGCCAGCTTGAATGCTTCACGGGCCAGCTCTTCTGGTACGCCGTCCATTTCATACAGGACTTTACCAGGCTGGATCAGGGCAACCCAATACTCCACGTTACCCTTACCTTTACCCATACGCACTTCCAGCGGCTTCTCGGTGATCGGTTTGTCCGGGAATACTCGGATCCAGATCTTACCTTGACGCTTAACTGCACGGGTCATAGCACGACGTGCTGCTTCGATCTGACGAGCAGTCAGACGACCACGGCCAACAGCTTTCAGACCGAAAGTACCGAAGCTGACATCCGTACCCGCAGCCAGACCGCGGTTACGGCCTTTGTGCACTTTACGGAATTTCGTACGCTTTGGTTGTAACATCAGCGACTCTCCTTACTTACGGCCTTTACGCTGCTGCTTTTTAGGTTGAGCAGCCGGTTCCGGTTGTTCAACAGCAGCCATACCACCCAGGATCTCACCTTTGAAGATCCATACCTTAACGCCGATTACACCATAAGTGGTGTGGGCTTCAGAGGTGTTGTAGTCAATGTCAGCACGCAGAGTGTGCAACGGCACGCGACCTTCACGATACCATTCGGTACGTGCGATCTCGGCGCCGCCCAGACGGCCGCTAACTTCAACTTTAATCCCCTTCGCGCCCAGACGCATGGCGTTCTGAACCGCACGCTTCATAGCACGACGGAACATCACACGACGCTCCAGCTGTGAAGTGATGCTGTCAGCTACCAGTTTCGCGTCCAGTTCCGGCTTACGGACTTCAGCGATATTAATCTGTGCAGGAACGCCAGCGATGTTCGCGACGACCGTGCGCAGTTTTTCTACGTCTTCACCTTTCTTACCGATCACGATGCCCGGACGAGCAGTGTGAATAGTCACACGGATGCTCTTCGCTGGACGCTCGATAACGATACGAGATACAGACGCTTTAGCCAGTTCTTTTGTCAGGAACTGACGTACTTTAAAGTCGCTGTCCAGGTTGTCAGCGAATTCTTTGGTGTTCGCAAACCAGGTAGAGTTCCATGGTTTTACAATACCCAGGCGAATACCATTAGGATGTACTTTCTGACCCATTGCTAGTCTCCAGAGTCTCAGCGATCGGACACAACCACAGTAATGTGGCTGGTGCGCTTCAGGATGCGATCTGCACGACCTTTGGCACGCGGCATAATGCGTTTCATGGTCGGACCTTCATCTACGAAAATTTTCGTGATTTTCAGATCGTCGATATCAGCGCCATCGTTGTGTTCGGCGTTAGCAATGGCAGATTCCAGGACTTTCTTAACCAGTACAGCCGCTTTCTTGTTGGTGTAGGTTAAAATATCCAGAGCCTGCGACACTTTCTTACCGCGAATCAGGTCCGCCACCAGGCGTACCTTCTGAGCAGAAGAACGAGCATGGCGATGTTGAGCAATAGTTTCCATCTCTTCCTCCTACTTATTTCTTCTTGGCTTTTTTATCAGCCGCGTGACCGCGATAAGTACGTGTCGGCGCGAATTCACCCAGTTTGTGACCAACCATTTCGTCGGAAACAAAGACAGGAACGTGCTGACGACCATTATGGACAGCGATGGTCAAACCGATCATGTTAGGAAAGATCGTTGAACGACGGGACCAAGTGCGCAAAGGCTTCTTGTCACCGCTTTCCACCGCTTTCTCTACCTTCTTCAGCAAGTGCAGGTCAATAAAAGGACCTTTCTTGAGAGAACGTGGCATGGCTTATCCTCTAATATTATTTGCTACGGCGACGTACGATAAATTTATCAGTACGCTTGTTGCTACGGGTCTTCTTACCTTTGGTCTGAACGCCCCACGGAGTTACCGGGTGCTTACCAAAGTTACGACCTTCACCACCACCGTGCGGGTGATCAACTGGGTTCATCGCGGTACCACGAACGGTCGGACGAACACCACGCCAACGGGCTGCACCAGCTTTACCCAGAACGCGCAGCATATGCTCAGCGTTGCCGACTTCGCCCAGCGTTGCGCGGCAGTCAGATTCGACTTTACGCATTTCACCAGAACGCAGACGCAGGGTAACGTAAGAACCTTCACGCGCAACGATCTGCACGTAAGCACCGGCTGAGCGAGCAATCTGACCGCCTTTGCCTGGTTTCATTTCTACGTTATGCACGGTAGAACCCACCGGGATGTTACGCATCGGCAGAGTGTTACCTGCTTTGATCGCAGCATCAACGCCAGATTGGATCTGGTCGCCGGCTTTCAGGCCTTTAGGGGCCAGGATATAACGGCGCTCGCCGTCTTTGTACAGAACCAGTGCGATGTTCGCAGAGCGGTTCGGATCGTACTCAAGACGTTCAACAACTGCCGGGATACCATCTTTGTTGCGTTTGAAATCAACCAGACGGTAAGCCTGCTTATGACCACCACCGATGTGACGGGTAGTGATGCGACCGTTGTTGTTGCGGCCACCGGATTTGCTGTTTTTTTCCAGCAATGGAGCAAACGGCTTGCCCTTGTGCAGCTCTGGGTTCACCACTTTTACGACGTGGCGACGACCCGGAGATGTCGGTTTACATTTAACAACTGCCATTGTCTTTCTCCTCCGACTTACTCAGCGCCGCCGACGAAGTCCAGATTCTGGCCTTCCTTCAGGGTGACGTAAGCTTTTTTCCAGTCGCTACGACGACCGATACGCTGTCCGTGACGCTTAACTTTACCCTTAACTACCAGGGTGTTTACGTCTTTCACTTCTACTTCGAACAGTTTCTCAACAGCAGCAACGATCTCTGCTTTGGTCGCGTCATTAGCTACTTTGAGTACGATGGTATTGGTTTTTTCCATCGCGCTAGATGCCTTTTCAGATACGTGCGGCGCGCGCAGTACTTTCAGCAGACGTTCTTCACGGATCATGCCAGCATCTCCTCAACTTGCTTAACTGCATCAGCAGTCATAACGACTTTGTCGAAGGCGATCAGGCTAACTGGGTCGATACCTGATGCATCACGCACGTCAACCTTGTACAGGTTACGCGCAGCCAGGAACAGATTCTCATCCAGTTCGCCAGTGATGATCAGCACGTCTTCCAGCGCCATGTCTTTCAGTTTCTGTACCAGCAGCTTGGTTTTCGGTGCTTCTACAGCGAATGATTCGACAACGATCAGACGATCTTGACGTACCAGTTCGGACAGGATGCTTTTCAGCGCGCCGCGGTACATCTTTTTGTTAACTTTTTGACTGTGGTCCTGCGGCTTCGCAGCAAAGGTCACGCCACCTGAACGCCAGATTGGGCTCTTTACAGAACCTGCACGCGCACGGCCGGTGCCTTTTTGACGCCATGGCTTTTTGCCTGAACCGGTTACTTCTGCACGCGTTTTCTGCGCACGAGTACCCTGGCGGGCGCCAGATGCGTAAGCAACAACAACCTGGTGAACCAGCGCTTCGTTGAAATCACGACCGAAGGTAGTTTCGGAAACAGTCAGCGCGCTCTGCGCGTCTTTCAATACTAATTCCATTGCTATCCCCTTACGCCTTCACAGCTGGTTTAACGATCAGGTCGCTACCGGTTGCACCCGGGACAGCACCTTTAACCAGCAGCAGGTTGCGCTCAGCGTCAACACGTACTACGTCCAGACTCTGAACGGTTACGCGCTCATTACCCAGCTGACCTGCCATTTTCTTGCCTTTGAACACTTTGCCCGGAGTCTGGTTCTGACCGATTGAACCCGGAACGCGGTGAGACAAGGAGTTACCGTGAGTCGCGTCCTGGGTACGGAAGTTCCAGCGCTTAACGGTACCGGCGAAACCTTTACCTTTAGAGGTACCGGTTACGTCAACTTTTTTAACTTCAGCGAAAATCTCAACGCTGATGCTCTGACCTACAGAGTATTCTTCACCTTCAGCGGTGCGGAATTCCCACAGGCCACGGCCAGCTTCAACGCCAGCTTTAGCAAAATGACCAGCTTCAGGTTTGGTCACACGGTTTGCTTTTTTAGCACCGGTGGTAACCTGAATTGCCTGGTAACCATCGTTTTCCAGGCCTTTGACCTGAGTAACGCGGTTCGCTTCAACTTCGATTACGGTGACGGGGATAGAAACGCCATCTTCAGTGAAGATGCGGGTCATGCCCACTTTTTTACCGACTAAACCAATCATTGTTTCAACCTCTCAATCGCTCGATGACCTGATTAACCCAGGCTGATCTGCACGTCAACACCGGCAGCCAGATCCAGACGCATCAGAGCATCAACGGTTTTTTCAGTTGGCTCAACGATGTCTACCAGACGCTTGTGAGTGCGGATTTCGTACTGATCACGCGCATCTTTGTTAACGTGCGGAGAGATCAGAACGGTAAAGCGCTCTTTGCGGGTTGGCAGCGGGATCGGACCACGAACCTGCGCACCAGTGCGCTTGGCGGTCTCAACGATTTCCGCGGTTGATTGATCGATCAGACGATGATCAAACGCTTTAAGACGGATACGGATTCTTTGGTTCTGCATGAGACCAGAGCTCCAAACTTTTTATAGACGAAAAAAATTACTACTCGAGCCCATTACGATTGATGGGAGAGTGTAATCGTTCAGCATATAACTCCCCAATTGGGAGTATTGTCAGGCGGCCTAAAATTCTGCCGTCTGCGATTCTGCTCGAATCGCGCCTGCAATATCTGCAGGCCCGCGCATTATACGTAAATCTGCTCAGGAAGCAACCCGTGTTGTCGTTTTAACCGGGTTTGTCGTCTGTGCTTTTCAGATCTGCCTCGCACTGCCCTGCTATCCTGCGGTCGGGTCGGCCACTTTTGCTGTGCGCTGCTTTCCGGCCCAGGCATTTCTATCATGACAGGCAATCTGGTTATGGGCAGAGTCAGCTCAGACCCGTTGCTGAATCAGGAGCCCTGACCGTGCCGCATTACTTCATGATCGATGTTGTCATTTTTATTGTCGCCAGCGCTCTGGGTAGTTTTATCGCTCTGGTCTGTCAGCGCTTCTCTCCGACTGATTCGTCCGCCGAGTGGTTCCATTCACTCTGCGTCCCCGGCTCGCAATGTGAGCACTGTCAGCGCCCCTTGTTATGGCGCGATCGTTTACCGCTGATTAGCTGGCCAGCCTTACGCGGTAAATGTCGCGTCTGCCGCCACCCCTTTAGTCCGCACAGCCTGGTTGTCGAAACACTGGTAGCGCTGCTGTGCCTGCTGGCGTTTAATACCTTTGAGCAGATAACCGACAGCCTGTTCATTATTGCCAGCTCGTGTCTGCTGCTCGTGCTGGCCGCGATTGACCGCCGGCATTTCTGTCTTCCGGACCCGCTCAACTATATGCTGCTCTGGCTCGGCTTAACCCATGCACTGACCACAGGATCGGCAACGGCCGCAGTCATCGGTGGCCTGGCGGGCTACAGCACGCTATGGCTGCTGGGATGGGGGTATCGGCTAGCCCGGGGCATTGATGGGCTGGGATATGGCGACATGAAGCTGTTTGCGGCGCTGGGAACCTGTTGTGGCTGGCAGGCACTTCCCTGGATTGCAGTAGGGGCAACCTCTCTGGCGTTAGGGACGGTACTGGTCGGGCGGTGGCGAGGGTCAACAGAGAGAGGTAACAGCCCGCTGCCGTTTGGCCCATTCCTGGCCATTGCGGGCTGGATGATGATGGTGTTGCAGACGCGGTTTACTCTTCTTTGATCTGCGCCTGCAGGTAATTCTGAATACCCATTTTGCGGATAAGCTCAAGTTCGGTTTCAATCCAGTCGATGTGATGCTCTTCATCCGCCAGGATTTCAATCATCATGTCCCGACTGACGTAGTCATGGACTTTGTCTGCGTAGGCAATCGCCTCACGCAAATCTTTTGCGCCTTCCAGCTCCAGGTTGAGATCGGAACCCAGCATCTCTTCGACATCTTCACCAATGCGCAGCCGGCCTAAATCCTGCAGATTGGGAATACCCTCCAGAAACAGAATGCGTTCAATGTACTTGTCGGCATGCTTCATCTCATCGATTGATTCATGGTATTCGACATCGTTGAGGCGGATCAGCCCCCAGTTTTTGAACATGCGCGCATGCAAAAAATACTGGTTGACGGCAACCAGCTCATTTCCAAGCAGTTTATTGAGATGACTAATAACTTTTATATCGCCCTTCATTGTTAACCCTCCGCGTCCGGTTTATTAGAGCGTAGATGCGGTTAAAAAGAAGTCAAAAAAACGCGACAAATAATGTGGTTATTAGTACGCAGCACAGAGTGCATGACAATCAGTCATGTGCTTTATGCTCAGGCTATCTCTTTATACAGCGGGGCATGTTGCATCTCTGAATCCATGATTTCACGCGCGGCACGAATACACTTACCACACTGCTTTCCAACCGGGACAAACTGCCGAAGCTGCTGGATAGATCGGGGCTGATAGCGGCGAACGACTTCACGAAGGGTTTTATCACTTATGGCATTACACAGGCAGACGTACATTGACTCATCACTCTGGTACATTTTCTGCACATAGTGTAAATGCGAATCGTTTTTATTTCAAACCCAGCCTTTGTAGGGATATCCCCTTTTCCGACCGGCAAAAAAAAAGAGCACCGAAGTGCTCTTTTTACTCTGTTGCAGTGGCCGTTTGCACGACCACAGCAGGTATCACAATTAAGCGATAACTTTAGCAACAACACCCGCGCCAACGGTACGGCCGCCTTCGCGGATTGCGAAGCGCAGACCTTCGTCCATTGCGATTGGGTGGATCAGGGTAACAACCATTTTGATGTTGTCGCCTGGCATTACCATCTCAACGCCTTCTGGCAGCTCAACTGAGCCCGTTACGTCAGTAGTACGGAAGTAGAACTGAGGACGGTAGCCTTTGAAGAACGGAGTATGACGGCCGCCTTCGTCTTTAGACAGAACGTAAACTTCTGACTCGAACTGGGTGTGTGGCTTGATGCTGCCTGGCTTAGCCAGAACCTGACCACGCTGGATGTCTTCACGCTTGATACCGCGCAGCAGAACACCACAGTTTTCGCCTGCCTGACCCTGGTCCAGCAGCTTACGGAACATCTCAACACCGGTACAGGTTGATTTCGCAGTATCTTTGATACCCACGATTTCAACTTCGTCGCCGACTTTAACGATGCCGCGCTCAACACGACCGGTAACAACAGTACCACGGCCAGAGATTGAGAATACGTCTTCGATTGGCAGCAGGAACGGCATGTCGATCGCACGCTGTGGCTCTGGAATGTAGTTATCCAGGTGCTCAGCCAGTTCGATGATTTTCGCTTCCCACTCAGCTTCGCCTTCCAGCGCTTTCAGAGCAGAACCACGAACGATTGGAGTGTCGTCGCCTGGGAAGTCATATGCTGACAGCAGGTCACGAACTTCCATCTCAACCAGTTCCAGCAGCTCTTCATCATCAACCATGTCGCACTTGTTCAGGAACACGATGATGTAAGGAACGCCAACCTGACGACCCAGCAGGATGTGCTCACGGGTCTGTGGCATTGGGCCATCAGTCGCAGCAACAACCAGGATCGCGCCGTCCATCTGCGCAGCACCGGTGATCATGTTTTTCACATAGTCGGCGTGGCCTGGGCAGTCAACGTGTGCATAGTGACGAGTCGGGGTTTCATACTCAACGTGTGAAGTGTTGATGGTGATACCACGTGCTTTCTCTTCTGGTGCGTTATCGATCTGATCGAATGCACGCGCCTGGCCGCCGTAAGTTTTAGACAGTACGGTGGTGATAGCTGCAGTCAGGGTGGTTTTACCGTGGTCGACGTGACCGATGGTGCCCACGTTTACGTGCAGTTTGTTACGCTGAAATTGCTCTTTCGCCATGGCGATAATTCCTTACGTTGTGCCTTCACCGTCTCGGTGAAGGCATCAGTTCAAATTTAAACCGTAGCTTATTTGCTACGAGCTTCAATAACGGCCTGCGCTACGTTGTTCGGCGCATCGTCATACTTCAGGAACTCCATGGAGTAAGAAGCACGACCTTTGGTCAGAGAACGCAGCTGAGTTGCGTATCCGAACATCTCAGACAACGGAACTTCAGCGTGAATCTGAACGCCAGTAGCGTTAGATTCCTGCCCTTTGAGCATACCACGACGACGGCTAAGGTCACCGATGACATCACCCGTGTTCTCTTCTGGCGTTTCAACTTCAACCTTCATGATAGGTTCAAGCAGAACAGGTGTCGCTTGTTTAAAGCCTTGTTTGAAGGCAAGAGACGCGGCCAGTTTAAACGCCAGTTCTGAGGAGTCGACATCGTGGTAAGAACCGAAGTGCAGACGCACGCCCAGATCCACAACCGGGTAACCAGCCAGAGGGCCTGATTTCAGCTGCTCCTGGATACCTTTGTCAACCGCAGGGATGTATTCACCAGGAATCACACCACCTTTGATGTCGTTGACAAATTCGTAGCCTTTCGGGTTCGAACCTGGCTCCAGTGGGTACATGTCGATAACAACATGACCATACTGACCGCGACCACCAGACTGCTTGGCATGTTTACCTTCAACATCGGTAACTTTGGTGCGAATCGCTTCACGGTAAGCAACCTGTGGTTTACCCACGTTTGCTTCAACGTTGAACTCACGCTTCATACGGTCAACGATGATGTCGAGGTGCAGTTCACCCATACCGGCGATGATGGTCTGGTTAGATTCTTCATCAGTCCATACGCGGAATGATGGGTCTTCTTTTGCCAGACGGCCCAGAGCCAGACCCATTTTTTCCTGGTCAGCTTTGGTTTTTGGCTCAACGGCGATAGAGATTACCGGCTCCGGGAACTCCATGCGCTCAAGGATGATGACGTTATCTGGGTCACACAGGGTGTCACCAGTGGTCACATCTTTCAGGCCGATCGCAGCTGCGATATCACCCGCACGAACTTCTTTAATCTCTTCACGCTTGTTAGCGTGCATCTGAACGATACGGCCCAGACGCTCACGGTTTGACTTAACCGGGTTGAACACGGTGTCACCCGTGTTAACAACACCAGAGTAAACGCGGAAGAAGGTTAAGTTACCCACGAACGGGTCGGTAGCGATTTTGAACGCCAGTGCAGCAAACGGCTCGTTGTCATCAGAGTGACGAACAGCCGGCGTGTCTTTACCGTCGTCCAGCATACCGTTGATCGCGGTAACGTCAGTCGGTGCTGGCAGATATTCAACAACGGCATCCAGCATCGCCTGAACACCTTTGTTCTTAAATGCAGAACCACAGGTTACCAGGATAATTTCGTTGTTCAGAACACGCTTACGCAGAGATGTTTTGATCTCTTCTTCAGTCAGTTCTTCACCACCGAAGAATTTTTCCATCAGCTCATCAGAGCCTTCAGCAGCGGCTTCAACCAGCTTCGCATGCCATTCTTCAGCCAGTTCCTGCATATCAGCTGGAATATCTTCGTAGTCGAAGGTTACACCCTGGTCTGCGTCGTTCCAGTTGATTGCTTTCATTTTCACCAGGTCAACAACACCAGTGAATTTCTCTTCTGCGCCGATAGCCAGCTGCAGAGGAACTGGAGTTGCGCCCAGACGAACTTCCATCTGGTTAACAACTTTCAGGAAGTTAGCACCCATGCGGTCCATTTTGTTAACGAACGCAATGCGTGGAACTTTATATTTGTTAGCCTGACGCCATACGGTCTCAGACTGTGGCTGAACGCCACCAACTGCACAGTAAACCATTACCGCGCCATCAAGCACACGCATAGAACGTTCAACTTCGATGGTGAAGTCAACGTGTCCTGGGGTGTCGATGATGTTGATGTGGTGTGGTTCAAACTGCTTGGCCATACCAGACCAGTAACAGGTGGTCGCAGCGGAAGTGATGGTAATACCACGTTCCTGTTCCTGCTCCATCCAGTCCATGGTTGCTGCGCCGTCATGTACTTCACCGATTTTGTGGTTTACACCGGTGTAGAACAGAACGCGTTCGGTAGTGGTAGTCTTACCGGCGTCGATGTGCGCACTGATACCGATATTACGGTAGCGAGCAATGGGTGTTTTACGAGCCATTTGATTCCTCTGATTCTCGGGCGTTCAAGGTAAGTCGACCCCAGCGGGTTGGCTGATTGAGCGCCCGCTGGTTTAACATCTACGTGGTGATTACCAACGGTAGTGTGCGAACGCCTTGTTGGCTTCTGCCATGCGGTGAACGTCTTCACGTTTCTTAACTGCAGTACCTTTGTTCTCTGCAGCATCAGAAAGTTCGTTCGCCAGGCGAAGAGCCATTGATTTATCACCGCGTTTACGAGCAGCTTCTACGATCCAACGCATTGCCAGAGCATTACGACGAACCGGACGGACTTCTACTGGTACCTGATAGGTAGAACCACCAACGCGACGTGACTTAACTTCGACAGTCGGACGTACGTTTTCCAGGGCTACTTCAAAGGCTTCCAGTTCGTTTTTACCTGAACGCTGAGCCAGGGTCTCAAGCGCGGTATAAACGATTGATTCAGCAGTAGATTTTTTACCATCTACCATCAGGATATTTACAAATTTGGCCAGCAGCTCTGATCCGAACTTAGGATCTGGCAGAATTTTACGCTGACCAATGACGCGACGACGTGGCATGGAAATACTCCGTTGTTAATTCAGGATTGTCCAAAACTCTACGAGTTTATTTTGACATTTAATTTAAAACGTTTGGCCTTACTTAACGGAGAACCATTAAGCCTTTGGCTTCTTCACGCCGTACTTGGAGCGAGCCTGCTTACGGTCTTTAACACCTGAGCAGTCAAGCGCGCCACGAACGGTGTGGTAACGCACACCTGGCAGGTCTTTTACACGACCGCCACGGATCAGGATCACGGAGTGTTCCTGCAGGTTATGACCTTCACCGCCGATGTAGGAGGTAACTTCAAAACCGTTAGTCAAACGCACACGGCAAACTTTACGCAGTGCTGAGTTTGGTTTTTTAGGAGTGGTGGTGTACACACGAGTACAAACGCCACGTTTTTGCGGGCAAGCTTCCAGCGCCGGCACGTTGCTCTTTGCAACTTTGCGGACGCGTGGTTTGCGAACCAGCTGGTTAACTGTTGCCATTAAATAGCTCCTGGATTTGCTTTTGCTTCGTAAACACGTAATAAATCGCCTCGTAGAATTACGAGGAGGCAGAATTTTAGGGCTGCGTCAAAAGGGTGTCAAGAAATAACCAGGTTTTAGACGATTACCAGGTCATTTGTTGTGGATGCTTTACCGTCAGCGCGACGAAACCAGTATAGTCCACCGGACGCACACTGGTCGAAATTTGTCCAGCCAGGCCGCGAGCACGCACATCTTCGTCCAGTACCCACAGTGCAGCCGCACAGCCTGAAAGCTGTTGCAGTGCCCGACTACCGGCTAAGGCGGCGATCACACCATCCTGCAGTAACAGTATGTCGTCATCCGCATCCACCATTAACAGCAGAGTCTCAAGATCGCTGTAAGCCGGTGAGTGCAGGAGAGTATGCAGCATGAAGAGCCCTTAAAAGGTAAGAATGCGGTCATAACCGGCCAGCGTCTGGCGCAGTTCCACCGCGGACAATAGCGTAACATCCATCACCCGGGCGGCGTCAACCTGCATTCCACGCGCGGTGAGCGATTCCTGACAGAGATAGCAGTGCTCAATGTCGTACAGCGCCAGCACGCCAAAGGTCGGCGCATAGTGGCGGCTCTCTATCGCCTCGGGCTGTTGCTGTGTATTGAGCTGCAGTACACCATCGCCAATAAAGAACAGCCCGATGTCGTCACTCAGTGCGCCAGTCGCCAGGGCGGCATCCAGCCCTTCACGTCCGGCACTGCTGCCGTGCGGTGCGCGGGTAAATACAAAAGCCACTCGATTCATCAGAACTGCACCAGTCGTTCGCAGCTTAGCGCCGCTTCGGCCAGCGCACCCAGACCGCTCAGGGTAAACCCTGGCTGGAGATTACTGCCGGGCAGCTGCAGGCGTGCCGCTTCCTGTTGATCGGTCACGCCACGGCGCAACGCCGCCGCAACGCAGATATTAAGCGCCACACCCTGCTGTTGATTCAGCGCCTGCCATGCCCGTACCAGATCATATTCATCACTGGCCGGCGCGGTAAGCTGATTGGCATTCAGCACCCCTTCACGATAGAAGAAGACGCTCTCCAGCTGATGACCGGCCGCTACCAGCGCCCGGGCAAACAGTAGCGCGCTGGTCGCCTGCTGCGTGCCGTACGCCGGACCGGTAACCAGTAAGGTGTAACGCATTACCGATCCTGTCCCTGAAAATCGCCGTTTTTAAACTGGCGAATGTAGAGATAAACCGTGTGCTTCGAAATATTGAGACGCTCGGCAACCTGGTTGATTGCATCTTTAATATCGAAGATCCCCTTCTCATACAGGTTCAGGACGATCTGCCGGTTTTTGGCGTTGTTCGAAACGTTGCGATCGGCGCTGACTTCCTCGATGGTAAATTCAAGCGTCTGCATCACCAGATCGTCGACAGAGCTGGCAAAGTTGACGCTGGAATCCACCTGCTGCATCTCCGGCGGCAGGAAGGTCGACATAATCTGCGAGAACGGCACATCCAGGTTCATGTTGATGCAAAGCAGACCAATCACCCGCTGCTGCCGGTTACGGATGGCGATGGTGACGGATTTCATCAGCACCCCGCTTTTGGCGCGGGTAAAGTAGGCGCGAGAGACGTTACTGTCGGCGCCGTGCATGTCATGCAGCATCCGTAACGCCAGATCGGTGATAGGCGATCCCACTTTACGGCCGGTGTGCTCACCGTTTGCGATACGCACTGCCGAACATTTAAGATCTTCCAGCGAGTGCAGGACGATTTCGCAATGCGAACCGATCAGCATCGCCAGTCCATCGACGACAGCCTCGTATGATTTCAGAATATCGTAATCTGTTTGTTCGAACGGGCGTTGCTCCAGCAGATCGAAGTCGCTCAGTTCACCGGGATTGAATGGATTAGACATTGAAGAGATCACCCTGAATGGCTGGAGCCTGTCACAGCGGCTTATGGGCAGACTCAATATTGGGATAATTAGGCAGGCGCTAGTCTGGCAAATGTCGTCGGCTTATGCCAGTGGTTTGTAATGAAGCAGAAATGAAACCGCCGCCCGAAGGCGGCGGTGAGCAGATTACTGTGCTTTTTTCGCGTCAGCCGCAGGTGCCTGCGCTTTTTCGTCTGCTTTAGGGGCCGGTTTGATATCAAGCAGTTCGACATCAAATACCAGCGTGGAGTTAGCCGGAATACCCGGAACGCCATTTTTGCCGTAAGCCAGCTGTGGTGGGATCACCAGCTTAATCTTACCGCCTTTCTTCACGTGCTTCAGACCTTCAGTCCAGCCCGGAATCACACCATCCAGACGGAAGGAAAGCGGCTCACCACGGGTATAGGAGTTATCGAACTCGGTACCGTCGATCAGCGTCCCTTTGTAGTTCACGACCACCGTGTCGCTATCAGTCGGGGCTGCGCCGGTGCCTTCTTTCTCGACTTTATACAGCAGGCCGCTTTCAGTTTTCTTCACGCCGCTCTCTTTCGCGAATTTGGTTGCGTAAGCATCACCCTTTTCGGCGTTCTCTTTCGCATCTTTTTCCATTTTCGCGGAGGCTGCGCCTTTCACGCGGCCTTCAAAAGCCTGCAGCGTCTGCTCGATCTCTTCATCAGAGAGCTTGCTCTTGCCACCAAAGGCATCCTGTACACCCGCGATCAGCTGTTGCTTATCCAGCTTGATGCCCAGTTTTTCCTGCTCCTTCAGGGAGTTGTCCATGTAGCGACCCAGTGAGGCGCCCAGTGCGTAGGCAGACTGCTGGTCTTCATCTTTGAAGGCAGCATTTTTCGGTGCCTGAGGAGCAGACTGTGGTGCCGCAGCCGTTGCCGGTGCAGCCGCGGTTTCTGCCGCCATTGTCAGCGGTGCATTCAGCGCGACGGCCATAGTGGTAGCTAACAATGTGACTTTAAACAGTGATTTCATCCATTCTCCAAAACCGAAGCGTCTAACCTCGGGAATCATTGCGGACTTCAGAGTCCACACTATAACTTTACGTGGCAGTGGCGAACACTGCCACAATGTAATTACCCGGTTAACCTCCGACCTTTTTTGCATCAGGAAGTTTCATCAGAGATGATGCCGCGCTGCGCTTTTTCAAGCGAAACGCCGCAGATAGTTTAAAAATCAGGTGATTCTTCGCGTCCAGCCCGTAGAATCACGTCCGAGTCGCACCTTAACAGAGGAACAGGTCATGCAACAATCTGAGTGGGAACAGCGTCTGGAGACGTTAGAGAGTAAACTGGCCTTCCAGGAGATGACCATTGAGCAGTTAAACAGCGCGGTGGTGCAGCACGAACTGGAGATGAATAAGATGCGTGAGCAGATGCGTATTCTGACCGACAAACTCAAAGCCAACGCGCCGTCGATGGTCGCGTCACAGTCTGAAGAGACGCCGCCGCCGCACTACTGATCTGCCGTCTGGCCGGATCAGCCTGAACCGGCAATACCGGTACGCGGATGGCCGCCAAAAGAAAGGGCCACCCGAAGGTGGCCCTGATACGGATAATCGGTCTTAGTGGCTGCAGCCGCAACCGCCAGTACCGCAACCGCCCTGACCGTGATCGTGGTCATGACCGTGATCATGGTCGTGGTCGTGATGATGGCCATCTGCACCGTGAACGTGACCATGGGCCAGTTCTTCCGGTGTGGCTTCACGAATCGCGACCACTTCGACGTTAAAGTTCAGGTTCTGACCCGCCAGCATGTGGTTACCATCAACCACGACGTGATCGTCTTCCACTTCGGTAATTTCTACCGGTACCGGACCCTGATCGGTTTCTGCCAGGAAGCGCATGCCAACCTGCAGTTCGTCAACGCCCATGAAAACGTCTTTCGGCACACGCTGTACCAGGTTGTCATCGTACTGACCGTACGCGTCGTTTGCCGGAATATGCACGTCAAACTTGTCGCCTGCTACGTGGTTTTCCAGCGCATTTTCCAGACCAGAAATCAGGGAACCATGACCGTGCAGATAGTCCAACGGTGCACTCACCGGTGACTCGTCAACTAACACGCCGTCTTCTGTACGTACCTGATAGGCCAGGCTTACCACCAGGTCTTTTGCTACTTTCATGATATCTCCTAACCGTTGAGAGCTGAGATCCCGTCTCATTGGTCTATTCTTGCGTGCAATAACACCAACCAGAAAGGTTCGTTGCTGAGTGCAAGAGGACATAACCTTTCTCTTGCGACCACAGCGTTAATGGCGCCAATTGTAACGGAATTCAATCCCGCTGTAAGTTTAAGCTTAAAAAAAGCTGAGCCATTCCGCTACTCGGGATGGAAAATCCCGATAACCTGCTCATTGGTGCGAACCTGATCGCGGGCCTGCTTATCGGCCTCACGCATCTGGTGGCCGCACTTAACGCACTCCACCACATCGACATTGTTTTCACGCCACATCGCCAGCGTGTCTTTTTCCTGACAGTGCGGACAGGTCGCACCGGCAATAAAACGTTTACGCATGATATCCCGCCTGTTTAATCACGTTATTCATCATCGTCCCAGCCATCAAGCTGCCGCTTCTCCTGCTGCATTTCGCGCTGGAAGATATCCTCCAGTTCACGCCGCGCTTCACGTACCCGTGACACCTGGGCGGAATCGGTGAGATTCGGCATCAGTTCACGCAGCATGCGCATATCCAGCCGACGGAAATGCTGCTGAGCGCGATGCGCCTGATGGGGATGCATCCCCAGCGACATCAGCGTTTTACGGCCCAGCTCCAGCGCACTGGAGAAGGTTTCACGCGAGAACTGGGTCACGCCGGCCTGCAATAACTCGTGCGCTTCAACACGACCACGGGCACGCGCCAGAATCTGCAGATGGGGAAAATGCTGCTGACATAAATGCACGATCGTCATCGCATCTTCAGGTTCGTTACAGGTAATAACGATCGACTGCGCGCTGGCGGCCCCGGCTGCGCGTAACAGTTCCAGTTCAGTGGCGTCGCCATAGTAAACCTTATAGCCATATTTCCGCATCAGGCTGACCACGCTGATATCGCGTTCCAGCACGGTAATGCGGCTATGGTTTGCCATCAGTAAACGACCCACCACCTGCCCAAAGCGACCAAAGCCGACCACAATCACCTGCGGCTGATCGTCTTCGACGAACGGTTTTTCCGCCTCGTCGTCCGGCTCGTTGAAACGGCGCGCCAGCAGGCGATCGACGCCCTGCATCAGTAATGGCGTGGTCATCATCGACAGCGTTACCGTCACCAGCAGCATCGGCAGCTGATCGCCAGAGAACAGCTTCGCAGAGGCAGCGGCGGAAAACAGCACAAAGGCAAATTCACCGCCCTGGCTCAGCACGCCAGCAAACTGCTGCCGTTCTGAACTGCGCAAACCGTAAATCCGCGCCAGCACGTACAGCACCAGCGTTTTGACCACCACCAGCGTCAGCACGCCCAGCAGGATGGTAATAATATGGGTATAGAGCACCCCGAGGTTAAGCGCCATGCCGACCGAAATAAAGAACAGCCCAAGCAGTAGCCCTTTAAACGGGTCGATGGCGACTTCCAGCTCATGGCGATATTCACTTTCCGCCAGCAAAATGCCGGCAATAAAAGTACCGAGCGCCATCGACAGGCCGAGCGCATCCATAAATAGCGCCGAGCCCAGCACCAGCAACAGCGAGGCGGCGGTAAACACTTCGCGCACCCCGGAAGCCGCGATATAACGGAAGATCGGCCGCAACAGGTAGCGTCCACCCACCAGCATGCCGGCAAAGGCCAGCACCTTCATGCCGACCTTCATCCAGTCGACATGCCCGCTATCGGTGCCCGCCAGCAGCGGAATCAGCGCCAGCGCCGGGATGACCGCGATATCCTGAAACAGCAACACCGAAAAGCCCAACTGCCCCGCTTCGCTGCGGTTCATGCCCTTATCCATCATCAGCTGCAACGCCATGGCGGTGGAGGACATCGCCAGGCCAATCCCGCCGATAACCGCCGCCTGCCAGCTAAAGTGGGTCAGCCACAATAGGCCGCCCAGAATCGCGGCAGAGAAGATCACCTGCGCGGCCCCGACGCCAAAGATCGAACGCCGCAGCGCCCACAGCTTGGCCGGATTCAGCTCCAGCCCGATGATAAACATCAGAAACACCACACCCAGTTCAGAGAAGTGCAGGATCTCATCGACGTCGCTGATAAAGCCTAATCCCCACGGACCAATGGCAATACCCGCCACCAGATAGCCCAGAACTGCACCGATACCGAGGCGAGCCGCCACCGGTACGATCAGTACCGCCGCCACCAGATAAATCACCCCCGCGGTCAGCAGCGTTTGTCCTTCCATCTACACCCCTCCATTCGGCAGCGGTGCTGCCAGCCAGTCGCCATAGGCGCGGGCATAATTTTTCATTAAATCGGGATTCTGACGACGCGCCCAATAGACAATCATTGGCGGCATCCAGTGCATTCGGCACATCTGCGCCGTCAGTTCGAACGGCCGCATAATGTCGTTCATCGAATAGCGATTCAGACCATGGTGTTTAAAGGCGCTTTCCGGTTCGCCGGTGGTGATCACGCTGCGCCAGTACTTACCTTCCAGCGCATTGCCATCCACACCGTTAGCAAACCCGCGCGACAGCACCCGATCCAGCCACTCTTTCAGCAGCGCCGGGCAGCTGTAGGTATAGAGCGGATGCTGGAAAATGATCACCTCGTGTTCGCGCAGCAGCTGTTGTTCATGATGAATGTCGATAAAAAAATCCGGATAGGCGGCGTAGAGATCGTGCACCGTGACATGCTCCAGCGCCTGAGCCGACTGCAGTAAAATCCGATTCGCAATCGAATCCTGCGATTCCGGATGAGCATAAAGCAGCAAAACCTTGGGTGGCTGCGACATCCTTTCCCTCCAAAGCGTCGTCATTGGTGCGGTTTTCCGCTACCATGCACGACGCAGCAAAATCTCATTATGTTGCCTGTAAATTAACATATTCTGACGATACGGCGCTTACATGATTGTCTTCTCTTCCTTACAAATTCGCCGCGGCATCCGCGTTCTGCTCGATAACGCCACCGCCACCATCAATCCTGGCCAGAAGGTCGGTCTGGTGGGTAAAAACGGCTGTGGTAAATCCACGCTGCTGTCGCTGTTAAAAGGTGAGATCACCAGCGATGCCGGCTCAGTCACTTTTCCGTCCAACTGGGCGCTGGCCTGGGTCAATCAGGAGACGCCGGCGCTGGGTAAACCGGCCCTGGAGTACGTGATTGACGGTGACCGTGAGTATCGCCAGCTTGAGGCGCAACTGGCAGACGCCAACCAGCGCGACGACGGCAATGCCATTGCCCTGCTGCACGGCAAGCTCGATGCGGTACAGGCATGGAGCATCCATGCGCGCGCCGCCAGCCTGCTGCACGGCCTGGGCTTCAGTCAGGAGCAGTTGCAACGGCCGGTCAGCGACTTTTCCGGCGGCTGGCGCATGCGTCTTAACCTGGCGCAGGCGCTGATCTGCCGTTCCGATCTGCTGCTGCTTGATGAACCAACCAACCACCTCGATCTCGATGCGGTGATCTGGCTGGAGCGCTGGCTGAAAAGCTACGAAGGCACGCTAATCCTGATCTCCCATGACCGCGACTTCCTCGATCCGGTGGTCGACAAGATTGTGCACATCGAACAGCAGGCGATGTACGAATATACCGGCAACTACACCTCGTTTGAGCGGCAGCGCGTCGCCAAACTGGCACAGCAGCAGTCACTGTATGAGAGCCAGCAGGAGAAAGTGGCGCACCTACAGAGTTATATCGACCGCTTCCGCGCTCAGGCCACCAAGGCGAAGCAGGCACAGAGCCGCATCAAAATGCTGGAACGCATGGAGATGATTGCGCCTGCCCACGTCGATAACCCGTTCAGCTTCAGCTTCCGCGCGCCAGAAAACCTGCCGAATCCGTTGCTGAAGATGGAAAAAGTCACGGCGGGTTATGGCGATCGCATTATCCTCGACGCGATCAAACTCAACCTGGTGCCCGGCTCACGCATCGGTTTGCTCGGCCGTAACGGCGCCGGTAAATCGACCCTGATCAAGCTGCTGGCTGGCGAGCTTGAGGCGATGGAAGGCAAGATTGGTCTGGCAAAAGGGATCAAGCTGGGCTACTTCGCACAGCATCAGCTGGAGTATTTACGGGCTGATGAGTCGCCGGTGCAGCATCTGGCGCGCATCGCACCAAACGTGCTGGAGCAGCAGCTGCGTGACTACCTTGGCGGATTTGGTTTTCAGGGTGACAAAGTCAGCGAAATCACCGAACGTTTCTCGGGCGGGGAGAAGGCGCGACTGGTGCTGGCATTGATCGTCTGGCAGCGTCCTAACCTGCTGCTGCTTGATGAACCGACTAACCACCTCGATCTGGATATGCGACAGGCGCTGACCGAAGCGTTGATCGATTTCGAAGGCGCGCTGGTGGTGGTATCGCACGATCGCCACCTGCTGCGCGCTACCACCGACGATCTCTATCTGGTGCATGACGGCAAAGTGGACGTGTTTGAGGGCGACCTCGAAGATTATCAGCAGTGGCTGAGCGATCTGCAGAAACAGCAGGCGCAACAGGATGCGCCGCCGAAGCTGGATAACGGCAACAGCGCCCAGGCCCGTAAAGATCAGAAGCGCCGGGACGCAGAGCTACGCGCGCAAACGCAACCGCTACGCAAAGAGATTGAGAAGCTGGAAAAGCAGATGACCCGCTGGCAAAGCCAGCTGGCCGAAGCGGAAAACCAGCTGGCCGACAGCGCGATTTATGAGCAAAGCCGTAAGGCGGATCTGACGGTCGCCCTGCAGCGTCAGGCCGAGAGTAAGTCGGCGCTGGAAGAGGTCGAGATGGCCTGGCTGGACGCGCAGGAAAAATTAGAGCAGATGATGGCCAGTTAAACGGCTGGCGTTCTCCCTTTAACCGGGGGAGAGCGCCGCTGACTCTGCGTCTTAAAACGGCTTATCCCCCAGCACCGTTGCCCGCTGCATTATCCGCCGCGCCGGATAGTAATCGGCATTAGCATAATGCTGGGTAACCCGGTTATCCCAGATAGCCAAATCGTTCGGCTGCCAGCGCCAGCGCACCTGGAATTCCGGCTTAGTGACGTGGCTGAACAGGAAGCTCAGCAGCGTCTCACTCTCTTTCTCGCTCAGATCAACAATCCGCGTGGTAAAGCCTTCGTTCACAAACAGCGCTTTTTTGCCGCTGACCGGATGTGTACGGATTACCGGATGCTGCACCGGCGGATGCTTCGCCACCGCCTGCTGCCAGCGCTGATGCTCCTCTTCCGTTTTGCGGTACTTATATTCCTGGAAAGACTTTTTGAAATCGTGCTCGGCGGTCAGGCCGGCCAGCAGGGCTTTAAACGGTGCCGAGAGCGCCTCATAAGCAGCAATGCCGCTGGTCCAGAGCGTGTCCCCTCCCGCCTCCGGCAGAACTTTTGACGCCAGCAACGCAATCGCCGGTGGCGTTTCGATAAACGTCACGTCGGTATGCCAGTTATCGTTATCCGGTGGATTGTCCTGATGCGTGTCCAGCACGATGATCTCTTCAACCCCGTCGGCGTGCGGATAGACCGGGTGAATATGCAGATCGCCGAAGCGGATCGCCAGCGCCCGATGCTGCTCCGGCGTAATCACCTGGTCACGCAGAAACAGTACCTGATGACGCAGCAGGCCATGGTAGAGCTGTTCAAACTGCGCATCACTGAGCGGCCGTGAAACATCAAGGTTGGAAACCTGGGCGCCAATATACGGACCAAGCGGTTGAAAATTCAGACGTTCATTCATGATTGTTCTCCATTCCACGGCGTCAGACGGCGCTGCAGGGCCCGTAAGCCGAGTTCTAAACTAAACGCAATTAAGGCGATGACCGCGATGCCCGCCAGCACCACATCGGTGGCAAGAAACTCCCCGGCGGACTGCACCATAAAACCGAGCCCCCGGGTGGCGGCGATCAGTTCAGCCGCCACCAGCGTTGACCAACCGACCCCCAGACCGATGCGCAGTCCGGTCAGAATTTCGGGCAGCGCGCCAGGCAGAATGACCCAGCGCAGCAGTTGCCAGCGGGAAGCGCCCAGCGACTGTGCCGCCCGGATGCGTACCTGTTGCGCATTACGCACCCCGGCTAAGGTAGAGAGGGTGACCGGCGCAAAAATGGCCAGATAAATCAGCAGGATTTTCGAGGTCTCACCAATGCCGAACCAGATCACCATCAAAGGCAGGTAGGCCAGCGGTGGGATTGGACGATAAAGTTCGATCAGCGGGTCAAGCAATCCACGCGCCACCGGGCTCAGGCCCATCAGAATCCCGACCGGAATTCCGATAGCGGCGGCGGCAAACAGCGCGATCAACATGCGGGTCAGGCTGGCTGTCAGATGCTGCCACAGCGTGGCGTCCATAAACCCTTGTGGGCTGGCAATCAGCAGCAGTTTGCTGAAGACCTGCTGCGGCGGCGGTAAAAACAGCGGCGCGATTAACCCCAGCGCGGTCACGCCCCACCACACCAGTAACAGCAGTAATACGCTCAGTACGCTTAATGAAAAGCGGGTAGAAAAAGGCCAGCGCAGTCGGCGTCGCACCGGCAAGGTTTTGTCGTTGATTAACGCACTCATGCGAACGCCTCCCGTTGCTCAAACACCCGGCTCAGCACATATTCGCGCTGAGCAATAAACTGCGGATCGGATTTGATGCTGCGGCACGGCTCCCCATCGGCAAAGCGCTGACCAAAATCGGGCCGCAGCCGCTCGACAATGCGTCCGGGTCCCGGCGACAGCAGGATCAGCTCGCTGGCGAGAAAGATCGCCTCTTCAATATCGTGGGTAATCAGCAGGATCTGTTTGCCGCTGTCGCGCCACAGCGTCAGCAACAAGGTCTGCATCTGTTCGCGGGTAAAGGCATCAAGCGCGCCAAACGGCTCATCCAGCAGCAGCAGGCGCGGATCGGTCGCCAGCGCGCGCGCAATGCCAACCCGCTGCCGCTGACCGCCTGATAACTGCCAGATTGCCCGCTTTTCCGCGCCTTCCAGGCCGACCTGCCTGATCAGCCGGCGCGCAATGGCTTCACGCTCCTGACGCGCCATGCCAGCCAGTTGCAAACCGAAGGCGACGTTATCCAGCACGTTGCGCCACGGCAGTAAGCCTTCATGCTGAAACACCACTCCGCGGTCAGCCCCCGGTCCGGTGACCGGCTGGTTATCCAGCGTGATGCTGCCCGATTCCACCGGCAAAAAACCGGCTACCAGGTTGAGCAGCGTGGTCTTACCGCAGCCTGACGGCCCCAGCACCACCAGCAGTTCACGGCGATCGATCTGCAGATTGATATCCTGCAACACCGGTTGCCCGGCATAACGCGCATTCAGATGAGCGATGCGTAGCATGAGGACTCCTTAAGGTTTGGCTAACGGCGCGACAAAGCGGGAGGTCACGTAACTGCTGTAATCGTTATCCGCCTGCGGCACTCTGCCCTGCGCTTTCAGAAACTGGGCCGTGTCGACAATCGCCTTGTTCACCGGCTTGCCCAGCTGTTCAATCTGCTGTTGCGCCGTCAGGTAGGTGTTGCCTTTTACCAGGCCGGGCACCTGCGCTTCCGGTACGCCGCTCAGGCGTGACAGCTTGCTGAGATTATCAGGCTGCTTCAGCCAGCTATCAGGATTGTCGAGATAGGATTGCTGCGCGGCCAGCGCGCTGCGGGCAAAGGCGGTGACGATTTCCGGATGCTGCCGGGCGAAGTCTTTGCGCACCACCCAGACGTCGAGAGTGGGCGATCCCCAGCTTCCCACCTGCGCAGAGTCGGTTAACACCTTGCCGTTTTTCTCCAGCTCATTGACTGCAGGTGCCCAGACGTAGGCACCATCAATGTCGCCACGCTGCCAGGCAGCGATAATCGCGGGCGGCTGCAGATTGACCAGCTGCACCTGTGACGGTTTGATGCCCCAGTGTTTCAGCGCCGCCAGCAGGCTGTAATGGGTCGTAGAGATGAACGGCACGGCGATGCGTTTACCGATCAGATCCTGCGGTGTTGTGATGTTCTTCTTCACCACTAAGGCTTCAGAGTTACCGAGCTGAGAAGCCAGCAAAAAGGCTTCGATGGGCAGCTTCTGCGCCGCAGCGACCGCTAACGGACTGGAGCCGATATTGCCGATTTGTACGTCGCCCGACGCCAGCGCGCGCAGCACACCGGCACCGCTGTCAAACTTACGCCAGTCAACGCTGGCACCACTCTCTTTGGCGAAACTGTTGTCCGCCTGCGCCACCTTGGCCGGTTCGGCAGAAGTCTGATACGCCACGGTGACATTGACCGCGTCCGCCCGGAAGGCCAGCAGCGCCAGCGCTGCGGCTAAAAACGTTAAACGTGCTGTAACTGCCATGATTGCTACCCCACCCTTTTTATGATGGAAGCAGTGTCTCTGGCGGCAATAATTTCACCAAGGAATTAAAAATTATCCCTAATAGAAATAAGTTCTTAGATCACTATCTGCAAAACTAAGCTAAAAATCGCAAATGCTGAAAACAGCGCCAGCATAAAAAAATGTCAGGCGCTCACATTCGGCCTGTGCTATTGATATGCGTTCCCGTTTCTTGCTTGTAAAAGGTCTTTGTGTTCGATGTCGATTGAGAAAGTCGCTCAGCTGGCTGGCGTCTCTAAAGCCACGGTGTCGCGGGTTCTCAACGCCCATCCCGGCGTCAAACCCGATACGCGTGAGAAAGTGCTGTCGGCTATCGCCGCCTGTGACTACCAGCCCAACTTATTAGCCCGACAACTGCGCACGGCGCAAAGCCACATGCTGCTGGTGTTGATTTCGGACATCACCAATCCCTTCTGCTCGCGGGTGGTACAGGGCATTGAGGCGGAAGCCGAGCTGCACGGTTATCACATCCTGCTCTGCCACTCCGCCTCGCAGTTACAGCGTGAAGCCGCCTATCTCACGCTGCTGACCGGCAAAGTAGTGGATGGCGTGATCACCATGGATGCGGCGTCGGGACTGCAGGATTTGCAGCACATCATTGCAGGCGCGCCGTGGGTCCAGTGCTCGGAGTTCGATCCGGCTATCCCGGCCTCTTCCGTCACCATCGATCATCTCGATGCGGCACGCGATACCGTCCACTACCTTGCCGGCAAAGGCCGCAAACGCATCGGGCTGGTTAACGGGGATATGCGCTACCTCTATTCGCACCATCGTGAACAGGGCTACCAGCAGGCGATAAACGCGCTGGGACTGCAGTGGTCAGGGGTCGCCTACGCCAGCGATATCTCCACGGAAGCGGGCAGCCAGGCACTACAACAATTACTGGCGATGCCGCAACCGCCGGATGCGATTTTTGCCGTGTCGGATGTGTTGGCTGTGGGGGTGATTCATGCCGCGCTGCAAGCGGGGCTGCGCGTGCCGGAAGATCTGGCGGTAGTGGGTTTTGACGGCATTCCATTTACCGGCAGCCTTAATCCGCCGCTGACCACCATCGAACAACCGATGTATCAGCTCGGGGCGCGAAGCGTGCAGCTGTTGTTGCAGAAAATCCGTCAACCGCACGCGCCGGTAATCCGTGAAGTCCTGCCCTGGAAGCGCGTTGAACGCGCCTCCAGTTAACTCAGTGCCAGATCAACAGCACGCAGGCTGCCGTCAGCAATCCCATGGCGAGATTAAAGATTTTCCAGGCGCGGCGGCTGCGTAAAATGCGGCCAATCATTGCGCCGAATCCCATCCAGATCAGGCCGGACACCAGATTAACGATAAACATGCCGAGACTGATCGCCATCACCGATTGACGATAGGCATCGCCAGCCAGGCTAAAGCTGGCGACCGCGCCCAGCGCCATCAGCCAGGCTTTGGGATTGATCAGCTGCAGTAATCCGCCCTGCCAGAACGGCATGGGCGACTCCGGCACCTGATCGGTTTCCAGTTTTTCGTAGCTGGCGGTGGCAATTTTCCATGCCAGCCACAGCAGGTAGAGGCTACCGGCGATTTTCAGCACCAGATGCAGTGAGGGATAGAGCAGGATCAGTCCGCCGACGCCAAACGCCACCATCAGCAGCATGACCTGCATGCCGATCATGATGCCAATCATCAGAGGAATGGTCCGCAGGAAGCCAAAATTGGCGCCGCCCGCAGTAAGTAACATATTATTAGGGCCTGGCGTGATCGCGGCGACCCAAAGGAATCCTAACATCGACAAGAAAAGACTCAGTTCCATAGCAATCGGGTGCTCCTCACCCCCAGCAAGCAAAAAACCTATCGAAGCTAACAGCGCGATATGGAACAGACAAGCTTTTACCCGATGAAATTAATCGCACCCGACACGGATCAATTTACGCCGTTAGCCGGCATGCGCAATGCGCATCTGCAAACGGTACTGCCACGCCTGCTACGGCGGCAGATCAAGCTCGATCCTCACTGGCAGCGTCTCGATCTGCCCGATGGCGATTTTGTCGATCTCGCCTGGAGTGAAGATCCGCATCTGGCACAGCACAAACCCCGGGTGGTGCTGTTTCACGGACTGGAAGGCAGTTTCCACAGCCCCTATATCCACGGGCTGATGGAAATTTGCCGCGCACGCGGCTGGCTGGCGGTGGTGATGCACTTCCGCGGATGCAGCGGCGAACCTAACCGGCTGAACCGTATCTATCATTCCGGTGAAACCGAAGATGCACGCTATTTTCTGCACTGGCTGCAAACCCGCTGGGGTCGGGTACCGACCGTGGCGGTGGGTTTTTCGCTCGGCGGTAACATGCTGGGCTGCCTGCTGGGTCAGCAGGGATCCGATGCGCCGGTTAACGCGGGCGTCATCGTCTCCGCGCCGCTGCTGCTGGAGCCGTGCAGCGTCAAACTGGAGCGCGGCTTCTCGCGCTTTTACCAATACTATTTACTGGCGCAGCTGAAGAAGAACGCCCGGCGCAAACTGCACGCCTGGCCGGAAACGTTGCCGGTGAATCTGACGCAGCTTAAAGCGCTACGCCGGCTACGCGACTTCGATGACGCGATCACCGCCCGCGCCCACGGTTTCAGCGATGCGGCTGACTATTATCAGCGCGCCAGCGCCCTGCCCTGGCTGAAACAGGTCGATAAGCCGCTGCTGATCATTCATGCCAAAGATGACCCGTTCATGAGTGATGAGGTGATCCCGCACAGCAGCCAATTATCTGCCACTATTACTTATCAACTGACGCCGCACGGCGGTCACGTTGGCTTTGTCGGCGGGACGTTGCGCCAGCCCGAAATGTGGCTTGAACAGCGCATACCCCAGTGGATTGCCCCTTTTCTGGATACCTAACGTTGTGATTATTCCCTGGCAACAGGTCTCACCTGAGACGCTTGAAAACCTGATTGAAACTTTCGTACTGCGTGAAGGCACCGACTACGGCGAGCAGGAACGCAGCCTGAGCGAAAAAGTGGCTGACGTGCGCCGTCAGCTGGAAACCGGCGAAGTGGTGCTGGTGTGGTCGGAACTGCATGAATCGGTCAATATTATGCCGCGCAAAGAATTTCGCGGCTGATGCAGCCGGCGGCAATTCATGTTAACAATGCGCATGGCCCGACTTCACAGGGAGCTTTTTTATGTCAGCACGCCATCCGATAATCGCCGTCACCGGTTCCAGCGGCGCGGGGACCACCACTACCAGTCTCGCGTTCCGTAAAATCTTTCAGCAGCTCGATCTTCACGCTGCCGAACTGGAAGGCGACAGTTTCCACCGTTTCACCCGGCCTGAAATGGATATGGCAATCCGCAAGGCGCGCGATTTGGGCCGTCATGTCAGCTATTTCGGTCCGGAAGCCAATGACTTTGGCCTGCTGGAGCAGAGCTTCAGGCAGTATGGGCTCAACGGCCAGGGCCAGTCGCGTAAATACCTGCACACCTATGACGAAGCGGTACCGTGGAATCAGGTGCCGGGCACCTTTACGCCGTGGCAGCCGCTGCCGCAAAACACCGATATTTTGTTTTACGAAGGACTGCACGGTGGCGTGGTGACCGCCCAGCATAACGTAGCGGAGCATGTCGACCTGCTGGTGGGCGTGGTGCCAATTGTTAACCTCGAGTGGATTCAGAAGCTGGTGCGTGACACTAGCGAACGCGGCCATTCGCGTGAAGCGGTAATGGATTCGGTGGTGCGCTCAATGGAGGATTACATCAACTTCATTACGCCGCAGTTCTCGCGCACCCATCTTAACTTCCAGCGAGTTCCGACAGTCGATACCTCAAATCCGTTTGCCGCCCGCGCTATTCCGTCACTGGATGAGAGCTTCGTGGTGATCCATTTCCAGGCGCTGGACGATATCGACTTCCCTTATCTGCTGGCGATGCTGCAGGGATCGTTCATCTCGCATATCAATACGCTGGTGGTACCGGGCGGAAAAATGGGGCTGGCGATGGAGCTGATCATGGGTCCGCTGGTGAAGCGGCTGGTGGAAGGCAAGCGGATAGAATAAGAGGCCAGCAAAAACCGCTCTGAGAGCAGATGTCTTTAACAAAGAGAGTAAAACTGGCTTTCCTGCGGCTAAAGACTTACCCCTGGGCAGGCTTCAGGGAGCATACACCTTTCGCAAAGACGCAAAACCGCTATCCCTGGCAGGCTCAGCACGGGCCATCCCTGGCCCGCGATGCTTTGCTACAGGCATATGCTCCCTTCGCTTCACGTTCGACAACCGCATCCGGTTTCAGGAAGGTCGCTACAGACAACCCCTGGGCAGAAAGAATCTGGCAGCAATAGATAAGTTCAACACGCTGGGAACCGGGTCAGAAGAGGAAAGCGTCCCGCCGCCCGGATAAAAACGCCGGGAGCGTTTTTGAACAACGCAAAGCGTTGGCCCGGCTACGGGCGCGCCTCAGGGATGAGGTGCGTAATCGCGCGGGCCGAGCGGCCAGGGATTGGCTTAAGCGACTTTCCGATCTGACCCGGTTCCCTGCGCAGGCACAGTATCAAAACGGATTCCCTGCCCAGGCACAGTCTTAAAGCAACCTGCATCAGATACTGGAAGTGAAGTTAGCAGGTCTGCAATGACCCTTGCGGCTACTACAGTTCGATCACTTCATAGCTGTGGGTGATGGTAACCCCTTTACCCAGCATGATGGCGACCGAGCAATATTTTTCAGCAGAAAGATCCACCGCGCGTGAGACCGCCTTATCCTGTAGCGCTTTGCCGCTCACGATAAAGTGCAGGTTGATGTGCGTAAAGATTCGCGGCGCCTCTTCACGACGTTCTGAGGTCAGTTTTACTTCACAATCAGCCACATCGTTGCGACCTTTTTGCAGAATTGAAACGACGTCGATGGCGCTGCATCCGCCCGCCGCCATCAGCACCATCTCCATTGGGCTGGGCGCTTTATCACCCGAATTGCCATCCATTAATACCTGATGTCCGGATGACGACTCACCGAGGAATGTCAGCCCTTCTACCCATTTCACTCTTGCCTGCATGATTTTCGCTCCAGAATATGCGGTTTTGCCGTCAGAGTACGCTTTCGCCTGGTAAACAGCAATCCAGAGAAATCCGCCGTTAGCTGAAGCGAGACAACAGAAGACAGTCGGCAAAAGCTGTGCTACAAACAGTGCTGAAAATATTTTTCGTCACCCGATGGCGAAGCCGGGAAGAATGATGCGCACTGCGCCGAATGCAGCCCGAATAATTTCCTGTAAGGGAAACGCTTGAAGCTTTCATCGCCTGACAGGGAAACTGCCCCCTGTATTTTGGGCACGATTACAACAGAGGATAATAGCGAATGGTTCTCGGCAAACCGCAAACAGACCCTACACTCGAATGGTTCCTGTCCCATTGCCATATTCACAAGTATCCATCCAAAAGTACGCTGATTCACCAAGGTGAAAAAGCTGAAACGCTTTACTACATCGTGAAAGGTTCCGTTGCGGTTCTGATCAAAGATGAAGAAGGCAAAGAGATGATTCTTTCTTACCTGAATCAGGGCGATTTCATTGGCGAGCTTGGCCTGTTCGAAGAAGGTCAGGAGCGCAGCGCCTGGGTACGTGCGAAAACCGCGTGCGAAGTGGCGGAGATTTCTTACAAGAAATTCCGTCAGCTGATCCAGGTTAACCCGGATATCCTGATGCGACTGTCGTCGCAGATGGCGCGTCGCCTGCAGGTTACGTCAGAAAAAGTGGGTAACCTCGCTTTCCTCGACGTGACCGGACGCATTGCTCAGACCCTGCTTAACCTGGCGAAGCAGCCAGACGCCATGACGCATCCCGACGGCATGCAAATTAAAATTACTCGTCAGGAAATTGGCCAAATCGTTGGTTGTTCACGTGAAACCGTGGGCCGTATTTTGAAGATGCTGGAAGATCAGAACCTGATCTCTGCACACGGCAAAACCATCGTCGTTTACGGCACCCGCTAATTCCTGTCACCCACGGCGTGATGGCAACATCGCGCCGTTATTGTTTGTGTTGGGCCGATGTGGCGTCGAATTATTTACCATCCTGAAGTCAACTACGCCTTGCGGCAAACCCTGGTGCTCTGTCTGCCAGTGGCGCTGGGCTGGCTGGCTGGCGACCTGCAAAAAGGTCTGCTGTTCTCGTTAGTTCCCGCCTGTTGCAATATCGCCGGTCTGGATACCCCGCATAAACGCTTCTTCAAACGCCTGATTGTCGGCGGCAGCCTGTTTGCGCTCGGCAGCTTTCTGATTCAGTGGCTGACGCAGCACGCCATTCCGCTGCCGCTGATTCTGTTCGCCTTGCCGTTGCTGCTGGGGGTCACCGGCGAAATCAGCCCGCTGCACGGCCGTCTGCTGCCCGGCACCCTGATCGCCGCCATCTTCACGCTGAGCCTGATTGGCCGTATGCCGATCTATGTGCCGCCGCTGCTCTATATCGGCGGCACGCTATGGTATGGGCTGTTTAACTGGTTCTGGTTCTGGCTGTGGAAAGAGCAGCCAATGCGTGAAAGCCTGAGCCTGATCTACCGTGAGCTGGCCAACTATTGCGACGCCAAATATACCCTGCTGACTCAGCTGACCGATCCGGAAAAGGCCCTGCCGCCGCTGCTGGCGCGTCAGCAAAAAGTGGTCGATATGATCACCACCTGTTACCAGCAGATGCACATGCTTTCCGCCAGCCGGGATCACAGCCATAAGCGGCTGACCCGCGCCTTTCAGGTGGCGCTGGACCTGCAGGAGCACATCTCGGTCAGCCTGCATCAGCCGGAAGAGGTGCAGAAACTGGTGGAGCAGAGCCATGCCGAAGCGGTGATCCGCTGGAACGCCCAGACTATTTCGGCCCGCTTACGGGTGCTGGCGGATAACATTCTCTATCACCAGTTGCCGGATCGTTTTGGCATGGAGAAGCAGCTCAGCGCGCTGGAAAAAATCGCCCGCCAGCATCCTGACAATCCGGTGGGAAATTTCTGTCTCTACCACTTCAATCGGATTGCGCGGGTGCTGCGCACCCAAAAACCGCTCTATCAACGTGACCTGATGGCCGATCGTCAGCGCCGTCTGCCGCTTCTGCCGGCGCTGCGCAGCTATCTGTCCTGGCGTTCGTCGGCACTGCGCACTGCCGGGCGCTTTGCGGTGATGCTGATGCTGGGCAGCGCGCTGGCGCTGTTTTTTAACATCCCTAAACCGTACTGGATTCTGATGACCATTATGTTCGTCAGCCAGAACGGCTACAGCGCCACCCGCGTTCGCATCCAGCACCGGGCGCTGGGCACCTTTGCCGGCCTGGTGATTGCGGCTGCTACCTTACGCCTGGCGGTGCCGGAGTCGCTGGTGCTGCTGATCATGCTGGTGATCACCTTTATCAGCTACCGGTTTACCCGCCAGTTTTACGGCTGGTCGATGATCGGCTTTACGGTGACGGCGGTTTACTCGCTGCAGTTGCTGTCGCTGAATGGGGCGCAGTTCCTGCTGCCGCGCCTGATGGATACGCTGATGGGGTGCCTGATCGCCTTTGGCGGAATGTTGTGGCTGTGGCCGCAGTGGCAGAGTGGCTTATTGCGGCAAAACGCCCACGACGCGCTGGAAACCTATCAGGATGCGCTACGGCTGCTGCTGGGGGCGGAACAGTCACCGGAGAAACTGGCGTATCAGCGGGTACGGGTCAATCAGGCTCACAATGCGCTGTTTAACTCCCTGAACCAGGCGATGCAGGAACCGGCTTTTAACGCTCAGTACCTCAAGGATATGCGTCTGTGGGTCACCCACAGCCAGTTTATTGTTGAGCACATCAATGCAATGACGATTCTGGCGCGTGAACACACCATGCTGACCGCCACGTTAGCTGAGCGTTATCTGCAGTCCTGCGAAATTGCGCTGCAACGTTGTCAGCAGCGACTGGAATATGATGGTGCCAGTTCGCAGGTTAACCTGCTGGATGAGCTGGAAAACATTAATGAAGGGCCGGTCACGGTGGTGGAACAGCATGTACGCCGCATTCTGGATCATCTGAGCGTGATGCACACCATTTCATCTCTGGCGTGGAGCCAGCGACCGCAACATGGCCGCTGGCTGAGCAGACGGTTACGCAAAAACTAAATCAGCCGGTAATCACCTTGCCGACGGCGGTGGCGAAGCGGCGCATACCCTCTTCGATGTCGGCGGGTTCGATGATCAGCGAAGGTGCAAAACGCATCACGTCCGTGCCGGCCACCAGCACCATTACCCCTTCAGCGGCTGCCGCATTGAGGATATCGCGCGCCTTGCCGGCATGCTGAGGCTTCAGCGCCGCGCCAATCAGCAGGCCTTTGCCGCGAATATCACTGAACAGATCGTACTTCGCATCAATCGCCTGCAGCGCGCTGACAAACTGCTGACGCCGGACGCCAACGCCTTCCAGCACTGCCGGGGTATTGATGATATCCAGCGCGGTCTCGGCAATGGCGCAGGCCAGCGGATTGCCGCCGTAGGTGGTGCCGTGCACGCCAGGGGCCATGGTGGAGGCGATCTCATGGGTAGTCAGCATGGCGCTGACCGGGAAACCGCCACCCAGCGCTTTGGCCGAGGTCAGAATATCGGGCTGCACGCCATAGTGCTCATAAGCAAACAGCTTGCCGCTGCGTCCCATACCGCTCTGCACTTCATCCAGCACCAGCAGTGCCTGGTATTGATCGCACAGTTCACGCAGCCCGTGCATAAACTCTTCGGTTGCGGGCACCACGCCGCCCTCACCCTGAATCGGTTCGACCACGATAGCGCAGGTGTGATCGTCGATAACCGCCTTAACCGCAGCCAGATCGTTGAACGGCACGTGGACGATATCGGCAGGTTTAGGGCCAAAGCCATCGGAATATTTTGGCTGTCCGCCGACCGTCACGGTAAACAGCGTCCGGCCGTGGAAAGCATTGTGGAAGGCGATGATCTTACTTTTGAACGGGCTGTGACGTTTGCAGGCGTAATAGCGTGCCAGCTTGAACGCCGCCTCATTCGCTTCTGCACCGGAGTTGGCGAAAAACACCCGCTCGGCAAAGGTGGCATTGATTAACTTGCTGGCGAGACGCAGTGCCGGTTCGTTGGTGAAGACGTTACTGGTATGCCACAGCGTTTCGCCCTGGCTTTTCAGCGTTTCCACCAGCGCAGGATGGCAATGGCCGAGCGCAGTCACGGCGATGCCGCCCGAAAAGTCGATATATTCTTTGCCCTGCAGATCCCAGACGCGGCTGCCCTTGCCTTTGACCGGCACGAACTGCGCTGGTGCATAAACAGGCAAAATAACGTTATCGAACGTTTCCCGTGTGACCGCAATTTTTTCGGCTGCCATTAGTGACCCCATTTGAATGATTGTTGTACTGCTGTGAAATAATAATCACAAAATATGCATAAAAAATCACTCAAAGGCAAACTATTGCGACAGGAAATTGCGCAGCAGCTGGTGTCCCTGCTCGCTGAGAATGCTTTCAGGATGGAATTGCACCCCTTCCAGTGCCAGGGTTTTATGGCGGATGCCCATGATCTCGTCGGGCTGTCCGTCACGCAGGCTCCAGGCGGTGACCTCAAAGACGTCAGGCAGCGTATCGCGTTTTACGATCAATGAATGGTAACGGGTAACGGTGAGGAGATTATTCAACTGGCGGAACACGCCGCTGTTGCTGTGCTGAATCAGCGAGGTTTTACCGTGCATCACCTGACGGGCGCGCACGACCTCGCCGCCCCAGGCCTGCGCAATCGCCTGATGTCCGAGGCAAACGCCCAGCACCGGCAGGCGTCCGGCAAAATGGCGAATCGCCGCCAGTGAAATGCCGGATTCGTTGGGGGTACAGGGTCCCGGGGAAATCACCAGATGGGTCAGCGGCAGCGCATCCATCTGCTGCAGGGTGATGGCATCGTTGCGCACCACCCGAACCTGCGCGCCCAGCTCGCAGAAATATTGATAGAGATTCCAGCTAAAGGAGTCGTAGTTGTCGATCAGCAGCAGCATGACTAATCCAGAGTGGTTACCAGCGCCGCTATTCTACGCGGTTACGCCGGCTCGCTCACCACTTTCGCAAAAACCTGCTCCAGCAGCTGCAGGTCGCCTGCAACGCCTGCCTGATTCGCCACTCGCCAGCTTTCGGCATCGATCGCCTCCCACGCCAGCAGATAACCGGCATGCAGCGCCAGCTGCTCGAAAAAGATGCGTTGCGCGCGGCCATTTCCTTCACGGAAAGGATGCAGCACGTTGATTTCGCAGTAGTAGTGGGCAATACGCTGTACAAAGGCGTCACGCGGCAGGTCGGCGAGGCCATTTTCCTCTTCCAGCGCCGCCATCAGGGCATTCCCCTCTTTTTCGATATATTCGAAATGGCAGAACGGCGTCTCATCGCGCCAGATATCGATGGTACGCAACTCACCGGCCCAGCTGTAAACATCCTGGAACAGCGTACGGTGGATCAGCTGCAGCCACGGCAAGCCGGCATTACGCGGCCCTAACTCCAGCGTCGCCAGACGGGCAGCACTGAAGCTCAGCTCTGCTTTACGCAGCTGTGCCGCGTCATGAATATCGAGCAGATTCTTCAGCACGTTGTCGTTGTGCCACAGGTAGGGATCCTGGCTGACCGCGATATTAGAGACCATATTGCCTCCTCAGCGAAGCCAGACGTGCCGCCGCCTCGTCGCCTTTTACCGCGGGTTCATTGTGGCTGAAGCCTTCCAGCCGACAGCTAGCCTGATAGCTGGCGCTGCGCCGCTGTTGCCACAATGTGGCCTTTTGTTTCTCGGTGAGTTTGTTCGCCATGTCGCCTCCTGCTCAGGTTTTGCCCTAAGTATAAGAGCATTTTCTGGCTTTGCCGGATGCGGGAAAGCGCCGCCATCGACAGATGGCGGCATGAAGCATTAAGGCAGAACTTTAGCGGAGAGGATAACTACCGGTTTAGACGGGACATTCTGGTAAGGACCGACATCTTTGGTCGGTACCTGAGAAATTTTTTCAGCCACATCCTGACCTTTCACAATCTTACCGAATACCGCATAGCCAAAATCACGCTGGCCATGGTCGAGGAAGGCGTTATCGGCCACGTTGAGGAAGAACTGGCTGGTGGCGCTGTCTTTATCGGCGGTACGGGCCATTGAGATGGTGCCGCGCAGGTTACGCAGGCCGTTATCCGCCTCATTTTTGATCGGCGCATTGGTCTGCTTCTGCTGCATGTCGGTGGTAAAGCCGCCGCCCTGCACCATAAAGCCTGGGATCACGCGATGAAAAATGGTGTTGTTGTAGAAGCCACTGTTGACGTAATCAACAAAGTTTTTCACCGAGACCGGCGCTTTTTGGTCATTCAGTTCGAGTTCGATATTGCCGGCGGAGGTGGTGAGCAGAACATGGGTATCGCCTTTTGCGGCCAGGGCCGAGGCAGAAACAGATGAGAGCGCTAACAGGGTAATTGCCGCTGTTAAAGTACGTTTAAACATGAAAGATTCCTTACCTTGGAGAGCTAGCTCAAAAACGTGATTGATTGTAAAGAGCATGTAATACAAGAGCCAGCGTTTTACCTATATTTACGCTGCGGCTTAAAAAGCGCGAGCAATCGATAAAACCCGGCAAATGCGTGATTAAAATCACACAACACATGAAATGTAGATCTCCAGTTTCACTGGTTGTTTATTAAGATCACAGTTCCGTTTACACTTTCTGACACTTTTTGCCACCGGTTTCCTAACAGGTTCAGAACATGACAAACCGTAATCGTATCGGCCTTACCTGGATAAGCTTCTTTTCGTATGCGCTTACCGGCGCATTGGTAATCGTTACCGGCATGGTAATGGGCGATATCGCGAAAGATTTCCAGATCCCCATCTCCAGCATGAGTAACACCTTCACCTTCCTGAACAGCGGGATCCTGGCCGCCGTTTTCCTCAATGCCTGGCTGATGGTGATCGTGCCACTCAAGCGCCAGCTGATTTTCGGTTTCGTCCTGATGGTGCTGGCGATCATTGGCTTAATGACCAGCCGCGATCTCAGCATCTTCTCGCTCTGCATGTTCGTGCTGGGTGTGGTCAGCGGCATTACCATGTCGATCGGGACGTTCCTGATTACCCACATGTATGAAGGTCGCCAGCGCGGATCACGTCTGCTGTTTACCGACTCCTTCTTCAGCATGGCGGGCACGCTGTTCCCGGTGCTGGCAGGTATCCTGCTGGCACGTCAACTGCCATGGTACTGGGTTTATGTCTGCATCGGCTTCATCTATGTGGCGATTTTCATCATGACGCTGTTTGTCGAGTTCCCGGTACTGCGCAAGCCGGAAAACAGCCCGACAGTTGAAAAGGAAAAATGGGGCGTTGGCGTGCTGCTGCTCGCGGTTGCCGCCCTGTGCTACATCCTCGGTCAGCTCGGTTTTATCTCGTGGGTACCGGAATACGCCACCAAAGTGATGGGCATGAATATCGATAATGCCGGACAGCTGGTTGGCAGCTTCTGGACCGCCTATATGGTCGGAATGTGGGCGTTCAGCTTCCTGCTGCGCTTCTTCGATCTGCAACGTATCCTGATGGTGCTGGCTGGCCTGGCGACGCTGCTGATGTACTGGTTCGTCAGCAGCCAGGATGCCGGTATGCTGAAGTGGATCATCATGGTTCTGGGCTTTAGCTCCAGCGCGATTTACACCACCATCATCACGCTCGGCTCGCTGCAAACCAAAGTAGCTTCACCAAAATTGGTGAACTTCATTCTGACCTGCGGCACCGTCGGCACCATGCTGACCTTTGTGGTTACCGCGCCTATCGTCGAGAAGAGCGGCGTGCACACCGCGCTGGTCACCGCTAACGGTCTGTATGCGGTGGTGTTTGTCATGTGTGTCCTGCTGGGACTGGTGACCAAACATCGTTCGCACGGTCACGTCACCCATTAATCTCGCCGGGCGGCGATCCTTCGCCGCCCTGCTTGTCAGCGCCGGAAGTCGACGCGCTCCTGCTCCCGCCAGTAAATCTCACTCTCAGCCGGTCTGGTTGCCGCAATCACTTCACCGCGACGCAGTGAATAGCGCACCGGAACCTGTCTTCTTACCGCATCAAAGCCGCTCTCGGCAGGCAGAATGATCAGGCTGGCCTCGTGGCCGCTCTGAATACCGTAGCCGGAAAGCTGCAGAGTTCTGGCACTGTTATGGGTAATCAGATCTAAGCCGGCATCAATCTGTTCGTAACCCATCAACTGGCAGACGTGCAATCCCATATGCAGCACCTGCAGCATGTTCGCGGTGCCCAGCGGATACCAGGGATCAAACACATCATCGTGCCCGAAGCAGACGTTAATCTCCGCCTCCAGCATCTCTTTCACCCGCGTAATGCCGCGCCGCTTAGGATAGTGGTCGAAACGGCCCTGCAGATGAATGTTAACCAGTGGATTAGCGACAAAATTAATGCCTGACAGTTTTAACAGACGGAACAGCCGCGAGGTGTAGGCACCGTTATAAGAGTGCATAGCGGTAGTGTGGCTGGCGGTGACCCGCGCGCCGTTACCGTCACGATGCGCCAGCGCCGCCACGGTTTCGACAAAGCGCGACTGTTCATCGTCAATCTCATCGCAGTGCACATCAATCAGCTTGTCGTAGCGGTTGGCCAGCGCAAAAGTTTTGTGCAGTGACTCAACGCCATATTCGCGGGTGAATTCGTAATGCGGAATCGCCCCGACGACATCTGCGCCGAGCCGCAATGCTTCTTCCAGCAACGCTTCACCATTGGGATAAGAGAGAATGCCCTCCTGCGGAAAAGCGACAATCTGCAGGGTTATCCACGGTGCCACCTCTTCTTTCAGCTCCAGCATCGCTTTTAACGCGGTCAGGCTGGGGTCGGAGACGTCGACATGGGTACGGACAAACTGAATACCGTTGGCGATCTGCCATTTCAGCGTCTGCAATGCCCGCTGCTTCACGTCCTGATGACTGAGCAACGCCTTGCGCTCAGCCCAGCGCTCAATGCCTTCAAATAGCGTACCGGACTGATTCCAGGTCGGTTCACCGGCAGTCTGGGTGGTATCAAGATGAATATGCGGTTCAATGAACGGCGCACAGGCGAGGCCGCCCTCACCGTCCAGCGATGCCTCCACCGGCGTCGCCTGCTGCGGCTGGGGAGTGATACGGGCAATGTGACCGTCGGCAATTTCAATCTGCCATAAGCCCTCTCGCCAGGGTAAACGCACGTTATTAATCCACTTAAGTGAAACCATTAGCCGCTCCTTTTCCGGTTAACCGTCTGCGGTTAAAACTAGCACGATTCACCGCGTCGCGGACAACGCCCTTAACCCCTTTACAGGCTTACCGGATAAAGTTAATTCAAATCAACCACCTACCTCTAAATAGGTATATGAAGGAGCGGTTGATGTATATCAATGAGCGCCAGAAATGGCGCGCTATTGTAGCCGCAGATATCGTAAATTTGAGGCAAAAATGAGCAAGCACAATGTCGTCATTATCGGTAACGGCATGGTCGGGCACCGTTTTATAGAAGAATTACTTGAGAAGGCTGAACCTGACCAGTTTTCGCTAACCGTCTTTTGTGAAGAGCCGCGTGTCGCCTACGATCGTGTCCACCTTTCCGCCTACTTCTCTCACCACACAGCCGAAGAGCTATCTCTGGTTCGCGACGGGTATTATGAGCGGCATCAGGTCAACCTGCTGCTGGGTGAACGCGCCATTACCATCAACCGCGACGAGAAGCTGATTCACTCCAATACCGGCCGCGCGGTGCATTACGACACGCTGGTGTTCGCCACCGGATCTTATCCGTGGATCCCGCCGATTAACGGCGCAGAAGGCAGCGACTGCTTTGTCTACCGCACCATCGAAGATCTTAACGCTATCGAAGCCTGCTCGCGCCGCAGCAAACGCGGTGCGGTAATCGGCGGTGGACTGCTGGGACTGGAAGCGGCGGGCGCGCTGAAAAATCTCGGCGTCGAAACCCATGTGATTGAATTCGCGCCGGTGCTGATGGCTGAACAGCTCGATCAGCAAGGCGGCGAGCAGTTACGCCGTAAAATCGAGCAGATGGGCGTGCGGGTACATACCGGTAAAAATACCCAACAGATCCACCATCATGAAAACGGCGGTAAAACGCTGCAATTTGCCGATGGCAGCGAGCTGGAGGTCGATTTCATCGTCTTCTCGACCGGTATCCGGCCGCAGGACAAGCTGGCAAAACAGTGTGGATTAGCACTGGGGCCGCGCGGTGGCATCGCCATTAATGATCAGTGCCTGACCAGCGATAGCGACATCTACGCCATCGGTGAATGCGCCGCCTGGCAGAACCGGGTCTACGGACTGGTAGCACCAGGCTACAAAATGGCGCAGGTCGCCAGCGATACCCTGCTGGGCCGCCCCAACGCCTTCACCGGTGCCGACATGAGCGCCAAACTGAAATTGCTGGGTGTCGATGTGGGCGGCATTGGTGATGCGCGTGGCACCACGCCAGGCGCACGCAGTGTGGTGTGGCTGGATGAGAGTAAATCGATCTACAAACGTTTAATTCTCAGCGAAGATCAGCAAACCCTGCTCGGCGCAGTGCTGGTGGGCGATACCAGCGACTACGGCAACCTGCTGCAGCTGGTGCTGAATGCGATACCGCTGCCCGCCAATCCGGAAGCGCTGATTTTACCGGCCGGCAGCGGCGAAAAACCGGCCATCGGGGTCGACTCGCTGCCCGACAGCGCACAAATCTGTTCCTGCTTTGACGTCAGCAAAGGCGACATCATTAACGCGGTACAGGCTGGCTGCCACACGGTAGCGGCGCTGAAAAGCGCCACCCGCGCCGGCACCGGCTGCGGCGGCTGTATTCCATTGATTACTCAGGTACTGAACAGCGAACTGAGCCGTCAGGGAATTGAGGTCAATAACCATCTTTGCGAACACTTCGCTTATTCGCGTCAGGAGCTGTATCACCTGATTCAGGTCGAAGAGATCAAGACGTTTGACGATTTGCTGGCGAAATATGGTCAGGGCTACGGCTGTGAAGTGTGTAAACCGACGGTCGGTTCCCTGCTCGCTTCGTGCTGGAATGAGTATGTGCTCAAGCCACAACATGCCCCGCTACAGGACAGCAACGATCTCTATCTCGGCAATATCCAGAAAGACGGTACCTATTCGGTGATCCCGCGTTCGCCGGGCGGTGAAATCTCGCCGCAGGGATTGAAAGCGGTGGGCGATATTGCCGAACGCTACCAGCTCTACACCAAAATTACCGGCTCGCAGCGCATCGGCATGTTCGGTGCCCGCAAAGAGGATTTGCCCGCCATCTGGTCTGAGCTGATTGCTGCGGGCTTTGAGAGCGGCCAGGCCTACGCCAAAGCGCTGCGCATGGCAAAAACCTGTATTGGCAGCACCTGGTGCCGCTATGGCGTGGGCGACAGCCTCGGCTTTGGCGTGATGCTGGAGAATCGCTACAAAGGCATTCGCACCCCGCATAAAATGAAGTTTGGCGTCTCCGGCTGTACCCGCGAGTGTTCGGAAGCCCAGGCTAAAGATGTCGGCATCATCGCCACCGAAAAAGGCTGGAATCTCTACGTCTGCGGCAACGGCGGCATGAAACCGCGCCATGGTGATCTGCTGGCAGCGGATCTCGATCAGCAGACGCTGATGACCTATCTCGACCGCTTCATGATGTTCTATATCCGCACCGCCGATCGCCTGCAGCGTACCTCAACGTGGCTGGAGAGTCTGGAAGGCGGTATCGACTATCTGCGTAAAGTGATCGTTGACGATAAGCTGGGCCTCAACAGCCATCTCGAGCAGGAAATGAAGCGGCTGCGTGCCAGCGTCCACTGCGAGTGGAAAGCTACGCTCGAAGAGAACAGCAACCTGACGCACTTCGCTCACTTTATTAACTCATCGCAGCGCGATCCGGCGATACAGGTGGTGGCCGAACGCGATCAGCATCGTCCGGCGCGCCCTGAAGAACGCATCGCCGTCACCCTGATTGAGGAGACTGAATAATGAGCCAGTGGAATGCAGTGTGTCAGCTGACACAAATCCTGCCCGCCACCGGTGTTTGCGCACTGGTGAAAGGTCAGCAGATTGCTATCTTTCGTCCACGGAACGATGAGCAACTGTATGCCATCAGCAATATCGACCCGTTTGCCGAGGCCAGCGTGTTATCGCGCGGCATTATCGCCGAGCATCAGTCAACGTTATGGGTCGCCAGCCCGCTGAAAAAACAGCACTTTCGTCTTTGCGATGGCTATTGCATGGAAGATGAAACGCGCTCAGTGGCAGCGTATCCGGTGCGGGTGAATGCGGGCCAGGTCGAAGTCTGTCTCTGATTCCCGTCTACTGCCCGCCGCTGGCGGGCTTTTTTTTGAGGACCGCTTATGGACTATTTCCCGCTGTTTTGTCGGCTGCAGGGCAAACGTTGCCTGCTGGTCGGCGCGGGCGAAGTGGCTGAGCGCAAAGCCCGCCTGCTGCTGGAGGCCGGGGCCGATCTGTGGGTTGGCGCACGCGACTTCTCGCCCGCCTTCCGGCAATGGGCGCAGCAGCAAGCCGTGACCCTGTTGCCCGGCGAGTTTGATCCGCACTGGCTGACCGATTGCTGGCTGATAGTAGCCGCCACCAACGATGATGCGGTCAATCAGCAGGTGGCAGCGGTGGCCGAACGTCAGCGAATTTTCTGCAACCTGGTCGATGCGCCGCAACAGGCCAGCGCCATCATGCCCTCCATCATTGACCGTTCGCCGCTGATGGTGGCGGTCTCATCGGGTGGCCGTGCGCCGGTGCTGGCCCGCTTACTGCGGGAGAAACTGGAAGCAATGTTGCCGCAACATCTGGGCCAACTGGCGCAGCGGGCAGGCAGCTTACGGGCGCGGGTAAAGCAGCAGTTTGCATCGATTGCCGCACGCCGACACTTCTGGGAGCGTTTTTTTAGCAGTGAACGGCTGGCGCAAACCCTGGCAAACGGCGATGGCGAACGTGCTCAGCAGTTAACTGAGGCGCTGTTTGCGGCGGATTTGCCGACGCAGGGTGAAGTGACGCTGGTGGGTGCCGGTCCCGGTGATGCCGGTTTGCTGACGCTGAAAGGGCTGCAGCAGATCCAGCAGGCAGATATCGTGGTGTATGACCGGCTGGTCTCTGAACAGGTGCTTAACCTGGTGCGACGCGATGCCGAGCGTATCTTTGTCGGCAAGCGCGCCGGTCACCACTGCGTACCGCAGGAGGCGATCAACCAGCTGTTGCTGGAGCAGGCGCAGCGCGGTAAACGGGTGGTGCGGCTGAAAGGCGGCGATCCGTTTATCTTTGGCCGCGGTGGCGAAGAGCTGGAGATGCTGGCGCAGCACCAGATCCCGTTCAGCGTGGTGCCCGGCATCACGGCGGCCTCAGGCTGTGCGGCGTACAGCGGCATTCCCCTGACCCACCGCGATCATGCACAAAGCGTCAGGCTGGTCACCGGGCATCTGCAGAAAGAGGGAACGCTCTGCTGGCAGACGCTGGCGGCGGAGCAGCAAACGCTGGTGTTTTATATGGGGCTGGCGCAGGCCGCAGAGATTCAGCATCAGCTGCTGCAGCACGGTATGCGCAGCGATATGCCGGTCGCGCTGGTAGAAAACGGTACCAGCCCCCGTCAGCGCGTGGTCACCGGCACCCTGACCGAACTGGCAGCGCTGGCGCAACAGGTCAGCAGCCCGAGCCTGATGATCATCGGCAGCGTGGTCAGCCTGCGCGATAAGCTGCGCTGGTTTTAACGGTTGAGCAACGCATAAGAAAACGGCGGGCTATAAGCCCGCCGTCTGTGCTGTTGGCAATGCCGTTACGGCATGGCGACAAAGCCGACTGCTTCGTAGACTTTCTTCAGGGTTTCCTGCGCCTGGGCACGGGCTTTCGCCGCACCGTCACGCATCACCTGCTCCAGCAACGCGTCGTCGTTACGGAAACGATGGTAGCGTTCCTGCAGCTCGGACAGCATGCCTGAGACCGAATCCGCTACCGCCCCTTTCAGGTGGCCATACATCTTGCCTTCGAACTCCTGCTCCAGCTCAACGATGCTTTTTCCGGTCACACCCGACAAAATATCCAGCAGGTTAGAGACGCCCGCTTTCTCTTTCACGTCGTAGCGCACCACTGGCGGCTCTTCGGAGTCGGTTACCGCGCGCTTGATTTTCTTCACGACCGATTTCGGATCTTCCAGCAGGCCGATCACGTTATTACGGTTTTCATCCGACTTGGACATTTTCTTCGTCGGTTCCAGCAGCGACATGACGCGCGCGCCTGACTTCGGAATAAACGGCTCTGGCACTTTGAAAACGTCGCCATACAGCGCATTGAAGCGATGGGCGATATCGCGGCTCAGCTCCAGATGCTGTTTCTGATCTTCACCAACCGGGACCTGATGGGTCTGATAGAGCAGAATATCAGCCGCCATCAGCACCGGATAGTCGAACAGGCCGGCATTGATGTTCTCTTCGTAACGCGCCGACTTATCCTTGAACTGCGTCATACGGCTGAGTTCACCGAAATAGGCGTAGCAGTTAAGGATCCAGCTCAGTTGGGTGTGCTCTGGCACATGCGACTGAACAAAGATGGTGCTCTTTTGCGGATCGATACCGCAGGCGAGATAGAGCGCCAGCGTATCCAGCGTGGCTTTACGCAACGCGACGGGATCCTGTCGAACGGTAATGGCGTGCAGATCGACGATGCAGTAAATGCAGTGGAAATCATCCTGCATCTGCACCCACTGACGCAGCGCACCCATATAGTTGCCAATGGTCAGTTCGCCGGACGGCTGTGCGCCGCTGAAAACAATGGGTTTGCTCATGCTTAAGTCCTGATAATTACAGCCCGAGAGCGGGCAAAAGTTGGTCAAAAGAGTCGAGTGTGACGTTGGGCTGGCTACTGGCAATCGATTCGCCATAGTTGTAGCCATAGGTCATGCCGACATTGGGCACGCCAGCCGCCTGGGCAGCCTGAATATCGTTACGCGAATCGCCGACAAACAGCAGCTGATCGGGCAGGACACCAAAGGTCCCCAGCACCAGAAAGATCGCGGCAGGATGCGGTTTCTTCACCGGCACATCGTCACCGCCGATAATCAACGAAAAAGCCTCTGCAATGCCAAGCGATTGAAGCAGTGGCGCGACAAAGGGCGTCGGCTTATTGGTGACAATCGCCAGCGGTAAACCGGTGGCCTGCAGCGCAGTCAGCGTCTGCTTCACCTGCGGGAACAGCGTGCTGCCCGCATCAACCGTGTCAGCATAGTGTTTGTCGAACAGCGCACGCGCATCGTGCTGCTCGTCCGGCTGCGGCTCACGGCCCAGCGCAAAAGTCAGGGCGCGCGACATCATGATGTCCGCTCCGTTACCAATCCAGGTTGAGACGCGCTCAAGGCCGGCGACCGGCAGGCTGAGATCTTTCAGCGTCCGATCGATCGCCTCAGCGAGACCCGGCGCGCTATCGACCAGCGTGCCGTCGAGGTCAAACGCCAGCGCCCGGATATCAGTGAAATGAGCCATTGGCTTTCTCCAGTTCGTTACGCATCTCGTCGATCACTTTTTTGTAATCCGGGTGACCGAAGATGGCAGAACCGGCGACAAACATGTCGGCGCCAGCAGCCGCGATCTGACCGATGTTATCAATCTTCACGCCACCATCCACTTCGAGACGAATATTGTAACCGCTCTGATCGATACGCTTGCGCGCTTCACGCAGCTTATCCAGCGTACCAGGGATAAACGACTGGCCGCCAAAGCCCGGATTAACCGACATCAGCAGAATAATATCCAGCTTATCCATGACGTAATCGAGGTAGCTCAGCGGGGTTGCCGGATTGAATACCAGCCCAGCTTTGCAGCCATGTTCTTTAATCAGCTGCAGGGTGCGATCAACGTGCTCGCTGGCTTCGGGATGAAAGGTGATGTAGGTCGCGCCTGCACGGGCGAACTCGGGGATCAACGCATCCACCGGTTTGACCATCAGATGGACATCGATCGGCGCGGTGATGCCATAGTCGCGCAACGCTTTCAGTACCATCGGTCCCATGGTCAGGTTGGGAACATAGTGGTTATCCATCACGTCGAAGTGAACTACGTCGCCTCCGGCCTCCAGCGCTTTCGCGGTATCTTCGCCCAGGCGAGCAAAGTCCGCCGAAAGGATTGAAGGGGCCAGCAAATATTGTTTCATCCGATTCTCCCACTGTTGTGCGCCAGCCCTGAGGCTGGCGTAATGCGTTGGTCGCGGACGAAACAGACTAGCTATAGAGCGCCAGCAGTTCGTCGACCTTAGTGCGACCGGCTATGCTTCGGCTAATGGAACGCCGGGCTTTGACCACATGTAACACTGCATCCTGATACCACAAACGCGTCAGTGCAGTGTCGTGGTTAGAAATCAGTACCGGAATCCGGTGTTCTGACGAGGCCAGTTGTGCCGCTAACGTCGCCAGATGCTGCTGCTCGCGCAGGCTAAAACTGTTGGTGTGATAAGCCGTGAAGTTCGCCGTCGCCGACAGCGGCGCATAGGGCGGATCACAATATACCACGGAGCCTTTACCGGCATTGTTCAGGGTAACATCGTACGATTCACAGACAAACGTCGCTTTTTGCGCGCGCTCGGCAAACCATAACAGTTCTGCTTCCGGAAAGTAGGGTTTGCGATAGCGGCCAAACGGCACGTTGAATTCGCCACGCAGGTTATAGCGGCATAAACCGTTGTAACAGTGACGATTCAGATAGAGGAAAAGCAGCGCGCGCTGGTAGGCGTCGGTGCTGAGATTAAATTCGGTACGACGCAGGTAATAGCAGGCTTCGTTGTTACCTTCCGGGGTAAACAGCAGCTGCGCGTCACGAATAAAATCCGCCGTGCGCGTTTTGACAATGTTGTAGAGATTGATCAGATCGCTGTTGATATCGGCAAGATGGTAGCGATCAAAATCGGTATTGAGAAACACCGATCCCGCACCAACAAACGGCTCGATCAAACAGTCGCCTTGCGGCAGGTAGCGATGGATCTCTTCTACTAAGGGAAATTTTCCCCCTGCCCATTTCAGGAAAGCGCGATTTTTTTTCATGCTGTCGTGGTTATTACATCTTATTGTGAGGCTGTGGCTGGACCGACAGCAGATCTGCGCTTAAAACGGGGCCAGTAACGCTGGCCCCACATCAATTATTGACTGGCTTCTTTCTTAACCTGGCTAACCGGTTTAACCCACGGATTCTGTGCCCGGACTTCCGCTGGCAGCGATGCCACAGCGCGTTTGGCATCTGCCGGTGTTGCGTATGATCCACTCACCAGCACGTACCACGACTGACCGTTGCGGGTGGTTTTGTAGACGTGATACGCACTCAGATTCTGTTTTTTCGCCCAGGCATTCAGACTTTCCGCTTTGGACGCGCCGCTCAGTTGCAGCGTATAGCTGCCGCCTGGCAGTGATTTGCTGGCTGAACTGCTGCTGGCTGCGGCCGAACCGCTGGCCGCGGTATTGCCGGTAGGCGTGCGGGCTGGCGTCGTATGCGTCCGGCTGTCACTGGTAGTCGCAGGCTTCGAGGCAGTCTTGCGGCCGGCGTCGTGCGCAGGGCGCGTCGGCGACGTCGCTTTGTTCGGCGTCTGACGGCTGACCGGGGCGGTGACCGGGTTGGCTGCGGTTCCGGCATTGCCACTGACGGTGGCCGGCGCAGTTGGCAGCGAGCTACCATTTTGCGCGCCGGTCGCGGCACTGTCGACCTGCTGCTGCTGATTCGTCAGTGCGCTGTTGAGATCGCCAGGTAAAGTGACGCGCTGCTGATTGGCTGGCGTATCAACCGGGGCTGCCTGGGTTGGCGTTGAGGCCACCGGCGGCATCGAGACATCGCGCTGCGGGTTGCTGGCCGCATCACCACTGGCCGGCGCGCTATTTTCGGTCGCCGTCGGAGAGGTCTGCCCACCCGACATTGAAGAGGAGCCGGTCAGATCAATATTTTTCTCGCTGTTCGATCCACCGCCAGTGGCGGGCGCATTGCCGCCGGTCGCGGGCTTCTTATCATCCGGGCCATTCAGCGCCGAGCCAATGCCCAGCACCAGTAACAACAGCACCAGAATCCCCACACCCATCATGATGCGCTGGCGTGAAACCGGTATTTTTGCTGCGGTAGACGCCTTACGTGGGCGCGAGGGACGACGGTCACTGGCGTCAGGTTTTAACTCGTCTTCCGGTTTGAACTCATCCATTATGCCTCCTCCGTAAAGCGGCATTCCGCACTGCGCACCCGGCGCGCCGCGTCACCACTTAACTGCTTAATATCAAGATTTCTGGCAATCGTTAATTGCAGCCAGCACCATATCATGCGCCACGCCGCCACGCACTTCAGAGCGGCCAATTGACAACGGAAGCACCAGCCGTAATTCACCCGCCAGTACTTTCTTGTCGCGCATCATATGAGGCAAGTACATCTCTGCGCTCATCTCCTGCGGACCGTGCACCGGTAAACCGGCACGCTGCAGCAGCGTGATGATACGTTCAGTCTGTTGCGGGCTGAACTGGCCCAGACGTTCAGCGGTACGCGCGGCCATCACCATGCCTGCAGCAATTGCTTCACCGTGCAGCCAGTTGCCGTAGCCCATCTGCGCTTCAATGGCATGACCAAAGGTATGGCCCAGATTGAGCAGTGCGCGCTGTCCGGTTTCCCGTTCATCGGCAGCCACCACGTCCGCTTTCAGTTCACAACAGCGACGAATGCAATAAGCCAGCGCCTGTTCATCCAGCGCTAGCAAGGCGTCAAGGTTCTGCTCCAGCCACTGGAAAAACGCACCATCAAGAATGATGCCGTACTTAATTACTTCGGCCAGACCGGACGCCAGTTCACGTGCCGGCAGCGAGTGCAGACACGCGGTATCAATCACCACCGAAGCGGGCTGATAAAACGCGCCAATCATGTTTTTGCCGAGCGGATGGTTTACGGCTGTTTTGCCGCCAACCGAAGAGTCAACCTGCGACAGTAAGGTGGTCGGCACCTGAATAAAGCGCACGCCACGCTGATAACTGGCCGCAGCAAAACCGGTAAGATCGCCAATAACGCCACCGCCCAGGGCGATCAGCGTCGTATCACGACCGTGCGGTTTTTGCAGTAAAGCGGTAAAGACCTGATCCATCACGGCCAGCGTTTTGTACTGCTCGCCGTCGGGTAAAATCACCTGATCCACTTTCACACCCGCCGCCGTCAGTAGCGCTGACAGTTTGTCGAGATAAAGCGGAGCCAGCGTCTGGTTAGTCACCACCATGGCGTTTTCGCCCGCGGTCAGCGGCCAAAAAGAAGCCGGATCGTTAAACAGTCCGGCGGCGATAGTGATGGGGTAACTGCGTTCCCCCAGTGAGACGGTGATCTTCTCCATGATGCTCGATACCTGTTAAAGAGCCTTCGAACGTTGGATCAACTTTTTTCCAACATGTGGATAATCTGATTCGCCACCACTTTCGCACTTTGATCATCTGTGCGAATAGTCACATCGGCGATCTCTTCGTAAAGCGGGTTACGTTCGCCAGCCAGCGCTTCAAGCACTTCACGCGGCGGTGAATCCACCTGCAGCAACGGACGTTTTTTGTCACGTTGAGTGCGCGCCAGTTGCTTTTCGATGGTGGTCTCAAGATAAACCACGACGCCGCGGGCGGAGAGACGATTACGCGTTTCCCGGGATTTGACGGAGCCACCGCCTGTTGCCAGGACGATGCCTTGCTTTTCAGTCAGTTCGTTAATGATTTTTTCTTCGCGATCGCGAAAGCCAGCTTCGCCTTCGACGTCAAAAACCCAGCCCACATCCGCTCCGGTGCGTCGCTCAATTTCCTGATCGGAATCGAAGAACTCCATGTTGAGTTGCTGAGCCAACTGACGACCAATAGTGCTTTTGCCGGCACCCATCGGCCCAACCAGAAAGATATTGCGTTTCTCTGCCATTTTGTCGGTATTACTAAGAATTCGTTAATGATACCCCGCGTTCAGCATTTGCTGGCGGGACAGGAACTGAGACCTCATGAGCGTTAGCAAGAGTCAGACGAAAAATTATCTCAACACTCAAGGCTGTTTGGCAACCGATTATATTGCCTGCAGCTGATCCATTTCTGAATTGGCCTGTGGTTCGCGAAACTGTAACGCGCCAGCGCTGCGTCTTTACAACGCTGCTCACAGAGGAATTTTCTGATCTGTTTGCTGGGATTTACCCAACATAGACGGTTACACCGTATTGAAAATCGCTAAACCTTGTAAGCTAATTCCTGCCCTGCGTCAATTCGGATGGCCCTCTGGGACGAATTTTCCGTTTTATCCAGCCGTAAGCGCTGCTTCCCTGACCAATCGCGGCGTGATGAAGATCACCAGCTCCCGTTTTTTACGCTGCTCAGATTGCTGACGAAACAGCCCGCCGATCAGCGGCAGGTTGCCCAGTAACGGCACCCGATTTTCGCCCCGGGTTCGCTGCTGCTGAAATATACCGCCCAGCGCCAGCGTCTGCCCATCCCTGACCGTGACCTGAGTTTCAATCTCCTGTTTATCAATCGAGAGCACCTCGCTATCGCCGGTCCGGATGCTGCGGCCAGGCATGTTCTGGCTGATGTGAATGTTGAGCTGGATACGGCCATTGCCGGAAATGCTGGGCGTGACTTCCATGCCCAGTACTGCTTCTTTAAATTCAATACTGGTGGCGCCGCTGTTGCCCGCCGACACTTCATACGGAATTTCCGTGCCCTGCTTAATCGAGGCCGTTTGCTGATGCGAGGTAAACAGACGCGGACTGGCGATAATTTCGATCTGGTTCTCCTGTTCCAGCGCGCTTAACTCCAGATCCAGCAGCTGGCCGCCGATACGCGCCAGCGCCATCCCGACACTCACGCCGGGCGAACTTAGCGCCAGTGGAATCGCCAGCCGCGGATGATGAAGCACATTCGTGACCGCCGCGTCGCCAGCCTGTAATCCCCAGTTCACGCCGAGTTCCTGTAAATGCTCTTCACTGATGGTCACGATATGCGCCGCCAGTTCAATCTGCTCCAGCGGCAGATCCAGCGCCTTTAGCCAGCGCTCCGTTTGCTGCAACGCCGCCGCCGTATCACGCAGTAACAGCGTGTTGGTGCGTTTATCGACCGTGACGCTGCCGCGCGCGGTCATCAGTGACTGGCGCTCACTCAGCAGGCTGCGGTGTACCTCGCTGGCGCTGGCATAATGCAGCAGCACCGCGCGCTGTTGCAGCGGCATCTGTTGCAACCGCTCTTTCTGCTGTTCATCCCGAGCTTGCCGTTGCGCCTGCTGCCAGCTTTCCGGATAGACCAGCAGTACATTTTCGTGCTCAACCAGCGTCAGCTTTGCCATCCGGGCCACCAGATCCAGTGCCTGCTGCCACGGCAGATCATCCAGCCGCAGCGACAACGATCCCTCAACCTCGGGTGCAATAATCAGGTTGATCTGCTGGTAGTCTGCCAGGGCCTGCAAAATGCGCTCAACCGGCGCATTATCAAATGCCAGGCTGAGACGCTGATCGTCAGCGGCGCGGGCCGGCGACAGGCAACTGACTGCCAGCAATAACGTCAGAAGAGTTCTCATGCGGGCTTCCTTTTAAATAAAATGAATGACGTTGTGCACTGCAGCTGTTTTTGATCGCTAAGGTCAGGCTGCGCCGGTCAATGGCAATGAGCTGCCACGGCGTCAGTGCAAAAGGTTGCCCGGCCCGTATCGTCCTCACCTGCCCCTGCGGCGTCAGCAGCCAGCCGTGAAAACGTGATCCGCGACCAACGATCCCCTGCAGACGCCAGCCGGTCAGCGGTTCTGCCGCTGGCAGGCAGGCGGCCCCGGCAAGCGGCTGAAACGGATCGCGGGCCTGCGCGCTGCTGCAGCACAGCACCAGAATCAGCAGGCTACGGCGCATCGTCAGGCTCCAGCCAGAGTTGTGCCACCAGATGCTCTGGCTGCGCCAGCAGCAGGAAATGCGCCGGAAACGGGGCCGCTGCCTGAACAAGTTCAGTAAACAGCGGCTGGAATTCCTGCCATTGCAGATGCAGCGTCAGAGTGCGTGGCTGGGTATCGGGCTGCCACTGCTCCAGCTGGTCGCGTCGTGAAGTGAGGAGGATTTCTATCGCCTGTCCTGAGGCTCCTGATGCAGAACGCACTGCGGGTGATATCAACTGAGCCTGCAGCAGCGCATTCGGCGGATTCTGACGCCATTGCTGCTGGCGCAGCTGCAGCGTCGTGGTCAGCGGCTTCAGGCGCTGCTGTTCAGCTGTCAGCGCCCTGAGTTCCGGCCGCAGCCACACCAGCCAGCTCAGCATCAGTAAACCGGCGGCCGCAGCTGCCAGCGCGCCGTAGCGTGCCATTGCCTTTAACTGCCACCAGCCCGTCCACCACTCACTCATCGCCAACCGCCTGAAGCTGTGCCCGCAGAGTAAAATGATATCCCCCGCCAGGCTGACGCTGAACGCGGCCCTGCGCTATCCGGCTGAACAGCGGCAGCGCCGCCAGCCGTTGACGAAATTGCCGTATCGCCTGCATATCCTGCGCCTGGCCTTCCAGCGTGAACTGGCTGTCGCGTTTCTCCAGCCGCTTCAGCCAGGCGGCCCCGGGCAGCAACACGGGTAAATCCAGCCAGAACTGCTGCCAGGCTGCCCGCTGCATCGCCTGTTGCTGCTGTTTATGGCGCAGCGCTTGCTGAACCGCGAGCTGTTCCATCAGCGCTTGTTGCCGGGCTAAACGCACAAGTAAATCGTCCAGCGCCAGCTGCACCGTGGCGGTTTCCACTGCAGCCCGCTGCTGCAGTGCCTTTATCCGCCACAACGGCAGAATCACCACCAGTATCAGACTGACGGCGACCAGCAGCAGCACCGTCAGGCTTTGCCGTTGCTGCTGCAAATCGCGTCGCTGCCGCCAGGGCAGCAGATTGACCGCCACCATCAGCAATCCTTAATCCGCAGCGCCAGACCGGCCGCCAGCGCGAATGCACCCGGATTGGCGGGCAACGGCGGCTGCTTATACTGGAACAGATCGAAGGGTGAGAACGGTGTCACGACTGCAGGCCAGGTGACGGACTGCGAGGCACAGGCCAGTATCTGCGAGGCCTGCGGAAATGCCTGCTGTTGCAACGCCTCAACCGAAGCCGCGTCGCCCGCATCCGCAGCGGTTTGCCCATCGCTCCACAACCAGCGCTCATCCTGCTGCAACACCAGCACGCTGCCGGCGCGTAAGCGGGCCTGTTGAGCCAGCCGTTTCAGCGCCTCAGTGGTCAGTTCAAACACCTGTGGCGTTAATCCAGCCTGCAGCAGCGGTGCTGCCCACTGGTCGATCACCTCCAGCCGGGCGGCGGTAACACAGAGCTGTCCGCCCGCAGCATCCTGTCGGTAATCCAGCGCCAGCGCAGTGGGCTCCAGCGGGAAAAGACGCCGTGCCGCCGCCTGCACATAGTGCCCCAGAGCCGGCTCGTGCAGCGGCTGTGCCGGGAGCGGTAGCTGGCGCTGTAATACCAGCTGAACCGGCAAACCGACGCGCAGCGAATAGCGCCGTGGCAGGCGCTGTCGCCAGGCGGTTAAGGCCGCCAGTAATTCAGGCGAAGATTGCAGCACGCCGTTTCTTAACGTATCTTGCGGCAGCCGCTGCTGCCACCAGTGGCGTAGCTGCCAGCCATCACGTTGAGGCTGGAGGGCCAGGGCACAAATCTGCCTATTCTGAATATCCAGCCCAATTTGCCAGGTATGAAAAGCCATGCGCGCGATCTCCTTATCGTCCGGGGAAAATGGACATATCAAAGCGTCTGGCTTGCCTTTATACTACCGCGCGGTTGTTTATAAACTGCTCAAACGACAACAGATGGGAAATTCCAGGTGAAGTTCGTAAAGTATTTATTGATCCTTGCAGTGTGTTGCATGTTGTTGGGAGCAGGCTCGATTTATGGTTTGTACAAATACATAGAGCCACAGTTGCCCGATGTGAACACGCTGAAAGATGTGCGTCTGCAAACGCCGATGCAGGTTTACAGCGCTGAGGGCGATTTGATCGCGCAGTACGGTGAAATGCGCCGTATTCCTTTAAAGCTGCAGCAAGTCCCGCCTGAGATGGTGAAAGCGTTTATTGCGACTGAAGATAGCCGTTTTTATGAGCATCATGGCGTCGATCCGGTCGGCATCTTCCGTGCCGCCAGCATTGCGCTGGTGTCGGGCCACGCCTCACAGGGCGCCAGTACCATTACTCAACAGTTAGCACGTAACTTCTTCCTGAGTCCGGAACGCACGCTGATGCGTAAAATAAAGGAAGCGTTTCTGGCGATTCGTATTGAGCAGCTGCTGAATAAAGATGAAATTCTTGAGCTCTACCTCAATAAAATTTACCTCGGCTATCGCGCCTACGGCGTCGGTGCTGCCTCGCAGGTCTATTTTGGTAAGCCGGTCGATCAGCTGTCGCTGAGTGAAATGGCGATGATTGCCGGTCTGCCGAAAGCGCCTTCGACGTTCAACCCGCTTTACTCGCACAGCCGCGCCTTATCACGTCGCAACGTGGTGCTGGCGCGCATGCTGGATCAGCATTACATCACCCAGCAGCAGTACGACGAGGCGCGTAATACGCCACTGGTGGCGAAGTATCATGGTCCGGAAATCGCCTTCTCCGCCCCTTATCTCAGCGAGATGGTGCGTCAGGAGATGGTGAAACGGTACGGTGAAAATGCCTATACCGACGGTTACAAGGTTTACACCACGGTGACCCGTCGCCTGCAGCAGGCGGCACAGACCTCGGTGCGCAATAACGTGATGGCTTACGACATGCGTCATGGCTATCGCGGCCCGACCAGCGTGCTGTGGAAAGTTGGCGAACCGGCGTGGGATCAGGCGCGGATCGAGAAAGCGCTGAAGACGCTGCCGGTCTACGGCCCGCTTCAGCCGGCGGTCGTCACCGAAGCACGGAGCGATGAGGCGACCGTGATGATGAAAGATGGCAGCAATGTCTCGCTGACCTTAGCGGGCGTTCGCTGGGCCCGTCCTTATAAGTCTGACACCGTGCAGGGCCCAACGCCGAAAAGCGTCAGCCAGGTATTACAGCCCGGCCAGCAGATCTGGGTGCGCAAGGTCGACGATGCATGGTGGCTGGGTCAGGTTCCGGATGTGAACTCCGCACTGGTCTCACTCGATCCGAACGACGGCGCAGTGCGTGCGCTGGTCGGCGGGTTCGATTTCAACCAGAGCATGTTTAACCGTGCGACTCAGGCGCTGCGTCAGGTGGGTTCGAACATCAAACCTTTCCTGTATACCGCCGCGATGGATCGTGGCCTGACGCTGGCTTCGATTCTTAATGACGTGCCGATTTCACGCTGGGATGCCGGTGCCGGTGCTGACTGGCGGCCGAAAAACTCCCCGCCAACCTATGATGGCCCGATTCGTCTGCGTCAGGGCTTAGGCCAGTCGAAGAACGTGGTGATGGTACGTGCGATGCGGGCAATGGGCGTCGATTATGCCGCAGAGTATCTGCAGCGTTTCGGCTTCCCGGCGCAAAACATCGTGCATACCGAGTCGCTGGCGCTGGGTGCGGCCTCGTTTACGCCGTTACAGGTGGTTCGCGGCTACTCAGTGATGGCTAACGGCGGATTCCTGGTCGACCCTTACTTCATCACCCGCATCGAGAATGAACAGGGCGGCGTAGTGTTTGAAGAGAAACCGAAAATTGCCTGTCCGCAGTGCAATCTGCCGGTGATCTACGGCGATACCAAAAAAGCGCTGGCACTGAACGAAGAGAGCGTTGAAAACGTGGCGGCATCCGATAAAAACCAGAATCAGGCGGTGCCACAGCCCGAACTGGAGCAGGTGCCCACCCCGCCTGAGCAGGGCAACTATGCACCGCACGTGATCAACACGCCGCTGACCTTCCTGATCAAGAGCGCGCTGAACTCGAATATCTTCGGCGAGCCAGGCTGGATGGGTACCGGCTGGCGCGCCGGTCGTGATCTCAAGCGTAATGACATCGGCGGTAAAACCGGTACCACCAACAGCTCGAAAGATGCCTGGTTCTCCGGTTACGGTCCGGGTGTGGTGACCTCAGTGTGGATTGGCTTTGACGATGCCCGCCGCAATCTGGGCCGCAGCACGCTGTCAGGCGCGATCCCCGATCAGATTTCAGGCTATGAAGGCGGTGCGAAGAGCGCGCAGCCAGCATGGGATGAATTTATGAAGAGTGCGCTGGATGGCGTGCCGGTGCAGCCGTTAACGCCGCCAGAAGGCATTGTCACGGTGACCATCGATCGCAGTACCGGCAAGCTGGCGAACGGCGGTGGCAACACCCGTCAGGAATACTTCATCGAAGGGACTCAGCCAACCGAATATTCGGTACATGATGTCGGCACCACCATTATGGATAATGGCCAGAGCCACGAACTGTTCTGATGTGCAACGCAGATCATAAAAGGCCGACAGATGTCGGCCTTTTTTTATGCAGAATGTTTTACTCAGTAGGTCTGACTCAGTAACCCAGACGCCCCTGCTTCACCAGCCATTCGCGCGCCATAAACAGTGCACTGACGTTACGCGCCTCACGGAAATCAGGCTCCTGTAACAGTGACAACATGTCGCTCAGCGGCCAGCGATGCACGATCAGCGGTTCTGGTTCATCCCCTTCCAGCTTTTCGGCATACAGCCCTTCAGCAATCACGATGTTCATTTTGCTGGAAAAGTAGGAGGGTGCCATCGTCAGCTTGCCCAGCGGGGTCAGCTGACCTGCGCCAAAGCCCACTTCTTCTTTAAGTTCGCGGTCGGCAGCCTGATTAACTGACTCACCGGCATCGATCAGCCCTTTGGGAAAGCCCAGTTCATAGCTTTCCAGCCCCACGGCATATTCCTGAATCAGAATAAGATGGTCATCAATGATCGGCACAATCATGACCGCCTCACGTTCTGAGGGTTTCATCCGCTCATAAACGCGCCGCGCACCATTGCTAAAGGCCAGATCGACCGCTTCGATGGTAAACAATCGTGAACGCGCCACGGCTGTTACATTGAGGATGTCAGGTTTTTTTAACGGGTTTTTCATATCAGCCTCAAACTTTACTGCGCCGGCTCTCAGGAACGAATTAGCATACCTAACCGCAGACAATTGTGCGACAGTCAGACCATGAGGTTGTCGTTACGCCGTTTACGGTTAGCCACTACCCCCTTGTGGTTATCAGTATGAAAAAATTTGCATTAGTCAATACACCCCGATCAGTTTCAGATAATACCGATATTTAATTCAGTCTGAGACGGTTACCATTCGGGCAAGGCAGGGTTTAACAAATGCTAATTTAATGATTTTCAGTACTATTTTTTTGTATGCTTGACTCGTCAGAGTTGTTTAACCCCCCATAATTTGTCTTAAATAATGGGCGTATCCGGGAGCGTAAGTTTAAAGTGAAGACAGCATTTTGGCTGAGTTGAGCAGAGTATGAGCACAATCTTTACGATATTGGCCATAGTGCTAACCTGTTCAATTCTGGCAGGCATTGGGTTTTGGTACGCTATGCGGCATCGTCCGCCGTTGGCGAAACCACTGCCATTTATCAGTCCGCCCTGCCGCAAACTGTCTGATCAGGAGCGTAAGGCGGTCGATAAGTATGTCGCTGCGCTGGAAAAGCAGCCGCGCACTATCGTTACAACGGGCAAACGCGCCGCGCCTGAACGTCTGACCCTGACCGCACAAAGTAATAACGTCTATCCGGTCACCCGTGCGATTACCCGCTACGGCCTGTCGACCGACGATCCCCATAAATGGCGCTACTACCTCGATGAAGTCGAAGTTCATCTGCCGCCGCTGTGGGAGCAGTACATCACCGATGAAAACTACGTTGAACTGATCCGAACCCAATCGATCCCGCTGGTAATCTCCCTAAACGGTCATTCGCTGGTCGATTACGCTGTTGATCAACAAAGCCTGCCGACGCTGATGCGTCCGGTCTCGACCAATGCGTCGATCCGCAAAGCGGAAACCGAGAGCGTTGAGCTGCTTAAGGTGCGTAAAGAGACGCCGGAAGAGTATCGTCTGTCGCGTCCGGATGGCACCCGTGAAGCGGTCATTATCTCGCTCGCCCTGTTGTTATTCTTCTTCAGCCTGCTGGTGCCGGCCACCCTGATGATCTGGCTGGTGCTGGCTGGCGCAGCGATGATCGCCGCCAGCCTGTGGCTGCTCTATCGGGTTCCTGGTGAACGCGGCCTGCGTGATATTCACTGTCTGCGCGGCGCGCCGAAGCGCTGGGGCCTGTTCAGCGAGTCTAATCAGGAACAGAGCAACATCACGCTGGGGATTATCGACCTCGCCTATCCGCCGCACTGGCAACCTTATGTGGCGCACGATCTCGGTCAGGTTACCGATGTGGAAATCTACCTGAACCGTCAGGTGGTGCGTCAGGGCCGGTTCCTTTCGCTGCAGGATGAAGTGAAAAACTTTCCCATCCAGCGCTGGCGTAAAAACGTGGTGCTGGCCTGTGGTTCGCTGGCGGTGCTGGCCCTGCTGGTGACCTGGATCCCGCTCAGCATGCCGATCAAACTCAGCCTGGCCTGGGCTAAAGGCACCGACAGTCTGGAAGTGAGCAGCGTTGATAAGCTCAGCAGCGTGCCGCTGAATATCGGCGATAGCCTCAAGGTCACCGGCACCGGCATGTGTTCGGTGCCTGACAATTATCAGAGCAACCGTAATTACGCCTTTATGCCGTTCGACTGCTCGGCGGTCTACTGGAATAACGCGACGCCTCTGCCGCAGCCGCAGTCGGACATCATCGACAAGGCCGCCGCCCTGCTGGAGACCACGACACGGCAGCTGCACCCGGAAACCAACACCGATCCGAAACTGAACCCGCAGCTGGCCTCCGCGATTCAGAAATCCGGCATGATCCTGCTGGATGACTTCTCCGATCTGGTGATGAAGACGCAGGATTTGTGTAATCAGCCGCAGGATTGCGTGCGGTTAAAGAACGCACTGGTCAATTTAGGCAACGCGAAAGACTGGGAAGCGCTGGTGCGCCGGGCCGACTCGGGTCAGCTGAACGGTATGAATGTGCTGCTGCGTCCGGTCAGTGCCGAGGCGCTGGAAAACCTGGTGAATACCGCCACCTCGACCTTCTTCTTTCGTGAAACCCGGCGCGCGGCGGAAAACCTTAACAGCCCACCGCCAGGCGGTTTCCTGATTGTCAGCGATGAGGGTCGCCAGCTGGTGAATCAGCCTCAGCCGAGCGTTTCCCTGTTTGACCTCGATCCGCCGTCTCAGTGGCGCGAGCTGCAGCGTATGTCCGCTATGCTGCTGCACACGCCGTTCAGCGCCAGCGGCATTATCACCAGCCTGTCGACCGATGCCAACGGCACCCGCCACATCGCGCTGCATAATGAGCCGGATGCGATGGCGCAGTGGCGTTATCTCGGCACCGCCCTGCTGCTGCTGGTGCTGGTTACCTGCGCAGTGATCAACGGTCTGCTGGCGCTGCGCCGCATGCACCGTAATCGTCAGCGGATGACCGATATCCAGCACTATTACGACAAGTGCTTCAACCATAACCTCGGCACTTTGCAGGGTGTGCGCTCGTTATTCTGAGCCCTGCCCTTCTGTGCTACCCTGTCGCCCGGTTTTTTACAGGGTGAGACACCATGATCGTCGACTGGTCTGAGATTGATACCGTACTGCTGGATATGGACGGCACGCTGCTGGATTTGGCGTTTGACCGTCACTTCTGGCTGGAGCATGTGCCTGCCATCCTCAGCCAGCAACGCGGCATCACGCCGGATGAGGCGGAACAGATCATCGCGGAAAAGTATCAGGCCGTAGCTCATACGCTAAACTGGTATTGTCTGGATTACTGGGCGCAGGCACTGGCGCTGGATATCCGCACCATGACCTGGGAACTGCGCAGCCGCGTGGCGCTTCGTGCCGATACGCTGCCGTTTCTGCAGGCACTGCGACGCGCAGGCAAGCGCACCATCCTGCTCACCAATGCGCATCCTTACAATCTGGACGTCAAACTGGCGCAGACAGGTTTAGCGCCACACCTTGATTTATTACTTTCTACCCATACCTTTGGGTATCCGAAAGAAGACCAACGTTTATGGCAGGCGGTACAACAGCACACCGGCTATTGCGCACGGCGTACGCTGTTTATCGATGACAGCGAAGTGATTCTGGATGCGGCGAAGTTAGCCGGCATCGGCTGGTGCTTAGGCGTAAGTAATCCCGATTCGGGCCGTCCTGAGCAAATCTTCGAGCGTCACGTCGCGGTGAGCGATTACCAGACGCTGATCTGAGTCAGGAGCAGCAATGAAAGAGAAAAGCAGCGAAGGCGTGCGCCTCGATAAGTGGCTGTGGGCAGCCCGCTTTTATAAAACCCGTGCGCTGGCGCGCGAGATGATTGAAGGCGGCAAGGTGCATTACAACGGTCAGCGCAGCAAACCCGGCAAGCTGGTGGAGCTGAATGCAGAGCTGACACTCCGCCAGGGCAACGATGAACGGACGGTGGTGGTGGTGGAAATCAGTAATCAACGCCGCCCGGCCAGTGAAGCCCAGCAGCTCTATCGGGAAACGGATGCCAGCATCGAAAAACGCGAGAAAGTGGCGCAGGCGCGCAAGATGAATGCCCTGACGATGCCACATCCCGATCGGCGACCTGATAAGAAAGAGCGTCGCGATTTGATGAAGTTTAAATTATCGGGCGATGAGTAGCGCCGTCTTAACTGACGCGTCACCGCCCCGCCCCAACGAGAGAAAAAAATATGTCAGTCCAGGATCAACTGCACCGTTATCTGTTTGAAAATGCCGCGGTACGTGGCGAGCTGGTGAACGTCTCTAACACCTGGCGCGAAACCGTGAAGAACCACGACTATCCGGCCGCGGTGAATACCCTGCTGGGTGAGATGCTGGTGGCAACCAGCCTGCTGACCGCCACGCTGAAGTTTGACGGCGAAATCACCGTGCAGCTGCAGGGTGACGGTCCGTTGTCGCTGGCGGTAATTAACGGCAACAACAATCAGGAGCTGCGCGGCGTGGCGCGGATTAAAGGCGACATTCCGGCCGACAGCACGCTGAAAAGCATGGTCGGCAACGGCTATCTGGTGATCACCATCTCTCCGGAGAAAGGTGAACGCTATCAGGGCGTGGTCGGGCTGGAAGGCGAGACGCTGGCCGAATGCCTGGAAGATTACTTCATGCGCTCAGAGCAGCTGCCGACGCGGCTGTTTATCCGCACCAGCGAGAAAGGCGCAGCCGGTATCCTGCTGCAGGTTATGCCAGCGCAGGAGACGGAGAAAGAAGCGTTCGACCATCTGGCAACGCTGACCGAAACCATCAAAACCGACGAGCTGATCGATCTGCCGGCCAATGAGGTACTGTGGCGTCTCTACCATCAGGAAGAAGCGACCCTCTACGATCCGCAGCCGGTAATCTACAAATGCACCTGCTCGCGTGAGCGCTGTGGCGAAGTCCTGAAAACGCTGCCGCAGGAAGAGGTCGATGAGATCATCGCGGAAGATGGCAAAATCGATATGCACTGTGATTACTGCGGCTCAAACTACGTGTTTGATGCTGTCGATATTGCCGGCATCCGTAGCCATTCGCTGGAAAACAACGACCGTCTGCACTGATTTATCGGGCGGCTTTAGCCGCCCTTTCCCGCCCCGCTCCGCCTATCCCCATAATTTTCTTGAGAAATTATCTTTTTTTACTTTCATAACATCTTCAAAACGTTCGAAACATAGTCTTAACGCGCCCTGAGTCGCATTTTTAGATCACCAGACTTTTTCCCGAAACGCAGAGGAGTAAACTGCGCGCGATCGTGCAGCCGCCCATAATCCAGAGGCAGATGCCTGAACCGGCCTGCTTTTCGGATGCGGCAAGCTGGCGACGGGCTGTTAACCCTCAATGAAGGGTGCCGGGCGGCACGATCCCAACCTATCTCTGCTTTGCAGAACAGACACCGATTTAAGGAGCAGTAAAATGCGCGTTAACGGCCTGACCTCGCAAGACCTTGCCGCTTTGGGCATCGTGGATACCACGGAAGTGGTCTACAACCCTGATTACGACACGCTGTTTCAGGAAGAGACACGCCCGGACCTCGATGGTTTTGCACGTGGCACCCTGACGCAGAGCGGCGCGATTGCCGTGGATACCGGGATTTTCACCGGGCGATCGCCAAAGGATAAGTACATTGTGCGTGACGACACTACGCGCGATACCCTGTGGTGGAACGATCAGGGCACCGGCAAAAACGATAATCAGCCGCTGTCGCAGGAGACCTGGAACGCGCTGAAAGCGTGCGTTACCCGGCAGCTTTCCGGCAAGCGCCTGTTTGTGGTGGATGCCTTCTGCGGGGCCAATGCCGACTCCCGCCTGAGCGTACGCTTCGTCACCGAGGTGGCCTGGCAGGCGCACTTCGTGAAAAACATGTTTATCCAGCCGGATGAGGCGGAGCTGGCCAGCTTTACCCCCGACTTCGTGGTGATGAACGGCGCGAAATGCACCAACCCGGACTGGCAGGCGCAGGGGCTGCATTCAGAGAATTTCGTTGCCTTCAACCTGACCGAGCGGATGCAGTTGATCGGCGGAACCTGGTACGGCGGCGAGATGAAAAAAGGGCTGTTCGCGGTGATGAACTACCTGCTGCCGCTGAAAGGCATTGCTTCTATGCACTGTTCCGCCAACGTCGGCAAAGCGGGCGACGTTGCGGTGTTCTTTGGCCTGTCCGGCACCGGCAAAACCACGCTCTCCACCGATCCACAGCGTCAGCTGATTGGCGATGATGAGCACGGCTGGGATGACGACGGGGTGTTTAACTTCGAGGGTGGCTGCTACGCCAAAACCATCAACCTCTCTGAGCAGGCCGAGCCGGAGATCTACCATGCGATTCGCCGCAATGCGCTGCTGGAGAATGTGGTGGTGCGCGAAGATGGCAGCGTCGATTACGCCGACGGCAGTAAAACCGAAAATACCCGCGTCTCTTACCCGATCGACCATATCGACAACATCGTGCGGCCGGTCTCCAAAGCGGGCCACGCGAAGAAGGTGATCTTCCTGACCGCCGATGCCTTTGGCGTGCTGCCACCGGTCTCCCGCCTGACCCCTGAGCAGACTCAGTATCATTTCCTGTCGGGCTTTACCGCCAAGCTGGCCGGTACCGAGCGCGGTGTGACTGAGCCGACGCCGACCTTCTCTGCCTGCTTCGGCGCGGCGTTCCTGACGCTGCATCCGACGCAGTACGCCGAAGTGCTGGTGAAGCGGATGGAAGCGGCCGGGGCGCAGGCTTATCTGGTTAACACCGGCTGGAACGGCAGCGGCAAACGTATCTCTCTGAAGAACACCCGCGCCATTATCAATGCGATTCTGGCCGGTGAACTGGATGATGCACCGACAGAAACGCTGCCGATTTTTAATCTGCAGATGCCGGTGAGTCTGGGTGAGCTGAATGCCGATACGCTCGATCCGCGTCGCAGCTGGGAAAGCGAGGAGCAGTGGACCGCAGCAGCCGAGGGTCTGGCGCAGCGGTTTATTGATAACTTCGCCAAATATACCGATAACGAAGCCGGTGCGGCGCTGGTCAAAGCCGGTCCGCAACGCTAAAAAAAACCGGCGCGGCACCCTGCCCGCGCCGGTTTTTTTAGCCTGAAACGCTGTTGCTGCTGTTGTTGTGGCTCAGCGCCAGAGTTTCAACTAACGGCAGCCAGGCACGGATCCGTAACCCGCCGCGTTCACTCTCACCAATCTCCAGCGATCCCTGATGCGCATCGATAATACGCTGCACAATCGCCAGCCCCAGCCCGGTACCGCTGGTGCTGCGGGCGCTATCACCGCGCACAAACGGCTGGAACAGATGCGCCAGCTGATCCGGCTTGATGCCCGGACCATCATCTTCCACCTGAAACCAGGCGCGATGCAGTTCCCGTCCGCTACTGACCTTGATCCAGCCATTACCGTACCGCGCCGCGTTAACCACCAGGTTCGCCAGCGCGCGTTTGATCGACAGCGGATTGATATCCAGCATCAGCTCTTCCGGCATCACCGCATTTTCAATCTCACGTTCATATCCGCTCTCAGCGGCCACCACCTCGCCCAGCACGCTGTTGAGATCGGCGCGCTCGGTCTGCATCTCCTGACCGGTACGCAGATAGTCGATGAACTGCTCGATGATGGCGTTGCACTCTTCGATATCTTTATTAATCGACTCTGCCAGATAGCCATCCTGCTCGCTCATCATCTCGGTGGCGAGACGGATGCGGGTCAGCGGAGTACGCAAATCATGGCTGACGCCCGCCATCAGCAGGGTGCGATCGTCGGCCAGTTGCTTCACGCCTGCCGCCATCTGGTTAAAGGCACGGGTGACCGAACGCACCTCCGAGGCGCCATATTCGCGCAGCGGCGGCGGAATAATGCCGCGTCCGACCTGCAAGGCGGCATGCTCCAGATCGACCAGCGGTCGGTTCTGAATGCGAATAAACAGCCAGGCGCCGCCGATCGCCAGCAGCATAATCGCCAGGGTGTAGCGGAACAGCGGCGAAAAATCGCCCTGATGGATTTCGGTCAGCGGCACCCGCACCCAGATGTCAGGTGACAGCCAGGTTTTCAGCCACACTACCGGGGAGTTCTTATTAACTTCAACCCGCACGTCGGTAGGACCGCCAAGCTGCTGGCCCATCTGCTCGCTCAGGAATTCATAGTGCTGCGCCCATCGCAATCCGCTCTCTTCTGCTGCTGCATTGGTATAGAGCGAGATCCCCAGTTCGCGGTAGATTTCCCGGCGAAACGCCGGTGGCACTTCCAGCTGCGTGCCATCTTCCAGCTGCAACCGGTCGGTCATCAGCATACGCACTTCGTAGGCCAGCACCTTATTGAACTGTTGCAGACTGGGAAGAATGGCGAAGTTCAGCACCACCAGGTAGGTCGTTACCAGGCTGACAAACAGCAGGGTAACGATCAACAGCAAGGTGCGGGCAAACGAACTGCGTGGCGAGAAGCGCAGTCGCCTCATGCTTTACTGCCGTCCGGTACAAAGACGTAGCCCAGGCCCCAGACGGTCTGGATATAACGCGGATGCGCCGGGTCCTCTTCCACCATACGACGCAGGCGGGAGATCTGTACGTCGATCGAACGTTCCATGGCGCTGTATTCGCGGCCACGTGCCAGGTTCATCAGCTTATCGCGCGACAGCGGCTCACGTGGATGGCTGACCAGCGCTTTCAGCACCGCGAACTCGCCGCTGGTGAGTGGCATTGGCTCATCTTCGCGGAACATCTCACGGGTACCGAGGTTGAGCTTGAACTTACCAAAGGCGATGACCGCCTCTTCCTGTGAAGGCGCACCCGGCAGTTCATTGGCCTGACGACGCAGCACCGCCCGGATACGGGCCAGCAGTTCACGCGGGTTAAACGGTTTCGGGATGTAGTCATCCGCGCCGATTTCCAGCCCGACGATGCGATCCACTTCTTCGCCCTTGGCGGTTACCATAATGATTGGCATCGGGTTGCTCTGGCTGCGCAGACGGCGACAGATCGACAGGCCATCTTCGCCAGGTAACATCAGGTCGAGCACCATCAGATGAAAAGATTCACGGGTTAACAAACGGTCCATCTGCTCGGCGTTAGCAACACTGCGCACCTGAAAGCCCTGCTCGGTGAGATAGCGTTCAAGCAGTGCACGCAGACGCATATCATCATCGACGACCAGAATTTTGTAGTTCTCTTGCATTTTCAACTCCCAAAGGCGCTATTGCCTGAGCCAACATTGTTAAAAAAAGATGCCTTATAGTGACAGTCATTAATGGTTTATATTCTAGCCGAAATTGTTACAAAGCATATTAAACAGCAGCTTATATTTAATTTAACCGCATCAGCACCGGGATATAACCGCTTTTCAGCCTGAATAACAGAATTACGGCAATTCCGAAATATCGCTCTGATTTCTCTTCATCGCTGGCGTCAGAAACGCGCCAGTTTTTATTCAGCCAGCAAATTCAGCAGGTTAACAGAGAATTTGACTTAAACATCAGCCATCATTATTGATTAGCTCCAGATAATCTACAACATTGCCGCTTTCGCAGCATAAAATTCTAGCAAACCGTTTATTCCCGCCAGACTTCTCTCGGATTATTTTGACCGACGCCTTTAGCAAGGCCAGTTAAAAATAAAGTTCATTAAATCAATCAGTAAAGCCAACTTTTCGCCCCGGAAAATTTCAACCAGACTGCTCTGGCATCAATTGACGTCTCAACGGGGATAACACAATGAAAAAAACAATTTTACTGCTGAGCGCGCTGGCATTTGGCAGCGTCAGCCCAACTTACGCAGCTATCGCTACAGGTGAAGCGGCGGGCGCTCAGGCGACCACCACTGCACAAGGGAACTCTAATGCCATCGGCGTCGGCGCGGTTGCCGCCCTGCTCGGTGTCGCACTGGCTACCGCCGGTGGCGGCGGTGACGGACACGGCAGCACCTCGACGACCACGGCGACCCACGCCGGAAAATAATTTTTACCCTCTGCTTTATTGGCTTCAGTCACTATCGGCTTCAGAACACGTTTTTGCAGCCACCCTTTTCGCCGCCGGGGAAGTCAACGTGGGTTTTTAGACTTTTAAAACCCGTTCCCCGACTCTTTTTTGCCACGCCCCCTTTGCCTTACACTGACGCTCTTTGATTCTTTCTGGCCAATGCAGCATGAAAACCCGACTGATTACCCGCGAAGGCTTCGATAAGCTGAAAGCAGAACTCGACTACCTGTGGCGTGAAGAGCGACCGGAAGTGACCAAAAAAGTCACCTGGGCTGCCAGCCTCGGCGATCGCAGTGAAAACGCCGATTATCAGTACAACAAAAAGCGCCTGCGTGAAATTGATCGTCGCGTACGTTACCTGACCAAAAGTCTGGAACAGTTGCGCATCGTAGACTATTCGCCGCAGCAGGATGGCAAAGTGTTCTTTGGTGCCTGGGTCGAAATTGAAAACGATGACGGTGACGTTAAGCGCTTTCGCATTGTGGGTTATGATGAGATTTTCGGCCGCAAAGATTACATCTCCATAGACTCGCCGATGGCACGCGCGTTGCTGAAAAAAGAGGTTGGTGATGCCGCTACCGTCGAGACGCCAGCCGGTCCGGCGCTGTGGTATGTCAATGAAATCCGCTATCAGGAAGGGTGATTCAGAATATCGCTGAAAGCCGGCCGCATCTCTGGCAATTTCAACCATCAATCCGTATAACTGTCCGCTATTTCTCAACCCGGAAAGCAAGACAGTCCTGATGATGAAAGTTCTGAGCCAGATAATTGCCAGTGAGCTACAGGCGCGGGCAGAGCAAGTTGATGCCGCCGTTCGCCTGTTAGATGAAGGGAATACCGTGCCGTTTATCGCACGTTATCGTAAAGAGGTCACCGGTGGGCTGGATGATACCCAACTGCGCCAGCTGGAAACCCGCCTCAGCTATCTGCGTGAACTTGAAGAGCGCCGTCAGTCGATTCTGAAGTCGATTGACGAGCAGGGTAAACTCACCGACGACCTTGCTCGCGCCATCAATACCACCCTCAGCAAGACCGAGCTTGAAGATCTATACCTGCCCTATAAACCGAAACGCCGCACCCGTGGTCAGATCGCGATTGAAGCCGGTCTGGAACCGCTGGCCGACACCTTATGGCAGGATCCGTCCCACTCGCCTGAACAGCTGGCTGAACGCTACGTCGACGCCGATAAAGGCGTGGCTGACGTGCGCGCCGCGCTGGATGGCGCCCGCTATATCCTGATGGAGCGTTTCGCCGAAGATGCCGCCCTGCTGGCGAAAGTGCGTAACTACCTGTGGAAGAATGCCCATCTGGTTTCGCGCGTGGTGGAAGGTAAAGAAGAAGCGGGTGCCAAGTTCCGCGACTATTTTGATCACCATGAAGCGCTGAGCAGCGTGCCGTCACACCGTGCGCTGGCGATGCTGCGTGGCCGTAATGAAGGCGTACTGCAGCTGTCGCTCAACGCCGATCCGCAGTTCGATGAAGCACCACGTGAAAGCCATGGCGAAACGCTGATTGCCGAGCACCTTAACCTGCGTCTGAATAACGCCCCGGCGGACAGCTGGCGTAAAGCGGTGGTGAGCTGGACCTGGCGCATCAAGGTGATGCTGCATCTGGAAACCGAGCTGATGGGCACGGTACGCGAGCGTGCTGAAGATGAAGCGATCAACGTTTTCGCCCGCAACCTGCACGATCTGCTGATGGCGGCACCAGCTGGCATGCGCGCCACCATGGGCCTCGATCCGGGTCTGCGTACCGGTGTCAAAGTGGCGGTAGTGGATGCGACCGGCAAACTGGTGGCGACCGATACCGTTTATCCACACACCGGCCAGACGGCGAAAGCGGCCGCTGCCGTGGCCGCGCTCTGCATCAAACATCAGGTTGAGCTGGTGGCGATTGGCAACGGTACCGCGTCGCGCGAAACCGAGCGTTTCTTCCTCGATCTGCAACAGCAGTTCCCGCAGGTCACGGCGCAGAAAGTGATTGTCAGCGAAGCCGGCGCCTCGGTGTACTCGGCGTCTGAACTGGCGGCGCTGGAGTTCCCGGATCTTGATGTTTCGCTGCGCGGCGCAGTCTCCATTGCGCGGCGTCTGCAGGATCCGCTGGCGGAGCTGGTGAAGATCGACCCGAAATCGATCGGTGTCGGCCAGTACCAGCATGACGTCAGTCAGAGTCAGCTGGCGAAGAAACTGGATGCGGTGGTGGAAGACTGTGTGAACGCCGTCGGTGTGGATCTGAATACCGCGTCGGTGCCCCTGCTGACCCGCGTTGCCGGTCTGACGCGAATGATGGCGCAGAATATTGTCGGCTGGCGTGATGAGAACGGCCGGTTCCAGAATCGCCAGCAGCTGCTGAAAGTCAGCCGTCTGGGCCCGAAAGCCTTTGAACAGTGTGCCGGCTTCCTGCGCATCAATCATGGCGACAACCCGCTTGATGCCTCGACCGTCCACCCGGAAGCCTATCCGGTGGTGGAGCGGATTCTGGCCGCCACCGAACAGGCGCTGAGCGACCTGATGGGCAACCCTGGTAGCCTGCGTAATCTGCGCGCCCACGATTTCACCGATGAGCGTTTCGGTTTACCGACCGTAACTGACATCATGAAAGAGCTGGAGAAGCCGGGCCGCGACCCGCGTCCTGAATTCAAAACTGCGCAGTTTGCTGAAGGCGTCGAAACGCTGAATGACCTGACGCCGGGCATGATTCTGGAAGGTGCGGTAACCAACGTCACCAACTTCGGCGCATTCGTCGATATCGGAGTGCATCAGGATGGTCTGGTACACATCTCGTCACTCTCCGACCGCTTCGTCGACGATCCTCACCAGGTGGTGAAGGCGGGCGATATCGTCAAAGTGAAGGTGATGGAAGTCGACCTGCCGCGCAAGCGAATTGCCCTGACGATGCGTCTGGATGAGCAGCCCGGTGAAGGCAACGCCCGTGGCGGAGCGAAAAACGCCGCGCCGCGCGACGACAAACGGCCCGCCGGTGGTAAAGGACGTCCTCGTCCGGCCAGCCAGCCAGCCGGTAACAGCGCGATGGGCGATGCGCTGGCCGCCGCATTCGGTAAGAAACGCTAGCTTTTTCAGGGGGGCGCAGCTTGCCCCCCTTTCAATCTCACTCCCTCAGTGGAAAATCCCTGCCATAGCGCTACGCTAGAAAGACGCCTGTCATAAAAACAACACCTGCTGTGGCACCCAACTCACGATGGAAACGATCACCGATCTAATCGATAAGATTTATGCTGGCACTTTTCCCGCGGCAATGCGTACTCAGCTGCTGGCGGATATTGCGCAAGCGCGCGATGTCATCAAGCTGCCGCGTAAAGCGCACTGGGATGAGCAGGACGTGGTGCTGATCAGCTACGCCGATCAGTTTCGCGAAGCCGATAAGCCGACGCTCAGCACCTTTTCCCGTTTCTATCAGCAGCACCTGCAGTCTATTTTCCCGCTGGTGCACCTGCTGCCGTTCTTCCCCTGGTCGTCTGACGATGGCTTCTCGGTGATTGATTATCATCAGGTCGATCCGCTGTGTGGCGACTGGCAGGATGTGGCGCGGCTGCATCAGGAAACCCGGCTGATGTTTGATTTTGTCTGTAACCATATGTCGTCGCACAGCGCGTGGTTCAGACACTTTCTGGCGCAGGACCCGGGCTGGGATGACTTCTTTATCAGCATGCCGCCCGCCACCGATCTCAGCGCGGTAACCCGCCCGCGCACTTCACCGCTGCTGACGCCGTTTCAGATGGCCGATGGCGAGACCCGCTTTATCTGGACCACCTTTAGCGCCGATCAGATTGACCTCAACTTCGCCAATCCGATGGTGCTGCTGCGCATGGTCAACGTACTGCTCGACTACCTGAAGCGCGGGGCGGATTATGTGCGGCTGGATGCGGTGGGCTACATGTGGAAAACGCCCGGCACCCGCTGCATTCATCTGGAAAAGACCCATCAGCTGGTCAAACTGTTCCGCGCCATCGCCGATATTGTCGCGCCGGGCACGGTGATTATCACCGAGACCAATGTGCCGCATCAGGACAACATCAGCTATCTGGGCAACGGCCATGATGAGGCGCAGATGGTCTACCAGTTTTCACTGCCACCGCTGGTGCTGCACGGCATCCACACCGGCTCGGCGCGCGCACTGCGACAGTGGGCCAGCAGCCTCGATCTCAGCAGTAATGACACCACCTTCTTCAACTTCCTGGCGTCGCACGACGGTATCGGGCTGAATCCGGCGCGCGGCATTCTGAGCGAGGTGGAGATTGTGGCGCTGGTGCGCGATCTGGCGCTGGAGGGCGCGCTGGTCTCCTATAAAAACAACCCGGACGGCAGCACCAGCCCGTATGAAATCAACGTCACCTACCTGGATGCGTTAAACCGCGAAACCGATGATGACGCGACCCGCCTGCAGCGATTTTTACTGGCGCATGCCATTTTGCTGGCCTTCCCCGGCGTGCCGGCTATCTACATCCAGAGCATTCTCGGCTCACGCAACCACTATGATGGCGTGCGGGCGGCAGGACATAACCGGGCAATTAATCGTCAGAAGTACCCTTTAAAAGAGATTGAGGCAGCGCTGGCAGGAGGTGACTGGCTGCGCCAGCAAATCTATACCCATCTGGGTAAGCTGATTCAGCTGCGTCGTCGTCAGCCGGCGTTTCATCCCGATAACCCGATGACGCTCTACGACAGCGAAAATGCGCTGCTGGTGATGCGGCGGCATCAGCCAGAAAGCGGTGACGGACTGCTGTGCGTGTTTAATCTCGGCGGGCGTCCGGTTGAGACCCGGTTGCCGGTGGCGCATACCTTGCAGGATGTGGTGAGTGGCAGGAAGGTTGATGGCACCCAGCCGGTGAGGCTGGATGCCTGGCAGTTTATGTGGTTACGCTAATTATTTATAGACGTCAGCCGTGGCGCTGAATTTACCGTGCTCACGGCCCGCGATGACCAGGTAATATTTGCCCCCTTTCTCATCTGCAAGCTGCGACAGCACTTTTTTCGCATCCATTGGCGAGGTGGTTTCCGCCGTGGTATTGACCGTACCAATCTTCTGCAGGTTCATCTTCTTAACTTCTTCTTTGGTGACCTCTTTCGCCGCCATCGCAGAAAATGAAATCGCGCCCATCATCATTGAAGCCACAACCCATTTAAAAACCTTCATTATGTTTACCCTCATTCATGGTCCATTGTGAGATGTAAGCAGCCGCGAAACGCGTAAGGCTATATGGAACGGCATAGTCCTCCGTGACTAATCACATAAAAATGCAGCGGCCTTGCTCACGAAGAGAAGTATTGCCGCTACCGGCAAATTTGCCAGTCACCGGCGCAATTATGTCGGCAAATCGTTGATGAAATTCATAATCTGCTGACAAAACGCCTCCGGATGGGAAATAAAAGGCGCGTGGGCGGCTTTGTCTATCACCCGCGAAGGCGAAGCGGGCAGCGTCTGATCAAGGCGAGCAGCAATGCTGCGCGGCACTAAACCATCCAGTGCGCCGTACAGCCGCAGGAACGGCAGCGATATCTGCGGCAACGCGCTGCGCAGATCGACCTGCCGCAAAATATCCAGTCCGCTATCCAGCACCGCCACCGACGGCATTGGCTGCGACAGCACCACCTCTTTCAGGCGGCGCGCATCGGCCCGGGCGGTCTCTGTTCCCAGGGTTTGCAGCGCCAGAAAGCGCTCGACCGTGCGCTGAAAATCATTGCTGAGCAGCTGCTGAAAATTTTGCAGCGTGTCGGGTTTAATACCTGGCCACTCTGCATTGGCGGTAAAACAGGGAGAGGATGCCACGGTAATCAGCGCACGCAGCCGTTGCGGCGCGGTCAGCGCCAGCTGGGTTGCCACCAGACCGCCCAGCGACCAGCCTGCGACGATCGCCTGCGGAGGCAGCATCGGCAGTAACTTCTGCGCCATTTCGTCCAGCGTCAGCGCGCCAAACGCCTGGCTGCGGCCATAGCCAGGCAGATCGACCAGATGCAGGCGATAGTGCGGGCTGAGCCGCGGAATCATGCTTTGCCAGACTTCCGCATTCAGTCCCCATCCGTGCAGTAGCACAAGATCCACATTCCCTGTTCCACAGGTGTGCCAGTAAAGCGACGTCATCAGTTACTATCCCGAAAGTGATAAGGAGGTCGCTATGCTATCAATGCCTGCCCTGTGTTGGCTATGCCGGTTGCCGTTGCGAATCGCGCAACACGGCCTGTGCAGCCTCTGTTTACGTCAGCTGCCCGCCCTGCCGCGGCTCTGCCCGCGCTGCGGATTGCCAGCCGGTAACCTGCGGCTGCCCTGCGGACGCTGTCTGCTGAAGCCGCCGCCGTGGCAGGCGCTGATCTGCGTAAACAGCTACCGTCCGCCGTTCAGTCGCTGGGTTAATCAGCTCAAATTTTCTCGCGTTACCGCACTCAGGGTGATGCTGGCGCGGCTGCTTTTGCTAAGCTGGCAGGATAGCTACCGACGTGGCAACCTGCCACGCCCTGACCTGCTACTGTCGGTCCCGCTGCACCCGCGACGATGCTGGCAGCGCGGCTACAATCAAACCGATCTGCTGGCCGCGCCGCTGGCGCACTGGCTGGGTTGCGAGCGGGGGATGGGATTACATCGTCAGCGACAGGGGGCGTTACAGCATCAGTTGAACGCCCGCCAGCGCCGCAGAAACCTTCGCGGTGCCTTCCGCCTTGAAATGGCGGTGCACGGACGCCATATCGCCCTGCTGGATGACGTGGTCACCACCGGCAGCACGGTAGAAGAAATCAGTCGCCTGTTACTGGCGCAGGGAGCGGCCAGCGTGCAGATCTGGTGCCTGTGCCGTACCTTGTAGAGCGTCATTGATGGGCGTATTATAACCAACTAAATTAGTCAACTATTGAGCAATCGACATGATCCGAATTACTGATTCTGCCCAAGAGCATTTTTCCAAACTGCTATCCAAACAAGAAGATGGCACCCAGATTCGCGTATTCGTGATTAACCCGGGTACGCCAACTGCCGAATGCGGTGTCTCTTACTGCCCACCCGATGCGGTTGAAGCGACGGATACCGAGCTGAAGTTCGAAAAGCTCTCCGCCTACGTTGACGAACTGAGCGCGCCCTATCTGGAAGACGCTGAAATCGATTTCGTCACCGATAACCTCGGTTCGCAGCTGACGCTGAAAGCGCCTAACGCCAAAATGCGTAAGGTCTCTGACGATGCGCCGATGGTAGAGCGCGTTGAGTATCTGCTGCAGGCGCAGATCAACCCACAGCTGGCTGGCCACGGCGGTCGCGTGTCGCTGATGGAGATCACCGATGACGGTTACGCCATTTTGCAGTTCGGCGGCGGCTGTAATGGCTGTTCAATGATCGACGTCACCCTGAAAGATGGCATCGAGAAAGAGCTGCTGGCCGCCTTCCCGGAACTGAAAGGCGTACGCGATATCACCGAGCACCAGCGCGGTGAGCACTCGTTCTATTGATGATCACGCGCGACAGCCCGTCTGTCGCGCTGATCTGTTCAGCCAGGCTTACGCTGCTGGCTGACCGCGTTAAGCAGCTTATTCACTTCCTCGTCAGCAAACATCTCTTCCAGCGTTTTACTCAGTTTCCGCCGCCAGTTGGGGTATTGCTCAACCGTGCCCGGCACATTTACCGGCGTAGTCATCCCGAGCCAGTCCTCCGGCTGCAGGCCCAGCAGGGCGCTGTCGGTATCGGCCAGGAAGCGATGTATCGCCCGGTTCAGCGTCGGCGTCATCGCCAGCTTATCGGCTTTTTTCGGACTGCGGGCCGGTAGCGCTCCCGCCTGATGCAGCGCATCAAGCAGCGCCTGCTTCTGTTCTGCCCGCTGCTGATGCAGCGCCTTAACCGCATCACCCGGATAGAGGCCAATCTTTTCGCCCAGCGACAGATCGCCCTGCTCCCAGAACCCGGTCAGCGTTGGCAAATCATGGGTACTGGCGCTGGCAATTGACTGGCGCGGGTAGGCTGCGGGAGCGCGATAGCTGCCGTTTTTCTCCTGCTCGAACCACAGCACCTTCCATGAAAACACCCCGCTTTTACGCAGCAGGCTGACGATCTCTTTCGGTACGGTGCCAAGATCCTCCCCGATCACCATGCAGCGCAGCCGGTGGCTCTCCAGCGCCAGAATGCCGAGCAAATCATCAACCGGATAGGCCACGTAGGCACCTTTATCGGCCGTTTCCCCGGCCGGCACCCACCAGAGGCGCAGCAGCGACATCACATGGTCGATTCGTAACGCGCCGCAATCGCGCATATTGGCGCGCAGCATGTCGATAAACGGCTGATAACCTCGCGCCTGCATCACGTGCGGATCCATCGGCGGCAGGCCCCAGTACTGACCCAGCGGACCGAGGCGATCGGGCGGCGCGCCAATCGACGCCTGCAGACGATACAGCTCCGGATCGTGCCAGGTTTCAGCACTGCCTTCCGCCACGCCGACCGCCAGATCGCGATAAAGACCCACGCTCATCCCCAGCGCCTGGCTGCGCGACCAGCAGCGGGAGAACTGCTGCTGTGCCAGCCACTGCAACCACTGCCAGAAGGCAATTTCCTCTTGGTGCTGCTCGCACCAGTGCTGCACCTCCGGCAACTGGCTGTTACGCCAGCCTTCCGGCCACGCGGGCCAGCCCCAGTGCTGCGCATTGCCCGCCCGCCGCTCAAGCTGTATGCCATCATAGGCCGCCTGATAGCGCAGGCTGTCTCCGCCCTCACGGACAAAGGCAGCCCACGACTGTTTATCTTCGCTCTCTGCATCCCGCGCCTGGAAGTGTGCCCAGGCGAGGCGCAGCGCGGCCAGCTTAAGCGCCATCACCGCTTCATAATCGACCAGCTCCGCCTCACGCGCTTTGCTCAGCGCCCGCTGCGTTTTAGCGCTTTTCCACCACTTCTGCGCCGCCGGGCTCTGCTGGAAGTCGACCACCTGACCCACGTCGATATAGATAATATTCAGCCAGCGACGCGACGACGGACTGTAGGGGCTGGCAAAATCGGCGCTGGCCGGATAGAGCGCATGCAGCGGATTAAGCCCGACGAAATCGCCGCCGCGGGCCGCCAGCTGCTCCAGCAGCGTCTGCAGATCGCCGAAGTCACCGATGCCCCAGTTCTGCGCCGAACGAACCGTATAGAGCTGTACCAGTGCGCCCCAGCGCTTCTCGCCCGCTTCCAGCGCCGGCGGCAGATAGCAGCGGCGCGGCGTGATAATGATGCGGGTCTGCCACTGCTTTTTTCCCTTACTCAGCGTCAGCTGGTGATAGCCCTGCGCCAGCGGACCTGGCAACGTAAAGGATTCGCCGGCCGTCAGTTCACCGCTGAGCTGCTTGCCCTTCTCGGTCTGGAGCTGCCAGTGATAAATACCGCTGCCCTGCGGCGTGAGCTGACGTTTACCGCTGCCGCTGAAGACCGCGACCGGCGGTAAGGGTGACTTCTTTGCATCATGAGGATCGCCCATCACCGCCAGCAACGCGCGTTTGGTGTCGTCGCTGATCGCCTCTTTCTCGCCGTTAACGTTAATGTAATCCAGTGAAATACCGGCCGCACGGGCGGCCTGATCAAGTGAGTTCTGTTTCATGCTGCTCCTTAGCGTGCTGCCTGCCAGATACGTTGCTGATAATCACTAATCGCGCGATCCGAGCTGAACATGCCGGTTCGCGCGGTGTTGAGGATGGCGGCGCGGGTCCAGCTCAGCGGATCGCGCCACAGCGCTTCCACGCGTTGCTGTGCCTCGATGTAGGCCGGAAAATCTGCCAGTACCAGCCACGGGTCGCCGTTTTTGGTCAGGCTCGCCAGCATCAGGTCAAACGCCTGTTTGTCCCCGCCGCTGAATTTGCCCTTCTCCAGTGATTTGAGTAGCGCGTCGAGCCCCTTGTTCTGCTTGCGCACTTTTTTCGGGTTATACCCGGCGGCTTTCAGCGCTTTCACCTCATCAACGCGATGACCGAAGATAAAGATATTCTCCTCGCCGACCTGTTCAGCGATTTCGACATTAGCCCCGTCCAGCGTGCCGATGGTCAGCGCGCCGTTCAGCGCCAGCTTCATATTGCCGGTGCCGGACGCTTCATAACCGGCGGTGGAAATCTGCTCAGATAAGTCCGCGGCCGGGATCATCATCTCCGCCACGGTGATCCGGTAGTCGGGAATGAACACCACTTTGAGCTTGTCGCCGACCCGCGGGTCGTTGTTGACCACTTCCGCCACTTTATTGATAGCGTAAATAATATTTTTCGCGAGGTAATAGCCGGGAGCCGCCTTGGCGCCAAACAGGAAGACGCGCGGAATAAAGCGGGCATCGTCCGGGTTATCAAGCAGGGTCTGATAGCAGTGCAGGATATGCAGCAGGCTGAGATGCTGGCGTTTGTACTCATGTAACCGCTTGATCTGCACGTCGAACATCGCATCCGGGTTGACGATAATGCCGGTGTGCCGTGCGATGTAGTCGGTCAGCCGCGCTTTATTCTGCTGCTTGATGCTGCGGTAACGCTGACAAAACGCCGGATCGTCGACATAGGCTTCCAGCCCTTTGAGCGCATCAAGGTTATTGACCCACTCCACCTTCAGCGTGTCATCAATCAGGGACGCCAGCGCCGGGTTACACTGTTTTAACCAGCGGCGCGGCGTAATGCCGTTGGTGACGTTATGGAATTTCTGCGGCCACAGCTGGTAATACTCCGGAAACAGATCGGTCACCACCAGGCTGGAATGCAACGCCGCCACGCCGTTTACCGCGAAACCGCTGACCACGCAAAGGTTCGCCATGCGCACCTCACCGTCCGCCACCACCGCCAGCTTGTGCCATAGCGCTTTGTCATCCGGCCAGCGCTGCTTCACCTGCTTTTTCAGGCGCTGATTGATCTCTTTGATGATCAGCATGTGACGCGGTAGCAGGCTGCGCATCAGTTTTTCATCCCAGCGCTCCAGGGCTTCGGGCATCAGCGTGTGGTTGGTGTAGGCGAATAACCGGCTGGTGATATGCCAGGCCTGATCCCAGCTCAGTTGATGCTCGTCCAGCAACCGCCGCAGCATTTCCGGGATGGCGATGGTCGGATGGGTATCATTAAGCTGAATCACTTCGAAATCGGGCAGACTATGAATGCTGCGCCCCGCCAGATGGTGACGGCGCAGAATATCGGCCACCGCACAGGCGCACTGGAAATATTGCTGCATCAGGCGCAGGCGTTTGCCCGCCTGATGGTTGTCGTTGGGATACAGCACCTTCGTCAGTTTTGCCGCATCAATGCCGGGCTGCTCCGCCTGCAAAAACTGACCGTCGTTAAAGCGGGTCAGATCGAAAGGATGGGCGCTGGTCGCCTGCCACAAACGCAGCGGCAGCGTGGTGCCATTGCGGTAGCCGGTAACCGGCAGATCCCACGCCTCGCCGCGCAGATAAAAATCGGGCTGCCAGCGTACGCCGCCCTGCTCCAGTTTCTCCACGCTGCCGCCCATCGCCACCTCAACATCCAGTGCCGCATTGTGGCGGAACCACGGATAGCGTTCGCGCTGCCAGTCATCCGGCGCTTCAATCTGCTGTCCCTGATCGAACGACTGGCGAAACAGGCCGTACTGATAGTTGAGCCCGTGGCCGGTGGCCGACTGACCGACGGTGGCCATGGAGTCCATGTAGCAGGCCGCCAGTCGACCCAGCCCGCCGTTGCCGAGCGCCGGATCAACCTCCTGCTCCAGCAGTTCAGTTAGATCGATTTGCTGCTCAGCCAGCAGCGCTTTTACGTCGTCATACCAGCCAAGATTGAGCAGGTTATTGCCGGTCAGGCGACCGATCAGGAACTCCATCGACAGATAATTGACGTGGCGCTGCCGCTCAGAGACGCGGGGAGCCGGTTGCGCAGCCAGTAATTCCGCCAGCGCAGCGCTAATCGCCTGCCACCACTGGTGCGTGGTCATCTGTTGTGCGGAGGTGAGACCTAAGTGTTGCCATTGACGGGTTAGTGCGGCGTTGAAACGGGCTTTATTGAATTTTTGCTGCGGCATATCACTCCCTTCTGTTACGCAATGAGGTGAAGCAAAACGAGCAAGCGCACGGGCTGGCAACAGGGTGCCAGCGACGTGTTAAGTAAAGACGGGAGTGGGGAAAAAAGCGACAGCAATCAAACAAAAACGCCAGCCGGGCAGCTGGCGAGGGCGGAAATCAGCAGAGTTCGAGGTGGACCTCATGCTGCTCAATCACCTTCATCACGCTGGATGGCGGCATTTTATCGGTGTAGAGATGATCCAGCAGGTTCATGTTGCCGAGGTTAACCATCGCGTTACGGCCAAATTTAGAGTGGTCCGCAACCAGCATCACGCAGCGTGAGTTTTCAATGATGGCGCGCTTGGTACGCACTTCGTGATAGTCGAACTCCAGCAGTGAGCCATCCATATCGATTCCGCTGATGCCGAGAATGCCATAATCAAGGCGGAACTGAGAGATGAAGTCGAGCGTGGCTTCTCCCATTACCGCCCCGTCACGGGTACGCACTTCGCCACCGGCGATGATGACCCGAAAATCGGGTTTCCCCATCAGCAGCATCGCCACGTTCAGGTTGTTGGTCACCACCCGCAGATCGTTATGGTTCAGCAGCGCATGCGCCACCGCTTCTGGCGTGGTGCCGATATCAATAAACAGCGTGGCACCATCCGGGATCTGGCTGGCCACCCGCTGCGCAATCCGCGCTTTCTCCGCCGACAACATCATCTTACGATCGTGCCAGGCGGTGTTTTCAGAACTGGAGGGAAGCGCCGCGCCGCCGTGATGGCGCTGAATCTTATTTTGATCGGCCAGATCGTTCAGGTCGCGACGAATGGTCTGCGGGCTCACCTCGAAATGATCCACCAGCTCCTCAGTACTGACATATCCCTGACGTCGGACTAAATCGATAATCGCGTCATGACGTTGCGTCTGCTTCACGTTCCTCTCCTGTTTTCTCGCTTATTCCTGAAATGCCGCGACTAACGGCGCGCGATTTTTCGCGTATCGACCAGCGCCATGGCTAAGCCGACCACCAGACCGGCGACGTGCGCCGCGTTGGCGATCGCCAGACCAAACGCGCCAAACCAGCCAATCACCAGCCAGACCAGCGCGAAGCCGATCAATCCACGTTCCAGATAGATGCCGCTGTCGGGATCGCGTTCACCGCGCAGCCAGCAATAGCCCATCAGCGCATACACCACGCCCGACAGACCGCCAAACCAGATGCCGCTGAATTTGGCCTGCATCCAGCCGCTCAGCAGCGCGGAGATCAGCATAATCACGAACAGCTTGCCGCTGCCGAGCCGCTTCTCTACCGCGCCGCCCAGATACCACCACCACATCAGGTTGAACAGGATGTGCAGCAGTGAAAAGTGCAGCAGCGCATGGCTGAACCAGCGCCAGACCTCAAGATGCTGATCGGTGTCCGGCCACGCCAGCCAGGACATCACGGTGCGATCGCCGACGATCTGCATCAGGATAAACACCGCAATGCAGAGCAGCATCACCGTCATGGTCAGCGGACCGGCACGCTCGCGGATGTTGGCCCAGATGTTGCTGCGCTCATAGCGTAAGCCGCTGTCCGTTTTGCCGCTGTGCCAGCTCGCCGCCTGATAGCGCGGATGGTTAGGATCCTGCACGAACTGCTGAAGTTCGTTTTCGACCATCTCCAGCTGACTTTCATCATCCAGCATGATGACGTAGTGGCTTTCACGTTCAATACGCAGCGTGACGCCGCGCGTTGCCATGTAGTCAACAAACGCCTGCGCCATGCGCGGTTGGTTAAATTGGGTAATGCGCATCAGTAACTCTCCATGTGACGAGCGGCAATTTATTCGCTGCCGTGAGCAACCTGCTGGGGAAAAGCGGCACGCCAGGCGTCAAACCCGCCGTCAATGCTATAGGCGGCGCTGAATCCCTGGCCCAGCAGAAATTGTGCGGCGCCTTTACTGCTGTTGCCGTGATAACACATCACTAGCACCGGCAGGCTATGGTCCGCGCCGGCAACAAAGTCGCTGAGATTGCTGTTGGTCAGATGCAGTGCGCCGGCGGCGTGACCGAGGGCAAAGCTTTGTGGGTCACGGATATCGACCAGCAGGGCACCCTGCGCCAGACGGTCCTGCGCCTGCTGCACATTAATACATTCAAACGTTTCCATGGTGTCTCTCATAACATCGTCACAATGGCGCCTAGTGTAACCCGAGAATCAGCGCCTATAACCTGACAATCATTGCGGCTTTGTAATTTTTTCCCCGGCAGAATGTTAGCTATATCACGCAAAATTGTTTTTACCTGGTTAAAAGCTGGCATCAATGTTGGTTTGCGATTATGATTATGCTCGAAAACGAACATTAATGAACTATTCCGAACATCGGAGGAGATGACGTGGAAACCAAAGACCTGATCGTGATCGGCGGCGGCATCAACGGTGCCGGCATTGCAGCAGATGCTGCAGGACGCGGACTGTCGGTGCTGATGCTGGAGGCGCGGGACCTGGCTTGCGCGACCTCCTCCGCCAGTTCAAAACTGATTCATGGTGGCCTGCGTTACCTGGAGCACTACGAGTTTCGTCTGGTGAGTGAAGCGCTGGCCGAACGTGAAGTGCTGCTGAAAATGGCCCCGCATATCGCTTTCCCGATGCGCTTCCGCCTGCCGCACCGCCCGCATCTGCGTCCGGCGTGGATGATCCGTACCGGCCTGTTTATGTATGACCATCTGGGTAAACGAACCAGTCTGCCAGGCAGTAAGAGCTTGCGTTTTGGCGCGGATTCGGCCCTGAAGCCAGAAATCACGCGCGGATTCGAATACTCCGACTGCTGGGTAGATGATGCCCGCATGGTGGTGCTGAATGCGCAGGAAGTGGTGAAGCGTGGCGGTGAAGTGCGTACCCGTACCCGCGTCACCCGCGCCTGGCGTGAAGGCGGCCTGTGGATGGTCGAAGCGGAAGATGTCGACAGCGGCAAAACCTACACCTGGCGCGCTAAAGGCCTGGTCAACGCGGCAGGCCCGTGGGTTAAACAGCTGTTCGACGACAGCCTGAAGTTAAAATCGCCGTATGGCATTCGCCTGATCAAAGGCAGCCACATCGTGGTGCCGCGCGTGCATACCGAGAAGCAGGCTTACATTCTGCAGAACGAAGATAACCGTATCGTGTTTGTTATCCCGTGGATGGATGAATTCTCCATCATCGGCACCACTGACGTGGAGTACAAAGGCGATCCGAAAAACGTTCACATCGACGACAGCGAGACCGACTACCTGCTGAAAGTGTTCAATGGCCACTTTAAAAAGCAGCTGACCACGGACGATATTGTCTGGTCATACTCCGGTGTGCGTCCGCTGTGTGATGACGAATCCGATTCACCGCAGGCGATTACCCGTGATTACACGCTGGATGTGCGTGACGATAACGGCCAGGCACCGCTGCTGTCGGTGTTCGGCGGCAAGCTGACCACCTACCGTAAGCTGGCGGAACATGCGCTGGAGAAACTGGCGAAGTACTACCCGAATGCCGGTCCGGCCTGGACGAAGAACTGCGTGCTGCCGGGCGGTAATATCTCCGGTACCCGTGAAGATTACGCCGCCAGCCTGCGTCGCCGTTATCCGTTCATTAGCGAAAATATGGCGCGCCACTTCGCCCGTACCTACGGCAGCAACACCGAAACGCTGTTAGCCGGCGCGAAGAGTCTGGACGATCTGGGTGAGAATTTTGGTCATGAGTTTTACGAGGCCGAATTACGTTACCTGGTACAGCATGAATGGGTGCGTGAAGTTGACGATGCCATCTGGCGCCGTACCAAGCAGGGCATGTGGCTGAGCAAAGAGCAGCAGGCCCGTGTGGCAGAATGGCTGGCGCAGAAAGCCAAACCCACGCTGTCACTGGCGTCATAATCAGGCAACACGGAAAAAAGCAGGCTCCGGCCTGCTTTTTTTAACTGCCGCAACCGGGTTACGGCAACAGGCTTTCGCGGTAAGCGTCAGTCGCGAATTGTCACGTCAGTGCTGAGGTTATTTAACGGTAATATAACTGTCATGCGGTCACCGCTATTAAGCCGCATTAGCAGAAGATCTCCTTTTTATTAAATTTTTATTAATCCTGTCAGATTCACGCCAATATTAACCCCGATCAATATTTATTCATTTAATTTCTGAATTACCGCCTAAACTCAATCTTTCATGTTTCGGTTATCCCGGCCACGCCGTGCTCATCGTTAATTAAAATCTAACGTTCGCGTGTTTTGCTTAATTGAACCATGCAACCAGAAAGTTCAGACTTCTCTCAGCAAAAACGACATATCCGTTATTTTAATCAGGAGGTTGAAATGAACACAGGCCAAACGCCTGCCCGGGAATGGAACACACGCCGCAGTGAGAAAGCGCGGCGTCTGGCATCCTTCCCTGTTGATGGCAAAGTCATTCCTACTGAAAGAGCTGTTGAAGCATTTGAAAAATTGATTGCGCCCGGTGACCGGGTCGTGCTGGAAGGTAATAACCAGAAACAGGCAGATTTTTTATCGCGTACCCTGGCGGAAGTTAATCCAGCCAAAGTCCACGACCTGCATATGATTATGCCGAGCGTCGGCCGCAGCGAACATCTTGATATTTTCGAGAAAGGTATCGCCCGCAAACTCGATTTTTCTTTTTCCGGCCCGCAAAGCCTGCGTATTTCCCAGCTGTTAGAAGATGGACAACTGGAAATAGGCGCGATTCACACCTATATCGAACTCTATTCCCGCCTCTACGTTGATCTGAGCCCGAACGTCGCGCTGATTGCCGGTTATAAAGCTGACCGTAAAGGCAATCTGTATACCGGCCCAAGCACCGAAGATACGCCGGCACTGGTAGAAGCTGCCGCGTTTCGTGACGGTATCGTGATTGCTCAGGTGAATGAACTGGTCGATGACGAAACCGACCTGCCACGCGTCGACATCCCCGGTTCCTGGATCGACTATATCGTGGTGGCGGACAAACCTTTCTTCATCGAACCGCTGTTTACCCGCGACCCACGCCTGATCAAACAGGAACATATCCTGATGGCGATGATGGCGATCAAAGGGATCTACGCTGAACACCAGGTGCAGTCGCTTAACCACGGCATTGGTTTTAACACCGCCGCGATTGAACTGCTGCTGCCAACCTACGGTGAACAACTCGGCCTGAAAGGCAAAATCTGTAAGCACTGGACGCTGAACCCGCATCCGACGCTGATCCCGGCGATTGAGAGCGGCTGGGTTGAGAGCGTGCACTGCTTCGGCGGTGAGCTGGGCATGGAAGAGTACATTCGCGCCCGCCCCGATATCTTCTTCACCGGCAGCGACGGCTCTATGCGCTCTAACCGCGCCTTCTGTCAGCTGGCAGGCCAGTACGCGGTTGATATGTTTATCGGCGCAACCTTACAGGTTGATGGGCTGGCGAACTCCTCTACCGTGACCCGCGGTCGCCTTTCCGGCTTCGGCGGGGCGCCTAACATGGGCCACGATCCGCACGGCCGCCGCCATGCTTCGCCCGCCTGGCTCAATATGATCACCGAGCCAGATCCGATGCAGCGCGGTAAAAAACTGGTGGTTCAGATGGTTGAAACCTTCCAGGCCGGTGCAAAACCTACCTTCGTTGAAACGCTGGATGCGGTAGAGGTCGCAAAATCGACCGGCATGCCGCTGGCACCGGTGATGATTTATGGCGATGACGTTACCCACGTGCTGACCGAAGAAGGTATTGCCTATCTCTATCGGGCAGAAAGTCTTGAAGAGCGCCGCGCCATGGTCGCTGCGGTGGCCGGGATTACCGATATCGGTCTTGGCGTTGATGCGGCACGCGTAGCAGCCCTGCGTAAAAGCGGCAAAGTCGTCTATCCGGAAGACATGGGCATCCGTCGTTCAGATGCGACCCGCTCGCTGCTCGCCGCCAGCAGTGTCTCAGACCTGGTTGAATGGTCGGGCGGTCTTTATAACCCACCGGCAAAATTCCGGAGCTGGTAATGAAACTCCTGTCGCAGACTCAACCCGAGGCGCAGGCCAGCCTGCTGGCGATCACAGCGCGCGATTGTCTGACCGATGAAGCGCGGCTGAGTCCCAAGCCGGGTCTGGTCGACAGTCGGGGAAACGGGGCGCATCAGGACCTGACGCTGGCCCTGATGGAGCGTTCCGCCGAAAGCCTGGTGCCAACCTTCCTGGCGCTGGCCCGTCAGAGCTGGATGCGGCCAGCCGACATCGCCCTGCGCGAAACGGTGGGTCGTCTGGGACGTGAGGGCGAGCGGCAGATGATGGCGGCCACCGGCGGCGTGAATACCCATCGTGGTGCTATCTGGGCGCTGGGTCTGCTGGTCAGCGCGGCCGCAATGCACGGCGGACACGCCACGGCTGCCAGCCTGACGCAGACAGCCGCAATGCTGGCAAGCCTGCCCGATCGGGCGGCACCGAAAGTGTTCAGCAAGGGGCTGAAAGCGAGTCACCGCTATCAGGTACCCGGCGCACGTGAGGAGGCGCAACAGGCTTTTCCTCACGTGATGCAGCTGGCGCTGCCGCAGTTATTGCGCAGCCGGGCAGCCGGTGCCAGCGAAAGCGAAGCCCGTCTGGATGCGCTGATGGCGATCATGACCTCACTCAGCGATACCTGCGTGCTGTCACGCGCCGGCATGACCGGACTGGAAACCATGCAGCGCGGTGCCCGCGCGGTGCTGCTGGCCGGTGGCTGCGGTACCGCTGAAGGTCAGGCCGCCCTCGCCCGTCTGGATCGCCGCATGCTGGCACTGAACGCATCCCCAGGCGGTGCCGCCGATTTGCTGGCCGCTACGCTGTTTGTCGACAGGGTATGTCCGGCCACCAACCACTCTTTTAATTAGAGGTCGTTATGGAACACATCACATTATCTTTCCCTGCTAACCGCGCACTCAGCGGTAAAGCCCTGGCAGGGGTCGTTGGTTCCGGTGATATGGAAGTCCTGTACACCGCAACCGAAGGGCAAACGCTGAATATTGATATCACCACTTCACTGGATAACAGCGACGCCCGCTGGAAGGCGCTGTTTGACCGCCTGAATTTAATCAGCGGCCTGCCTGCCGGACAGCTGGTTATTCACGACTTTGGCGCAACGCCCGGCGTCGCGCGTATCCGTATTGAACAGGTATTTGAAGAGGTGAGCCATGCGTAACGATGCCAGTTTTATTGAATTACGTGCCCGTGAGCGTGCGCGTGCGCTGCTGGACGACGGCAGCTATCGCGAACTGCTGGATCCCTTCGAAGGCATTATGTCGCCGTGGCTGGCACCGCAGGGTGTGGTGCCACAGTCCGATGACGGCATGGTGGTGGCACGCGGTACGCTGAACGGTCAGCCGGCGGTGGTGATTGCCATCGAAGGCACCTTCCAGGGCGGCAGCATGGGCGAAGTATCCGGCGCGAAAATGGCCGCGGCGCTCGAACTGGCCGCTGAAGACAATCGCAACGGAATACCGACTCAGGCGGTACTGTGCCTCGAAACCGGCGGCGTCCGTTTGCAGGAGGCTAATCTGGGACTGGCGGCGATTGCCGACATCCATGCGGCGATCGTCGACCTGCGTCGCTATACCCCGGTTATCGGCATCATTGCCGGCACCGTCGGCTGTTTTGGCGGCATGTCTATCGCTGCCGCGCTCTGCAGCTACCTGATCGTGACACGCGAAGCACGCCTCGGCCTTAACGGACCACAGGTTATCGAGCAGGAAGCGGGCATTGAAGAGTATGACTCTCGCGACCGTCCGTTTATCTGGAGCATGACCGGCGGCGAAATCCGCTACGCCAGCGGCCTGGTGGATGCGCTGGTCAGCGATGGCGTCAATGCGGTTAAAACTGCCATGAATGACTTCATTGCCAAAGGCGTACCGGCGCAGCATCGCAGTGATAAATATGCGGATTTCCTGCCACGTCTGAGCAACTTCGACACCCGTCAGCAGGCCGATACCGCCACGATTAAACAGCTTTTCGCCCGGGAGGATAAATAATGACCCAGACCAACAGCCGCGGTGCAACATGGCTGGCAAAACTCGCACCCGATGCGCAACGCCTGAGTGGGCTGTGCCCCTCTGTTCAGGTCGCTGACGGCGAACTTAATGGCGAAAGCGTCCGCTTTATCGCCGTAGTCCCTGACGCAGACAATCACTATCCCCGTGCCGCCAGAGGTGAAGTCGGCCTGCTGGAAGGCTGGACGCTGGCGAAAGTGGTAAATGAAACCATCGACGCTGACAGCAACAGCGCGGTGAAACGTCCGATTGTGGCAGTGATCGATGTGCCGAGTCAGGCTTATGGCCGCCGTGAAGAGGCGTTTGGTATTCACCAGGCGCTGGCCGGTGCCGCCGGTGCCTACGCGAAAGCCCGTCTGGCCGGTCATCCGGTGATTGGCCTGATTGTCGGTAAAGCGATGTCCGGCGCATTTCTGGCGCACGGCTATCAGGCGAACCGGCTGATCGCGCTCAACGACCAGGGCGTGCTGGTGCATGCAATGGGCAAAGAGTCCGCTGCGCGCATCACGCTGCGTACCGTCGACGCGCTGGAAAAACTGGCGGCCACCATTCCACCGATGGCCTATGACGTCAGCAACTTCCACACCCTGGGCCTGCTGTCTGACCTGCTGACCGTGGCCGATCCTGATGCACCGTCAGATGCCGATCTGGCGATGGTTGAGATTGCCCTGCAGAAAGCTATCGCTGATGCCCGTCAGGATCCGAGCCTGAAAAACCGGCTGGGCGCTGAAAATCGCCGCAGCTCCTCGCTGGTCCGTGAGCGGATGCGCGCCAGCTGGTAAACCCGACTACAAAACAAAAAAACCTGCCGGAAACGGCCTGGACGGGGCGGATGACCGCCCCGCAATAAGGGCCGCTTTTAGAATTATAAACATCGTGTTAGCCAAGAATTCTTCTTAAAATACAGGTGATTTATGATTTATATAATTGTTCATGCCCTTGCTCCAATCTTTGTGATCATGCTGCTGGGTTTCTGGGCCGGTAAGGCTGGAATGGTCAACAACAAAGACGTTTCACTGCTCAATATTTTTGTAATGGATTTTGCCCTGCCCGCTGCCCTGTTCAGCGCGACAGTACAAACCCCCTGGCCAGGCATCGTGGCGCAATGGCCGTTAATCGTGGTGCTTACCGGTGCCATGTGGATCACCTATGCGGGTATCTATTTTGCCGCGACTAAAATTTTCAAAAAGTCGCCGCAGGATGCCGCAGTGCTGACGCTGACCGTTGCGCTGCCAAACTACGCTGCACTCGGCCTGCCGATTCTTGCCAGCGTTCTGGGTGAAAACCCAACAACTTCGCTCTCTGTAGCGGTATCCATTGCCTGTGGTTCAGTCCTGCTGACGCCGCTGTGCCTGCTGATTCTGGAACGCGAAAAAGCCTTTGCGGCGGGAACCGCACACGGTTCAACGCTGACCATGCTGCCGATCCTGATGTGGCGTTCAGTAAAGAAACCGATCGTGATGGGTCCGTTGATTGGTGTGGTGCTGTCGGCGCTGGGCGTTAAAATGCCGGATCTGGTGCTGGCGGCGATTAAACCGCTGGGCCTGGCGGCGACCGCAGCCGCGCTGTTCCTGACCGGGGTGATCCTCTCTGCGCGTAAACTGAAACTCAACGCCGTGGTTGGTGTCGGCACGATTACCAAACTGCTGATTCAGCCCTTTATTGCCTGGGGTCTGGTGCTGGCGCTGGGTCTGAGTGGTCCGGTGGCGATTACTGCGATTCTGATGATTGCGCTGTCAGCCGGCTTCTTTGGCGTGGTGTTTGGTAACCGCTTCGGTGTGCAGTCGCCGGATGCTGAAGCCGTGCTGCTGTTAAGTTCGATTCTGTGTATTTTATCGTTACCCCTGTTCATTACTCTGACTTCCGGAATGTAATATGACGTTCACACCGCGCCCCCACGATCTCCTCTGGCTGCGCTCAGACAGCGCGCTGTTAGCCATCAGCGACGCCTGGGTCAGCCAGCACTGGCAGCACGCTTTTCCAGTGGTGGTGCGGCGCGATGTGAATCAATCGGGGCTGATTCCGGTCGGCGTGCGCGGTGAAAAACGTGAACAGCGCGCCGCCGGATGGACAGACGCCGCCGATATTGAACGCGTCGTCACACCGGAAATGCTGGCTGATCGCAGCCAACTGCTCGCGTCGCCGTTTGTTGATTATCCGCCGGTCAGGGCGGCGATCGCGCTCAGCGACAGCGTCTGGCCATGGTACTGGGGCGTCACCGGCAGCACCGGTTATGCTCTGGCGACACAGCGGCCGACGCTGCACGCCGCCAGCGATCTGGACTTACTGATTCGTGCGCCGCAGCCGCTGGCACGCGACGAGCTGCAGCAGTGGCAGAACCAGACTGAAACGCTGCCCTGCCGCGTTGATACGCAGGTGGAAACGCCGCTCGGCGCTTTTGCCCTCAACGAATGGCTGCGTGAAGGCCGCGTACTGTTGAAAACCGCCACCGGTCCGAGACTGACCGCGTCACCCTGGAGCAGAGATCCCGCATGAAAATCCTTTTTACTTTTCCCGGCCAGGGCACCCAGCGGGTCGGTATGTTGCAACATCTTCCCGACGGTGAGGCGGTGTTAAACAGCGCGCGCGCCGTGCTTGGTGAAGAGACCGACCTGCTCGACAGCGCTGACGCACTGCGTCATACCCGCGCCGTCCAGCTCAGCCTGCTGATTGCCGGCGTAGCCTGGGCGCGTGAGCTGATCAGACACGGATTGAAGCCAGACATTGTCAGCGGCCTGTCGATTGGCGCTTATCCCGCCGCGGTGATTGCTGGCGCACTCGATTTCAGCGATGCGCTACGGCTGGTGGCTCTGCGCGGCGATCTGATGGAGCAGGCCTATCCGCAGGGCTACGGCCTGACCGCAATTACCGGACTGACGCTCAGCCGGCTGGAGAAGCTGCTGGTCGACAGCAATACTTATATTGCCAACCTCAATGCAGAAACGCAGATCGTGATTGCCGGACGGGATGAGGATATGGCGCGGGTGGCGCAAAAAGCGCTGGCGGCCGGTGCCAGCAAAGCGGTCAGGCTGGCGGTCAGCGTGCCTTCTCACTGCGCACTGCTGGATAAGCCTGCTGCTGAACTGGCTGCCGCGTTTGAGTCTGTCAGTCTTTCACGCCCTGGCTGCGCTTACCTGAGCGGTTCGACCGGTCGGGTAATCTGGGAGCCGGGCAAAATTGCCGACGACCTCGCCTATAACATGGCGCGAACGGTGCAGTGGAATGATGCGGTGATTTCAGCCAACCAGCGCGATGCCCGCCTGGCGATTGAAATGCCGCCAGGCAATGTGCTGACCGGCCTCACCCTGCAGGCGGGCTGGCAGGGCGAAGCCATTTGCATGGAGCGCAACAGCGTTGAGGTGGCACTGCATCTGGCTAAACGGCTGAGTCAGTAAGGCCGCGGGCATACATTCGCCCTTCTGCGGCCAGCGCCAGCAGCTCCTGATCGCGTTCGCGGCGGTGTGAGTAGACAATCGAAATCTGCTGGCGCATCTGATAAGGCTCGGCCAGGCTGACCAGCTGGATATTGTTTTCGTAGACTTTTTTCATCCGTCCCGGAATTAACGCCAGCCCCATGCCAGCCTGCACCAGGCTGACCATCGAAAAGATGTCATTCACCTTCGTCACCACTCGCGGTTCAAATCCGGCAACCTGAAACGCCTCCTGAAAACCGGCATAGGTAGCAAAGCCTTCGGCCAGCGAAACGAAATCGCGATCGGCATAGTCGCGCAGATCCGCCGGACGGCTCAGATCCAGCGTTTCACCGGCTGGCGCGGCCAGGAAAATGTCATCATAAAACAGCGGGACCACATCGAACAGCGAATCGCTGAACTCGCCGTTGTTGGTGGCGATCAGGATCGCATCAAGCGCATCATCCTCAAGCATGTTGAGCAGCATCTGATTTGAGCCCATGGTGAGATCAAGCTCGAGCGTCGGTCGGCGCAGCTTCATGCCCATGATCAGTCGCGGGATGGTTTCCAGCGTCAGCGAGTAGAGCGTGCCGATCCGCAGACGACCACAGCCCACGCCAGCCACCAGCCGTGCTTCTTCGATCCCTTTCCCCATCAGCGCCGTCACATCCCGGCAATACTCCAGCAGCGTCCAGGCGGCGGGCAGCGGCACCAGGTTGCGGCCTTTATGGATAAACAACGGACAGTCGATGCCTTCTTCCAGCGTGTGCAGCGCACGATGGACGCTGACGCTGCTCAGTTCCAGCGCTTCTGCGGTGCGGGCGATATTGCCTTTGGTCATAAACATCATGAAGACGCTGAGCTTGCGAAAGGTAATCTCGTGATTGATGTTGTCACTCATTGTCTGTTCTGCCTGTCTGGTCAAAAGATGAAACGCATGTAAGCCGGGCTGCATAATAGCCGATACCTCAGCGAGAGCGTTATGATCTGGCATGTCTGCCGTGGTACTTCTGCCGGGGAGTCAATCGTGCGGGATCGGCGATCCGCTGCCGTCACGGCAAAGCGGGATGAGTGCAGGTATCAGCCTGATCAGGGGAAGCGCTGAACGTCACGGTGGATCGGCGGTAGCGGAAATGACGGGCGTGAAGCAGTGCGGCCGCTCCCTCGGCCGCCGCGAATGATAACGTCACCGCGGGCGGTGACGTGCGCGTCTTATAACCTTATCGGCGAAATATTCCAGATCTCATCGGCATACTCCTGAATGGTGCGGTCCGACGAGAAATAGCCCATGCCGGCAATGTTCATCGCCGCACGCCGCTGCCATTCATCCGGCTGGCGATAGAGCGCATCCACCTTATCCTGGGTATCGACATAACTGCGGTAATCCGCCAGCAGCTGATAGTGATCGCCGAAGTTCACCAGCGAATCAAACAGGTTACGGTAGCGGCCTGGCTCCTGCGGGCTGAATACGCCAGAGGCCAGTTGGGTCAGCACCTGATGCAGCTCCGGGTCCTCTTCGTAGTACTGACGCGGGTTATATCCGCCTTTACGCAGCGCTTCAACCTGCGGCGTGGTGTTACCGAAAATGAAGATATTCTCCTCGCCGACGTGATCCAGCATCTCGACATTGGCGCCATCCAGCGTACCGATGGTCAGCGCGCCGTTGAGGGCAAACTTCATATTACTGGTGCCGGAGGCTTCGGTACCGGCCGTGGAGATCTGCTCAGAAAGATCGGCCGCCGGGATGATGATCTGCGCCAGGCTGACGCTGTAGTTCGGAATGAAGACCACCTTCAGCTTATTTTTCACCTGCGGATCGTTGTTGATCACTTTAGCGACATCGTTAATCAGATGAATGATGTGCTTGGCGACGTAATAGGCCGAGGCAGCTTTGCCGGCAAAAATATTGACGCGCGGCACCCAGTCCGCCTGCGGATCGGCTTTGATGCGGTTATAGCGGGTGATCACATGCAGCACGTTGAGCAGCTGCCGCTTGTACTCATGGATACGTTTAATCTGCACGTCAAACAGCGCGTTCGGGTCCAGCACCACATCAAGGTTTTTCGCCACCCAGTCAGCCAGCCGACGTTTGTTCTGATGTTTGGCAACCGCCACTTTTTCGATAAAGGCCGGATAATCAATCTGCGCTTTCAGCTCGCCGAGCTGGCTGAGATCGGTACGCCAGTTGCGGCCGATCTCCTCATCCAGCACTTCAGAGAGCGCCGGGTTCGCCAGCGCCAGCCAGCGACGCGGCGTCACGCCATTGGTCTTGTTGCAGAAACGGCCGGGGAACAGCCGCGAGAAATCAGCAAACAGCGACTGTACCATCAGATTGGAGTGCAGCTCAGAGACGCCATTGACCTTATGGCTGACCACCACCGCCAGCCACGCCATGCGGATCCGGCGGCCGTCGTTCTCATCGATGATCGAAATGCGCGACAGCAGATCCCAGTCATCCGGGTAGTAGTCCTGAATGGTTTTCAGGAAGAAGTCGTTAATTTCGAAAATGATGCTGAGATGACGTGGCAAAATTTTGCCAATCATATCGACCGGCCAGGTCTCCAGCGCTTCGGTCATCAGCGTGTGGTTGGTGTAAGAGAACACCTGACAGCAGACGTCAAACGCGTTGCCCCAGCTGAACTTATGTTCGTCGATCAGCAGACGCATCAGTTCGGGGATCGCCAGCACCGGGTGGGTGTCATTCAGGTGGATAGCGATTTTATCGGCGAGGTTGTCCCAGGTCTGGTGCATCCGCCAGTGACGATTAAGAATGTCCTGAACGGTGGCGGACACCAGGAAATACTCCTGACGCAACCGCAGTTCACGGCCGGAATAGGTTGAATCATCGGGATAGAGCACGCGGGAAACGTTCTCGGAGTGGTTTTTATCTTCCACCGCCGCGAAATAGTCGCCCTGGTTAAATTTACCGAGGTTGATCTCGTTACTCGCCTGCGCGCCCCACAACCGCAGGGTGTTGGTGGCATCGGTGTCGAAACCCGGAATGATCTGGTCATACGCCATCGCCAAAATCTCTTCTGTCTCCAGCCAGCGCACCTTCGCCCCTTCATGCTGCACCCGGCCGCCAAAACGCACTTTGTAACGGGTATTGAAGCGCTGGAATTCCCACGGATTACCGTACTCAAGCCAGTAATCCGGCGACTCTTTCTGCTCACCTTCCACAATGTTCTGTTTGAACATGCCGTAGTCATAACGAATGCCGTAGCCGCGGCCGGGCATACCCAGCGTTGCCAGGGAGTCGAGGAAACAGGCCGCCAGGCGACCCAGACCGCCGTTACCGAGGCCAGGATCGTTCTCTTCTTCCATCAGCTCGGCCAGGTCCAGCCCCATCTCATCCAGCGCCTGGTTCAGATCGTCATAAATCCCCATCGCCAGCAGCGCATTGCCCAGCGTGCGGCCCATCAGGAACTCCATCGACAGGTAATAAACCTGCCGCACGTCCTGTGACAGCTGGGCACGACTGGAACGCAGCCAGCGCTCAACCATCCGGTCGCGCACCGCCAGCAGCGAGGCGTTAAGCCACTCGTGCTTATTGGCAATAGAAGGATCTTTACCGATGGTAAACATCAGTTTGTAGGCAATCGAATGCTTTAAGGCATCAACCGTCAACGTTGGTGAGGCGTAAGTGAAAGGTGCATTCATATCCAGTTTTCCCAATCCGTTACATCAAACGTTGGTAGAGATCACGGTAGGCTTGTGCCGCCACCTGCCAGCTAAAATCCATCCCCATGGCCTGGCGCTGAACGTAACGCCACAGCGAAGGACGAGACCACAACACAAACGCACGCCGGATGGCCCGTAACAGCGACCAGGCATTTGCATCTTCAAAACTGAAGCCACTGGCGATACCGTCCGCCAGATTCTCTAATGAACTGTCATTGACCGTATCGGCCAGGCCGCCGGTACGACGCACTAACGGCAACGTACCATACTTCAGGCCATAAAGTTGAGTCAGGCCGCACGGCTCGAATCGGCTCGGCACCACAATTACGTCCGCGCCGCCGACAATGCGGTGTGAGAACGCTTCGTGGTAGCCAATCTGCACCCCGACGCTACCCGGATGCTCTGCCGCCGCGGCCAGGAATCCCTGTTGCAGCTCGGCATCGCCCTGCCCCAGCAGCACCAGCTGTCCGCCCTGTGCCAGCAGGCCCGGCAGCGCTTCCAGTACCAGGTCCAGCCCTTTCTGTTTGGTCAGACGGCTGATGACGCAGAATACCGGGGCCTTATCATCCACCTTCAGCCCCATCGCAACCTGCAGCTGGCGTTTGTTTTCCGCCTTGGCTTCCAGCGTGTCGCGGTTATAGCGCGCGTTGAGCAGCAGGTCATGCGCCGGATCCCAGATTGACGGGTCCACGCCATTCAGAATGCCGCTCAGGCGACCTTCACGCATACGCTGCGCCAGTAAGGTTTCCATGCCATAACCGAACTCGGCCGAGGTGATTTCATGCGCATAGGTCGGACTGACCGCTGTGACGTGATCGGCGTAGTAAAGGCCCGCTTTGAGGAAAGAGATCTGACCGAAAAACTCCAGTCCGTACATGCTGAAAAACGACCACGGCAGGCCGATCTCTTCCATGTGATGCGCCGCGAACAGTCCCTGATAAGCCAGGTTATGCACGGTGAACACCGATTTGGCCGGACGGCCCCGCGCTTCCAGATAGGCGCAGGTCAGGCCGGCATGCCAGTCGTGGGCGTGAACGATATCCGGACGCCACATCGTATCCAGACCGCACGCCAGCTCACAGCCCATCCAGCCGAGCAGCGCGAAGCGCAGATAGTTATCGACGTAGGCAAACTGCGACTCATCATGATACGGACTGCCCGGACGGTCGTAGAGCGCCGGCGCATCAATCAGGTAGATGCCTACCCCGTTAAACTCACCAAACAGTAAGCGCACATGTCCGGCAAACGTATCCAATTCTGTTACCACCTGAAGATCAGGTATGCCCTTGCGCAATGCTGGAAAAGCGGGCAATAACACCCGCGTATCCGTGCCACCCGCAATTTGTGCTTGAGGTAATGCCCCGACTACATCAGCCAGTCCGCCCGTTTTGAGCAGCGGGAAAAGTTCTGAACAGACATGTAAAACCTGCATCCTCGACCTCATTAAGTTATCAGGCACGATCCGCGTGCCGATTGCGTGTGTTCCGCTATCGCTTACTGCCCCGCATTGGCCAATTTAGCCAGCATGGCGCGGGTAACCAGTACGATGCCTTCATCCGAACGGTGAAACCGGCGACTGTCTTCATCAGGGTTTTCGCCGATGACCATTCCTTCTGGCAGCTCGCAGGCGCGATCAATCACACAGCGGCGCAGACGGCAGGATCGGCCAACCACCACATCGGGCAGCAGCACGGTTGAATCAATATTGCAAAACGAGTTAACGCGCACCCGGGGAAACAGCACCGAGTTCACCACCACCGAGCCGGAGATGATGCAGCCGCCCGATACCAGCGAGTTCATGGTCATGCCGTGACTGCCGGACCGATCCTGGACAAACTTGGCGGGTGGCAGCGGCTCCATATGGGTGCGAATTGGCCAGGTCACGTCGTACATATCCAGTTCCGGCATTACCGAGGCCAGGTCGAGGTTAGCGCGCCAGTAAGCTTCGAGCGTGCCGACATCGCGCCAGTAAGGCGGCGCCTTGTCGTCGTTCTGCACGCAGGAGAGCGCAAAGGAGTGCGCGTAGCCTTCACCGCTCGCTACGATTTTCGGCAGAATATCTTTGCCAAAGTCGTGATTTGAGCCTGGGGTCTGCAGATCTTCTTCCAGCAACGCATAGAGATAATCGGCGTTGAAGACGTAGATCCCCATACTGGCCAGCGCCTGAGTGTCATCACCCGGCATGGTCGGCGGTTTTGGCGGCTTCTCGACGAAGTCGATCACCATGTTCTCTTCGTTAACCGCCATCACGCCAAACGCGGTGGCTTCATGCACCGGCACCGGCAAACAGGCGATGGTACATTTCGCCTCATTGACCACGTGATCCAGCAGCATGCGCGAATAATCCATCTTATAAATGTGGTCCCCGGCGAGGATCACGATGTACTGCGCCTGATAACGGCGAATCACATCAAGGTTTTGCGTTACCGCATCGGCGGTGCCGCGATACCACTGTTCGGTGGAGAAGCGCTGCTGCGCTGGCAGCAAATCCACAAACTCATTCATCTCTTCATTGAAGATCGACCAGCCACGCTGGATGTGCTGGGTCAGGGTGTGGGACTGGTACTGGGTAATCACGCCGATGCGGCGGATACCGGAGTTAACGCAGTTGGACAAGGCAAAGTCGATAATGCGGAACTTGCCGCCGAAGTGCACCGCCGGTTTGGCGCGTTTTGCCGTCAGGTCGACCAGCCGTGTACCGCGTCCACCGGCGAGGATCAGAGCAACCGTTTGTGTAGGGAGCTGGCGCGCCAGCATCAGGTGATCTGTTCTGTCTAATTTAACCATGTCTGACTCCTTATGATTGCTTTTGGAACACGCACACACCGTGTGCGGGACCATGCCAGACAGTTAACAGGATGGGGTTATCGTCCCCGGCGAAAGGAGGAAGGGCACGCCATTCTCCGTCTGGTAACACGATGTCATTCACCGAGTCCGTGGCGTTTATTGTTATTAACCAGCGGCCGGACAGCAGGATCTGCAATCTATGCGTCCCCTGTGCCCATTCATCGTGTTGCAGTGGCTGGCCACCGGCATTGAGCCACTGCACATTGCCATCACCTTCCTGCCACCAGCGATCCGCCGTCAGCGCCGGAATGTGCTGACGCAGCTGGATCAGGGCCGCAGTGAATCCGACCAATCCCTTCTCATCCGCCTGCCAGTCAAGCCAGCTCAGGGCGTTGTCCTGACAGTAGGCGTTGTTGTTACCGTGCTGCGTGTGGCCGCGCTCATCGCCCGCCAGCAGCATCGGCGTGCCCTGCGACAGTAACAGGGTGGTGAGCAAGCCCCGCACGCTGCGACGGCGGCGCTCAATCACATCGAAGCTGACGTTCAGCCCCTCTTTGCCGTGGTTATGGCTGTAGTTATCGCCGTGTCCGTCACGGTTATCTTCCCCGTTGGCTTCGTTGTGCTTGCGTTCGAAGCTCACCACATCCCACAGCGTAAAGCCGTCGTGAGCGGTGATCAGGTTGACGGTGGCGTGTGGCTGCCGCTCCTCATGCTGAAAAAGATCGCTGGAGGCGGCAAAGCGACGGGCAAACTCGCCGTTGCTCATCGCACCGTGCAGCCAGTAACGTCGCGCGGTGTCGCGGAAGCGATCGTTCCATTCAGCAAACGGCGCAGGAAAATGGCCGACCTGGTAGCCATTGGGTCCGATATCCCAGGGTTCGGCAATCAGCTTGACCTGTGACAGCAGCGGACAGGCGCGTATCGCCTCAAACAGTGGTGCATCGCGCTGGTAGTCGGGCGTACGCCCCAGCACCGGTGCCAGATCAAAACGGAAACCGTCGACGTGACAGACGCGCACCCAGTAGCGCAGCGCATCCAGCGCCCACGCCATCACCTGCGGATGATGCAGATTGAGCGTGTTGCCGCAGCCGGTCCAGTTCTGGTAGTCGCCCTGCTCGTCCAGCCAGTAATAGCTGGCGTTATCGATGCCGCGCATTGAAATCGTCGGGCCGATGACGTCCAGTTCGGCGGTGTGGTTAAACACCACATCCAGCAGCACTTCTATCCCGGCCGCATGCAGGTTTTTGACCGCCTGCTGAAACTCCTGCAGCGGGGTCAGCCCATCCTGTCCGGAGGCGTAGCGCGGATCGACCGCCCAGAGCGCAAACGGGTTATAGCCCCAGTAGTTGCTCAGCCCCAACTGAAGCAAACGCGGTTCGCTGGCAAAATGGGCAACCGGCAACAGTTCAATCGCCGTGATACCGAGACGACGCAGGTAATCCACCATAACAGGATGGCCGAGCGCCGCGTAAGTGCCGCGCAGCGTTTCCGGAATTTCCGGATGCTGCCGGGTCAGGCCGCGCACGTGCGCCTCATAAATCACCGTGTTGCCCCACGGCGTACGCGGCGCAACGTCGTCCTGCCAGTCGAAATCTTCGGCCACCACCCGTGACTTCGGCGCGATCGCCGCGCTGTCGTGCGGGTCAGGCGCGTTAATGCCGCCGTGAAAACGGGCATCGTCCGGCACGTCGCCTTCTACCGCGCGGGCGCAAGGATCGACCAGCAGCTTAGCCGGGTTAAAACGATGCCCCTGGCGGGGCGCCCATGGACCGTGAACCCGATAGCCGTAACGCTGCCCAGGCTTTAGCGTCGGAACATAGCCATGCCAGATATCGCCGCTGCGGCCCGGCAGATCGATACGCTGCTCCACGCCGTTTTCATCAAACAGGCATAGCTCAACGCGGCTGGCATGCTGTGAAAACAGGGTGAAATTGACGCCTTTGCCATCGTAACTGGCACCAGGCGGCTGCGGATCGCCGGCCGTTATGGTCATTCGCCCTCCCGCACCAGCCACAGGGTCGCCAGCGGCGGCAGATTCAGACTCAGCGACTGCGGTCGCCCATGGCTCGGCTGCTGATCGGTATGCACACCGTGGTTGCGCACGTCGCTGCCGTGATATTCATGCTGGTCGGTATTCAGCACTTCGCGCCACTTGCCTGGCTGGTTCACGCCAAAGCGATATCCCGGCCGCGGCACCGGCGTAAAGTTACTGACCACAATCACTTCATTGCCTTCACGGTCGCGACGGACAAAGGCAAACACCGAATGCTCCGCATCGTCGACCACCAGCCATTCAAATCCCTGCGGATCGAAGTCGAGCTGATGCAGCGGCGTGTAATATTGATAGGTATGGTTGAGATCGCGCACCAGACGCTGCACGCCGTGGTGCCAGTTGTCACCGCCTTCCAGCAGATGCCAGTCGAGGCTGACGTCATGATTCCACTCGCGGCCCTGGGCGAACTCATTGCCCATAAACAGCAGTTTCTTGCCCGGGAAGCCCCACATCCAGCCGTAATAGGCGCGCAGGTTGGCGAACTTCTGCCACGCGTCGCCCGGCATGCGGTCGAGAATCGAGCGCTTACCGTGCACCACTTCGTCGTGTGACAGCGGCAGCACAAAATTCTCGGTGTAGTTGTACATCATGCCGAAGCTCATCAGGTTGTGATGATAACGGCGATGGATCGGATCGAGTTTCATGTAGTCGAGCGTGTCGTGCATCCAGCCGAGGTTCCATTTGAACCAGAAGCCCAGCCCGCCGCCTTCGGTCGGGCGCGTCACGCCAGGGTAATCGGTCGACTCTTCCGCCATGGTCACCGAGCCGGAGGCCACGGTGCCCAGCGTGCGGTTGGTGTAGCGCAGAAACTCAATCGCTTCGAGGTTTTCACGCCCGCCATACTGGTTAGGCACCCACTCGCCTTCAGCGCGGCTGTAGTCGCGGTAAATCATCGACGCCACCGCATCGACGCGCAGACCATCAATGCCAAAGCGTTCGACCCAGTAGAGCGCATTACCCGACAGGTAGTTGCTGACTTCGCGCCGGCCAAAGTTGTAGATCAGGGTGTTCCAGTCCTGATGAAAACCTTCACGCGGATCGCTGTGTTCATACAGCTCAGTACCATCAAATTTTGCCAGACCAAAGTCATCACTCGGGAAGTGGCCCGGCACCCAGTCCAGCAGCACGTTCAGGCCGGCGGCATGGGCGCTGTCGATAAAGGCACGGAATTCGTCACGGGTTCCGAAGCGACGGGTTGGCGCATACATGCCCAGCGGCTGATAACCCCAGCTGCCATCAAACGGGTGTTCGTTGATCGGCAATAGTTCGATATGGGTAAAGCCCATCTCTTTGACGTAGGGCACCAGCTGCTCAGCCAGCTCTTTGTAGCTCAGCCAGAAGTTATTGTCGGTGTGGCGTCGCCATGAACCGAGATGCACTTCATAAATTGAGATCGGCGCATCAAAGGCGTTGGCCGCCTTGCGCTCCTCTTTCATCTCAATAGCATCGGGCAGACCACAAATCATCGAAGCCGTTTGCGGACGCATCTGCGCTTCAAAGGCGAACGGATCCGCTTTGATGCGCAGCTGGCCGTTGGCATCGATAATTTCAAATTTATACAGCTGGCCGTTAACCGCGCCTGGCACAAACAGCTCCCAGATGCCCATCTCTTTACGCAGGCGCATCGGGTGACGGCGGCCATCCCAGAAGTTGAAATCACCCACTACCGACACGCGACGGGCATTGGGCGCCCAGACGCAGAAACGGGTACCGGTGACGCCATCAATCACGTCACCGTGGGCGCCCAGCGTTTCGTAAGGGCGCAGGTGGGTCCCTTCGGCCAGCAGCCACAGGTCCATTTCCTGCAGCAGCGGGCCAAAGCGGTAGGCATCGTCGATCAGGTTCTGCTGACCGTGCCAGTTCACCGCCAGCTGGTAGCGGAAACGGTTTTTACGGCGTGGGATCACGCCGCTGAAGAAGCCGCGTGCATCTTCGCACGCCAGCTGAGCAAGTTTGCGCCCGGTGGAGGTTTCGATTACCCACACCTCAAGCGCTTCAGGTAACAACGCCCTGACTTCCAGGCCTTGCTGAGTCTGGTGCATCCCCAGTAACGCAAACGGGTCAGAATAATTACCTGCAAACAGGGCATTGATCGCATCGCGATCGGGAAGCTCTGACATGACTTTCTTCCTGTGATATTTGGCAGGCGAAATGAGCAACACGACACGGCTCGTCGCGCTTCAAATGCACTGCTCTTCATTGAGCCATACGTACGACGACAAAAGGAGTCAGGCCATTCCATGGGAAAAGTGTCTTTGCCGTGTACAACAACCATTTAGTCCGGAAAGCAAAACAGTCAACTTGCGGCACATCATGGTTAAATCATAGCTTGGTAGCGGCAGTTGCCATGGCTGAAAACAAAAAATTATTCACCGAGCGGTAAAAAAGGGAAGCTGATCACTTAGTAAGCGAAACGGCAGCGCAAAGATGCCGCAACAAAAACAAAAAAGGCCGGATAAATCCGGCCCTTGGCGAGTCTCATCGATTAGTTGGTTAACAACCGCAGCATACGGCGTAGCGGTTCAGCCGCACCCCATAATAACTGGTCACCGACGGTAAAGGCGGAGAGGTACTCCGGCCCCATATTCAGTTTACGCAGACGGCCAACCGGCGTGGTCAGCGTGCCGGTCACCGCCGCTGGCGTCAGTTCACGCATTGTCCGTTCGCGATCGTTCGGCACCACTTTGACCCACTCATTATGCGCAGCCAGCAGCTGCTCGATTTCGGCCAGCGGCAGGTCGCGTTTCAGCTTCAGGGTAAACGCCTGGCTGTGACAGCGCAGCGCACCGACGCGTACACACAGTCCATCAACCGGAATCACATTACGGGTGGCGAGAATCTTGTTGGTTTCCGCCTGCCCTTTCCACTCTTCACGGCTCTGACCGTTATCCAGCTGCTTGTCGATCCACGGGATCAGGCTGCCAGCCAGCGGCACGCCGAAGTTATCGGTCGGCAGGGTACCGGAGCGGGTGAAATCGGTGACGCTACGCTCGATGTCGAGAATGGCTGACGCCGGATTCTGCAGCGCAGGTGCCACGTGATCGTGCAGCATGCCCATCTGGGTCAGCAGCTCACGCATATGGCGCGCACCGCCGCCTGAAGCCGCCTGATAGGTCGCCACCGAGGCCCACTCCACCAGATCCTGCGCAAACAGCCCGCCGAGTGACATCAGCATCAGGCTGACGGTGCAGTTTCCGCCGACAAACGTCTTGATGCCACGATCGATACCTTCACGGATCACCTGATGGTTAACCGGATCGAGGATGATGATCGCATCGTCTTTCATCCGCAGCGTAGAGGCGGCATCGATCCAGTAACCCTGCCAGCCACTCTCGCGCAGCTTCGGATAGACCTCGCTGGTGTAATCGCCGCCCTGGCAGGTGATGATGATATCCAGCGCACGCAGCGCCTCGATATCAAATGCATCCTGCAGTACGCCCTGCTGCTTACCGCCAAAGGCGGGTGCGGCCTGGCCGTGCTGCGACGTCGAGAAGAAGACCGGATTGATGAGATCAAAATCACGCTCTTCGCTCATGCGGGACATCAGCACTGAGCCGACCATACCGCGCCAACCAACAAAACCTACATTCTTCATGTCGTGTCCGTCTCAGGCGGTTTCACACCTGCTTTTCATTTCAGAGGAGAGAACGACGTGTTAATTTCACGTCGCTCTGCGTAATAATAAGATTTACCTGTGACTACCAACTCTACAAAATGCAGGCTTTCTGGCAAGTGAATTAATTCGATTACGCTAACTTTTTCAGCAGCGTAACTAATAACAGCCATTTTTAGATCACGAGACGGCGCAAAACGAATGACTGAAATGATTTCAGCAACCATATTATTGTTGTTAATTATGGACCCACTGGGCAATTTGCCCATTTTTATGTCGGTTTTAAAGCATCTGGAACCGAAACGGCGGCGAGTGGTACTGATACGTGAAATGCTGATCGCGTTAATCATCATGCTGCTGTTTTTGTTTACCGGTGAGCGCATTCTGGCTTTTCTGAATCTGCGTACCGAGACGGTGTCGATTTCCGGTGGGGTAATCCTGTTCTTAATCGCCATCAAGATGATTTTCCCGTCGGCGGAGAGCAGCAGTACTGGCTTATCGGCAGGCGAAGAGCCATTCCTGGTGCCGCTGGCGATCCCGCTGGTCGCCGGACCGTCGCTGCTGGCGACCCTGATGCTGTTGTCACATCAGTACCCACAACAGATGACGCATCTGGTGGGCGCACTGTTGATTGCCTGGGGCGTAACGGTCGGTATTTTGCTGCTGTCGGGCCTGTTCCTCCGCCTGCTGGGCGACAAAGGGGTGAATGCGCTGGAGCGGCTGATGGGATTGATTCTGATTATGCTGGCAACCCAGATGTTCCTTGATGGGATTCGGGCCTACCTGAAGTTATAAGCGCACCTTTGTCCTTTTACCCTGACAGGCCAGCAGGCAGCCGCATTAATTCATGCGTGTTTGTCACAATGTTACGGCGTTGAAATGAACAATAATATTTATATAATGCTGTAAAAAAGGAGATATCCATGGCAGGCAGTATCGAAAATTATGCCGGGGCAGGCGTCTTTATTATCGTTGAGCGCCTTTACAGCAGGGATGCGCTGAACTGGCACGGTGTTGGCGCCTCCATGGTGCAGATTCACAAAATGGTTTACCAGCTTTATCATAAACAAGATGTTTATCTGGAAGGCAGGAAGATCGAACCCGACAGCGCGTCGGTTTGGCAGCGTTTAAAAATCCTGTTTGGCGCGGATCTGGTGCAGAAAAATGCAGCCGATAACAGTACCTGCTTTTCCCTCGACTATGCAGGTTCTCGCTTTGTCACTACGCCTTTTTCAGGCATCGACTTAAAAAAAATCCCGGATTTTTTGACCAGAGAATATACCCTTCCTGGCCGCAACGTGCTGGCCTTTGGCAGCGATCCCTTTCCGCATGTCGGCCTTTATGGCCGTTCAGATGCCCGCTTTGTGATGGCGGAGGGTGGTAAAGGTGACCCGACCGCCGCCGCGAAATACGATGCAAAAAGTAAACAGCTGGTGATGGTGGACCCCGGACAAGAGCTGCCGCAGTTGATGCAGCGTCTGAAAAACCGGAGGGAAATACAATGAGGTTGTTATTACCCTTTTTTTTCGGCGCGCTCTATCTGATAACAGGTTACTTCTCCCTTCAGGAAGTCCTGCAGTATGCCAACAGCGGCCATTCAGGCGTGATCACAGATATGCGCAGTTATCTGGTTGCCCCGCTACTCTGCGCGTTGCTCTGGTTGCTGGTTTATCTGGTAGCCTGGTGGAGTTTCAGAAAAATTGCCTTCCTGTCCGTGGCTAAAGAAACAGCCTTTCAGGCGCTATTCTTTCTGGCAAATATACTCTGTTTAGCTGGCTTGACCGTATTATCCGTCTCGGGCCGGAAAGCGGCGTTGAATGACGTACAGCTGATGCAGGTTGACGTCACTGATTTTGCCTGGGTCTACTTACTTGCCGCCGCCATCACGCTGGTTGTTTTTGCTCTGATAAGAAGAAAATGGGCATGAACAGGCTGCTGCAGATTATCAAAAGCTGTCTGCTGCGTACGTTTAACTATCAAGGGTGTGAAGGAAGGACGAGCTATTTTATTTTCCTGCTGTTTCAGCTGCTCTGGTTCTGCAGTTATCTGCAATGGTTTACCGGGCCACAGCATGAAATAGGCTTAATCGCGCTGCTGCTGTTTATTTTGCCTGTTTTTTCCTGCGGGGTGAGGAGAATAAATGACTCTGGCTATTCACGCGGCGTCATTATCCTTTTGGTGGTAGCGCCTTATCTGCTGTTCCCTTTTTTACTCTTCCCCCGTTCGCGAGAAAAAACCTGACGGGCAAATAGCCCGTCGGGTTGGTCAGGAAAGCAGTGCGAAAGCAATCATACCCACGATAGCCCCGGTAGTGCCGAGAATGGTTTCCATCAGAGTCCAGGTTTTCAGGGTCTCTGCTTCGCTGGCCCCGGTGAAGCGACCAAACAGCCAGAAACCGGCATCATTGACGTGACTGATGATAATCGACCCGCCGCCGATACAAATCGACAGTGCCGCCAGCTGAGCGCCGCTGTAGTGCAGCGGTTCAATCACCGGCATAATCAAGCCGACCGTGGTCAGACAGGCGACCGTCGCCGATCCCTGAATCACCCGCACTGCGCCCGACAGGATAAAGCAGGCCAGTGCAATCGGCAGTCCCGCACCGGTCAGCGCATTACCCAGCACCGGGCCGACGCCGGAATCTACCAGCACCTGCTTAAACACCCCGCCCGCACCGATCACCAGCAGAATAATACCCGCCGGTTGCAGCGCACTGCCGCACACCTGCATCACCCGCTCTTTGTCCATGCCCTGACGGTAGGCCAGACCATAAATCGCCACCAGCAACGCCAGCAGAATGGCGGTAAACGGGTGACCGATGAACTCCAGCCACTCATATAAAGGGGTGCCTTCGGTGGTGAAGCGCGCGCCGATAGTTTTCAGGCCGACCAGCACCAGCGGGAACAGAATCAATGACAGGCTGAAGCCAAACGACGGCAGCTTACTCTCATCGACATCCGGCTGATGATCTTCCGGCGGTGCGCTGAAGGAGACATGATTCCCGATGAAATTGCCGAACAGCGGACCGGCAATCAGCATGCCGGGGATCGCCGCGCACAGGCCAAGCAGGATCATCCAGCCAAAGTCAGCGTGCATCTGCGAGGCCAGCAGCATCGGCGCCGGGCCAGGCAACAGGAAGGCGGCAGCGGCGGCGACCCCGGCAAACAGCGGGATGACCAGCTTGACCAGATTGCCACCGGTACGCCGCGCCACGGCAAAAGCGATACTGATTAGCAGCACCACCGCCACTTCAAAAAACAGCGGCAGCGCGCAGATCAGGCCGGCAATGCCCATCGCATAGTGGGCACGACTCTGACCAAAGGTTTTCAGCATCCGGATAGCGATCTGATCGACGGCACCGGTTTCGTGCAGGATTTTGCCGAACATCGCGCCCAGCGCCACCACAATGGCGAGGAAGCCGAGCGTACCGCCCATCCCCTTCTGCATGGTTTCGGCGATCTGATTCAGCGGCATGCCGGAGAACAAACCGGCACCAATCGACACTAACATCAGGGCGACAAAGGCGTGCATGCGCGCTTTCATCACCAGAAAAAGCAGCAGCAGGACAGAGCCTGCTGCGGTCAAAACGAGTGTTGCGGTATTCATCTCTAACCCTGGCTGATTGCGTCCCTGATAGTCGCAACCGTAGCCGCCACAACCTCGTCGAGTGAATAATCGATATCCACCACCAGTACATCTGACTCATCGCTGCCGGGCTCTTCCAGCGTCGCAAACTGAGTGACCAGCATTTGCGGCTTGAAGAAGTGACCTTTACGCGCTTTGAGACGGGCTTCGATGGTGTCGAAGTCGCCTTTCAGATAGACGAAACGCAGGTTGTCATTACCCTGACGCAGAATATCGCGATAACTTTTTTTCAGCGCCGAGCAGACAATCACTGAAATCGCCTGGGTACGTTGCATCGCAAAAGCGGCATCGTTCAGCGCCTGTAACCATGGCTGACGATCGTTATCATCCAGCGGATGACCGTCGGCCATTTTCAGGATGTTGGCACGTGGGTGGAGAAAATCACCGTCGAGAAAGGCGGTATTCAGTTGATGCGAAACCTGGTTGGCGACGGCAGACTTACCGCTGCCTGAAACGCCCATCAGGATAAAAACGTGATGCGACGGGGATTGCGTTGTCATTTTTCTGCTCCGGCAGGGATGAATTTGCCAATGTTACCGATAACAATGTCGTTTCTCATTGTCTTGACCGCTTAACAGCCTGGCAACCTTTTTACCGGGAAAAGCACGAAAGTGTGAGCTGACTCATAAAATCGCCAGAATCAGATGCTGCCACCTTCACTGATTTCAAAACCGACATCGAGCGGTTGATTCACGCTGCTGTCACCGGCGATACGCGCCAGCAGCAGCGCCGCCGCTTCACGTCCCATCCGGTCGCGCGGCGTCAGTACCGTTGCCAGTTGCGGCGTCACCACCTGACTGATGTCGTGACCGTGAAAACCAGCAATCGCCATCTGGCTTGGCACCTGCAACCCTTGCCGCTGGCATTCAAACATCGCGCCGACCGCCAGGTCATCGTTGGTACAGAACAGACTGTCGGTTTCAGGATAGAGTCGTTGCGCTTCTCGCAGCAGATCACAACCGGCGCTGAACGACGAGGCATCTTCCATCATCACGCTGCGCGGCGTCAGCCCCGCTTCGCGCATCGCCGCTTCATAACCGCGCTGCTTTTGCAGCGTACGTTCATCAAGCCGCGCGCCAAGGTAAACCGTATAACGATGGCCTTTACGCAGAATAGCCTGGGTCATCTGACGTGCCGCTTCCACATTGTCGAAGCCTACCGCCATATCCAGGCAGGGCGTCACGCTGTCCATCACCTCAATCACCGGAATGCCGGCCACTTCCAGCATCCGCAGCGTGCCGGGAGTGTGAGTGCGTTCGGTCAGGATCACCCCATCAATGTTCCAGCCGAGCAGCGAGCGCAGCTGTAACTCTTCTTTTTGGGGGTTATAGCCGAAGTGAGCCACCAGCGTCTGGTAGCCCGCCTCATCGGTGACGGCTTCGATGCCGCGCAGAACGTCGGCGAAAACCTGGTTGGTGAGCGACGGCAGCAGCACGCCAATGGCGCGGCTGGTCGCATTAGAAAGCATGTCGGGCGCGCGATTAGGGATATAACCCAGCTCATCCAGCGCCACGGCAATCTTATCGCGCAGGGCAATGGAGACCTGCTCAGGATTGCGCAGGTAACGGCTGACGGTCATTTTAGTAATGCCGACGCGATCGGCAACGTCCTGTAATACCGGTCTTTTCTTCTTCATCGTAGCGCCTGGGATCGCCCTCATAGCTTAAGTACGATGAGTCTATCACTTTTCTGTCACCAAATTGCCAACCGGGCGCGACGTTGCGCGCCCGTATCCGAATCAGACCGGTGGCAGATCAAACAGCAGTACTTCGGCGGCGCTGCTGGCCTCAATGGTCAGTGCGCTTTCATCCCAGATAGCCAGCGCATCGCTGGTGGTGACCGCCTGACCGTTAACGGTGACATCACCTTTAACCACCTGAATCCAGATGCGACGACCGGCATCAATTGCGACGTTGTCCTGCTCACCCGCCGCCAGCACCCAGCGCGATAAGGTCATATCCTGATAAACCTTCAGCGAGCCATCACGCGCATCCGGACTCAGCACCAGCTGTCGTCCCTGCACATCCGGGAAGCGACGCTGATCGTAGCGTGGCTCAATGCCGGTACGCTCAGGAATGATCCAGATTTGGTAAAGATGCAGCGGCTCGCTGGCACTGGCGTTGTACTCCGAGTGACGCACACCGGTGCCGGCGCTCATGATCTGGAATTCTCCGGCCGGGATCTGCTCTTTGTTGCCCATGCTGTCCTGATGCTCAACTGTTCCGGAGAGCACGTAGGTCAGAATTTCCATATCTTTATGCGGATGGGTACCAAAACCCTGGCCGCCTTCCACCACATCTTCATTGATCACCCGCAGCGCGGAGTAACCCATAAAGTTAGCGTCGTGATAGCTGGCGAAGGAAAAGGTGTGCCAGCTATCGAGCCAGCCGTGGTTAGCGTGACCGCGTTCTTCAGCTTTACGTACATAAATCATGTTCAAATCTCCTCAATGTTTTTTATAGTCTCTCCCTGAGGCGCTTTGATTGATAGCTGAAAAACTTCACGCCTCTGTTCAAAATCATTGAACAAAAGCGGGCTTATCACTGAAACAGATCGAACGAACCGGATGTGATGAAGGGATGAAGGGGACACCTGACATACAGGTTAACCGGATAAATCTGCCGGATAATAGCCGCGGGATAGTCAGCGGTTAATTTATTTTGCCGCGTCACCGGCTCAGGCATATTTACGCTCAGGTGAAAGCACGCACAACCTTATTAAGGCATTAAAAATAATACCTTAAAAATAACGCTAAATAAGGGATGATTTTTGATACCTTAAAAGTTTATTTATAAAATGAATAATGTGATCGCCGTAAATAACCTGTCCTCATAAACCCTACTAAAATAGTCAGCAAATAAAAAGCCTGTTGCTTTAAATACCCTCCGATTCATTTTATTTCTGATTATTATTAGGAACCCAATTATGGATGCCGTTCAAAATACGCTGATATCAGATGAAACTCCACGCTGGAGAAAAAGCGATACCGTCTGGATGCTGGGACTGTATGGCACTGCAATTGGTGCTGGCGTTTTGTTTTTGCCGATCAATGCCGGTACCGGTGGTTTACTGCCGTTAATCATTATGGCACTGCTGGCTTTCCCGATGACGTTCTTTGCCCATCGTGGGCTCACCCGTTTTGTTCTTTCCGGCAAGAATCCGGGAGAAAACATTACTGAAGTGGTGGAGGAACATTTTGGTATCGGCGCGGGAAAACTCATCACCCTGCTCTACTTTTTTGCTATTTACCCTATTCTGCTGGTGTATAGCGTCGCAATTACCAACACCGTCGACAGCTTTCTCACCCACCAGCTTCACCTGATATCGCCGCCGCGTGCGGTACTGGCTTTCATTCTGATTGTCGGCATGATGGCCATCGTGCGCTTCGGCGAAAAGGCTATCGTGAAGGCGATGAGTATTCTGGTGTTCCCGTTCGTGGCCGCACTGATGTTGCTCGCGCTGTATCTGATCCCGCAATGGAACGGAGCCATTCTGAATACGCTCTCGATGAGTGGTTCTGAAACCACCGGCGGCGGATTATGGCTCACGCTGTGGCTGGCCATTCCCGTGATGGTGTTCTCCTTCAATCACTCCCCGATTATTTCATCGTTTGCGGTAGCCAAGCGTCAGGAGTACGGCGATCAGGCGGCATCAAAATGTTCACGCATTTTGGCCTGTGCCCATATCATGATGGTCCTCACCGTAATGTTCTTCGTCTTCAGCTGCGTTCTGAGTCTCTCCCCGGAAAACCTGGCAGAGGCGAAGGCGCAGAATATTTCCATCCTTTCCTACCTTGCTAACCATTTTAACGCCCCGTTAATTGCCTGGATGGCCCCGATTATCGCCATTATCGCCATCACCAAATCTTTTCTCGGCCATTATCTGGGCGCGCGTGAAGGTTTTAACGGCATGGTGATTAAATCGCTTCGCAGCAAAGGCAAGTCGATAGAAATTAATAAACTGAACCGGATCACCGCCTTCTTTATGCTGGCTACCACCTGGATTGTTGCCACCCTCAACCCCAGCATTCTTGGCATGATTGAAACCCTGGGCGGACCGGTTATCGCCATGATCCTGTTCCTGATGCCGATGTACGCCATTAATAAAGTCCCGGCTATGCGCAAATATAGCGGTCATCTGAGTAATCTCTTTGTCGTCATCATTGGCCTGATTGCTATCTCCGCCATCGCTTTCTCTTTAGTTAGCTAATGCCGTCGCTTGCCGTACCGGTCAGCGCCTCTTTCATATTGCAATCCGCATGGGTGAATCATGATTAGCGTTTTCGATATTTTTAAAATCAGCATCGGGCCATCCAGTTCGCATACGGTCGGACCGATGAAAGCGGGTAAACATTTCGTTGATACGCTAAAAGAAAAGGGCCTGCTGGATCGCGTGAGCCGGCTGGTGGTGGATATTTATGGCTCTCTTTCCCTGACGGGAAAAGGTCATCATACCGATATTGCGATTATTCTCGGCCTGAGTGGCTATCTGCCTGACACCGTGGATATCGATCAGATCCCAGCGATCATTCGCGACGTGAATACGCTGCAACAGTTGCGTATCGAAGAAGGGCGGCGGGAGATTGCCTTCCCGGTGGCAGAGTGCATGCGCTTTCACAGCGAGTTTCTGCCGTTACATGAAAACGGCATGAGCATAACCGCCTTTTGTGACGGAAAAATCGTTCACGCCCAGACCTATTATTCTGTCGGAGGCGGCTTTATTGTCACCGAAGACGATTTTGGTAAAAACCTGGATAGCGAAGTCGATATTCCCTTCCCCTTCTACTCCGCCCGTAACCTGCTGGCGCATTGCCATAATAACAACCTGTCGGTTTCGGCCGTCATGATGAAGAACGAGATAGCACGCTATGGCCGCCGTGAAGTCGAAGACAATATGGCACAACTGTGGCAAACCATGCGTAATGCGATTACCCGTGGCATCAGTACTGAAGGCGTATTACCCGGTCCGCTGAAGGTGCCGCGTCGGGCCTCTTCTCTGCATCGCATTCTGGCACCACAGAGCCAGTCTATTAATCCCCTGAGTGCCATGGACTGGGTGAATATGTTCGCTATGGCGGTGAGTGAAGAAAATGCCGCCGGAGGACGGGTGGTCACCGCCCCCACCAATGGCGCATGCGGCATTATCCCGGCGGTACTGGCTTATTATGATCGATTCATCAAGCCGGTAACGCCTGAACTCTATATGCGTTATTTCCTGACGGCAGGCGCAATTGGCATTCTTTATAAGATGAATGCGTCAATTTCCGGCGCTGAAGTCGGCTGTCAGGGAGAAGTCGGCGTGGCCTGTTCGATGGCGGCGGCGGGCCTGGCCGAAATGCTGGGGGCCGATGCGGAGAAAGTCTGCATCGCGGCTGAAATTGGCATGGAGCATAATCTTGGTCTGACCTGCGATCCCGTTGCGGGACAGGTGCAGGTGCCCTGTATAGAACGGAATGCGATTGCTGCCGTCAAAGCCATTAACTCAACCAGTATGGCGATGTACCGCACCAGCGATCCCAAAGTGTCGCTGGATAAGATCATTGAAACCATGTTTGAAACCGGCAAAGACATGAATGCCAAATACCGTGAAACAGCCCGCGGCGGTCTGGCGATCAAAGTTGCGATATGTGAATCGTAACGGCCTGAAAACCGCTGGCGGCGAGGCTGGCGGTTTTTTTAATTAACCCGGACCTGACAGAGGTTATGCTTTGAGTCGGGTTATTTTGATTCGCTTTCCGTGGCCAGATCGGACCAGACCATGCTGCGCACTTCAGAAGAGGTGTACCACTCATTTATGGTTGCGCTGGCAGGACGCTCAGCAACAGCTTCAGTGGTATCCGCCGCCGGTGACTGGCTGCTCTGTTTTTTCCGGATACGAATACGGGCAGGTGGCGCAGCGGTAAACTGCGCGTTAAAGGTTCGCATGTGTGAATCGGACAAAATTGACTCCAGCTGATGCAATCGTCCAAGACCACGCAATATCCCAATTAAGGTGCTCAGGGTGACTGATTCACCCAACTCTGCCCGTTTAATGGTGGCCGTGCCGACGCGTGCGCGTTCAGCAAGCTCAATCTGTGAGAGCCCAAGCTGCATACGGGTTTCTTTAATTCTGCAGCACAATTCAGAAATAATGGCGCCATCGGACAGCGTATTAAAACGCATATCAATACCTCATTACTGGATATACAGAATAAATTATTGGGTAAACCAGCCGCTAAATAAAGCAGATAATTTTGAAATAACAGCATTAGCATCAAGGTAAGTTATTTATTAACCAGCCGACGGCAACGGGTAGGGAAAAATGTGATGTTAATCGCTATTCATAAACCCATCGCACGGGCTTTATTTTCCCGCGTCATCAATACCGTTTCGTGTCGGTATTTCAGGACGCAGTAAAAAACCGCCACACAGGTTTTTTATTAACAACTGACACCACCCAATATAACCTTCTGGCTTTATTTTTGATTGAATGATGGCTGTAGCTGAAGAGATGGCGAAGGGGAAGACGGTTACGCTGGCGGCCAGACAGCATATTAACCGCAGGGTCATCCTGCTGGATACGATGATCAGAGTGCCTGCTGCTTATCCCTGCCGATCGGTGAGTGTCAGTCAAAAAAAAAGCCAGCACCCGGGCTGGCTAAAGTAATACTGGAAGCAATGTGAGCAATGTCGTGCTTTCTCAGGCTGTCGGGCGACTGCCCAAGAACGCATCGCAATAATAATCATTATCATTCGCGTCTGTAAAGCGATTTAGCCGATTTTTTTGTTGATTATTGGAGTGAATCCCTTGATGTTAAAAGGGATTTATCCATTTAATTCGCAGGGGGAGGCACCATGAGTGAGATAACCATTCGCCACGTTATGCCGGAAGATGCGGCTGCACTGCACAGGATTTATAGTCAGCCCGATACCCAGGCGAATACGCTACATCTGCCCCACTCGTCGTTACAGATGTGGCAAACCCGGCTCAGCACTCCCCAGCCAGGCGTACGTCTATTGGTCGCCTGTATGGATGACGAGGTGGTCGGGCAATGCGCCCTGGAAGTGCCCGACCGCGCCCGACGGCGTCACTCCGCCACGCTGGGCATGGGGGTCGACGAACGTTACCGCCAGCGCGGTGTGGGCCGTGCCCTGATGCAGGAGATGGTCAGCTTGTGCGACAACTGGCTGCAGGTATCGCGGATGGAACTGACGGTGTTTGTTGATAATGCGCCGGCCATCGCCCTTTATCGTCGTTTCGGTTTTGAGATCGAGGGAACGGCTAAGGGCTTCGCAATGCGGCACGGTGAACTGATCGACGCGTATTATATGGCGCGGCTGAAATCCTGACGCCTCAGAATAAAAAAGGGCACCCTGAGGTATGATGCTCGTCAGTTAAGGTTAAATTTATAAAGGCTGTCACGGTCAAACGTGGCAGCTTTTTTTACTGGGCGAGCGTGCCGGAATGCGGGCCTGAGCACCACTCTCATGCCCTTTCAACAGCACACACCGAAGCTTCAGAGCAGGCGGGTGCCGATCAGGGGCAGGCAATCCGCAGCGCTGAACAGAATGAGTCTGCCAGGAGAACCCGCAGGACGCGGGCGAAAGGCGGGGCAGCACAGGATGAGCCATCCCCGGCGGTCCGTCAGGCAGACGAATGAAGTGAAGGAACCGCACAGCGGCGCGAGGACCGCCAGCCCCTGAGCGGCGCCAGACTGCGTTATCACCTTCTGCTTAACTGACGAGTATTACACCTTGCGCCTTAATAACCGGCACTGAGATCGTCAATGCTGCGCGGATCGGACGCGCCATACAACATCCCATCCGGCCCGATCATAATGCTCTGCGTACTGCCCATCGCTGGCAGCACTTTCACATGCTGACCTTTGGTTTCCAGCAGACGCAGGGTATCGGGGCTGAAGCCTTTCTCAACGCGCAGCTGATCGGGCAGCCACTGATGGTGGAAACGCGGTGCATTGGTGGCTTCGGCGACATTCATCCCGAAATCGATGCTGTTCACCACCATCTGCAAGACCGTGGTGATAATACGGCTGCCGCCCGGACTGCCGGTGACCAGCCAGGTTTTGCCGCCTTTCGCCACAATGGTCGGTGACATGGAAGAGAGCGGACGTTTCGCCGGCTGCACCGCATTGGCCTCACCGCCGACCAGCCCATAGACGTTTGGCGTTCCCGGTTTGGCTGAGAAATCGTCCATCTCGTTATTCATCAGAATGCCGCTGTTGCCCGCCACAATACCGCTGCCGAAATAAGTATTCAGCGTGTAAGTGACCGCCACCGCATTGCCCTGTTTATCCACCACCGAGAAATGGGTGGTCTGGTTACTTTCGTAGGGTTCGAGCTTGCCGGGTTTGATCTCGCTGGAAGGACGCGCTTTGGCGACATCAATCTGCTGCGCCAGGGTTCTGGCATAGGCTTTGCTGGTTAACGCCTGCCACGGCACCTTAACGAAATCGGGATCGCCAAGGTATTCAGAGCGGTCCGCATAGGCATATTTCTCCGCTTCGGCCATTACCTGCATCGCGTCAGCACTGCCAAAGCCCATCTTCGCCAGATCGAAGTTTTCGAGGATATTGAGGATCTGCACGATGTGGATGCCACCGGACGACGGCGGTGGCATTGAGAAGACCTCATAACCACGGTAGGTGCCGCTGATCGGCTTACGTTCAACCGCGCGGTAGGCCGCCAGATCGGCTTTATTGATCAGGCCGCCGTGCTGCGCCATCTCGCCCGCAATCTCATCGGCGATAGCGCCTTTATAAAAGGCATCCGGCCCCTGACGGGCAATTAATTGCAGGCTGTGGGCGAGGTTTTTCTGCACCAGCCGGTCGCCCTTCTGCCATGGCGTGCCGTCCGCTTTGTAGAAGATCGCTTTACTGTTGGGATGGTTAATCAGCACTTCTTTGCCGTAGGTTTTCAGGTCATCCGCCAGCGCATCATTGACCACGATGCCGTCGCGCGCCAGTTTGATCGCCGGAGCCAGCAGCGTACTCAGCGGCAGCGTGCCATATTTATGGGCTGCCAGCGCCAGCCCCGCCACCGTACCGGGTGTGCCGGAGGCCAGATGCGAGGTGAGCGACAGCTTACTGTCGGCATTTCCCTGCTTGTCGAGGAACATGTCACGCGAGGCGTGGCCCGGTGCCATTTCACGGAAATCGATGGCGCTGGTGCGACCGGACGCCGTGCGCAGCAGCATAAAGCCGCCGCCGCCGAGGTTACCGGCCTGTGGATGGGTGACGGCCAGCGCAAAGCCCACCGCCACTGCGGCATCAACGGCGTTGCCGCCCTGACGCAGAATCTCGACTCCGACCTGGGTTGCCATCGCATCGACCGAGGCCACCATGCCGTGCTGTGCTTTTACCGGGTGGAAGGTGTCGCTGTCGACGCCGTAGGAAACCGGCGGTGCCTGAGTCGGGGCCGCATTCGCCCCCGCGACCACGGTAAAGCTCATCACCAACGACCAGCCGAGCTGGCGCACTGTTGCCTGCATTTTCATCCCGCCACCATCCTTATTTGTTATTTACATTTTTTTATCATTTCCGCAAGTGGCTACAAATACAGCAAATTAGTCAGGGTTAAGTCAAATCAGGAATACATCTGAAGGTAAGGTCTGTGATATCGCGTAAACTTATGCATGCGACCCTGGACGCCGGACGATGGCGTTCAGCATCCAGCACCTGTCGCTTTCAGGAAGGAGGAATGATGAAGAAGTGGATTATTGCTTTGGCGGCTCTGCTGCCCTTCGCCACGCTGGCGAATACGCTGAACAGTACCAACGATCCTAACCGGCCCGGCTATAACCCGAGCCAGCAACGGATGCAGAGCCAGATGCAGGCGCAACAGCAACAACAGCAGTTGAAGCTGCGTCAGGACCAGCAGCGTAAGATGCAGGAGCAACGCAACAGCGCCCAGCAACGCGTGATCACCACCCAGCCGGGCCAGCAGAACCAGAATCAGAACTAGCTAAAATCGGGGCCGATGATGTCGATGCAGTCAGTACAGATGGCATCAACGCCCCATTTCAGCAGTTCCCGCGTCCGCTCCGGGCTGTTAACGGTATAAGCCAGAATTTTAAGGCCCGCCGCTTTCAGCTCCGCCACCCGCGCTTCGGTCAGCACTTTGTGATTGAGATGGATCGAAACGCAGGCCAGCGCCGAGGTCTTGTCGCGCCACTGGTCATCCCAGCTGTGCGACAGTAAACCTCGCGGCAGTTGCGGTTCAGCCTGCATCGCCGCGTCCAGCGCGACGTACGAGAAGGATGAGAGCAACGGCGGCGTTTGCCCCTGCCACAGGCGGGCTGCTGCCTGCGCCACTGCCCGCCCGGTTTCCGCCTCGCTGCCGGTGGTCGGTTTTATTTCGATATTCGCCATCATCTGATGCTGACGGCAGCGATCGGCGACCTGATCCAGCCGTGCCAGCTTCTCGCCGTTAAACGCTTTGCTGAACCAGCTGCCGGCATCGAGTTGCGACAGTTTCTCCCACGGCAGCTGCCCCGCAACACCCCAGCCATTACTGGTGCGGTCCAGCGTGTCGTCGTGCAGCAGAAAGATCTGCGCGTCGCCTGATAATTTGGCATCAAATTCAATCATCTGATGGCCATATTTCGCCCCGACGTCAATTGCCGCCAGGGTGTTTTCCGGTGCCAGTTTGCCGCCGCCGCGATGCGCGAAGATGTGCGGATAGGGCCAGTGTTGTGTGCTCATTCCAGACGCTTTCCATGGGTTGAATCGAAGAAGTGTAACGCATCTGCGGGCAGATGCAGCCACAGCGTGCTGCCGGGCTGTGGCCGCTCGCTGTGAGCTAAGCGTACCACCAGCGGCGTATCACCGATGCGGCCATGGGCAAGATTGTCAGCCCCCAGCATTTCCAGCGTATCAACCCGCAGCGGTATCCCACCCTGTTCACGGCTGCTGAGCTGGATATGTTCCGGCCGGATACCCAGCACCACCGGACGGTTGGCCCACTTCGCTTTGCTCTCGCTTAGCGGCAGGGCATGCGACGCGTCCAGATTAAAGCGGCTGCCATCACTGTTGAATGCGCCTTTCAGCAGGTTCATTGCCGGTGCGCCGATAAACGAGGCGACGAACTGACTGGCGGGACGCTCGTAAACCTCAACCGGCGTACCCAGCTGCTCGACCACGCCTTTGTTCATTACCATTACCCGCTGCGCCAGCGTCATCGCTTCAACCTGATCGTGGGTGACATACAGGCTGGTGGTCTGCAAACGCCGATGCAGCTGTTGCAGCTCCAGACGCATCTGCACCCGCAGGCGCGCATCAAGGTTGGAGAGCGGCTCATCGAACAGAAAGACCGCCGGTTCACGCACAATCGCGCGGCCCATGGCAACGCGCTGACGCTGCCCGCCAGAGAGCTCACGCGGCCGGCGGGTCAGCAGATGATCCAGCTCAAGGCTGCGCGCGGCGTCCAGCACCCGTAGCCGAATCTGCTCTTTGCCCATGCCGCGGATCTTCAGGCCATAGGCCATGTTCTCTTCCACTGACATATGGGGATAGAGCGCATAGTTCTGGAACACCATCGCAATGCCGCGATCTTTTGGCTCTTCCTGCGTGACGCGTTTGTTGTCGATGTAGATGTCGCCGGAGCTGACGCGCTCGAGGCCCGCCACCATCCGCAGCAGCGTCGATTTACCGCAGCCGGAGGGGCCAACCATCACCATAAATTCGCCATCATTTACCGTGACGTTCAGCGGCTGAATGATCTGATTTTTACCATCGTAGGACTTGGTCACTGCCTGAAGGGTTACGCCTGCCATCTTATTTCTCACTCTCAACCAGGCCGCGCACAAAGGCACGCTGCATGACTAACACCACCACCACCGGTGGGATCAGGGTTAATAACATCGCCGCCATCACTTCGTTCCACTGGGTCGGTGAACCGCTGGTGGAGATCATGCTTTTAATCCCCGCCACCGCCGTGCCGAGGCTGGGGTCATTGATGATCAGCAGCGGCCAGAGATACTGATTCCAGCCGTAGATAAAGGTGATAACGAACAGCGCCGCCAGATTGGTTTTCGACAGTGGCAGCACGATATCGCGGAAGAAACGCATCGCGCTGGCACCATCAATCCGGGCGGCTTCCACCAGTTCATCCGGCAGTGACATAAAAAACTGGCGGAACAAAAAGGTGGCGGTCGCCGATGCCATCAGCGGCAGGGTCAGGCCGCTATAACTGTCGAGCAGATTCAGATCGGCGATCACCTGCACCGTCGGGAAAATACGCACCTCGACCGGCAGCATCAGGGTGATGAAAATCAGCCAGAAGAACAGCGTCCGCAGCGGAAAGCGGAACCAGACCAGCGCAAATGCCGAGAGCATCGAGACGGTGATTTTGCCGACGGTGATCCCGAGCGCCATGATGGTGCTGTTCAGCAGCATCAGGCCGAATGCCGGGCCGTTACCGTTCACACCGTGGGTCCAGATGCGCGAGACGTTTTCCCACAGGTGAGTGCCGGGTACCAGCGTCATCGGCACCTGATAGACCGCATCGTTATCCAGCGTGGCCGCCACGAAGGCGACGTAGAGCGGGAACAGGATGGTCAGCACGCCCAGTATCAGCACGATGTGGCTGAAGATATCCAGCCCGCGTCGATTCTCAATCATTGGTATTGCACCTTACGTTCAACGAAGCGGAACTGAATCACCGTCAGACCGATCACCAACACCATCAGCACCACCGACTGAGCAGCGGATGAGGAGAGATCCAGGCCGGTGAAGCCTTCGCGATAGATTTTGTAGATCAGCGTGGTGGTGGCCTGCACCGGTCCGCCGCCGGTGGCGGCATCGATCACCGGGAAGGTATCGAAGAAGGCATAAATCAGGTTCACCACCAGCAGGAAGAAGCTGACCGGCGTAATCAGCGGTAATGAGAGATTAAAGAAACGGCGCACCGGTCCGGCACCGTCAATCGCGGCGGCTTCAACCAGCGATTTGGGGATCGACTGCAGCGCGGCGAAGAAAAACAGGAAGTTGTAGCTCATCTGCTGCCAGATCGACGCCAGCACAATCAGGAACATCGCCTGGCCGCTGTTTTGCGCGTAGTTCCAGTTGTAGCCGATGTGGTTCAGCAGGTAGCTGAACAGGCCAAGGCCGGGATTGAACAGAAACATCCACAGCACCGCTGCCACGACCGGCGCGACGGCATACGGCAGCAGCAGTAGCGTCTGGTAAAGCTTGCGCAGCCGCACCACGTAATCCACCAGCGCCGCCAGTAGCAGCGATAACACCATGCCGCACACCGTGACCAGACCGCTGAATTTGATGGTGGTCCAGAATGAATCCAGATAGTAAGGATCGGCAAACAGCCGTTTAAAGTTATCCAGCCCGACGAAGGTGCTGGAGAGCCCAAAAGGATCGAGGCTTTGCAGCGAATACCACAAGGCTTCGCCAGCCGGCCAGAGAAAGAAGATGGCGGTGATCACCAGTTGCGGCAGCACCAAAAGATAGGGCAACAGGCTGGTGCGAAATACCGGACGAGATGAAGACATGGCGCACTCTGATTCAGAAAGAGAAAGGGCCAGCCGGTGCTGGCCCGATACAGCGGATTACTTCACCTGCTGCTGGAAACGACGCAGCAGTTCATTGCCGCGTTTCACCGCATTATCCAGTGCGCCCTGCGGCGACTGTTTGCCGGTCCAGACGCTTTCCAGCTCTTCATCCACCACGGTACGAATCTGTGGCATGTTGCCGAGACGCATCCCTTTGGTAAACGGTAACGGCGGCTTGTTCAGCATCTGACGGGTCGCGATATCAGCACCCGGATTTTTATCGTAGAAGCCCTGCTGTTTGCTCAGCTCATAGGCAGCCGTGGTGATTGGCAGATAGCCAGTTTTCTGATGCCATTCAGCGGCGATTTCCGGCTGGGCAAGGAACTGCATAAACTCAGCCACGCCTTTGTAGGTGGCCGCGTCTTTGCCCTTCATCACCCACAGGCTGGCCCCGCCGATGATGGCGTTTTGTGGTGCCTCAGGAACCCTGTCGTCATACGGCATCATGCCGACGCCGAAGTTAAATTTGGCGTAATGACGAATATCCGCCAGCGAGCCGGATGAGGCGGTGGTGATACCGCAATCGCCGTTATAGAACTTGGCGGTGGATTCATCTTTGCGGCCAAAGTAGGTGAAGTCGCCCTTTTTATTCATCTCTTCCAGCATCTGGATATGACGAACCTGCACCGGCTTATTGAACTCCAGGACCGCATCGCGTCCGTCAAAACCGTTGTTTTTAGTCGCCACCGGCAGGGCATGCCAGGCACTGAAGTTTTCGATCTGAATCCAGCCCTGCCAGCCGCTGGCGTAACCACAGCTCATGCCCGATTTACGCAGCGCCGCCGCATCTTTCGCCAGTTCCTGCCAGGTTTTGGGGGGCTGGTCCGGGTTAAGACCCGCTTTTTTGAACGCGTCTTTGTTGTAGTAGAGCACCGGCGTCGAGCTGTTGAACGGCTGAGAGATCAGCTGACCGTTGCTGTCGCTGTAGTAGCCCGCCACCGTCGGCACAAACTGTTTTTCATCAAACGGAATACCGGCATCTTTAAACACCTGATGCACCGGCACAATCGCCTGCGACGCCATCATGGTGGCAGTACCGACTTCATACACCTGCAACACGGCGGGTGCTTTGCCGGTGCGCACTGCCGCGATACCTGCCGCCAGGCTCTGCTCGTAGTTACCTTTGTAGGTCGGAACAATTTTGTAATCGGGATGGGCCTGGTTAAAGCGTTGCGCCAGCGAGTCAACTTCTTTGCCTAACTCGCCTTCCATAGAGTGCCAGAACGGGATCTCAGTGGCGGCCAGCGCCTGGCCACTGAGCGTCAGGCCAAGCAGCACGCCGATCAGGCTACGACGATAGGTAACGACGGACATAGAATTTTCCTGTGCAGGTAAATACGCGTGAAATCACGCATTTGTGGTTCGCGAAGTAACATGACACGGGAAAATGACGGATTAATAACGGGCGGATGACAGCCAGATGACAGGCTTAAGCGTGAAAAAGGCGGAGCGGCTACCGGCCGGGCTGAGATTTTTGACAACGTCTGGCCTGGTTGCTGTAAGGCTGAGCCCTGCACAGAGAACACGGTCAGATCGGAAAGACGCTAAAGCCAATCCATGACATGCCCGACCCGCGCGATTACGCACCCATTTTGATGGCCGTGGGCGGCGCAGCGAGCATTTATATCGAAGGCCGTCGGCGGCGCAGGCAGGTTGCGGGCGGACAGCGCGCAGTAACCGGAGCGTACATTCAGTACGTGAGGATTACGAGCACTGCCCAACCACAACCTGACCAGTAAGCCAGGCCTCTGAATATTAAGCTCCCAGGTACGCGCTTCGGACGGCTTCATTGGAAAGCAGCGCAGCCCCGCTATCCTCCAGCACCACATGGCCGTTTTCCAGCACGTAGCCACGATCCGCCAGCTTCAGCGCCTGGTTGGCGTTCTGCTCCACCAGGAAGATGGTCATCCCCTCGCTGCGCAGCTGTTCGATGGTGTCGAAGATCTGCTGAATAATAATCGGTGCCAGACCCAGCGACGGTTCATCCAGCAACAGCAGGCGGGGCTGGCTCATCAGCGCACGGCCAATCGCCAGCATCTGCTGCTCACCACCTGACATGGTGCCGGCACGCTGGATTTTGCGCTCCTCCAGCCGCGGGAACAGTTGATAAACGCGCTTGATCCGCTCCAGATATTGCGGACGGCTGGCAAAAAAGCCGCCCATCGCCAGATTCTCTTCCACCGTCATACGCGAAAACACCCGCCGGCCTTCCGGTACGATGGCGATAGCTTCACGCATGATGCGCGCCGTTTGCCAGTCAGTAATGGTTTTACCGTCAAAGGTGATGGTGCCGTGGGTGGCACGCGGTTCGCCACACAGCGTCCCCAGCAGTGTGGTTTTTCCGGCACCGTTGGCCCCAATCAGCGTGACGATTTCGCCCTGATTGATGTAAAGGCTGACGTTATGCAACGCCTGGATTTTGCCGTAGTGGGCGCTCACGTTCTCAATGGTTAACATCGCATTTGCCATCTTACGCCTCTCCTAAATAGGCACGGATCACGTCCGGATTATTGCGAATTTCTTCCGGCGTGCCGTTAGCCAACGGCGTTCCCTGATTGACCACGTAAATGCGATCAGAAATGCCCATCACCAGCTTCATATCATGTTCAATCAGCAGCACTGAAACCTTGTGTTCACCGCGCAGTTCGGCAATCAGCTCATCCAGTTGGTGCGTCTCTTTGGGGTTAAGACCGGCCGCCGGTTCATCCAGCATCAGGATTTCCGGACGCGTCACCATGCAGCGCGCAATCTCCAGACGCCGCTGCTGACCATAGGCCAGATTACCGGCCTGACGGTTAGCCAGATCCAGCAAGCCGACCCGCTCCAGCCAGTTGGCTGCGCGATCGAGCGCCTCGCTTTCACTGCGACGAAACGCCGGGGTTTTGAGCAGACCGGCAAACAGCCCGCTCTTCAGATGTTGATGTTGCGCCACCAGCAGATTTTCAATCACCGTCATTTCACGAAACAGACGCACGTGCTGGAAGGTCCGCACAATCCCCATCCGCGCAATCTTCTGGCCGGGTAATCCTTCCAGATGCTGCTCACGCAGTTTAATGCTGCCACCGGTCGGCTTGTAGAAGCCGGTCAGGCAGTTAAACACCGTGGTTTTACCGGCACCGTTCGGCCCGATTAGCGAGACGATTTCCTGCGGATGCAGCGCCAGCGCCACGTTGTTAACCGCTAACAGGCCGCCGAAGCGCATCATCAAACCTTCAACGGCTAATAAAGGCTGACTCATGCCTGTTCTCCTTGTTTACCTTGTCTGAGCTTCAGATGCGGACGCTTCATCGGCAACAGTCCCTGCGGACGCCAGATCATCATCAGCACCATTAAGCCTCCCAGCACCAGCATGCTGTACTCATTGAGATCACGCATCAGCTCGCGAGAGACCACCAGCAGAATGGCGGCCAGTATCACCGCAAACTGCGAGCCCATGCCGCCGAGTACCACAATCGCCAGCACAAAAGCCGATTCGACAAAGGTAAAGGATTCCGGGCTGACAAAGCCCTGACGCGCGGCGAACAGGCTGCCGGCAAAGCCGGCGAAGGCGGCGCTGATGGTGAAGGCAGTCAGTTTAATTCGGGTCGGGCTGAGGCCAAGCGAACGGCAGGCGATCTCATCCTCACGTAGCGCTTCCCAGGCGCGGCCCAGCGGCATGCGCAACAGACGGTTAATCACAAACAGCGTCAGCACCACCAGCAGCAATGCCACCAGATAGAGGAAGATAATCCGGTCACTGGGATCGTATTTCAGGCCAAAGAAGTGGTGAAAGGTATCCCAGCCGCCTTCACGCGGTGTACGGCCAAATTCCAGACCAAAGAAGGTCGGTTTCGGGATCTGGCTGATGCCGTTCGGGCCACCGGTCAGAGCGGTATTGTTGAGCAGCAGAATACGCACGATCTCACCAAAGCCCAGCGTCACAATCGCCAGATAGTCGCCGCGCAACCGCAAGACCGGGAAGCCCAGCAGCAGACCAAACAGCGCGGCCACCATCCCCGAGAGCGGCAGGCACTGCCAGAAGCCAAGCCCGTAATAGTGGTTCAGCAAAGCGAAGGTGTAAGCGCCGATGGCATAGAAGCCGCCGTAACCTAAAACCAGTAAGCCCGACAGGCCGACCACCACGTTCAGTCCGAGACCGAGCATCACGTAGATCAGCGTCATGGTGGCAATATCGACCGTGCCGCGCGACACCAGGAAGGGCCAGGCGAGCGCCGCCACGATCATTACCGCCATCACCAGTTTTTGCTTCGGCGTTGAGCCATCAATGCCTGGCAGCACCAGCGCCGGACCCGAGATTTTCTTCAGGCCGCTCTGCCAGACCGGCCGCAGCAGCTGGAACAGAAATACCACCACACAGGCGACGGCAATCCAGTTCCAGCGCACGCTGCCGGCGTTTTGCACCACCAGGTTAGTGCCGTCCAGATTCAGGCGCAGACCCATAAAGAAGCTGGCGAGCAGCAATAACATCAGCGACGAAATCAGGGCGTTGAGCAAGGAAGACTTCATACTTTTTCCACCTCCGGACGGCCCAGAATCCCGGTCGGCATCACCAGCAGTACCACAATCAGTAAGGCAAAGGAGACGACATCTTTATACTCGGTGCTCAGATAGGCGGAGGTCAGCGCTTCGGCGATTCCCAGCACCAGGCCACCAATCATCGCGCCCGGAATACTGCCAATGCCGCCCAGCACTGCGGCGGTGAACGCCTTCATGCCGGCCATAAAGCCGATGAACGGGTTGATCGATCCATAAAACTGGCCCAGCAGCACGCCCGCGACCGCCGCCATGGCGGCACCGATAACAAAGGTCAGTGAGATGACGCGATCGGTATTGATACCCAGCAGACTGGCCATTTTCAGATCTTCGGCACAGGCGCGACAGGCGCGGCCCATACGCGAATAGCGAATAAAGGTGGTCAGCGCCAGCATCGCCAGGAACGTCACCACCCAGATCACAATTTGCATGGTGGAGATGGTGGCGGCAAAGCCGTTGCTCTCGCCGACGGTCCACTGACCGGTAATCAGACTCGGCAGCGCCAGGTCGCGCGATCCCTGGGTCAGGCTGACGTAGTTTTGCAGGAATATTGACATCCCGATGGCGGAAATCAGCGCAATCAGGCGCTTGGAAGAGCGCACCGGCCGGTAAGCGACGCGTTCAATGCTCCAGCCGTAGGCGCTGGAGATAATCACCGCCATCACAAACCCGGCGGCAATCATCAGCCAGGTGGTGTCGATGCCCATCATCATCAGGGCGGCAATCACGATAAAGGAGACGTAGCTACCGATCATGTAAACCTCGCCGTGGGCGAAGTTAATCATGCCGATGATGCCGTAAACCATGGTGTAACCGATGGCGATCAGCGCATAGGTGCTGCCGAGGGTAACACCGTTGAACATCTGCTGGATAAAATAGAGGAACTGCTCGGACATACCTTAACCCTTACTTATCCGCTCGTGACCGAACGGAGTACAAAAAACGCCTGGCAGCACAGACCAGGCGTTAGTGTTGCAGGGGAGCAGGCAGCGGTTACCCGCTACCTGACCCGCCAGTAAACAGCCTGATTTACTTCACAGCGGTCGAGGTACCGTCGGCATGCCATTTGAAGACGCCGAACTCAAAGCCTTTCAGATCGCCCTTCTGATCCCAGCTCAGGTTGCCCATCACGGTTGGCACCGCAGCGCCTTCCTTGAGGTTTTTCACGATATCTTCCGGCTCTGCGCTCTTGCTGCGCTCCATCCCGGCCGCCAGCGATTGCAGGGCAGCATAGGTGGTCCAGACGAACGGACCGGTTGGATCGAGTTTCTTCGCTTTCAGCGCATCAACGATCGGTTGGTTGGTCTCAACCTGATCGTAGCGTTTCGGTAAGGTCACCAGCATGCCTTCAGAGGCGGCACCGGCGATGTTGGACAGCGAGGCGTTACCGACCCCTTCCGGACCCATGAACTGGGTTTTCAGACCGGCTGCACGCGCCTGGCGAACAATCTGGCCCATCTCCGGGTAGTAACCGCCGAAGTAGACGAAATCGACGTTCTCTTTCTTAAAGCGCGCCACCAGGGTGGAGAAATCTTTATCGCCTGCGGTGATACCTTCAAACATCACGATGTTGGCGCCCTGCTTTTTCAGGCTATCCTGCACTGAACGCGCCAGGCCTTCGCCATACTGCTGCTTGTCGTGAACCACGGCAATACGCTGCGGCTTCAGCTCGGTCATGGCGTATTTGGCCGCGGTCGGGCCCTGATCGGAGTCGAGACCGGTGGTGCGCATAATCAGTTTATAACCGCGGGCGGTGAGATCCGGCGCGGTGGCGGCAGGGGTAATCATCAGCACGCCTTCATCTTCATAAATGTCAGACGCCGGCTGGGTCGATGAGGAGCAGAGATGGCCGATAACATAGCGGATGCCGTCGTTGATCACTTTGTTGGCTACCGCCACCGCCTGTTTCGGGTCGCAGGCATCGTCATATTTCACCGCAACCAGTTTGTTGCCGTTGACGCCGCCTTTGGCATTAATATCTTCAATCGCCTGAGTAGCCCCGGCAAACTGCATGTCGCCATACTGCGCAACCGGGCCAGACATCGCCCCAACAATCGCCACTTTAATATCTTCAGCCAGCGCTGCATGGCTCATCGCCAGTGCTACGCATCCCGCCAGTAATGCGCGACCTTTCATTTTCATCCGGACTACCCCATGTGTTATGTCGTGTATGTGTGAGTGCAAACTGCCAGATAAAGATCAAAAACTGATTAAGCAATAATGAGTTAGCGCACTTTTCTGGCATTTATTAGTAATAAGGCTTTATTTTTCAGGTTATTAAACAGGAAGTTTCTTCTGTAAATCAACTGACATATTCAGAATTGCCTGAGTGCAACAGCATAATACACTGGATGCAACGGCCGGTTTTTCACCACTTTGCCAGCGGCTTATGCTGGATTGATCGCATCCAGGGCCTGTTTACAACTATCATTCTGGCAGCCAGGCCATCTTTTGACCTGTTTTATTGATGAAAATGTGTCAGCGCTCTGGTTGTATACTTTCGCTACACTTTCCCCTTTTACAAGTACAGGTGTTTGTCATGAAGCTCACCATCCAGCGTTTAACCGCGCTGACGCCGCAGGACCGCATTGATCTGGCTAAAATCTGGCCGGATCTGGAGATTGATCGTCTGGAACAGCGCCTGAATGAACGGCATCGACTTTATGCGGCACGCTTCAACGATCGTCTGCTGGGCGCGTTACAGCTGGAGATTTCAGGTATTCACGGCAAGATCCAGCGGCTGGCGGTGCGCGATGTCACCCGTCGCCGCGGAGTCGGGCAATATTTGCTGGAAGAGACCATCAGGCAGAACGGGTCATTAGCGGACTGGTGGATGGCAGACGATGGCAGCGACGATCAGCAGGTGCGGGCGGCGTTTATGCAGGCGTGTGGCTTCAGGGCGCAGGCGGATGGCTGGGTATTAGCGGTCGATTAGGCGGGCGCAGAAAACAAAAAGGGCGACATGATAATGTCGCCCCTGAAGGTTACCTTGCGGTATTACGCTTCGATCGCCATGCGCAGTTTTTTCATGGCGTTCTTTTCCAGCTGGCGGACACGTTCCGCTGAGACGCCGTATTGATCGGCTAGCTCCTGCAGCGTGGTTTTGTTGTCTTCATCCAGCCAGCGGGCACGAATGATGTGCTGACTACGCTCATCCAGACCTTCCATCGCATAGCTCAGCTTATCGGCAGCGTGGGCATCCCAGTTATCCTCTTCAATGCCATCGGCAAAGTCAGAGGTTTTATCCTGCAGATAGAGCACCGGCGCCATTGATTTGCCTTCACCGCTCTCATCGTCGGCCGACATATCAAAGGTCATATCCTGCGCCGCCATACGTGATTCCATTTCACGCACGTCTTTACTGCTCACGCCCAGCTCGCGCGCCACCATCTCGACTTCATCCTGGTTGAACCAGCCCAGACGCTGCTTGGTTTTGCGCAGGTTAAAGAACAGCTTACGCTGTGCTTTAGTGGTCGCGACTTTCACGATACGCCAGTTACGCAGCACGTATTCGTGAATCTCGGCTTTAATCCAGTGCACGGCAAATGAGACCAGGCGCACGCCCACTTCAGGGTTGAAGCGACGCACCGCTTTCATCAGGCCGATGTTACCTTCCTGAATCAGGTCAGCCTGCGGCAAGCCGTAGCCGGAGTAGTTACGAGCGATATGAACTACAAAGCGTAGGTGAGACAGGATCAGCGTCTTTGCCGCATCCAGATCGCCCTGGTAATGCAGCCGTTCAGCCAACGCTTTTTCCTCTTCTGCCGATAGCATCGGCCAGGTATTGGCAGCCCGGACGTAAGACTCCAGGTTACCAAGAGGAGCAATAGCTAAAGTTTGCATTTCTTTGGTCATTCAAACCCTCACAAATTCAGTGGAATTGCCGCACATTTCCTTGCGCAGACGATACAGTATGTCAACGTCGCGCGAAATCCGAAAGCAATCTGTGCTACCGGGACAACAAAGTTATCCACAACAACAATTATAGCAGTGAATATTTTACACACAGATGACAGGAAGGGAAGAGGTAATACGTCCTCTGCATCCGGTCTTCGGCAGCAGAGGAGTATTATAACAAAAAAATGTTGCAGACGTTTACTGGGGCGTAAATCGGCGTAAATGTTGTACCGTCGCCAGCCAGGCGGCCACCCAGCCGATGATCGCGGCAATCAGTAATAACAGCAGCGCCTCATCCCAGGAGAATCCCTCCAGTGAGAAGGTAGTGCCGAATACGGTCGCCACGTGGGCCACCACCGACTGTAACCGCAGCACCAGCACTTCTGAAAGCACCAGCGACAGTACCGCGCCGCTGAAGCCCAGCAACGCGCCGCCATACAGGAAGGGCCGCAGGATAAAGCCATCGGTCGCACCAATCAGCTTTTGTACGTTGATGGTATCGCGACGGGCAAAGATGCTGAGCCGTACGCTGTTACCGATCACCAGGAACACCGCCACAATCATCAGCACGCCGATCATTGAGGCAATCTGCCCTACCAGCCCGGTCAGCGCCGCCAGCCGTGCGAACCAGCTGTCGTCCATCCGCACTTCATCTACGCCCTGCACTTTGGTGACCCGATCGCGCAGGCTCTGCATGGTGTCGGAATTCTGGAAATTGAGCTTCGGCGTGATAATCGCCACCGCAGGCAGCGGATTCTGCTCCAGCATATCCATCGCACCGCCAAAGCCTGACCAGTTGCGGAACTCGTTGAGCGCCTCTTCCCGCGTCAGGTAATTGACGTTATCCACGCCATCAACCTGTTTGAGCTGCGCCACCACGTTTTCCGCGGCAGTGTCATCCAGAGCTTTGTCGAGATAGACCGTCAGTTGCGGTGCCGGATACCACTGCGTCGCCGCCTGACTGACGTTTTTCCACACCATATAGCAGACGCTTGGCAGGGTCAGCGAAATGGCGATTACCATCACCGTCAGTAGCGTCGCCAGCGGCTGACGCCACATGTCAGACAGCGTACCGCGCAGCGCGTAGCGCCACTGTTCCTGCCAGCCGCCTTTCAGCGCTTTGCTTTTTGACGGCTGCTGCTTCGCTTTCTGCGCCGTCGGGCGTTTATTGCGTTTATTGACCATCGTGGCCTCCGTGCAGGCGTCCCTGGTTCAGCGTCATGACGCGGTAGTTACGACGGGCGATTAAGCCGTTGTCGTGCGTCGCCATTAATACCGTGACGCCAACGCGGTTGAACTCTTCGAACAGCCGCAGAATGTCTTCCGACAGCGCTTCATCAAGGTTACCGGTTGGTTCATCCGCCAGCAGCACCGCCGGTTTGTTTACCACCGCACGGGCGATACCGACACGCTGCTGTTCACCGCCTGACAGCTGAATCGGGTAACTTTTCGCTTTGTCGAGCAGGCCGACTTTATCCAGCGCTGCTGAGACACGACGACGGATATCTTCGCCGCTGGCACCGGAGATAATCAGCGGGATCGCCACGTTGTCATACACCGAACGATCCATCAGCAGGTGGTGATCCTGAAAGATCATGCCAATCTGACGGCGCAGGAAAGGCACTTCACTGTTACGCAAGCGGGAAATATCGTGGCCGCTAAACCAGATTTGTCCGGCACTCGGACGCTCAATGCCACAAATCAGCTTCAGCAACGTACTTTTACCGGCACCGGAGTGGCCGGTCAGGAACGCCATTTCGCCGGGACGCAGATGGAAATCCACCCCCTGCAGTGCCTGACGTCCGCCGAGATATGCCTTACTGACCTCTTCAAAGCGAATCATCCTAATTAGTCCTCTCGGGCAAACAGTGCCTCAATAAAATCTTCCGCCTTAAACGGCCGTAAATCCTCGATGCCTTCCCCGACACCGATATAGCGAATCGGAATACCGAACTGATCGGCGACCGAGAAGATCACACCGCCCTTGGCCGTGCCATCCAGCTTGGTCAGCGCGATACCGGTTAAGCCAACCGCTTCATGGAACAGTCTGGCCTGGCTGACCGCATTCTGCCCGGTGCTGGCGTCAAGCGTCAGCATCACTTCATGCGGCGCATCTTCGTCCAGCTTCTTCATTACGCGGGTGATTTTCTTCAGCTCTTCCATCAGGTGTGATTTGTTCTGCAGACGACCGGCGGTATCCGCGATCAGAACATCCACACCGCGTGATTTGGCTGCCTGAATCGCATCGAAGATCACCGAAGCGGAATCCGCACCGGTATGCTGGGCAATCACCGGAATATTATTGCGCTGGCCCCAGACCTGCAGCTGCTCTACCGCAGCGGCACGGAAGGTGTCGCCGGCAGCCAGCATCACCGATTTGCCCTCGGCCTGATACTGACGCGCCAGTTTGCCGATGGTGGTGGTTTTACCCACACCGTTGACGCCAACCATCAGGATGACAAACGGCGTTTTGCCGGAGACATCCAGCGGCGCATCGACTTTGGCCAGAATCGAGGCCATTTCGGCTTTCAGCAAGCCGTAGAGCGCTTCTGCGTCACGCAGCTGCTTACGGTTCGCCTGTTGAGTCAGGTGAGTAATGATGCGGCGGGTCGTATCGACGCCGACGTCGGCAATCAGTAACTGCTCTTCCAGCTCATCAAACAGGTCATCATCAATCTTTTTGCCACGGAACAGGCTGATAAAACCGGAACCGAGGTTCTGACGGGTTTTCACCAGGCTGCGCTTCAGGCGGGCAAAGAAGCCCTCCTTGCTGGGACGTTCCTGCTCCTGCGTGATGATTGGCGCAGCGGCTAACGGCAGATCGCTGACGGTATCCGGCACGACATCGGCTTCTTCGCTTTCTGCCAGCGCCAGCGCGTCCAGCTCTTCATCGCTCAGCGGCGCGTCGGCCGGTGGCGTTTCGATGATCTCTGCCTCGCCCAGTGCCAGCGCGTCCAGCTCTTCGTCGCTCAGCGGCGCGTCGGCCGGTGGCGTTTCGATGATCTCCGCATCGCCCAGTGCCAGCGCTTCCAGCTCTTCGTCGCTCAGCGGCGCGTCGGCCGGTGGCGTTTCGATGATCTCCGCCTCGCCCAGTGCCAGCGCTTCCAGCTCTTCGTCGCTCAGCGGCGCGTCGGCCTGATGCAGTTCAGCATCAGCCGCTGGTGTGATAACGGCATCAGCCTCGACGACCGGGGCAACGTCAGCCTCCGGCCCCCTCGCCGTTTCCAGTAAGGCTTCCGGGTCAGCCTGAATCGGCTCCGGCTCCGCCAGGGCTTCCGGCGCGGCTTCGTGTGGCGCAGCGGCCGTCACATCCGCATCACGCTGCTGTCCGGCCACCGTTTCGGTGATGGCGACAGTCTCTTCCGCTTGCGCTTCAGCCTGCGTTAAGGTTGCGGCTTGCTGCTCTGACTGCGGCTGAGCAGACTCAGCCGCCTGCTGCGCCTGCTCTTCCGCAGAGGGTTGCTTCTCTTCTTCTTTGCCAAATCCCAGCCAGGAAAAAAAGCCACGTTTTTTCTCTTTTGCCATTGTGTGACTACACTCCTCGATGGCTTTGTCCCGGTCGCACGTCGTTTCCAGGGGTGAATCAATTAAAATTGGCTAACGCCAGACCGGCGTAAAACCGCAGAATACTGCATGACTTCAGCAACTCAGTAGTCTAACACTTTCCAGCCAGCTCACCACAGCACCCTTTTTTAACGTTTCTTCTCACCGATTCGCCCGTTAAACTACGCAACAAATTATGACGAGTTGTGAGCAAGATGACTAAAAACCCCCGCAGTACCGGCGGTGCCGGCCAGATCCGCATCATCGGCGGACAATGGCGCGGACGCAAATTGCCGGTGCCCGATAGTGCCGGACTGCGCCCGACCACCGATCGGGTTCGTGAAACGCTGTTTAACTGGCTGGCGCCGGTACTGCCCGACGCACGTTGTCTCGACTGTTTCGCCGGCAGCGGCGCGTTAGGTCTGGAAGCGCTGTCGCGTTACGCTGGATCGGCTACGCTACTGGAGCTGGAGCGTCCGGTGGCACAGCAACTGATGAAGAATCTGCAGACGCTGAACGCCAGCAACGGCAAAGTGATTCAGACCAATGCCCTGAGCTTTCTGGCTCAGCCGGGCCAACCGTTTGACGTGGTGTTTATCGATCCGCCGTTTCGTCAGGGCCTGCTGGAACAGACGCTGCAGCTGCTGGAACAGAATCACTGGCTGGCAGACGAGGCGCTGATCTACGTCGAAAGTGAAGTGGAGAATGGCGCGCCGCCGGTGCCGCCAGAGTGGAACCTTTATCGCGAGAAAATAGCCGGACAAGTGGCTTATCGTTTATATCAACGTCAACTGGAGACGCAGGATGTTACTTAATTTGGGGCGTCTGTTGATGCTGTGCGTATGGGGTTTTTTGCTGGTTAACGTGGTCCATCCCTACCCGAAACCGCTGACCTACTTCATTAATGTCGCGCTGTTTTTCATGATCATGATGCACGGCCTGCAGCTGGTGTTACTGCGTGTAACGCAGACCAAAGATGCCCCGCCAATCAACCGCCTTACCCAGGTGAAAGTGTTTGTGTTCGGCGTATTTGAGCTGGTCGCCTGGCAGAAAAAGCACTTCCCGCGGAAAAAGTAGTCTTCAGAGCGGGCACCCTGCCCGCTGATTACTGCGCTGGCGTAAAGCTGATAAAGCGCGTCCCCTGCATTTTTAATTCGCCCTTCGCCCCTTTATCCAGCTGATGATACTGCGCTTCCTGAAGCTGCACTTTAATGTCGCTGGCACCGTTAAGCGGATGAAACAGCGCTTCGTAGCGCATCTCTTCTCCGGCAATCACTTCACGCTGACGTGAGCGGCGATTGGGTGCCGGAAACTCCCGTTTGGTTTTAACCTGTGCCGTCAGGGATCGCACCGGAGAGGCGTCATTGACGGCGGTTTCCCGGCGCTGCTTGATGAACTGACGGGTTGCCAGCACGGCGATAATTGCCAGAACGATAATAAAGATTAGCGGTGGTTTGCTCATAATTCTCTCGGGCTTAAAGGGTGCGGATGGCGTTAACTGCGCGGCAAAGCATACAACCAGAGTTGCCTGATTGTCACATCGTCGGGACGTAACCTAAACTGGAAGGGATATTTTGGGATCTTTCACCATTTTGGTTAAAAAAGGGAGAAACAATGCTCTGGTCTTTCCTCGCTGTACTTTTCTCCGGCTGGCTCTACGTTGATGCCACCTATCGCGGTCCGCAATGGCAACGCTGGCTGTTTAAACCGGTCACACTGTTGCTGCTGGTCGGCCTGGCCTGGCAGGCTCCGACGCTGAATACCACTGACTATCTGATTCTGGCCGGCCTGATCGCCACGCTGGTCGGTGATGCGCTAACGCTATTGCCCCGTCAGCAGATGCTCTATGCGATTGGCGCATTTTTCCTGTCGCATCTGCTGTATACCCTCTGTTTTGCCGCCAGCATGACCATGACCTTTTTCTGGCCGATCCCGCTGACGCTGCTGATTATCGGCGTGGTGCTGATTGGCATTCTGTGGAGCAGACTGGAAGATCTGCGCTGGCCGATCTGTACTTTTATCGGCATGACGCTGGTGATGACCTGGATCGCTACTGAGCAATACTTCTTCCGCCCTACCGATTACAGCTTCTCAATCATGGTCGGTGCAGGTCTGCTGCTGCTGGCTAACATTGTCTGGTTTATCAGCCACTATCGCCGTCGTTTCAGTGCCGACAGCGCTATCGTTGCGGCCTGCTACTTTGCCGGTCACTTTATGATTGTCCGTTCACTGTGGGTGATTTAAAAAATTGACCTTGACTCTGGAGTTCACTCCAGAGTGTAGGATAGCGGGATGGACAGCTTCGTCCATCCCTTTTCCGGAGGTCATATGCATCAACATCACGCCTGTGGCTGCGGCAAACCGCGTGCCAGCCACGCCGCAGCCAAACCCCTGTGCCAGATCCCTCAGTCCCGTCCCCTGACGCTCTCTATTCATGCCGCAACTCCGGTCACGCCGGATAGTGCGGGCTGCTGCTGCGACAGTAACAGCAGTCCCGGCAACGACGCCGATGAGGAAAGTGACCGACGACGCGTCGGCACTCTACCTTATAGCTGGCAGGTCAGCGGGATGGATTGTCCCGGCTGCGCCCGCAGCATTGAAACCGCAGTTCAGCAGGTCGCGGGCGTCACCGAGGCGCGCGTCCTGTTCAGCAGTGAAAAACTGGTGGTCAATGCGGACAGCGACGTGCGCCAGGCGGTGGAGCAGGCGGTCAAAAAAGCCGGCTTCCAGCTCAGTACGCAGACCGAAACGGCAGCCGATGGCCCACGCTGGCAGCATAACCGCATGCTGATTGCGCTGGCGCTGCTGGTGCTCGCCAGCAGCCTGCTCAGCCATTTCGCGCCGCTGTGGGGAGATCGCCTGTTTATTGTCACTACCCTGATCGGCCTGTTTCCGGTGGCGCGCAGCGCCTGGCAACGGCTGCGCAGCGGCTCGCCTTTCACCATCGAAACCCTGATGACGCTGGCCTCAGCGGGTGCGCTGATCATCGGCGCTCACGCCGAAGCAGCGATGGTGCTGGTGCTGTTTCAGCTTGGCGAACAGCTCGAAAGCTATGCCGCCTCGCGGGCGCGCAGTGGCGTGACCCGCCTGATGGCGCTGCGGCCGGAATCGGCGGTCCGTCTTGAGCAGGGTCGGCGCAGCGACGTGCCACTGGCTGCGCTGCAGCCCGGCGATCAGATTGAAGTGTCAGCCGGCAGTCGCCTGCCGGTCGATGGCCGCTTAATCACGCCGCTCGCCAGCTTTGATGAAAGCGCGTTAACCGGCGAGTCGCTGCCGGTGACGCGCAGCAGCGGCGAAAAAATACTGGCCGGTGCCACCAGCATTGACCGGCTGGTCACGCTGGAAGTGGTATCGAAACCGGGCGAAAGCGCGATTGACCGGATACTGCAGCTGATTGAAGAAGCAGAAACCCACCGCGCCCCGGTTGAGCGCTTTATCGATCGGTTCAGCCGTCTCTATACGCCGTTGGTGATGCTGCTGTCGCTGCTGGTGATGGTGGTGCCCCCGCTGCTCGGCGCGGGAGAATGGCAGCCGTGGATCTACAAGGGCCTGACCTTACTGCTGATTGGCTGCCCCTGTGCACTGGTGATTTCCACGCCGGCGGCGATTACCTCCGGGCTGGCTGCCGCTGCACGTCAGGGCGCGCTGATCAAAGGCGGCGCGGCCTTAGAACGTCTGAGTTCCCTGCGCATGATGGCGTTCGATAAAACCGGCACCCTGACCGTTGGCAAGCCGCAGCTCACCGGGATTCTGCGCTTTGGCGAGACCGGCGAGGCAGAGATGCTGGCGCTCAGCGCGGCGGTTGAACAGGGCGCGACGCATCCACTGGCCAGTGCGATTGTGGCGGCGGCGGCGGCACGCAATCTGGCCATCCCGGCCGCCCGCGATCAGCAGATTCAGGCGGGACGGGGCATTACGGCGGTGGTCAATGGCCAGCCGATCCGGTTGCTGACGCCCACGCAGATGACCGGACTGACGGCGCAGCAAACCGAACAGATCACCCAGCGTGAAGCAGCAGGTGAAACGGTGGTGTTGCTGACCCGCAATGGCGAGGCGCTGGGCGCGCTGGCCTTGCGCGATCAGCTGCGCAGCGATGCGATCGCCGCATTACAGGCGCTGAAAAAACTGGGCATTGAGAGTCTGATGCTGACCGGCGACAACCCGCGTGCAGCGGCAGCCATCGCCCGGCAACTGGGCATTGAGTACCGTGCCAGCCTGTTACCGGCCGACAAGGTGGCGGCGATAGCAGAACTGAGTCAGCAGCAGCCGCTGGCGATGGTCGGGGATGGCATTAACGATGCGCCGGCGATGAAAGCGGCGACGCTGGGGATCGCGATGGGCAGCGGCACCGACGTTGCGCTGGAGGCGGCCGATGCCGCGCTGACGCGCAATCAGCTCAGCAATCTGGCACCGATGATTGTACTGGCGCGCCGTACGCGCCGCATCATTCGTCAGAACCTGACCATTGCGCTGGGGCTGAAGGCGGTATTTCTGGTCACGACCCTGCTGGGACTGACCGGATTGTGGCTGGCGGTGCTGGCGGATTCCGGCGCAACGGCGCTGGTCACCGCTAACGCGCTGCGATTACTGCGCAACCGAAGCTGAAGACGAGCGGCCGGTCAGATGACGGGCCGCGCTGCCAATGGGCACCCAGCGTTACTCCGCCATCCCTTTCTGGATCAGGAACTGATAAGGCAGGTTATCGGTCTGCTGCGCCAGCAGGCGATGCTCCATAAAGCGGCAGAAGCCGGGAATATCGCGGGTGGTGGCCGGATCGTCGGCAATGATCAACAGCGTATCGCCATCCTGCAGGCTGCGAACGGTTTTGCGCACCATCATCACCGGCTCCGGACAACGCAGGCCACGGGCATCCAGTTGATGGTCGGCAGAGGAAAAAGCATCGCTCATAATGGACTCGGTTCAGGTTTGGGGCGCTCATTCTAGCGCGTGGTGCCGTTGACGCAAGGCGATAACGATTGCGCTAAAATTAACCATTGCATAAATAGCACAACGCGGTAAGATGCCGCCGCTTTTTGCTCATAAAACTGCCAGGCGCTGCCCGAACGGCGTCCCGCAATGGGTTCCCTCACCCCAACATTAAAAAGGTTGATTATGCTCGCATTCTCTTCGCGTCAGCGCATGCACGCGCTGTTCTGGTTATCGCTGTTTCACCTGCTGGTGATCACCTCCAGTAACTACCTGGTGCAGCTGCCGATTTCCATTTTCGGCTTCCACACCACCTGGGGCGCGTTCAGCTTCCCGTTTATCTTCCTGGCAACCGATCTGACCGTGCGCATCTTTGGCGCGCCGCTGGCCCGACGCATTATTCTGGCGGTGATGATCCCGGCGCTGTTTATCTCCTATGCCGTTTCTTCGCTCTATTATCAGGGTCAGTGGCAGGGCTGGGCGGCACTGGAACAGGTGAATCTGTTTGTCGCGCGTATCGCCTGCGCCAGCTTTATGGCTTACGCCCTGGGTCAGATCCTCGACGTGCACGTCTTCAACCGTCTGCGCGCCCTGCCGCAATGGTGGATCGCTCCAGGCTGCGCCATGTTCCTCGGCAACATCAGCGATACGCTGGCCTTTTTCTTCATCGCCTTTTATAAAAGCCCTGATGCGTTTATGGCCCAGCACTGGGTGGAGATCGCCCTGGTTGACTACAGCTTCAAAGTGCTGATCTGCATGGTGTTCTTCCTGCCGGCCTACGGCGTATTGCTCAATGCCGCGCTGAAACGCCTGGCTGAGCGCCGTGCCACCAGCCAGATAAATTTCGGCTAACCCGCCATACCGATTTACGCCATTACCCGCTAAGATCTGCTGACAATCATCAGGTTGCGTTTGCAACCTGATTCCTGTTGTATTAACGGCTGACTGGAAACTTAAAAAAGGGATTCTGATGCGCAACCTGGTGAAATATGTAGGAATGGGCTTACTGGTGCTGGGCTTAGCCGCCTGTGACCAGAAGAAAGATGACGCGGCGAATGACAACGGCGTCAGCGCCAGTCAGTCGGCGCAGACCGTGACGCTGATGGATGGCAAACTGAGCTTCTCGCTGCCGCCGGGCATGTCGGACAAGAGCGGCAAGCTCGGTTCACAGACCACCAATATGCACGTGTATGCCGACGAAACCGGTGCGCGCGCGATTATTGTGATTGCCGGTGAGCCGACCAGTGATGGGCTGGACGTGCTGTCACAGCGTATGGAGCAGCAGCAGCGCAACCGCGATCCGCAACTGCAGGTGGTCTCGAACAAAGCGGTCACGCTGAAAGATCAGCCGGCACAGCAGCTGGATACGGTGATTTCTGCCAATAACCAGACCTCATGGTCATCGGTGATTCTGGCCAAAGTCGACGGCAAACTGGTGACGCTGCAGATTACCCTGCCAGGCGACAACCAGCAGCAGGCACAAAGCGATGCCGACAATATTGTGAAGAGTATTGCGCTGAAATAAGGCCGGGCGACTGCCCTGCTGGCTTGCGGCTTCCCCCATCTGGGGGAAGCCGGTTTATCTCACGGTTTCCCGCCTGCGCTTACAATCCTGCGTTCTCACGAATATATTTGCGCGCTTTCACCGCATATTCAAACGGGTTAGCCAGCGCCGGGTCCTGCTCCGCTTCCACCACCATCCAGCCTTTGTAGCCGTAATCGTCGAGGATTTTGAACACCGGTTTGAAATCGATCACGCCATCGCCCGGTACGGTGAAGGTGCCCTTTTTCACCCCTTCCAGGAAGGAGAGATGATTGTCGCGCACCTCGGCGACGACCTCGTCACGCACGTCTTTCAGGTGGACGTGGAAAATGCGCGGCAGATATTTTTCCAGCACCGCCAGCATCTTCTGCTGCGATCCCTCAGAGTAGTAGACGTGACCGGTGTCATACAGCAGGCCAACCTGATCGTCGGTCAGGGCCATAAAGCGGTCTATCTCTTCAGTCGTCTGAATACCGGTCCCCATATGGTGATGCAGCGTGACCCGCATCCCCTTCTCAGCCGCAATCCGCGCCAGTTCGTTATAGCCTTCTGCCGTCAGCTGCCACTCCTCATCACTGAACACCGGTTTCTGCTCAAACACCGCCAGCGTGGTGCCCTGAATACTTTTGCTCTGTTCTGAACAGCCAATCACCCGCGCACCCATCGCATGCAGGAAGTTCATGTGGTTAACGAACTCGTCGATGGTTTTAGCTTTGTCGCCGTTGGCAAAAAAGGTGCTGAACCAGGCGTTGCAGATCTCAATGCCGCGAATGTCGAGCATCGGTTTAAGAATCGCCGGATCGCGCGGATATTTACTGCCGACTTCGCTACCGGTAAAACCGGCCAGCGCCATCTCGCTCACCGTCTGCTGGAAGGTGTTCTCACTGCCGAGATCCGGCATGTCATCGTTGGTCCAGCCAATCGGGGCGATAGCCAGTTTTACATTGTCTTTGTTCATCATTTTATTCCTGAGCCGGGGCGGTCATCCCGCCTGTCTGGGCTGAATTAAGAGTAGAAAGCAGGACGTGGCGGCATCTCTACCGTTTCAATCGCACCGCTGTTTTGCGCTTTGATACAGGCATCGGCGGCCACTGAGGCGGCAAAGCCATCCCAGGCAGACGGACCGGTCAGCGTGCCCGCTTTCACGTCGTTGATGAACGCCTGCAGCTCCACGTCATACGCTTCGATAAACCGATCTTTCCAGTCAACCAGAATGGTGTTCGACAGTCGGGCATCTTTACGCAGCTGTACCGACGACGGCTCAGGCAACCGGGCAATGCCCTCTTCCCCAACCACTTCGCACTGGATGTCATAGCCATAGGCGCAGTTGACGAAGATCTCGACGTCGATGCGTACCCCTTTCTGGGTCTCAAACAGCACAATCTGCGGATCTTTCAGTTGGGCATGGGATTTTGAGGTGACGCGCGGGAAGACCACCTGCACCGTTTTATAATCGTCATTGGTCAGCCAGCGCAGCACGTCCAGTTCATGGATCAGCGTGTTGGTGATCGCCATCGGCGTGGTGTAATTTTCCGGCACGGTCGGGTTACGGTGCGCACAGTGCAGCATCAGCGGCTCGCCAATATCCCCGTCGGTAATCACTTTTTTCAGCGCGCGGTAGCCAGCATCGTAAGGGCGCATAAAGCCGACCTGCACCAGCCGTTTGCCGGCCTGGATTTCAGCGTCCACCACCCGGCGACAGCCTTCGGCGCTCATCGCCAGCGGCTTCTCACAGAACACCGGTTTGCCCGCGGCAATCGCAGCTAAGGTGAACTCTTCGTGGGTCGGGTCCCATGACGTCACCAGCACCGCATCCACCTCTGGTGACTGGATCACGTCATGTCCGTTCTGGAACACTTGCGCCTCGATGTTCAGGCGCTGCAGCGCAGCGCGCGCGCCGTCAACGTTGATATCCGAGACGGCAACCACCTGTGCGCCCTGCAACACGTGGTTGCAGCGGCGAATATGTTCCTGACCAATTGCACCTGTACCGATGACGCCAAGTTTCAAAGTCATAATTACACCTGTGTAGGGTTCGTGCTGAGATAAGAGGAAAGGGGCCGTGATCCGGCCCTGAAATTAGTATTTACGCGCCTGATCCAGATGGGTTTTCAGCTTATCCGCTACCGCCTGAACCCGTTCAGAATCGGAGGCCTGCGCGACGCCAACGTGCCACCAGCTGAAATATTTGTGGATCATGGTTTTCGGCAGCACTTTGATGTCGATAAGCGTGGAAACGGTCTGCGTTCTGGCATCTTCCAGCGCGGCTTTTAGCTGCTCCAGCGTGGTGACGCGGTAGGTTTTACAGCCGTAGCCTGCCGCGATGGCGGCGAAATCAACCGGCACGAAGCCCCCATCCAGCTTGCCACCTTCCGGATTACGGAAGCGGAACTCGGTGGTGAAGCTGTCCATTCCGTGTTCCATTTGCAGGTTATTGATGCAGCCGTTGGTCATGTTATCCAGCAGCACCACGTTGATCTTCGCCCCTTCCTGAATTGAGGTAACCAGCTCGGAATGCAGCATCATGAAAGAGCCATCGCCGACCAGCGCATAGACTTCTCGCTGCGGCTGCGCCAGTTTTGCGCCCAGCGCGGCGTTAACTTCATAACCCATACAGGAGTAGCCGTACTCCACGTGATAGGCGTTGTAATCTTTGGTGCGCCAGACGCGCTGCAGATCGCCGGGCAAGCTGCCCGCTGCCGCAACAATCACCGCCTCTTTGGGTAACTGTTCGTTCAGCGTGCCGAGCACGCTGCTTTGCGTCAGGACTGACTGGGTCAGGCGGTTGAACTCGGCGAATACCGCTTCACGATCGAGATGGTCGGCAATCTCCGGCACAAAGTCCTGTTGGTGATACTCCACCTGATAGACACGCTGAGTCTCTTTCAGCAGTTTGCTCTGCGCCTGTTCAATCTGGCTGCCCCAGTCGTTACTGTAATGCTGTGACGCCAGCGCAGCCGTCAGCGCGGTCAACCCTTCACGGGCATCGGCCAGCAGCTGTACGCCATCCAGCTTGTAGCTGTCGAAATTGCTGACGTTGATATTGAGGAAGCTGACGTCCGGATTCTGGAAAATCCATTTCGAGGCGGTGGTGAAGTCGGTGTAACGGGTACCAATACCGATGACTAAATCAGCCTCTTTTGCCAGCAGGTTGGCGGCCAGACAGCCGGTTTCACCGACGCCGCCGACGTTAAGCGGATGGTCGGAGATCACCGTGCCTTTGCCCGCCTGCGTTTCGGCAAACGGAATCTGATAACGCTCGGCGAACTGGCGCAGCGCCTCACCCGCTTCAGAGTATTTAACCCCGCCGCCACAGACGATCAGCGGCTTGCGCTTACGGCCGATCAGCGTCAGGGCATCGGCCAGCTGCGCCGCAACCGGCAGGCGACGATCCAGTCGGTGCACCCGCTTCTGGAAGAAATAGTCCGGGTAATCCCAGGCTTCACCCTGCACATCCTGCGGCAGCGACAGCGTTACCGCGCCGGTTTCGGCCGGATCGGTCAGCACGCGCAGGGCGTTAATGCAGGCCGACATCAGCTGTTCCGGACGGCTGACGCGGTCCCAGTATTTGCTGACGGCCCGGAAGGCGTCGTTGGTGCTGATGCTAAGATCGTAGCTCTGCTCAATCTGCTGCAAAACCGGATCGGGCTGGCGGGTAGCGAACACGTCGCCGGGCAACAGCAGCAGCGGAATACGGTTCGCGGTGGCGGTGGCAGCCGCGGTAATCATGTTGGCGGCACCGGGTCCGACTGACGAGCTGCAGGCGATGATCTGACGACGCAGTGACTGTTTAGCAAAGCCGGTGGCGGCATGCGCCATGCCCTGCTCATTGCGGCCCTGATACACAACCAGATCGCCGCTATCCTGCTCCAGCGCCTGTCCCATTCCCAGCACGTTGCCATGACCGAAAATGGCGAAGATGCCTTTTACAAACTTAGTCTCAACGCCATCAACATCAATGTATTGATTATCAAGAAATTTAACCAGCGCCTGTGCAGTGGTCAGTCTGATTGTGCCCATATGCTCTTCCTTTACATGCTGGTGGTACCTGACTCCGGTACAACGCGCCAGGCGAAGTCATACTGCGGAAAAGGCGACCGGTATAATTGAAACGTGAGGCGATTATAAACAAATATATTTTTCATAAAATACAATTACAGAAGAAACATTTCATTTTGCGAGTGAGATCAAATTTAGTGACGCTGCCGGGACTGACAGGCGATCCGGACCGGGTAAACTGGAACGTTTTATGGACATCATCGAATGATGAAAAAATTCATTTCACTTCAGCAGCTTCCTCTATTAATGGGGATATTCCTGCGATCTCTCTCACAACCCTGATATGCCGGGCGCCGTCAACCTGGCTCTGCCGATCGCTGAGTGGAATCAGGAGTTTTACCTGGTTCACAAAATCGCGATGGATATTTCATTTCATGTTGAACTTGGAATTTTTATTCCTCATACTGCCCTCATAGCCAATCAGGCACCTATAGACCCGGAAGCAAAGCGCGCGACGTCGGGCTTTTCGCCCGCAGTGTCTGCTAATCACAGAAGGAAACCACAGGTATGAGTACACAACAGAAGCGGCTTGATGTGATTTGTATCGGGCGCATCGCCGTTGATTTTTATGGTCAGCAGATCGGGGCGCGGCTGGAGGATGTCACCTCATTCGCCAAATATCTCGGGGGTTCCTCAGGCAACGTCGCCTATGGCACTGCGATTCAGGGCCTGAAATCGGCGATGCTGGCGCGGGTGGGAGATGAGCACAATGGTCGCTTTCTGCGCGAAGAGTTGCAGCGCGTCGGCTGTAATACCGATGCCTTAATCACCGACGAAAAACGCCTGACCGGCATGGTGATCCTCGGTATTAAAGATGAAGAGACTTTTCCGCTGATTTTCTACCGTGATAACTGCGCCGATATGGGCCTGGTACCGGACGACGTGCAGGAAGATTTTATCGCCTCTTCGCGCGCGGTCGCGGTGACCGGCACCCACTTATCCCACCCGCAGACCCGCGAAGCGGTGCTGAAAGCGCTGGTTATTGCCCGCCGCAACGGCCTGCGTACCGCACTGGATATCGATTATCGTCCGGTGCTGTGGGGACTGACCTCGCTCGGCGACGGTGAAACCCGTTTCATTGAATCGTCGCAGGTGACGCAACAGCTACAGGAAGTGGTGCATTATTTCGATTTAATCGTCGGTACCGAAGAAGAGTTTCATATTGCCGGTGGCAGCACCGATACGCTGACCGCCCTGAAGAACGTGCGTCAGGCCAGTCAGGCGACGCTGGTCTGCAAACGCGGTCCGCTGGGCTGCGTGGTGTTTGAAGGTGAGATCCCGGATAGCTGGGAACAGACCCGGCTGCACAGCGGGGTGCGGGTCGAAGTGCTAAACGTGCTGGGCGCAGGCGATGCGTTTATGTCCGGCCTGCTGCGTGGCTGGCTGAACGATGAAGGCTGGGAACAGGCATGCCGTTACGCCAACGCCTGCGGAGCGCTGGTGGTGTCACGCCACGGCTGCGCGCCCGCCATGCCCACCAAAGCGGAGCTGGATGATTTCCTGAGTCGCGATAAAGAGGTGAAACGGCCCGATCTCGACAGTCGCCTCAACCATCTGCACCGCGTGACCACCCGCAAACAGCAGTGGCCGGAACTGAACGTGTTCGCCTTTGACCATCGTAAACAGCTGGTGGATATGGCGCGCGAAGCGGGCGTCGATGAGAGCAAAATTCCACAGCTTAAACTGCTGCTGCTGAAAGCGGCCGAGGAAGCGGCGCAAACCGCCGGACTGGAGAACAAAAGCGGTATTCTGGCGGATACCACTTACGGCCAGAAAGCGCTGAATGCCATCACCGGTAAACAGTGGTGGATTGGTCGCCCGATTGAACTGCCGGGTTCGCGCCCACTGCGGCTGGAACATGGCAACATCGGCTCACAGCTAATCGACTGGCCAGCCGAACACGTCGTGAAATGCCTGGTGTTTTATCATCCGCACGACAGTGCCGAACTGCGTAAAGAGCAGGATGAGCAGGTACTGGATGTCTGGAACGGCTGTAACAAAAGTGGCCATGAACTGCTGCTGGAAGTGATTTTGCCGGAGAGCAACCCGGATCGTAATGAAGGTTACTATTTTGATATTCTCAGTCACTTCTACAGCCTCGGCATTCAGCCGGACTGGTGGAAACTGCCGCCGCTGCCGGCCGAAAGCTGGCAGGCGATCAGCGGATTGATCGAACAGCAGGACCCGCACTGCCGCGGCATTCTGTTACTCGGTCTGGACGCGCCGGAAGAGAAGCTCAAAGCTGGCTTCGCCGCTGCGGCGAAAGCGCCATGGGTAAAAGGCTTTGCTGTCGGCCGGACGATTTTTGGTCAGCCATCGCGCCAGTGGTTACAGGGCGAACTGGACGATCAGTCGCTGATCGACACCGTGAAAGGCAACTACCTGCGGCTGATTGAGTACTGGCGCGCCGCCCGCGCCTGATGCAGCCCGCCAGACGCCATCCTGCTCAGAGGGTGGCGTTTTTTTATGTCTTACACCGTCATCCTTCTGCTGTCGCCCGCCCTGCTATCCTCACTCTCCCCATCCTGACAGCCGCAAATCAGCGCCGTTTTATCCTTGTGCGCCACGAACCGCCTCTCCGGCTGGCCGCGCCGGGACATTCTGTGAAGCAATTCATAAAGCCATGAAATAAACCGCTCTGTTGACGCAAACAAATGAAATTTTCCATCCATCTGGTACTATAGCGCTCATTATCCAGCCATTATTCTTATTACACGGGCAGAAGTAATGACCAATAATCCCACCCAACTTTCTTTATTGCAGGACGATATTCGTCGCCGCTACGAAACGCTGAGCAAACGTCTTAAACAGGTTGCGCGTTACATTCTTGATAACAGCAATAGCATTGCCTTTGATACCGTGGCCTCTATTGCCCAGCAGGCTGATGTCCCGCCATCAACCCTGATTCGCTTTGCCAACGCTTTTGGCTTTAGCGGCTTCAATGAAATGAAACAGGTTTTTCGTCAGCACCTGATGGAAGAGACGGTTAACTACACTGAACGCGCCCGTCTGTTTCGTCAGACCTCAACCGATGACAGCGCCAGTGCGCCTGAAAGCCCGGCTGAGATCCTCAATGTGTTTACCATGGTTAACAGCCAGGCGTTACAGCAGCTGGCGATGCAGGTTAATCCGGAGCAGCTGAACAAAGCGGTGAAGCTGCTGAACGAGGCCGAGAATATCTATGTGATTGGCCTGCGCCGTTCTTTCAGCGTCGCCTCTTATCTGGTGTATGCGCTGCGCCATCTGGAACGCCGGGCCTTCCTGATCGACGGCCTCGGCGGCATGTTTACCGAACAGCTCAGCCTGGTGAATCCTAAAGATGTGGTGATTGCCATCAGCTACTCGCCGTATGCGCGTGAAGCGGTCGAAGTGGTTGAAATGGGTGCCAAGCGCGGTGCGCATCAGATTGCCATCACCGACAGCCAGGTCAGCCCGCTGGCCGCCTTCAGCGACGTCTGTTTTGTGGTGCGTGAAGCGCAGGTGGATGGCTTCCGGTCGCAGGTTGCATCACTTTGTCTGGCGCAGACGCTGGCGGTGTCACTGGCACTGAACAATGCGGAAACGCCCTGATTCAGGCGATTAAAAAAGGCAGCCTGTTGGCTGCCTTTTTTATTGGTCGGCGGTGAGCTTAATCACGGCCGGCGGTGGAACGGTTACGGCTGACGGTGAGACAGTTATGACTGACGCGGATAGTCGTCGCTATTGACCCAGGCGTGATCTTTCTCCCAGGTAAACTTCCACAGCCGCACCGGTCCGGCCATCACGTTCAGGTAGTAGTTGTTGTAACCCGCCAGCGTCGCCACCGGATGATAGCCACGCGGCACCATCACCACATCGCGATTGTAGGGCGCCATGCACGCGTCCAGCGAGCGATCGTCGGTGTAAACCCGCTGCATGGCAAAGCCCGGTTCCGGATCGAAACGGTGATAATAGGTCTCTTCCAGATAAGTTTCGTCTTCGCTCTCTTCCTGGTCGTGCTTGTGGCTGGGATAAGAGCTGGTATCGCCTTCATTGGTATAGACTTCCACCACCAGCAGACTGTCAGCCGGTTTATTATCCGGCAGAATATTGTGTACCAGCCGCTGGTTACGTCCTTTGCCACGATGCTCCACCCCGACATCTTCCGGCGCAATCAGCCGCGCAGGCAGATTGCCGTGGCCCGGCGCGCTACAGACTGCCAGTTCCAGATCGCTGTCGGCCTGCACGTCGACTTCATCGTCATGCGGGACATAGACTGACCACGGCGGCACGCGCTCAAACGGTGACATGCGCTTACCGATGCCAGGGAATTCTGCGTGGCGGGTTTTAACCGAGGCCAGCCCGGCGACTATCACCAGGCACAGCTCGTTATCACCGCTGCTGAGGCGCAGGGTTTCTCCCTTCTTCAACAGATAAACGTCGAAACCGACATAACGCCAGCCGGCGCGCTCCGGCGTGACGTGCTGAATGCGACCCTGACTGTCTGGTGCTTGTGCTTTCGAAAGTAAAGACATCCCATTCCTCCTCTCTGCATGATAGATGCGCTTGCCGTCGCAGTGGCCCGGATTTAACCAGCCGCCTGAAACCGCTAACCGGCAGGCCATCGTAATGCGGCCTGCCGGTCGGGCACCTCAAACAGAGTTCATTGAATTAACTTAGCGTAGGCATACTGAATTCTGAAACGGTCTGCTGACCCGCTGGCCAGCGCACCGTGGCGGTTTTCATCCGGGTGTAGAAACGCACACCGTCCGGACCGTGGACGTTGAGCGCGCCGAACACCGAACGCTTCCAGCCACCAAAGCTGTGGAAAGCCATCGGCACCGGAACCGGCACGTTCACCCCGACCATGCCGGCTTCAACGTTCTGGACAAATTCACGCGCGGTGTTGCCGTTGCTGGTGAAAATGGCGCTGCCGTTGCCGAACTCATGGCTGTTGACCAGTTGCAGCGCGCTGTCGTAGTCCGGCGCACGCATGATGCTCAGCACCGGGCCAAAAATCTCTTCACGCCAGATCACCATGTCAGAGGTGACGTTATCAAACAGCGTGCCGCCGACGTAGTAACCTTCGGCGTGTCCGGCCACCTGAATAGTGCGGCCATCCACCACCAGCTTCGCACCTTCCTGCTCACCTTTATCAATGTAGCCGAGCACTTTCTTCTGATGCGCCGCCGAAACCACCGGCCCCATCTCATTCTCTTCTGCGCCTTTATTGATGCCAGGCCCGACACGCAGCGCTTTTACCAGCGGCGTCAGGCGGGCAATCAGTTTGTCAGCCGTATCATCACCAACCGCGACCACCACCGGCAGCGCCATGCAGCGCTCACCCGCTGATCCAAACGCCCCACCCATAATGGCGTTCACGGTGGCATCCAGATCGGCATCCGGCATCACGATGGCGTGGTTTTTGGCGGCGCCAAACGCCTGTACCCGCTTACCGTGGGCGCTGGCCGTTTTGTAGATGTGTTCTGCTACGCCGGATGACCCGACAAAGCTCACCGCCGCGATGCGCGGATCTTTGTACAACTGTTCAGCATCTTCATTTGAGCTGTGTACCACGTTGAATACGCCATCTGGCAGACCCGCTTCGGTAAGCAGTTCCGCCATGCGGACCGCGGCAGACGGATCAAGCGCAGGCGGCTTCAGAACAAAGGTATTGCCGCAGGCCAGAGCGATCGGGAACATCCACAGCGGCACCATCGCCGGGAAGTTAAACGGCGTAATCCCCGCCACAACCCCGACCGGCTGCATCAGCGAAAAGCTGTCAACGCCACTGCCGACATTCGGTGAGTATTCCCCTTTCAGCAGATGCGGGATCCCGCAGGCAAACTCAATCACTTCAATGCCGCGGGTCAGTTCGCCCAGCGCGTCAGACCAGACTTTGCCATGTTCGGAGACAATCAGCGCCGCCAGTTCATCGCGATGTTGTTCCATCAGCGCTTTGAAGTTGAACAGCACACGGGCACGGCGCAGCGGTGAGGTTTTCGACCAGGCCGGGAAGGCGTTGTGCGCAACCTCAATCGCATGAGCCACTTCGTCAGCAGTACTCTGCGTCAGTTCACGTACCACTTTTCCGGTTGCCGGATCGTAAACCGGGATGGTTTCGTTGCTGGCGCTGAAGGTGGTTTTACCGCCAATAAAGTTTCCTGTGATAGTCATGATGTTGCCTCTTTAAATGGTTAAGTTCCCTGCAGACTCACTGTGCGGCCTGTCCCGCAGCCTGATCAGGCAAACCTGAAAGCGTGCTATGAAACTATTACAGTGGAACAAATTTTTCAAATGGATATTTTTAGAAAATTTCTTTTTAGCGGCACAGATCGCATTTTTATCGTCACCCGATCGAGGCAGCCTGATATCGGGCCAAAGCCAGCCTGTCAGGCGCTTTACGGCCGCTGACAAATCCGTTAGCCGGGTGAAAAAGTCACGGTTTTTGCTGGCGCGATCGGGTTTTACCGGTCCGCAGTGAAACGGAATATGGAATTAATGCGAGACGGATCTAATAATTACCATTTCATAATTCATAAATAATGAAATAAATGTTCTCTTTAGCCCCATCTTCCTCTTTCCTGCCACCGGAGTCGCAGCATGGCCATCGATCCCACCCGCTTCTGTATTAATCGTAAAATCGCGCCCCGGCTCTCACTGGAGGCTTTTTTCCAGCTGGTCCAGCGCCTGGGGCTGAGTAAGGTGGAGCTGCGTAATGATATGCCGGGCGGCAGGGTGACTGACGGCCTCACTGCTGAACAGCTTCGCGCGCTGACCGACAAATACCACATTGATATTGTCACCATTAACGCCCTCTATCCCTTTAACCGCATTGATGACGATCTGCTGACCCGGACGGAGGCGTTGTTACAGGAGGCGCAACGGATTGGCGCCCGTGCGCTGGTGATGTGTCCGCTCAACGAGGGAATCAGCGTATCGCCGCAGCAAACCGTGGCGGCGCTGCAGCAGCTGGCTCCGCGCTTTGCCCATTATGGGATTCAGGGCCTGGTCGAGCCGCTGGGATTTCCGGTCAGCTCACTCCGTTCGGCCGTGCAGGCACAACAGCTGATTGCTGAGGCAGCGGTGCCGTTTAAGCTGGTGCTGGATACCTTCCATCATCATCTCTATGAGCAGGCTGAACAGGAGTTTCCGCTGGGCATTGAGGTTGAGCAAATCGGGCTGGTGCATCTCTCTGGCGTGGAAGATCTGCGCTCGACGGCGGAACTGACTGATGAGGAACGGGTGATGTTAAGCGATGGCGATGTGCTGAACAGCGTGGTGCAGGTCAAGCGGCTGGAGATGCTGGGTTACAAGGGAATTTACGCGTTTGAACCCTTCTCCAGCCAGCTGGATAGCTGGACACCGGCTGAGATTGAACGCCAGATTCGTCACAGTATCGAACTGCTGCAGGCCTGAGCCTGCACAAATCATCGTCCGAACATCTTCTTATCTGTGTCTGAAAAGACGTTTGGCCCCGGTTGGGGCCCTTTTTTTATCCCTGATGTGGCTCTGTAGCCGGTTGCCTGAACTGCAGACGCAGAGTGCAGACGCACGCCAGACAGACCAGCAGTGCCGTCAGCAGGTAGACCTGAGAAACCCCGGCATAGCTCATGATCAGCCCGGCGATCGGCCCGGTAATGCCGAGCGACAGATCCATAAAGGCGGTGTACGTTGCCAGCGCGCTGCCCTGATTTTGCTGCGGCACCACTTTTACTGCCACCACCCCCAGCGCCGGGAACACCAGCGAGAAACCGGCTCCGGTAAGAAACGCCCCCGCTTTGGCCATCCACGGATCGCCAGCGGCGGCTACCAGAAACAGCCCGATTACTTCAACCGCCAGACAGATGCTGGCAACCCGCAAACCACCGTGCCGGTTGATGGCGTTCGGAAACAACAGCCGCGCCCCGACGAAAGCCCCGCTGAACAGCGACAGCGCAAAGGCGGCGCCTCCCCAGCCTTTATCCTGATAAAACAGGGTAATAAAGGTAGCAATGACGCCGAAACCGGCAGAGCCCATCGCCAGAATCGCGCCGAAGCCAGCAATTTTTCCCAGCACCGCGCGGAACGGCAGCGGTCTGGCTTTACTGCCTTTGACGGCCGGACGCGGCAAGGCCCCGGCAATCCCTACCAGGCAGATGGCGATGATGATCCCCGACAGCCACAGCAGCCCGCCGAGCCGGTAAATCAGTACCCCGAGCGGCGCGCCAATCGCCATCGCGCCGTAGGTGACGATGCCGTTCCATGAGATCACCCGGCCAATGTGCAACGAACCAACCCGCGCCACGCCCCACAATGAGGTGCCGGTGCCGGTGAAACTCTGCCCCACCCCGAGGATCAACCGGCCGATGCACAGTAGCGTCAGGCTCAGCAACGGACTGTCGAGCGTCAGCGCCGCCAGCAGGATACAGACGCCGCTGATCAGGCAACCCACCAGCCCGATCACCACCACTTTCTTAGGCCCCCAGAGATCGGCATAGCGTCCGGCATGCGGCCGGCTCAGCAGCGTCGCCACATACTGCAGGCTGATCACTAACCCGGCCCAGAAGGCGCTAAAGCCCAGCGTGTCGTGCACCCAGCCCGGCAGAATCGCCAGTGGCAGACCAATAGTGAGATAACTGGCGAAGTTGTAGATCACGATAGAGAGGATCAGCAGAGATATTTTTACGCTACCGGATGCGGTAGTCGGCTCCGCTGCAGGTTGGTCAGGCATCAGTCCTCGCGCGCGTAGTTGGCTGAAAGGTAACGGTTAGCTGTTAACTATACCTGCTTTCACCGGTAACGCATCACGGCGGCCATCCGGTGGCGTTATTTTTGTCATCCGCGCAAATGCTGCAAACGGCGGAGTCAGACCCGACAGGGGATTCACTGGCTGACGCGCCTGAGGTCCCGGTGGTCTCAAATCCGGCGGCTGTTTTTACCGTTTCTCTGATAAATCAGCTTGTTAATTTTACTTCAGCTACACTTTGCTCAGCCAATTTGTGTGATGGGAGAGGGAATGAGCGAGCTGCAACGGGAAAAAATCGGACAAAATATTTTGATCAAACTGGCGATGCTGGTGATTATCCTCGCTGGCGTGCGGGCCGCGTCCGATATTCTGGTGCCACTGTTGCTGGCGGCCTTTTTTGCCATTGTGCTCAACCCGCTGGTCACCATGCTGATGCGGCGCGGTTTTCGCCGTGGGCTGGCGATTACGCTGGTTATCACGGTGATCTTCTTCGTCATCCTGCTGCTTGGCGCGGTGCTGGCCAGTTCAATGAGTGAGTTCTCCGATCTCTACCCGCAGCTGCGCGCCACCATGGAGCAGAAAATGACGATATTGCAGCATCTGGCGGCTGGCTTTCACCTCAACATCTCGACCGATGTGTTAATTCAGCGCTTCGACCCGAACACCATGATGAACCTGGCAACGGTGGCGCTGAGCGGCTTTTCGGGTGCCATGACCAATACGGTGCTGCTGATCCTGACCGTGGTTTTTATGCTGTTTGAAGTGCATCACCTGCCCTACAAAATGCGTAATGCGCTGGTTAATCCCAAGATCCGTATCGCCGGACTGCATAAAGCGCTGAAAGGGGTGACGCACTATCTGGCGCTGAAGACGCTGGTCAGTGTGATAACCGGCCTGTCGGTGTGGCTCAGCCTCTATCTGCTGGATGTGAAATTCGCCCTGCTGTGGGGTGTGGTGGCGTTTATCCTCAACTTCATTCCCAATATCGGCCCGATCATTGCCGGCATTCCGCCGTTTTTGCAGGCGTTATTACTCAACAGCCTGTTTGATGCGGCGATGGTGGCGGCGCTGTTTACCGCTATCCATATGGTGTTTGGCAATATGCTGGAGCCGCGCCTGATGGGCCGGGGACTGGGTTTATCCACTCTGGTGGTGTTTCTGTCGTTGGTGTTCTGGGGCTGGCTGCTCGGTCCGGTCGGGATGCTATTATCGGTGCCGCTCACCAGCATTACCAAAATCCTGATGGAGACCACGCCGGGCGGTAGCCGGCTGGCGATTATGCTGGGCACCGGGCGACCAAAACGGGCGCGAGGCTTAACCAAGTAGTCGTTGCTGGACGTGACGCAGATGATTCTCCATCGCCTGACGGGCCGCCACTTCGTCACCGGCCACGATCGCGTTGGCGATCTGCTGATGATCGGCGTTCATCTCAAGGGCAAAACTGTTATCGGCGAAATGGCGCTCCAGCCGCTGCACGTGCGGACTGTGGCGCTTGTTCCATAGCTGCTCCAGCATCTCGCGCAGCAGGTCGTTGCCGCTCATCTCACTGATCAACAGATGAAAGCGTTTATCCTGCTCCAGAAAGGCAGCATCATTTTGCGCGTGCTGTTGCAGCTGCGCCGTCAGCGCCAGCAGGGCAGCGCGCTGTGCCGGGGTGCCGTTGCGCGCGGCAAATCCCGCCAGCATCCCTTCAAACGCTTCTCTGGCCTGTAACAGATCCTGCAGGCTGCAGGCTTCGCTCTCCTGCGGGGTTGCCGTCTCGGGCAACGGCTGAGAGACAAAGACGCCGGTGCCGGTACGGATATCGACCCAGCCGGTCATCTCCAGCGCAATTAACGCCTCACGTACTGAAGAGCGGCTGACCCCCAGCTGCTTCGCCAGCTCACGTTCCGGCGGCAGCATCCCACCGGCGACAAACTCGCCGCGATCAATACCCGCCATAATGGCGTTGGCAATCTGACGATAAAGACGTTCGGTTTTTACCACTGGCAGCGCCATCATCCACTCCTGTTATCTGGCTTCACCGATCGCGCAGTTTGTCATGCTGCGATCCGGATCACGGCCTCATTTTGCTGACTATCATACTCTTGGTCCAGCGGCCTGACCACTGGGCCACATCACAGTTGAGGAGTAAACATGGAACATACATGGCGATGGTACGGTCCGAACGATCCGGTCTCGCTGGATGATGCCCGTCAGGCTGGCGCAACCGGCATCGTAACCGCGCTGCACCATATTCCTAACGGCGAAATCTGGCCGGTCGAAGAGATTAAAGCCCGCCAGGCGTTGCTGGCAGAGAAAGGACTGGTCTGGTCGGTGGTCGAGAGCATTCCGGTGCATGAATCGATCAAGACCCAGCGCGGCGACTACCTGCGCTATATTGCTCACTATCAGCAGTCGATACGTAATCTGGCCGCCTGTGGCATTGATACCGTCTGCTACAACTTCATGCCGGTGCTGGACTGGACCCGCACCGACCTCGCCTGGACTCTGCCGGATGGGGCGAAAGCGCTGCGATTTGACGCCGACGCTTTTGCCGCCTTTGAGCTGCATCTGCTGCAACGGCCGGGTGCCGAACAGGATTACAGCGTCGCCGAACAGCAGGCCGCCGCCCGACTGTTCGCCGCCATGAGCGAAGAAGAGAAAAACACCCTGGTGCGCAATATTATTGCCGGTTTGCCCGGTGCCGAAGAGGGCTACACCCTTGAGCAGTTCCAGGCACAGCTGACGCAATATGACGGCATCGATAAAGCCCGGTTGCGCGAGCATATGGCCACCTTCCTGCGCGCCATTGTGCCGGTGGCGGAAGAGGTGGGCATCAAACTGGCGGTGCATCCGGACGATCCGCCGCGCCCGATTCTCGGCCTGCCGCGCATTATCTCGACTCAGGAAGATATGCAGTGGCTGAAACAGACGGTAGACAGTCTGCACAACGGCTTCTGTTTCTGTACCGGCTCATATGGCGTTCGCGCCGATAACCCGCTGGTTGAGATGGCGGAAGCCTTTGCCGACCGCATCAATTTTGTGCACCTGCGCGCCACCAAGCGTGAGGACAATCCCAACAGCTTCCACGAAGCTGCCCACCTTGCAGGTGATGTTGATATGGTCGGGGTGATCAAAGTAATTCTGGCTGAAGAGCAGCGTCGCCGTCAGGCTGGCAACGGCCGGGCTATCCCGATGCGTCCCGATCACGGACATCAGATGCTGGACGATCTGCACAAACGCACCAACCCCGGCTACTCTGCCATTGGACGTCTGAAAGGACTGGCGGAATTACGTGGTGTCGAAGTGGCCCTGAAACAGATCTATTTTAACCACTGAGTTAACCCGACTGGCCCTGGGTCCGGCCTGAAGCTGGCCGGGGCCGGTTTCGCCGTTGAGCGCTCCGTTCTGCCGCCCTCTTGTCCGGTGCCCGCCATGCCACAGCAACCGGCGTTGCCGCCCGCGACCTGCCCTTTCTTTCGGAATACGTTTAAAATCATGTCTGAATGCCAGCAAAAGCAAAACATTGTCAACTAATGCATTCTCTGGACGATAATTGACCTTAATCAGTTCTGTTGATGGCCAAAACGCTAACCTGCATCGCCCGGAGACATGCTATGCTGCGCCGATTGATTAGCACCTCCTCATAACGCCTATAACACTCAGAGGATTTTGCGGTGCCGATATTGCAACGAAAACGCGATTACGCCAGGCTGATTATCATCGTATCCGGCGTGTTGCCTTTAATACTTGGCATTTTTTTCACCGCCCTCGATGCGCGCCATACGGTCCACCAACAGCAGGTGAGCGCCGCCAATACGCTTTTATCTCAGGCTGAGAAAATGAGCGACAGCGCCTGGGATATGATCAGCTCACTACGCCAGTTTCAGAACCAACCCTGCAGCCAGATTGAAAACACCCTGCAGCGACTCGGTACCCTCAACGCCTATTTCCGTGCCATTGGTAAACTGGAAAAGGATCAGATCGCCTGCTCTTCCGCCTATGGACTAAATTCTGGCTCGCTATCACAAATGATGATGCGTGATGTGCCGGTGACCGGCAAAGCCTGGTGGAGTCTGTCGATCGCCGGGACGTACGCGGTGCCGTATCGTCCGGCGGTGGTGTTCGTACGTGAACTGCCGGGCGGAGAAGGTTTCTGGGCAGTGATCGATGGCCAGTATCTGATCGATTTTATGCAGGCGATTGGCAGCGCACGCGGCTATCACCTGAGCATGCAGTTTAGCGGCGGCGCGCCGATCGCTTATGGCGCAGCGCAAACCACCGCGCAGGGCTGGTTTGAACCGCTGGTTTACCAGGCCACTTCCCGGCGTTATCTGCTGAGCGTTACGGTGGTCGCGCCGCCGAGCGAACTGATAACGGCCTGGCGACAGGTGCTGTTTATCTTCCTGCCGATGGCGGCCATTTTTTCCATTCTGCTGATGATCCTGACCTCGAACTGGCTCCGACGCCGTATCTCCTGGCGTGATGAGATCCGTCGCGCTATCGCTGGCGGCCAGTTCAGGGCGCACTATCAGCCGGTTTATGACGATCGATTGCAACGCTGCAGTGGCGTGGAGGCGCTGTTGCGCTGGACCATGCCCGATGGCATTGGCGTGCGGCCGGACATTTTTATCGGTGCTGCCGAAGCCGAAGGGATGATTGTGCCGCTGACCCGTCATCTGCTCGATCTGATTGCGGAGGATGTGCAAGGCTGGCAGGTGCCTGCGCACTTCCATCTGGCGATTAATGTGGCCGCCGATCATCTGCAGCATCCTGAATTTGTCAGCGATATGCTGCATTTTGCCGAGCGGGTGAAAGAGAAGCAGTTCGTGATCACTCTTGAGCTGACGGAGCGCAGCCTGATTAAAGATGGCGAAGGTGTGGCGCGTAAGCTGGAACAGCTGCGGCAGATCGGCATGAAGGTGGCGATTGATGACTTCGGTACGGGAAACTGCTCACTGAGCTATCTGCAGACCTTCGCACTGGACTACCTGAAAATTGATCGCGGGTTTATTAACGCCATTGAATCGCTGGACGGTGAAACACCGGTGCTGGACGCCATTATTAACCTCAGCCATAAACTGCAGCTGGAGGTGCTGGGCGAAGGGGTTGAGACCGCCCTGCAGTTCCGCTATCTGCAACAGCGTGGCGTGGTGTTTATTCAGGGTTACTACTATGCCCGCCCGATGGATAACGTTGCGCTGATCGCCTGGCTGGAGCAACACGGACAGCGCCCGTTACAGCATGACGATCCCCTCTGACATCCCACGGTTGCCAGCCAGTTATCAGCGCGAAATATCGGCGACCCTGGCTGCCGTTTCGCCAGCCTCAACCCGCCAGCCGGCTTCACCGCGCTGCGCGCTGCTGCTGATCTTTTCGCCAGCGCTCGGCTCACCCGGCAAATGTATCTGAATGTTTCAGCATCGCTGACACCCGCCCCCTATCCGCAGTAAATCGCCTGAAAACTAACCGAAGCGGCAGAAATGGCGGCAACTCTGCTGAAAAAAGCGTCGTTCGTCACGCAGAGTGATTATTTTTTTCAGGGTTATAAACGGGGTAAACGATCGGCCAGAGGGGTTAGTTTTAGCTCAAACATGACAGATATCACACAAAAACGGTATACTCTGTCGCTTAATGCAATAATCCCGGCACTAATTATTGCGTTGGCTAGCCGATAAAATGCACCTGTTTACGGCTATGCTTTAATTTCCTCAACGCCGCGGTCTGAACGATTCCGCTCGGTTCGCGCCGTTGAGGACTTTCATGTTCCATTACAGGGTAATTCTATGAAATTGCGTAGGAAGCGTGTAAAACCAATTGGCATTGATGATGTGACTATCATCGATGATGCCCGTTTACGTAAAGCCATCACCGCGGCCTCTCTGGGTAACGCGATGGAGTGGTTTGACTTCGGTGTGTATGGCTTTGTGGCTTACGCGCTGGGTAAAGTGTTTTTCCCGGACGTCTCGCCGGGCGTTCAGATGATTGCGGCGCTCGCCACCTTCTCTGTTCCCTTCCTGATTCGCCCGCTGGGTGGGCTGTTCTTCGGTATGCTGGGCGACAAATATGGTCGTCAGAAAATTCTCTCTATCACCATCATCATCATGTCGGTCAGTACCTTCTGTATCGGCCTGATACCCTCCTATGCCTCGATCGGCATCTGGGCACCGATTCTGCTGCTGTTAGCCAAGATGGCGCAGGGCTTCTCGGTCGGCGGTGAATATACCGGCGCCTCGATCTTCGTGGCTGAGTATTCGCCTGACCGCAAACGCGGCTTTATGGGAAGCTGGCTCGACTTTGGTTCGATTGCCGGTTTCGTGCTCGGCGCGGGCCTGGTGGTGCTGATTTCCTCCATTATTGGTGAAGATAGCTTCCTTGAGTGGGGCTGGCGTCTGCCGTTCTTCGTGGCGCTGCCGCTGGGGATTATCGGTCTTTACCTGCGCCATGCGCTGGAAGAGACGCCGGCATTCCAGCAGCACGTGGACAAACTGGAACAGGGCGACCGCGAAGGCCTGCAGGATGGCCCGAAGGTCTCGTTTAAAGAGATTGCGACTAAACACTGGCGCAGCCTGCTCTCCTGTATCGGTCTGGTGATCGCCACTAACGTCACCTACTACATGTTGCTGACGTACATGCCGAGCTACCTGTCACATAACCTGCACTACAGCGAAGATCATGGGGTGATGATTATCATCGCCATCATGATCGGTATGCTGTTTGTCCAGCCGATGATCGGCATGATGAGTGACCGTTTCGGCCGTCGTCCGTTTGTCATCATCGGCAGTATCGCCCTGATGATCTTCGCGATTCCAGCCTTTATGATGATCAACAGTGGCGTGCTGGGACTGATTTTTGCCGGTCTGCTGCTGCTGGCGGTGATCCTCAACGCCTTTACCGGTGTGATGGCCTCGTCGCTGCCGGCGATGTTCCCGACCCACATCCGCTACAGTGCGCTGGCCAGTGCGTTTAACATCTCGGTGTTGATCGCCGGTCTGACCCCGACCCTGGCCGCCTGGCTGGTGGAAACCACCAGCAACCTCTATATGCCAGCTTACTATCTGATGGTGGTCGCGGTAATTGGCCTGATTACCGGTCTGTTCATGAAAGAGACCGCCAATAAACCGCTGAAAGGTGCAACACCAGCCGCCTCGGATATGGAAGAAGCGCGCGAAATCCTGCAGGAACATCACGATAACATCGAGCACAAAATCGAAGATATCGACGAAGAGATCGCCCGCCTCGAAGCGAAACGTAAAAACCTGGTGCAGCAGCACCCGGACATTAACGAGTAAGCGTCTTCCCTCTCCCGCCGCCCGGCGGGAGAGTTTTTCTCCCGCGCCGTTACCGCACACAAACCTTCATGCCTCCCCGGCAAAGGGAGTAAACTATTGTCACTTTTTTCACCTGCGTAAGAATGAATATGTCTGATTATTCCCTTATCCAGCGCCCAAGAAGATTGCGCGCCAGCGCGTCAATGCGCGAAATGTTCCAGGAATCTTCCCTCAGCCTGAACGATCTGGCTCTGCCCATTTTCGTTGAAGAGGGTGTCGACGATTACAAAGCGATTCAGGCGATGCCTGGCGTGATGCGTATCCCGGAAAAACGTCTCGCCTATGAGATTGAACGCATCGCGAAAGCCGGTATCCGCTCGGTGATGACCTTTGGTATTTCACACCATACCGATGCTACCGGCAGCGATGCCTGGAATGAAAACGGTCTGGTGGCGCGGATGTCCCGCATCTGCAAAGAGACGGTACCGGAAATGATCGTCATGTCCGATACCTGTTTCTGTGAATACACCAGCCACGGTCACTGCGGTGTGCTGTGCGATCACGGCGTTGATAACGACGCGACGCTGATCAACCTTGGCAAGCAGGCGGTAGTGGCGGCCGCGGCGGGCGCGGACTTTATCGCCCCTTCTGCGGCGATGGATGGCCAGGTACAGGCGATTCGTCAGGCGCTGGACGCGGCGGGCTTCACTCAAACCGCGATCATGTCTTACTCGACTAAGTTCGCCTCATCGTTTTACGGTCCATTCCGTGAAGCAGCGGGAACGGCACTGAAAGGTGATCGTAAGACCTACCAGATGAATCCGATGAATCGCCGTGAAGCGATCCGTGAATCACTGATTGATGCGGCGGAAGGTGCAGATTCACTGATGGTGAAACCGGCAGGTGCCTATCTGGATATCCTGCGTGATATTCGTGAGCGCACTGAGCTGCCGCTGGCGGCCTACCAGGTGAGCGGTGAGTACGCCATGATTAAATTTGCCGCGCAGGCCGGTGCCATTGATGAACGTAATGTGGTACTGGAAAGCCTGGGTGCGATTAAACGTGCCGGTGCGGACCTGATTTTCAGTTATTTCGCGCTTGATCTCGCCGAACAAAAAGTGCTCTGATCCCCTCCTCAATAAGACAGTGAATTGAATCGCTTCGATCACTGTCTTTTTTCTTTGCCGTAAGGCACACATCAGAACCTGGCTTCACCAAAAAAATAAAGGGCTCTGCGATGAAAGCACCCGAGATCGCTGCCGATGAGGCACAACGTTTATCGCAGTTGCGTGCGTTGAACGTTATGAATACCCCTGCAGAAGAGCGTTTTGATCGTTTGACCCGTCTGGCACGCCGGCTGTTTGACGTTCCGATTGCGTTAGTCAGCCTGCTGGAAGCCGATCACCAGTGGTTTAAGTCGGCGCAGGGTTTTGAGCCCGCCGGATCGCCACGCAACATCTCCTTTTGCGGCCATGCCATCCTGCAGGATGAGATCATGATTGTGGAAGATGCCGCCACCGATGAGCGCTTTCATGACAATCCTCTGGTGACCGGCGAGCCGCACATTCGCTTCTACGCCGGCTGTCCGCTGCGGGCACCGGGTGGCGCGAAAATGGGCACGCTGTGCATCATTGGCCGTGAGCCGCGCCAGTTTGACGAAGAAGATCGGGCCACGCTGCGCGACCTGGCGGCGATGGCCGAAGCGGAACTGGTGGCGTTTCAGGCGGCCACCTGCGATGAGCTGACGCAGATTACCAATCGGCGTGGCTTTATGACGCTGGGCGAGATGGTGCTGAAAGAGTGCCGGATGAAGAACCGGCCCGCCTGTCTGACCTTTCTCGATCTGGATAAGTTTAAGCAGATTAATGACTCGCTCGGCCATCGTGAGGGCGACCGGGCGCTGATGGATTTTGCTGACGCGATGAAAGTGGTGTTTAAACATTCCGATCTGTTTGCCCGCTTAGGCGGCGATGAGTTCGTGGTGCTGTTTAACGGCCTGCAACAGCAGCAGACGGAAGCGCTGCTGCAGCAGTTTGCCCACTACTTAGCCCAGCAGTCGATCAGCCTGAACCGCCGTTACCATCTGCACTTCTCGTATGGCGTGGTGGAGTTTGATGCAGCCCATCCGCAGTCGCTGGAGCAGTTACTGCATGACAGCGATGAGCAAATGTACCGCAGTAAAAAGCAGAAGCGAGCGGTGCTGTAACCGGTCAGGCGCCACTGCGCCTGACCGGTTACACCTGAGGGGTTACTGTCGCGCCAGGTCGTCGAGCAGGGTCTGATTAAACTTCGCTGGCTCTTCCATCTGCGGCGCATGTCCCATTCCCGGGAATTCGATTAACCGCGCGCCCGGAATCCGCTTCGCCACCTCTTTACCCAGCACCGCGTAATCACCGAGCCGCGCTTTGACCGCCGCAGGTGCGATATCGCTGCCAATTGCGGTGGTGTCGGCAGTGCCGATCATCAGGGTGGTCGGCACCGTCAAATCGCCGAATTCATAAAACACCGGTTGCGTGAAAATCATGTCGTAAATCAGCGCTGAATTCCACGCCACTTTCTGGTGTCCTGGCCCGCTGTTCAGCCCGGCCAGCATATCGACCCATTTGTCATACTCCGGTTTCCAGCGACCGACATAATAGGTCTGCTGCTCATACTTCTTAATCCCTTCGGCACTCAGCTTGAGTTCGCGCTGATACCACTGATCGACGGACCGCCACGGCGCGCCCTTAGCCTTCCAGTCTTCCAGCCCGATCGGGTTGACCAGCACCAGCTTCCGGGTCTGCTCCGGATACATCAGCGCATAGCGTGTCGCCAGCATTCCGCCGGTGGAGTGGCCAATAATCACCGCTTTTTCTACCCCCAGCTGCGCCAGCAGCTGATGGGTGTTCTCCGCCAGCTGCTGAAAACTGTACTGGTAATGCGCCGGTTTGGTTGAACTGCAGAAACCAATCTGGTCGGGCGCCACCACGCGATAGCCTTGCTGACTGAGTGCGCGAATCGTCTCTTCCCAGGTCGCGCCACAGAAGTTTTTCCCGTGCATCAGCACCACGGTTTGTCCGTTGGCTTTTTGCGTCGGTTTCACATCCATGTAGCCCATGCTCAGCGGTTGCTGCTGAGAGGAAAAATTGAAATGTTGCAGAGGGTAAGGATAGTGAAATCCTTCCAGCTGCTCGCCGTAAACGTTGGCGGCGAGCGCCGGTGCCGTGCTGAGTAAGGTCAGCGAGGTGAGCAAGGCGGCAAGCGGTTTCTTCAACGCGTATGTCGGGCTCATCCAGGGTTCTCCAGGTTAAAGGTGAGGTGTAAGCCTGGCATGAAGTGCTGAAAAGTGTATTGATGGGCTGTGCGATGTTGATCATCCCCCTGCCGCTGAGACGTCTTATCACCGGTTAAACCCGCTTAAGCGAAACCGTTTAATTAATATTACGCATCCCGCTTATTCACACTACTTATTTCACTCACTTCATCAACATATCAATTACAAGTAAGCCATTTATATTATCAAATAGTTATTAAAACTGCTTTATCGGAGATAACGATTCATTTCCTGATAAAACTTTACGTAAGAAATGCGCAGAAAAAGATAAGTTATTTTAAACTGCCCCCGAAGATAAAAAGGGGGATGTTATGAATGAGCGTAAATATAATGAAAGTGTGATCGTCTCTGTCACCGAGTGGATTGATAACAATCTCGATCAGCGGTTAAGCGTTGATGATATTGCGGAGAAAGCCGGATATTCAAAATGGTATTTACAGAAATTATTTGCCCGCTATCACAATGAAACGCTGGCGCGTTATATTCGCAAGCGCAAGCTGGCTGCCTGTGTCAATGATTTAAAAAATAGCCGTACGCCAATTATTAGCCTGGCGCTGAAATACCATTTTGAAAGCCAGCAATCTTTCACCCGCTCATTTAAACAGGTGATGGGATGTACGCCGAGCGTCTGCCGTCGGCGTCAGCTGGATGAGGCGACGTGCCAGCAGTTATCTGAGGCCGCCAATCCCTGTGCGCTATGCCGCTACGCTCAGCCTGAAACCCGTGAAAAAATCAGCAGCGGAATAAGCCAGAATATCACCTTATCCGCCCATCACTATGGCACGTCTGACTCAGCCCGTAGCCTGTGATGATCAGATATCGTCCGGTTGATAATATTGCACACCGATCTGAATTCGCTCACGGCCCTGCGTGACGCGATGACGATTGGTGTCGCGCAGCGAATAAACGCAGCCGCAATATTCCTGCTGATAAAAACTTTCGCGCTTGCTGATTTCAATCATCCGCGCCGATCCGCCGCCCTTACGCCAGTTAAATTCCCAGTAAAGCAGGTCAGGATAATGGGCCGCCGCACGCACTCCGCAATCATTAATCTGCTGCATATTCTTCCAGCGTGAAATACCCAGCGAACTGGTGATCACCGGAAAACCATTTTCATGGGCATACAAGGCAGTACGTTCAAAGCGCATATCAAAGCACATGGTACAACGCTCGCCGCGCTCCGGTTCCCATTCCATGCCGCGCGCCCGTTTAAACCAGTCATCACGGTCATAATCAGCATCGACAAACGGCACACCAAATTTTTCTGCAAAACGAATATTCTCCTCTTTGCGCAGCTCATATTCTTTGAGCGGATGAATATTTGGGTTGTAGAAATAAATGGTGTAGTCAATGCCGGATGCCAGCATCGCTTCCATCACTTCACCGGAACAGGGGGCACAGCAGGAGTGCAAAAGGACTTTTTTGTGGCCGCCAGGTAAGGGCAGCGGCTGGCGCTGATAAGGCTGAGACATAAGCACCTTCAATCATTGGCTGAAAAACCGCAGTGTAATAGCGCACGCCACCGGTTGCAAAATTTCCCGGGCAGGCGGAGCTTTTGCCTATTTGTGCGCTGTTATCAGTCGGCGCGCTGACCGCCAGGCCGCGCACCGCCGGGCGGCTGGCGCCGTTCCCGCCGATGGCCAGGCTGCGGATGTTTAAACTGTGACCGGTAACACACTGCCCTCGACTATGTTTACATAACATTAACAATATTGACAAAGTCTCAGAGCAAGGAGAGAAGCATGGCTGCAGCAAAGAGATCGGGGGATCGTCAGAACCGCTTTACCTGGTTCGTCTGTTTTATGGCCGCGCTGTCCGGCCTGTTATTTGGCCTGGATATTGGCGTGATTGCCGGCGCGCTGCCGTTTCTCGCCAAAGATTTGCAGATCACTAACCATCAGCAGGAGTGGGTGGTCAGTTCAATGATGTTTGGTGCCGCGCTGGGTGCGCTGGGTGCTGGCTGGATGTCATCAAAGCTGGGACGCAAGAAAAGCATGCTGGCCGGTGCCACGCTGTTCGTGATCGGTTCGCTGTGGTCGGCGTTTTCACCGGATGTCGAATCGCTGGTCTGCGCCCGGGTAATGCTGGGCCTGGCGGTCGGGATCGCCTCTTATACCGCCCCGCTCTATCTGGCCGAAATTGCGCCTGAGCGTATTCGCGGATCAATGATTTCGATGTATCAGCTGATGCTGACCACCGGCATTGTGGTGGCGTACCTCTCCGATACCGCCTTCAGCTATAGCGGTAACTGGCGCTGGATGCTGGGGATTATCGCTATTCCGGCAGTGATCCTGTTTGTCGGCGTGCTGTTTCTGCCCAACAGCCCACGCTGGCTGGCCGCGCACGGTCGCTTTAACGAGGCGCAGCGGGTGCTGGATCGGCTGCGCAACACCAGCGAACAGGCCCGCCAGGAGCTGGAAGAGATCCGTGAAAGCCTGCAGGTGAAGCAACGCGGCTGGTCACTGTTTCGTTCTAACAGCCATTTCCGTCGCGCCGTGTGGCTTGGCATGCTGTTGCAGATTATGCAGCAGTTCACCGGCATGAACGTGGTGATGTATTACGCGCCGAAAATCTTTAATATCGCCGGTTTCTCCAGCACCAGCGAGCAGATGTGGGGCACCGTTATCGTCGGCCTGGTCAATATGCTGGCGACGCTGATTGCCATTTTCCTGGTTGACCGCTGGGGACGTAAACCGATGCTCACCACCAGTTTTCTGGTGATGGCGATCGGCATGGGCGTGCTCGGGACATTACTGCATCTGGGCGTGGAGACTGACTTCCGCAAATATTTCGCCATTGCCATGCTGCTGATGTTTATCGTCGGTTTCGCGATGGCTGCCGGTCCGGTGATCTGGCTGTTGTGCTCAGAGATCCAGCCGCTGAAAGGGCGTGATTTCGGCATTACCGCCTCGACCACCACCAACTGGGTCGGTAACATGATTGTCGGTGCCACTTTCCTGACCATGCTCGACCAGCTGGGCAATGCCAACACTTTCTGGTTCTACGGGGCGCTCAATCTGCTGTTTATCGTGCTGACCATGCTGCTGGTGCCAGAGACCAAGCACGTAACGCTGGAGCATATTGAACGCAACCTGATGAAGGGCAAAGCCCTGCGTGATATCGGGGCGTAACCGCCCCGCAGAGGGTTACCATTGCAGCGTTTTGCCGCTGTAATCAATGTAGTGATGACCGCCGCGGCCCTGCCAGGCGGTCAGCTGCCGGACAATACCTTCAGCGCTCTCCTCAACGGTTAACGGCGCAGCTTCACCGCCCATCTCGGTTTTTACCCAGCCCGGATGCAGCGTCACCAGCGTGCCGGCCTGGGCTTCAACCTCCTCAGCCAGCGACCGGCTCAGCATATTCAGCGCCGCTTTGCTGGCGGAATAGAGCGGCATGTCAGCGCGCGGGTTTTCGCTCAGGCTGGCCAGCTGTGATGAGGTGATCGCCAGCACTCCCTTCTGCTTGCTAAGTAGCGGCAGCAAAATTTCGGCACTGCGTACCGGTGCCACCGCATTGGTCAGGAACAGCTGAGCCAGCTCCTGCGCCTCACTTTGCGCCAGCGTCTGGTGCGCCGGACCAAAAATCCCGGCGTTAATCAGAATCGCATCAAACATCTGTCCGGCGAGCTGGCCTGCCAGCTGCTGCACTGCCGACGATTCGGTCATATCCAGCGCATGCCACGTGACGCCCGGCTGTTCTCCCTGCGCCGGGATGCCGCTGCGATGCGTGGCGGTCACCTGCCAGCCCTGGGCGGCAAACGCCTGCACCACCGCCAGTCCAATACCGCGTGATGCGCCGATCACTAATGCTTTACCTTGCTGAGCCATATTGATTCCTCATTGATGATGTCATCTATCAGCTTAACGGCAAATCCGCCCTGCCAGCAGCCGCAGGTGCTATTTCGTCCGGCAACCGCACAACCGGTAAAATGCGCCCGGCGAGCAGGTAAACCGGCCAGGCACTTTTCCCTGATGGTTTCCCATCAATATTTCGCTTTATCTTTTACTTTTAACCGGTTAGAAGATATCGATTGAGTGGCAGGCTGCGCGACGTTCGCCCGCTTTTTTCACGTGGAGTCTGAATGAAAAAGCTCACCTTAGACACGGTGGCAAAAATGGCCGGCGTCGGCATCGCGACGGTTGATCGGGTGCTGAATGAACGTGGCGGCGTGTCGCTGGAAACCACCCGCAAAGTGCTGAAAGCAGCACGCGAAGTCGGCCTGAAGCGCCTGCTGCCGGAGGAGTATCAGCATCCGTGGCAAATAGAAGTGTTCCTCAGCAACAACGGTTCTTCGTTTTTCCAGCAGCTGACCGCCCACTTCAGCGACGTCGCCAGCCAGCTTGGCTATCGCCGTCTTAAGCTGCACAAAACCCTGGTGACCGAAGCGCAGCCCGAAAAACTGGCGCAGAGCATTATTGCCCGCAGCGCCAATCGTGACGGCATCATTGTTTTCGCCCACGATTCGCCACCGATCTATCGCGCGCTGGCGCTGTGTCGCAGCCGTAACGTGCCGGTGATCACCATCGTGACCGATTTGCCCGCCGCCGATCGCCTGTGCCATGTCGGTATCGACCAGTATCAGGCGGGACGGACAGCCGGTTTGCTGATGAGTAAAACCAGCCATCAGCCCGGCGATATCGTGATGGTCAGCGGCCGTTTCGATTACCAGGCACACCGGCAGCGCATCGCCGGTTTCCGCGAAGTGATGAGCCAGCGCGCACCGCAACGTCACCTGCGTGAAGTGCTGCTTGGTCAGGACGACCGCGGCACCATCCGCAGCCTGCTGGCGCGTAATCTGACCCAGTCGCAGGCGATTGCGGGCGTCTACAATACCGGCATGGGCAATACTGACGTCAGCGAAACGCTGCGCGCCCATCAGCTGCTGGGCCGCTGTACTTACATTACCCACGAGCTTTATTCAGTGACCCGTCAGCTGCTGCTGAATGATGAAGTGGCGTTTACCCTCGATCAGCACGCCCGGCAGCACGCCCGGTTGTCGATTGACCTGCTGCTGCGGCATCTGGAAACCGGTTATCAGCCGGATGTCTATCAGCAGGGTAAAGTCGCGTTCCGGCTGTTTACGGCGGAGAATATGGTGTAACCCCTCACGCATTAAGGGGCCAGCACAAAGGTTACTGCGGCGGCTCCCGGCTCTCATCATCCGGACTCTGGCCGTCATCGCTGCCCTGGCTCTTCTCGACTTCCTGCGGATGACCCATCGACAGCGCAGTGGCACTGGCCGGGTCAAACAGCGACAGGCTTTCAATCTGATCGACCATAATCACTTTACGAAATGACATCGCGTCTTTGGGCGTAGAGTCCAGCGTGATGCCGTGTTCGGCGTACCACTTGCTGTAGTTATGTTCTACCGCCAGCTTCAGCGTTTTGCTGTCGCGATAGCCGCTGAGCATCGGGATCAGGACGATATTTTTGGTGCTCTCATACTCAAAGGTCGAGGCGTGCACCATCCCGATGTAGATGCGGCGCGACTTGAGCGTAATCCACGCCAGTTCACCCTCTTCCATGCACTGAAACAGCAGCTGCTCAACGCCATTCGAGCGCGACAGTTGCTGATAGAGATCTTTACGCCCGGAGACGTTAAGTCGTGCACTGCCCGCCCAGTTCGAGCGATACAGGCAAAACAAAATGGCAAACGCCAGCATGATCACTATCGGAGCCTGGATGCCGAGGAAGCTCCAGTTCATAAACTCCATCTGCCATTTGAGATGGACGCCCGGGATCATCTGTACCGCGTTGGCAATAGCAGAGATGGCGAGCAGCAGTAACCAGACAATGCCAGTGGCAAACACGCCCTGCAAAACAAAAATACAGCCGTACAAGGCAACCAGAAAATAGACATCCCAGCCCGACGAGCGGCGGATTTTAAAGCGGCTATTCAAATCGCGGCTGGTGTACCAGTAACCACTGACCATTAACACCATGAATATTGCGGTACCCACCTCAGACTCCCTTTAACGTATTCACATGGCGGGCAAAATCTTCGTGCACTTCTTCACTGAGGGTGTTGACCGAGATATTGCCGTTCTCGTCAATGATGATGCGTTCACCTTCAGCGATGGAGTCGTTGATGTCCTGGCGGGACATGATCTGCAGAAATTTCTCGGGACTGGCAAACAGCGATTTAACAAATTTGAACATGGCGATCCACTTATCGGGTTTAAAAGAGAAAGTATGTGACCGAAACGGCACTCTCGCCTGGTTAATTTCAGGTGAAATTTCTTAAAATCAATTAATTAGCGAAGCGGTTAGCGTTCATCTCTGGCCGCATTTTGCTGAAATAGCCAACATAACCAGTAGATTGGCGGTGTCGTCTGCCCTTTTTCAGCGTAGCAGTCTGTGACCGGGCGTCATCCCTTCCTCGCCGGTTAGCGCTAAGCTCAATCTTTGTCAGCTTACTGTCACCCCTGTATTGAGGAAGATTCAGATGAAACAACGCACGTTAGGTCGTACCGGTCAGCGCGTCTCCGAAATTGGCTTTGGCGCATGGGCGATTGGCGGGACCTGGGGAGAAGTCAGCCAGCAGGATGCCGAGGCCGCGCTGCACGCTGCCCTGGATGCCGGCATAACCTTTATTGATACTGCCGATGTGTATGGTGACGGCCGCTCTGAAAAGATTATCGCCGGGGTGCTGAATCAGCGCGGCGGTGAGCGCCCGTTTGTGGCAACCAAGCTGGGCCGGCGACTGTCGCCGCACGTGGCGGACGGTTATAACGCCAGCAACCTCAATGCGTTTGTCGACCGCTCGCGCGAGAATCTGCAAACCGGGACGCTGGATTTAGTGCAGCTTCACTGCCCGCCAACCGAGGTTTATTACAATCCGGAGGTGTTTGCAGTGATGGATGAGATGGTTGCCGCCGGGAAAATTCGCCATTACGGCGTGTCGGTAGAAAAAGTCGAAGAGGGGCTGAAGGCGCTGGAATTTCCCAACGTCTCATCCATTCAGCTGATCTACAACATCTTCCGCCAGCGTCCGGCGGAACTGCTGCTGCGTGAGGCAAAACGGCGTAATGTCGGGATTATCGCCCGCGTCCCGCTGGCATCAGGCTTGCTGACCGGGAAAATGGGCCCGGACAGCCAGTTTGCCGCCGACGATCACCGCGCCTTCAACCGCAATGGCGAAGCCTTTGATAAGGGTGAAACCTTTTCCGGCGTACCGTATGAGGTGGCGCTGGAGGCGGTAGAGGAGATTCGTCGTTACGTGCCGGGCGACATCAGCATGGCGATGCTGGCGCTGCGCTGGATCCTGATGAACGACGATGTCAGCGTGGTGATCCCCGGCGCGAAAAATCGCCAGCAGGCTGAAGACAATGCCCGCGCCAGCAGCGTTGACGCGCTGTCTGACGAGACCATGGCGGCGCTGAAGCAGATTTATCAGGCGAAGATCGCCCCTTACGTGCATCAGCGCTGGTAGTCGCGCGATTTACAACGCCTGGGCGCACGCCCAGGCGGAACTCCACGCCCACTGGAAGTTATATCCCCCCAGCCAGCCGGTCACATCCACCACTTCACCAATGAAATAGAGGCCCGGTACCGTCCGTGCTTCCATGGTTTTCGAAGAGAGCTGGGTGGTATCCACGCCGCCCAGCGTCACTTCAGCAGTGCGATAGCCTTCGGTTCCGTTTGGCTGAATACGCCAGGCGTGCAGCGTCTGCACCAGCTCCGCCTGCTGCTTGCTGTTGAGCTGCTTCAGGGTGATATCGGGCACCACCTTCAGCGTTTGCAGCACCTCCACCAGCCGTTTCGGCAGAATTTTTGCCAGGCTGTTCTTCAGGCTGAGGTTCGGATGCGCCTCACGCTGAACGGTCAGAAAGGCGTCGAGCGGCGTGGCAGGCGACAGATCGATAGTGACGAACTCACCCGGCAGCCAGTAGCTGGAGATCTGCAACACCGCCGGGCCAGAGAGTCCCCGATGGGTAAACAGCATCGCCTCTTTAAAGCGGGTGCCATCCTGCGCGTCGATGGTGGTCTCCAGGGCCACGCCGGACAAAGTCTGTAGCTGTTCCAGCAGCGGCTTATGCAGGGTAAACGGCACCAGCGCAGCACGCGTCGGGAAGACGGTCAGACCAAACTGTTCAGCAATCTTATAGCCAAACGGCGATGCGCCCAGGCCGGGCATCGACAGACCGCCACTGGCGATGACCAGTTTTTCCGCCTGAACCGTGCTGCCGTTGAGTTGCAGGGTGTAGCCGCTGTCGTCACGCGTCACGCTCAGCACTTCACTGCGTAACCGCAGCGTCACCTGGCCCTTTTCGCACTCGGCCAGCAGCAGATCGACAATCTGCTGAGCGGAATCATCACAAAACAGCTGGCCAAGGGTTTTCTCATGCCAGGCTATCTGGTGACGATTGACCAGATCGATAAAATCCCACTGGGTATAACGCGCCAGCGCCGACTTACAGAAATGAGGGTTATGTGACAGATAGGCCGCCGGTTCAGTGTAGAGATTGGTGAAGTTGCAGCGCCCTCCGCCCGACATCAGGATCTTACGTCCCGGCTTTTTGCCGTTATCCAGCAGCAATACGCGACGCCCGCGCTGTCCGGCCTGGGCGGCACAGAACAGCCCTGCGGCCCCGGCACCAATGATGATAACGTCAAACTGTTCCACGGCGGTTTACTCACTTAATCGGAAAGGCGCAGATTGTAGTGATCTGCTCACTGAGACGCCAGCGTCAAAAATTTGCCGTAAATGTGTCATAATGTAACTGACTAATATCTGGGCCTTTTTCCCCCTTTAACCCGGCTACGTTACTGCTAAAGGTCAAATTAAGGCTATATTTTCCTTTCCCATACAGCACGTTGTCGCGGATAATGCGCCGCGTTCATGTCCTCCAAAAATGGCGTAACGTTTATGCTACATCTGTTTGCTGGTCTAGACCTCAGTACTGGCCTGTTATTGGTTCTTGCCCTGCTGTTTGTATTGTTTTACGAAGCAATCAACGGCTTCCACGACACGGCCAACGCAGTTGCGACGGTCATCTATACGCGTGCCATGCGTGCCCAGCTTGCTGTGGTTATGGCAGGCGTCTTTAACTTTTTTGGCGTGCTACTCGGTGGATTGAGTGTCGCCTATGCCATTGTTCATATGCTCCCCACCGATCTGTTATTAAATGTTGGATCGGCTCACGGTCTCGCCATGGTGTTTTCTATGCTGCTGGCGGCGATTATCTGGAATCTCGGCACCTGGTATCTGGGTCTGCCGGCATCCAGCTCCCATACCCTGATCGGCGCCATTATTGGTATCGGTCTGACCAACGCCCTGATGACCGGTACCTCGGTGGTTGATGCACTCAACATCCCGAAAGTGCTGAACATCTTCCTGTCTCTGATCCTGTCGCCGATTGTCGGCCTGGCGATCGCCGGTGGCCTGATCTTTATTCTGCGTCGTTACTGGAGCAGCACCAAAAAGCGTGCCCGCATCCATATGACGCCAGCCGACCGCGAAAAGATCGACGGCAAGAAAAAGCCGCCGTTCTGGACCCGCATCGCCCTGATTGTTTCAGCGATCGGCGTCAGCTATTCGCATGGCGCGAATGACGGCCAGAAAGGCATCGGTCTGATTATGCTGGTGTTGATCGGCGTGGCTCCGGCCGGCTTCGTGGTAAACATGAATGCCTCGGGCTACGACATCACCCGGACCCGCGATGCGGTCAATCATCTGGAGCAGTATTATCAGCAGCACAACGCTTCGCTGACGCATATCATCCAGATGGCGCCGCCTAAGCTGCCGACGCCGGAAGAAGTGCCATCAACCAGCCCGCAGGAGTTCCACTGTGACAGCGCCCGCGCGTTACAGGCGGTTCAGCGCGCACAGGTGCTGCTGAATAATCTGCAAAGTTACGATCAGCTGACGGTGGATCAGCGCGGCCAGATGCGTCGCCTGCTGCTGTGTATCTCAGATACGGCGGACAAAGCGGCCAAGCTGCCGGAAACGACCCCGGACGATCAGCGCTTCCTCAATAAACTGAAAGGCGATCTGCTTGGCACCATCGAGTATGCGCCGGTCTGGATTATCGTTGCGGTTGCGTTAGCGCTCGGCACCGGCACCATGATTGGCTGGCGTCGTGTTGCCACCACCATTGGTGAGAAGATTGGTAAAAAAGGCATGACCTATGCACAGGGAATGTCAGCCCAGGTCACGGCAGCGCTCTCTATCGGCGTCGCCAGCTATACCGGAATGCCGGTTTCGACCACCCACATCCTCTCTTCGTCAGTCGCCGGTACCATGCTGGTTGACGGCGGCGGATTGCAGAGCCGGACCATCAAAAACATCGCCATGGCGTGGATCTTCACGCTGCCGGTATGTATTGTGCTGTCAGGTTCGCTCTACTGGATTGCCTTAAAACTGGTGTAATGCCAGCGAGATCAGAGGGCGACGCAAGTCGCCCTTTTTAATGCCAGATCGCCATCGCCACCAGGCTGATCACCACCAGTCCGCACAGCGCGCTGGTCAGCATAAACTGTCCCCTTACCCGCTCGCAGCGACGAATAAATTCGTCATCATGATGATCAAGATAGCGTTTCGCCCAGATATAGGTCACCAGTCGCACCTGTTTGCTGGGCTGGCCGTGAGAGGTGAAAAACCCCGCCCCGTCGACATACTGATACAGCAGCGGATCGCAACCGCGTAATACCGCCAGCAACGCACGCAGAGAAGAAAAATAGCGCGCCATATTCACAATACACACCACACAAAGAGCCCAAAAAAGCGCAATAGTACTGATCATATTCTCCCCTCCTGGCTGGAGCCGCAGGAACAGACGCAGCGGGAAAACGCTGAGCACGCCCACAGAAATAGCCAACCTCTGAATCACCCAACTGCGATAGTGTTCTGAACGCCTGGGCGGTAACAAACCAGACCGCCTTTTTTCAGTGTAGGAGAAATGTTTAAATTTTTTCCAGCGATGAATTTCGTTTGGCGCGAGTAAAATTACCGCATCGTTGATCTTATTCACAAGCCAGGCGGCAACGGCAGCATTTGCCCGCAGAGAAGGCTATACTCAGAGACATAACAACATGACCACCTGCACCGCAGGTACACACTTTGGTGGCGCTCATCGCCCGCTCGCGCAAAGGATTTCGCTAAGCTGTGACGCGGCAGGAACCCCGGATGCCATCCTTAATCTCGTGAAAGGAGTTTTATCATGGCTTATAAACATATCCTGATTGCAGTAGACCTTTCTCCCGAAAGTCAGTTACTGGTGGATAAAGCCGTTTCGCTGGCCCGCCCTTACGACGCCAAAATTTCCCTGATTCACGTCGATGTGAATTATTCCGATCTCTACACCGGCCTGATTGATGTCAACCTGGGCGATATGCAGAAGCGTATTTCTGAAGAGACGCACTCTGCGCTGAAAGGTCTGTCTGATTCCGCAGGCTACCCGATCAGTGAAACCCTGAGCGGCAGCGGCGATCTCGGCCAGGTGCTGGTGGATGCGATTAAAAAGTATGACGTCGATCTGGTGGTGTGTGGTCATCATCAGGACTTCTGGAGCAAGCTGATGTCGTCGGCGCGCCAGTTGATCAACACCGTACATATCGACATGCTGATTGTGCCGCTACGCGATGAAGATGAAGCCTGAGTGACGTGCAGGACCCATAAAGCCGGCTGATTGCCGGCTTTTTATCGGGTTAACTGACCAGTGGGGGATAAATATCGAAGCGATGGCTTTTGGTCACCACCGCCGCCTGGGTAACCACGCCTGCCAGCGGCGGCGCATAGTCGGGCCGCTTCACCACGATCCGCTTCTTTGCCAGCCGACGGGCCGGTTCCAGCAGCGCGTCAGCATCCTCATCGGGACCCACCAGCGACTGAAATACCCGCATCTCTTTTTTCACCATCGCGCTTTTCTGCCGGTGAGGATACATCGGATCGAGATAGACCACGTCCGGCTGCGGGGTGATATCGCTCAGCGCCTCGGCGCTGGCGGCGTGAATCAGCGTCAGGCGCTGACGCAGCCAGCCGCCGATTTCCGCATCCTGATAGCCGCGCTGTAAACCGTCTTCCAGCAGCGCTGCCACCACCGGATGGCGCTCCAGCATCCGCACCCGGCAGCCCAGTGCCGCCAGGACAAAGGCATCACGCCCGAGTCCGGCCGTGGCATCCACCACATCCGGCAGATAGTCGCCTTTAATGCCCACCGCTTTTGCCACGGCTTCACCGCGACCGCCGCCAAAGCGACGACGGTGCGCCATTGCACCCGAGACAAAATCGACAAAGATGCCGCCCAGCTTCGGCTCATCCCGCTTACGCAGCTCAAGATGCGTCGGGGTTTGTACCAGCGCCAGCAAGGCATTTTCGTCGTGCTCCAGCTGCCAGCGCTGCGCTAAACGTGATAAGGCGCCGTCTCCGGCGCCTGATTCATCGAGCAAACAGATTTTCACGTAACGACTTATCCCTGAATGCCGTAATGTTCCAGCATGGCGTCGAGCTGCGGTTCACGGCCGCGGAAGCGTTTGAACAGCTCCATCGGCTCTTCGGAACCGCCACGCGTCAGGATATTGTCGAGGAACGACTGGCCGGTTTCGCGATTGAAAATGCCCTCTTCTTCAAAGCGTGAATAGGCATCTGCCGCCAGTACATCCGCCCACAGGTAGCTGTAGTAACCGGCCGCATAGCCACCGGCGAAGATGTGGCTGAAGGCGTGCGGGAAACGGCCCCATTCCGGGCTCGGCACCACCGCAACGCGGCTTTTCACTTCGCGCAGCGTCTCAAGAATCCGGGCGCCTTTAGCCGGGTCAAATTCGGTATGCAGACGGAAGTCGAACAGGCCGAACTCCAGCTGGCGCAGGATGAACAGCGCCGCCTGGTAGTTCTTGGCCGCCAGCATTTTATCCAGCAACGCCTTCGGCAGCGGCTCACCGGTCTCGTAGTGGCCAGAGATGAACGCCAGCGCATCCGGCTCCCAGCACCAGTTTTCCATAAACTGGCTTGGTAATTCGACCGCATCCCACGGCACCCCGCTGATGCCGGAAACGCCAGGCACTTCAATCCGGGTCAGCATGTGATGCAGGCCGTGACCAAACTCATGGAACAGGGTGATCACTTCGTCGTGGGTGAACAACGCCGGTTTGCCCTGCACCGGGCGGTTAAAGTTACAGGTCAGGTAGGCGACCGGCTTTTGCAGGCTGCCATCGGCTTTACGCATCTGACCGACGCAGTCATCCATCCAGGCTCCGCCGCGTTTGTGTTCACGCGCATACAGATCCAGATAGAAACTGCCGCGCAGTTCGCCGGTTTCATCGAACAGATCGAAGAACTTCACGTCAGGATGATAAACTTCCACATCGGTACGCTGTTTTGCCGTGATGCCGTAAATACGCTTAACCACTTCGAACAGGCCAGCCACCGCACGGGATTCCGGGAAGTAAGGACGCAGCTGTTCATCGCTGATGGTGTAGAGGTGCTGCTTCTGTTTTTCACCGTAATAGGTGAGATCCCACGGATTAAGCTCGGTCACGCCGTGCTCTTTTTGCGCGAAAGCGCGCAGCTGCTCCAGCTCTTTTTCACCCTGCGGACGGGCGCGCTCCGCCAGATCGTTAAGGAAGTCGATAACCTGAGACGGGCTTTGCGCCATCTTAGTCGCCAGCGATTTATCGGCGTAGGAGTCAAAGCCCAGCAGTTGCGCCAGTTCATGACGCAGCGCCAGCTCTTCCGCCATGATCGGGCCGTTATCCCATTTACCCGCATTCGGCCCCTGATCGGACGCGCGGGTCGCGTAGGCGCGATACATCTCTTCGCGCAGCGCGGCGTTATCGCAGTAGGTCATCACAGGCAGATAGCTGGGGATATCCAGCGTCAGCAGCCAGCCTTCCTGACCTTTGGCTTCCGCCTGGGCTTTGGCCGCAGCCATCGCGCTTTCCGGCATCCCTGCCAGATCGTTTTCATCGGTGATCAGCTTGCTCCAGCCCATGGTGGCATCAAGCACGTTGTTGCTGTAAGCCGATCCCAGTTCGGAGAGGCGGGCAGCAATTTCGCCGTAGCGCTGCTGTTTATCTTTCGCCAGGCCGATACCGGAGAGTTCGAAATCACGCAGCGCGTTATCGACCGCTTTCTTCTGCGCCAGATCCAGCGCGGCGTACTGGTCACCCTCTTTCAGGTTGCGGTACGCCTGATACAGGCCTTCATGCTGGCCGACCCAGGTGCTGTATTCAGACAGCAGCGGCAGCGTCTGCTCATAGGCTTCACGCAGTTCCGGGCTGTTTTTAACCGAGTTCAGATGACTGACCGGAGAGAAAATGCGGCTCAGACGGTCATCGCTCTCCGCCAGCGGCTGAACCAGGTTGTCCCAGCTATAGGGTGCGCCTTGCGCCACCACTTTTTCGACCATCGCGCGGCAGTCATTCAGGACTTCCGTAACGGCAGGAACCACATGTTCAGGCTGGATGGCAGAAAAAGGGGGAAGCGTAAAAGATGTCAGTAGCGGATTGGTCATAGCGCAGTCCTTTATTGATGTGTGGGGCGCGATGGGTCGCGCAACGCAATCTAAGTAACATGCGGCTAAGTGTAGCGAAAATCAATGGGGCCTGGCTTCGCTGCGGAAGAAACGAGCGGAATGCGATCGCCGATCGACCGGCAGAATTTGCGTTGCATCAAAGCGCAGCCGCTGCGGTTAGGGTGTAATGCCGCCGTTGCGACAGCTGCCGGCTTTTCACCTGCAGCGTGCGGCCCCGGCGGGATTAGTTATCATGCTTTCGACCCATCGGCGGGACATCCCTGATATAATCGCCCGCTTAATGGTTCTCATGCTGTTCCTGCGTCGGTTGCTGTGCGTCGTTCTGTGGGTAATACGTGAGGTAATAATTGGTATAAATTGATTTTCCATCAATTAAAACCTTATACATTCAACAGGATAAACAATGCTGAGTTATCGCCATAGCTTCCATGCTGGCAACCACGCTGACGTGCTGAAGCACACCGTACTGAGCCTGATCATCACCGCACTGAAAGAGAAAGAGAAACCGTTCTTTTATCTCGATACCCACGCGGGTGCCGGACGTTATCTGCTGAGCGGTGAACACGCTGAGCGCACCGGCGAATATCTGGAAGGTATCGCCCGCATCTGGCAGCAGCCGGACGCGCCAGCCCTGCTGCAACCCTACTTCGACGCCATCCGTGCGCTCAACCGTAACGGGACGCTGCGTTATTACCCGGGTTCGCCGCTGATTGCCCGCCATCTGCTGCGTGAAGATGACCGTCTGCAAATGACCGAACTGCACTCCAGTGACTATCCGCTGCTGCGTAACGAGTTCAGTAAAGATAGCCGCGCGCGCGTAGAACGCGGTGACGGCTATCAGCAGTTAAAAGCCAAACTGCCGCCGCCATCCCGTCGCGGTCTGGTTCTGATCGATCCGCCGTATGAGATGAAAAGCGATTATCAGGCGGTGGTGAAAGGGATTCAGGAAGGCCATAAGCGATTCGGTACCGGCGTCTTCGCGCTGTGGTATCCGGTGGTATTGCGTCAGCAGATCAAGCATATGCTGCGCGATCTGGAAGCGACCGGCATTCGCAATATTCTGCAGATCGAACTGGCCGCCCGTCCCGACAGCGACCAGCGCGGCATGACCGCATCCGGCATGATTGTGATCAATCCGCCGTGGAAGCTGGCTGCCCAGATGAACGAGCTGCTGCCGTGGCTGCATAAAAAACTGGTTCCGGCTGGCACCGGCCACTTTGTGGTCAACCAGATCGTACCCGAATAACTCTCTCTCCTTTTACGCCGCACACTGCCGGTGCTGCGGCGTGGTACTGCAGGTCTGTCACCATGTGGATCATATTGGCTGGCGCGCTAGCCGCGCTGCAACCGGCCCGGCGGCTGGCACTATTATTACTGGCGCTCGCCACGCTGCTGGGGTTTTATCAGGACGTACTGGCGTGGCCCGCGCTGCTGCTGTTCGCGGTCACCGCCGGCGTGGTGGCATGCCGTATTTACGATCGTGACCATCATCGGCGGCAAATGCTGACTGAAGCGGTGCTGGTGCTGATCGCCATCGGGTTATTCCTCCATCTGTTTCCGGGTTTTGATAATCCACGCAAACTTGATGACGTGCAGGTCGGCGCCCGGAGTGTGGCTTTCGGCTTCTCGTTTAATTTCGATAAAGCGCTGATCCCCTTTGTGCTGCTGGCCTGTCTGCCGACGCTGTTTCGCGCCCCGGCCAGCCCGCCGCGTTATAAGCTGCTGGCCGCGCTGGCGCTGGTCGCCGCCGTTCCGCTGCTGTTATACAGTGCCGTATTACTGGGTGGATTAGCGTTTGAACCGCACTTCCCGGCCTGGCTTGGCACCTTTATGCTCGCCAATCTGTTCTTTGTATCGCTGGCGGAAGAGGCGCTGTTTCGTGGTTATCTGCAACAGAAATTAACGCTGGCACTGGGCGGCATACCCGCGCTGGTGCTGAGTGCGCTGCTGTTTGGTCTGGTGCATCTGAGCGGCGGTCTGCTGCTGGTGATCTTTGCGACCCTCGCCGGACTGCTGTATGGGCTGGCGTGGCACTGGAGCGGCCGGTTATGGATTTCGACCGCCCTGCACTTTGGCCTCAATATGACCCATTTACTGCTTTTCACTTATCCGGCACTGCATCACTAAAGCGTAAACACCGCCAGATCATAGGCCAGCTCGGTAGCGGGGAAGATGGTCTGGCATTCAGCCAGCAAACGGGGCATATCTTTCGCCAGATAGCGTGAACTGAAGTGCGTGGCGATCAGCCGTTTTGCACCGGCGTGCTTCGCCACTTCCGCCGCCTGCAAGGTGGTCGAATGGCCGCGTCCGTTGGCCTTCTCAATCATCGCCGCTTCCAGCGTGGCTTCGTGCACCATCAGATCCACGTTGGCCGCCAGCTGCAATGCCACCTCCGTTGGCGCGGTATCACCAAAAATCGCCAGCGTTTTGCCTTTAATCGCCGGGCCCAGATAGTCCGCGCCCTTGATCACCCGGCCATCCTCCAGCGTCACGGTTTCGCCCTGCTTCAGCTGCTGATACCACGGGCCGCGCGGCACGCCTTCCGCCTTCAGGCGCGGCGCATCGAGAAAACCCGGTTTATCATACTGCTCAATCCGATAACCCAGACATTCCAGCGTATGATTCAGCGGCCAGGCACTGATGCGGAACTCACCATCATCCAGCGTCCAGCCCGCCTCAATCTCAACAATCGTCAGCGGATAATCGGTGTAAGAGCCACTGATCGACAGCGCGGTTTCAACGAAGCGCTTTAAGCCCCGGGGGCCATACACGGTCATCGGCGTGGTCAGCCCGGCCATAGAACGGCTGGTGAGCAAGCCCGGCAGCCCGAAAATATGGTCGCCATGCAAATGGGTGATGAAGATCTTATCCAGCTTGCCCGGTTTGAGATCGGAACGCATAAACTGAAGCTGGGTCCCCTCGCCGCAGTCGAACAGCCAGCTTTCGCCGCTCTGCGCCCGGGTAAAGGCGATAGCGGTCACGTTACGCTGCAGGCTGGGCGCACCGCCGCCGGTGCCGAGAAAAGTAAGGTGCATGGTATGCTTCCGTGTCAGTGTGAGAAAAAACAGAACCCTATTACAATCATAGGCGCAAACTTTGCGTCAATTCGACCCGCAGCGTTACACTCTATGCCAATTTTTCATGCAACCGGATGGATACTTCAATGACCCGACATTTCGACTATCTCGCCATCGGCGGCGGCAGCGGCGGCATCGCCTCGATTAACCGTGCGGCCATGTATGGCCAGAAATGCGCCCTGATTGAAGCCAAAGAACTGGGTGGCACCTGCGTTAACGTAGGCTGCGTCCCGAAGAAAATCATGTGGCATGCTGCGCAAATTGCCGAAGCTATCCATCTGTACGGGCCGGACTACGGCTTCGATACCACCGTTAACCGCTTCGACTGGACCACGCTGGTCAAAAACCGCAGCGCCTATATCGATCGTATCCACACCTCGTACGACAACGTGCTGGGTAAAAACAAGGTTGAAGTGATCAAAGGCTTCGCCCGTTTTGTCGATGCGCACAGCGTCGAAGTGAACGGCGAGATCATCACCGCTAACCACATTCTGATTGCCACCGGCGGCCGTCCCAGCCATCCATCGATTCCGGGCGCTGAGTACGGGATTGATTCCGACGGTTTCTTTGAGCTGGACGCGCTGCCGAAGCGTACTGCGGTCATCGGCGCGGGTTACATCGCCGTTGAGCTGGCGGGCGTGGTGAATGCACTGGGCTCGGAAACCCACCTGTTTGTGCGCAGGCATGCTCCGCTGCGCAGCTTCGACCCGCTGATCACCGACACGCTGGTTGAAGTGATGAACAGCGAAGGCCCGACGCTGCATACCGAAGCGATCCCGAAAGCGGTAATCAAAAACGACGATGGCAGCCTGACGCTGCAGCTGGAAAACGGCAGCGACTTCACGGTGGATTGCCTGGTATGGGCGATTGGCCGTGAACCGGCCAATGACAGCCTGAACATTGCGGCGGCGGGCGTAGCGCTGGACGAGAAAGGCTACATTAAGGTCGATAAATTCCAGAACACCAACGTGTCAGGCGTTTATGCGGTCGGTGACAACACCGGTGCGGTAGAACTGACGCCGGTGGCGGTGGCAGCCGGCCGTCGCCTGTCTGAGCGCCTGTTTAACAACAAGCCGGACGAGCATCTCGACTACAGCAACATTCCGACGGTGGTCTTCAGCCATCCGCCGATTGGCACCGTCGGTCTGACCGAACCGCAGGCGCGGGAACAGTATGGCGACGACCAGGTGAAAGTGTATAAATCGGCGTTCACCGCCATGTACACCGCCGTCACCCAGCATCGCCAGCCGTGCCGGATGAAGCTGGTCTGTGTCGGTGCCGAGGAGAAAATCGTCGGTATTCACGGTATCGGATTTGGCATGGATGAGATGCTGCAGGGCTTCGCAGTGGCACTGAAGATGGGGGCCACCAAAAAAGACTTCGACAATACCGTGGCGATTCACCCGACGGCAGCGGAAGAGTTCGTCACCATGCGCTAGCCGCCACGGCTGAGTAATTCAAACAGGCGACCCCGGTCGCCTGTTTTTTTTTTCCTGCGACAGGCCCAGCGGTGCAGGCCTGCACCGCCATGGGGCAATTCAGCTTACGCGATCCAGCCAGCGCACATAAGCCTGATCCCATAACGCCGCAGGCGTCCCGGCCTTGCCAAGCCCGAAACCGTGACCGCCTTTACTGATCTGAATCAGCTCGACCGGCACGCGATTGCGGCGACAGGTGTCGTGCATCAGTTCGGTGTTAAACGGATTCGAGGTGTGGTCATCTTCAGCCTGCGCCAGAAAGGTCGGCGGATACTGGCGGGTGACGTAATTCTGTACCGACCAGTTCGCTTCATCCTGTGGCGTGGCGTTTTTGCCAACCATCATCAGATGGGTATTGGTGTGCTGGTAGGGGGCTTCCAGCGTAATCACCGGATAGATCAGGCCAACGCTGTCGACTTTTGGCACCACCTCATCCAGCGGATCGATGGCCGGGTAAGATTCAAAGTTAGGGCGCGCGGCCGCCATGCCCAGCAGGTGTCCCCCGGCCGAGAAGCCCAGCACGTGGACCTTACGCTCAAACGAGCGCACCAGCCGAATCGCGCGCTGTGCATCCTGCAGCGGGGCAAGCCGGCCGGCCTGCCACTTCTCATGCGGCAGGCGGTAGCTAAGCACATAGGCGGTGTAGCCGTTGGCATTCAGCCAGCGCGCCACCGGCCAGGCTTCGCGTCCCATGCCAATCCAGCGGTAGCCGCCGCCGGCAGCAATCAGCACCGCCTCACCGTTAGGATTTTCCGGTTTAAAGCGCTGAATCGCCGGGCTGACAATATTCGACCACGAGCCGCTGGCATTAACATGAAGTTCGCCCGATGGGCCGCCGCCGCCGGGCGGATCATCCGGCCAGAGAGGAATAATGTCATCGCGGGCAAATAATTTGCCGGTGGTCATGGAGAGCCCAAGCGCTCCCGTGCCGAGAATAAAGCGTCGACGCGTAATCATGATGCCTGTTAAGTGATATCAAAACGCTCAGCCAGCTATTGCGGCGGGCTGCAGAAAAAGTGTGATGCAAGTCTGGTGCCAGACGCTGGCGATTATGTACGCAACGCGCTGCCAAAATCCATAAAAAAACGCGCCCGGACGGCGCGTTTTTGCCTTGAAGGAAGGAATTAATCTTCCTGCTGGAACTGGGCCATTACCGCCTGCTCACACTGCTGCTCATTGACGCGCAGTTTGGCGCGCTCGTCATCACCCAGTTGCAACCAGGCGCTGGCCACTTCACGCGCGGTATCTTCATCAAAACCGGGCTGATTCATCGCCGTCGGTGACTGGCTGCGCGCCACGTAAGATTTCATCTGCTCAACATATTGATCGGCACTGGCGACCTGTTTTTCGCTGCTGACAATGTGACACAGCTGGCTGGCATAGACATTCTGTTCACTATCGTCCGCCGCCAGGGCGCTGCCAGAGGCCAGTACGCTCAGCAGCAGTATGTGAGTCACTTTCATTCTCTACTCCTGTTTTCGGGTTAAACCTTGCGCTGAAGGGCTTCCAGACGCCTTTGACGCCAGTTTAGCAGGGGTGACACGGTTATGCCGTGTATTACCACGCTGCAGACCACCAGGGTTAACGCCATATTGGTCATAATCTCCATCTGCGGCCCTTCCATGCCGTGCGTCCAGGCGTAGGCGATGTAGTTCAGACTGCCGATGCCGCGAATACCGAGCCAGCCAATCAGCAGCCGCTGCCCCATCGGCAGGCCAGCGCGTAGCGTAACCAGCCAGACGGCCAGCGGGCGCACCACCACAAACAGCACCAGCCCCAGCAGCACGCCATAGATGTTCCAGTGCTGCGCCAGCGTGACGCCCAGCACCACCATCATGCCCGCCGCCAGTAACCGTTCAATGGTGTCACCAAACGACAGCGCGTCACCCACCACAAAGCCTATCGACTTCACCATGCTGTTATTGCCCTGATGCGCCAGTCGCTTATTCGGATTGACCAGCGCCTCGGAAGGCAGCACCCGCTCATCCTCTGACAGATCCTCGGGCTGATGGCGACGGAACACCCCCAGCTCAGCGCGGCGCAATCCCAGACCCGCAGCAAAGGCCGCCAGGAAACCCGAGGCACCCAGCCACTGCACCAGCGAATAACTCAGCGCAATCAGCGCCAGTGCCAGGAAATCGTTGGGCGCCACGTCGCCATTGGCGTTTCGCAATTTGGTGGCCAGTACGCCGATTAAGCGGCCCAGGCCAAAACCGATCGCCAGACCGCCGCCGATTGCCCAGATCACCTCTTTCGCTCCCCAATGGGTCAGCAGCGATCCGCTCAGGCTTTCGCCATTGAACAACAGCAGGGCCAGCACCAGCAGCGGCAGCGCCGAGCCATCATTCATCCCGGCTTCGCTGGAGATGGCAACGCGCAGCGAATCGTCATCCTGCGCATCGTTGACCGAGATTAAGCTCGCCAGCACCGGATCGGTCGGGGCGACAATCGCGCCAAACGCCAGCGCAATCGGCCAGTCCAGCCCCACCAGCCAGTGCGCCAGCAGTGTCATCGCCGCTACCGTCAGCAGCATGGCCGGGAAAGCCAGCCGCAGGCCGGTATGCCAGCAGTTATTCTGTAGCGGCAGACGCAGCTTCAGGCCGGTAATAAACAGCGAGGCGGCCATGGTGATTTCAGTAATATGCGCCACCGCTTCTGAATGGGTGACGATATCGATGTGCAGCACGTCAAACGCCCACGGCCCACATAACATCCCGGCGATGAGAAACAGGCCAAAAGAAGTTACCGGCCCCCGGTGTATCCAACCGGAAGCCAGTGACATCAGCAGCAGCAGGCCGCCTGTCGCGGCTGTCCAGGCTAAAAAGCTCATAACACTCCAGATTATTTCGGGTTTATGTCTAAGCCTGGCACATTTTTTGACGACCGCAGAAATCAGTTTTTCAGATGGCGGCTGGCGAAGCGCACCGCAAGACTGGCCGCGCCAGCCAGCGTTGACAGCGCCACGACACCGTTCCAGCCCCAGTGCGCCAGCGCCAGGCTCCCCAGCGCCGCACCGCTTGCCATGCCGATAAACACCACGGTAAACAGCAGCGCATTCAGGCGACTGCGCGCTTCCGGTGCCAGGCCATATACCAGCGTCTGATGCGCCACCAGCGTCGCCTGTACTCCTAAATCGAAACCGATGGTGCTGACCACAATCAACGCCAGCTGAGCCGGCAGCGGCAACAACGGCAGCAGGAACATCAGGGCAAACGAGACGGTCACCAGCGCGGCACCGGCCTGGGTCACTCTGGCCGGACCGATGCGGTCGGCGAAACTGCCGGCCAGCGGCGCGGCCATCGCACCGGCCGCACCGGCTAAACCAAAGGCCCCGGCGACCGCACTGTCGAGGTGAAAACGCTCACTGAGCATTAACGCCAGCGTTGACCAGAAGGCGCTGAAGCCAACCGACAGCAGCCCCTGGGCCAGCGCGGCACGGCGCAGCGTCTGATGATGACGCCACAGATGCGCCAGCGACAGCAGCAGACGCGGATAGCTGACCGACGTGCCGGGCGTAAAGCGCGGCAGCACCCGCCAGAGCGTCAGGCTGATCAGCAGCACCGCCAGCGCCGCCACCATATACATGGTGCGCCAGCCGAAGTATTCGGCCACCACGCCACTGATCACCCGCGACAGCAGAATGCCGACCAGTAGTCCGGTCATCACCGTACCGACCGTTTTGCCACGGCTGCGTTCCGGTGCCAGCGCCGCCGACGCTGGCACGATATCCTGCGCCACCGTGGCGGTCAGGCCGGTGACGAAACTGGCGATCAGCAACGCGCTCAGCCCGCCGGAGAAGCCACACAGCAGCAACGCCGCCACCAGCAGTAATCCTTTGATGAAGATAATGGTGCGGCGGTCATGGCGATCGCCGAGCGGCGCCAGCAGCAGAATGCCGAGGGCATAACCCGCCTGGGTCAGCATCGGCACCATGCCGACCGCGCCGACGCCGACGTTAAACTGTTTGCTGATGATATCCAGCATCGGCTGGCTGTAGTAAATCGATGCCACGCTCAGTCCGGCGCCTGCCGCCAGGGTAAAAACCAGCGGAGCGGGGAGCGTTTCGCTCGAAGAATGAGTCATACTGCGGGTCGCTGACATGGTGTGATCCTCATAAATGCGTAACGCTATTAGCGCACACTGCGGCCATACGCGGTAGACTGCCATCAGACAAAACTGTTATGCGTGGTACGTATGAGCAACCCTAATACCAGCGACCGCATCGAACTGATGCAGACCTTTATTCGTATCGTGGAGAGCGGCAGTTTATCGGCCGCCGCCGCCCAGCTCGGTACTACCCAGCCGACCATCAGCCGGCGGCTGCAAACGCTGGAGCAGCGGCTCGGGCTGAAGTTAATTCTGCGCACCACGCACGCGCTTAAACTCACCGATGATGGTGAGCGCTGTTACGCTCAGGCGCGGCAACTGCTGGCGACCTGGCATGCGCTGGAAGATGAGCTGACCGGGGCCAGCGACGATCCGGTCGGTACCCTGCGGGTCCGTGCGCCGCACGCATTTGGTCAGGATCAGCTGATCGCCCCGCTGGTCGACTACCTGCGCCGCTATCCGCGGCTCAATATTGAGTGGATGCTGAATGACCGCACGCCTGACTTTATGGCCGAGAATATCGATTGCGCCATTCAGGTTGGCGCGCCGACCGATCCGTCAGTGGTGGCGATTCTGCTGGCAGAAGTGCCGCGTATTGTGGTTGCGTCGCCCGGGCTGCTGGCCCGTCATCCGCCGATTGAGCAGGTTGAACAGTTGCGCGATCTGCCGTGGCTGGCGCTGACCAGCTTTTATCGTAATGAAGTCGCATTACAGAAGATCGACGATGGCCAGCCGGTTAACCTGGCGATTACCCCAAGGCTGAGCAGTGACAGCCTGTATGCGGTGCGTAAAGCAGCGCTGGCCGGAATGGGCGCGGCGATCGTGTCGTCGTGGGTGGTACAGCAGGATTTAGCCGAGGGGCGGCTGGTTCAGCTGACGCCGCAGTGGCAGGCCCCGCCGTTGCCGATCTGGCTGACCTATCCGTGGGCCAGCTACTATCCGGCCAGGCTGCAGCATTTCTTTACCATGATTAAAGCGGTGATGCCGCAGCTGGCGGGCACCCGGCCGGCCACGGCTGCACGCCGTCAGGCAGAGCCAGAGGAATAAGCTGCTGCTGCTGCAGGCAAAAAAAAGCGGGTGCCTATGCACCCGCCTTCATCAGTGGCCTTTCTTATCACCACGCGACATATTGTCCAGCCAGCCCATCACAAAGGCAGAGAGCACAAACGTCAGGTGGATAATCACGTACCACATCAGCTTGTCGTTGGCGACGTTGCGCGCTTCCATGAACACCCGCAGCAGGTGAATCGAGGAGATGGCCACAATCGACGCCGCGACTTTGTTCTTCAGTGAGCCGGAGTCCATCTTGCCCAGCCAGCTCAGCTTCTCTTTGCTTTCGTCGATATCGAGTTTAGAAACAAAGTTCTCGTAGCCCGACAGCATCACCATCACCAGCAGTCCGCCAACCAGCGTCATGTCGACCAGCGACAGCAGCAGCAGGATTAGATCGTTTTCCGCAATGCTGAAAATGTTGGGCAGCAGGTGGAAAATTTCCTGGAAAAATTTGATGGTCAGCGCCAGCAGGCCGAGTGAAAGTCCAATGTAAACCGGAGCCAGCAACCAGCGCGATGCATACATCAGGTTTTCGGTAAAACGTTCCATAAATTCCCAATAATAATCAGACAGGTCGGGCAGTATAACTGATCAACTGTGAAGTTATTTCAGCCCTTCGTCAGAAATTTCCGGAACCGGCGGCAGCGGCAGCGACAGACGAAATACAGCGCCGCCTTCGGGCCGATTCTCAGCCCAGATCTGCCCGCCATGACTCTCAATAATGGTCTTACAGATCGCCAGTCCCAGCCCGACGCCCGGCACGGCTGACTCCTTATCACCCCGGGTGAACTTATCAAAAATCCGGCTTAAATCCGCCTCTGGGATGCCGGGTCCGCCATCCCAGAGCGCAATCTCCAGCCGCGTCCCGGCACGCCAGGCACGAATCCCGCGCGGCGCGCAGTTACCGGCATACTTCAGGCTGTTCTCAATCAGGTTGGTAAAGACCCGCTCCAGCAGGCTGCTGTCGCCCTTGATCAGCACGATGTCGTCCGGCAGATCGAGCTGCACCTCGTGCCCTTTCAGCGACGGTGCCATGCTGCTCAGCGCCCCGCCGATCACCTCTTCCAGTGACAGCCACTCCTCACGCAGGTTCAGCCCGCCCGACTGAATGCGCGCCATATCCAGCATGTTACTCACCAGCCGGATGGTGCTCAGCGTCTGCTCACGGATCTGGCTGGCCTGCGGCACATATTTCGAGTTGTCATTGGCGAGGTCGAGCATCAGCATTTCCGCCTGGCCAAACAGCACGGTCAGCGGGGTGCGCAGGTCATGTGACAGCGCGGACAGCAGCGCATTGCGCAGTTGCTCACGCTCCGCCGACAGCCGCGATGCCGCCTCGCTGTGCGACAGCGCCATCCGCTCCAGCGCGTTGGCGATCAGCACGGTAAAGGTTTCCACCAGCCGTTGCTGCTCGGGGATCATCAGCTGACGCAGATTTTGCGGTTCCACCACCAGCAAGCCGCGACAGTGCGCGCCGCTTTTTAACGGCAGGATTTGATACGGCACCGCCGGTAAGGTGTCGGTTCCGGCACCGGCCGGCTGGCCTTTGCTGTAGCTCCACTTAGCGATGGCGCGGTCAGGCTCACTGGCGGGTAGCGCATCGCCAACCGGTTGCAGTTCGCCCTGCTCATCCGGCAGCAGCAGCAGACAGCGCGCCTGCAGGGTGGCGTCCAGCACCCGCTGACTGGTGGCGGCGATATCCTGCGGCGTTAACGCGCTGCCGAGCGATTTGGCCATCTCATACAGCTGACGCGCACGCTGCTCGCGGTAGCGCGCCACCCGCGCCTGATAACGCACCCCGGCCGTCAGGTTGCCGACGATCACCCCCACCGCCAGCATCACGCCAAAGGTCACCAGATATTGCAGGTCGGAGACCGCCACCGTGCCGGTAGGGGCCACAAAGAACAGGTCAAAGGCGAGGATATTCATCACCGTGGCGATCACCGACGGCCAGCGGCCATAGCGCAGCGCCACGATCACCACCGCCAGCAGATAGATCATCACACAGTTGGCCGGATCGAAACCGATCAACAGCGACTGGCCGGCAACGGTCACCGCGATGCACAGCACCAGCGCCATCATCACGCCGCGTAGCTGAATACGCCACTTGTCGCTGGTGACCCGGCCGTCCGCCAGCGGATGCGGCGCGTCGTGCAGCGGCTCATCCAGCGCCACCACCAGCAGATCGAGATCGGGGCCGAGCTGGCCGAGCCGTTCAGCAAAACTGTCACGCCGCCAGCGCCGCAGCGGACGACGGCCGGTAACGATTTTGCCAAGATTGTGTTCGCGCGCGTAACGCAGCACCGCTTCCGCTTCGTCAGGCTCGGAGAGCGTGGCGGTCTCTGCGCCCAGCTCCTGCGCCAGTTGCAGGGTACGCAGGATCGCCCGCCGCCGCGCTTCCGGTAGCCGGTTCAGCCGGGGCGTCTCGACATACACCGCATGCCATTCACTGCCCAGTCGCGCCGCCAGCCGCGCAGCGGTGCGCACCAGTTTTTCACTGCCGGTATCATCGCCAATACACAACAGAATCGCATCGCGGGTGTGCCAGACGCGATCCCGTCCCTGCTGATCGCGCCAGGCGCGCATCTGATCGTCTACCCGGTCCGCAGTGCGGCGCAGCGCCAGCTCACGCAGGGCGAACAGGTTGCCCTTGCGGAAAAAATTCTCAATCGCCCGTTCGGCGCGGTCGCCGATATAGACTTTGCCCTCTTTCAGCCGCTGCAGCAGATCGTCAGGCGGCAGATCGACCAGCACCACCTCATCGGCGCTGTCGAAAAAGGGGTCGGGCACGGTTTCCCGCACCTGAATACCGGTAACGCCGCCCACTACGTCATTGAGGCTCTCCAGATGCTGAACGTTGACGGTGGTCAGCACGTCAATGCCCGCTTCCAGCAGCTCCTCAATGTCCTGCCAGCGTTTGGGATGACGCGAGCCCTGAACGTTGGTGTGCGCCAGCTCGTCCATCAGGATCACCGCCGGATGGCGGGCCAGCGCCGCATCAAGGTCAAACTCGGCATGGCGCGAGCGGCCGGTCGCCCGGCGCGGCAGCAGGGTTAAGCCGCTCAGCAGCTGCGCCGTTTCCGGCCGGTCGTGGGTCTCCACCACGCCGATCAACACATCCAGCCCCTGCGCACGCAGCCGTTGCGCCTCCTGCAGCATGGCGTAGGTTTTCCCGACGCCCGCACAGGCGCCAAAGTAGATTTTCAGCCGGCCGCGATGGCTGTCGCGGCTAGCCTGCAACAGGGCATCGGGATCGGGGCGCGTCGGTTCCTGATTCATAGGGTCCTTGTCGGCATTACAGATCGCTGAGCGCCAGGTTGAGCTGCAGCACATTGACCGTCGGATCGCCGAGGAACGGCATCAGCGGCCGGTGGGTCTGCTGATCAATCAGCGCCTCTACCTGGGCTAACGGTAACTGACGGCTGGCGGCGATGCGAGGGGCCTGCCAGCGCGCCGCGTCAGGTGAAATATCCGGGTCCAGTCCGCTGGCTGAGGCGGTCACCAGCTCAACCGGCACCGCGGCCGGTGCCTGAGGATTGGCGGCCCGCAGCGCGGCAACCCGTTCGGCGACCGCTTTATCCAGCGCCGGGTTACTGGCGGCCAGATTGCTGCCGCCCGACGCCAGCGGGTTATAGGGCCGATCGCCGCTGGCAGAGGGACGACCCCAGAAATAACCGGGCTGGGTAAAGTTCTGCCCAATCAGCGCCGACCCGCGCGCCACACCCTGTTTCTCCAGTAACGAACCGTTGGCCTGCGCCGGAAACAGCCACTGCGCCAGGCCGGTGGTGAGCAAAGGATAAACCACGCCGCTGATAACGGTAAGCAGCAACAACAGTAAAATCGCCGGACGTAACTGACTCATTTTCTTCTCCTCAGGCCATGCCTGACAGGACTAACAGCAAATCGATCGCTTTAATGCCGACAAACGGCACCAGCAGGCCACCCAGCCCGTAGATCAGCAGGTTGCGGCGCAGTAAGGCGGCCGCGCTCAGTGGGCGATAGCTGACGCCCTTCAGCGCCAGCGGAATCAGAAACACAATCACCAGCGCATTAAAGATTACCGCCGACAGAATCGCGCTGGCCGGTGAGTGCAGGTGCATCACGTTGAGCATGTTGAGCTGGGGATAGGTGGCGGCAAACGCGGCCGGAATAATGGCAAAATACTTGGCCACGTCGTTGGCGATACTGAAGGTGGTCAGCGAACCGCGCGTCATCAGCATCTGCTTACCGATGTGCACCACTTCCAGCAGCTTGGTCGGGTTAGAGTCGAGATCGACCATGTTGCCCGCCTCTTTCGCCGCCTGAGTGCCGGAGTTCATCGCCACCGCCACGTCCGCCTGAGCCAGCGCCGGCGCATCGTTGGTGCCGTCACCCGTCATCGCCACCAGCCGTCCTTCCGCCTGGTACTGACGGATCAGCGCCAGTTTGGCCTCGGGCGTCGCCTCGGAAAGAAAGTCATCCACCCCTGCTTCGGCGGCAATTGCCGCGGCCGTCAGCGGGTTATCGCCGGTGATCATCACGGTTTTGATGCCCATCTTGCGCAGCTCGGCAAACCGCTCTTTGATGCCGCCTTTGACGATATCTTTCAGCGCCACCACGCCCAGCACTTTCGCCCCTTCTGCCACCACCAGCGGCGTGCCGCCGGTGCGCGCCACCTCTTCGACCCGGGCGTTCACCTCGGCCGGGAACGCGCCATGGCTGGCTTCAATATGACGACGTACCGCATCGACCGCCCCTTTACGGATCAGCCGATCCTGTACGTTAACCCCACTCATCCGGGTCTGCGCCGAGAACGGAATGAAGCTGGCGCCCATGCTGCTGAGATCGCGTTCACGCAGGTTAAACTGCTGTTTCGCCAGGATGACGATGCTGCGGCCTTCCGGCGTCTCATCCGCCAGCGAGGCGAGCTGCGCGGCATCCGCCAGCTGCTCTTCGCTGACGCCCGGTGCCGGCAGAAACTGTGTCGCCTGCCGGTTACCGAGGGTAATGGTGCCGGTTTTATCCAGCATCAGCACATCAACATCGCCCGCGGCTTCCACCGCGCGGCCGCTGGTGGCGATCACGTTGGCACCGAGCATACGGCTCATCCCCGCCACGCCAATCGCCGACAGCAAGCCGCCGATGGTGGTCGGGATCAGACAGACCAGCAGCGCCACCAGCACCGTGACGCTGACCGGCGTCCCGCCCCACGCCGAGAACGGCCACAGGGTAACGGTCGCCAGCAGAAACACGATAGTGAGTGACACCAGCAGAATGGTCAGGGCGATCTCATTCGGGGTTTTACGGCGTTTGGCCCCCTCCACCATGGCGATCATCCGGTCAAGGAAGGTCTCGCCGGGGTTAGCGCTACAGGTAATCACCAGCCAGTCAGAGAGGATGCGCGTCCCGCCGGTTACCGAGGCAAAATCGCCGCCCGATTCACGGATAACCGGCGCGGATTCGCCGGTAATTGCGCTCTCATCCACCGACGCCCCCCCTTCCAGCACCTCGCCGTCGCACGGAATGATATCGCCCGCTTCCACCAGCACCGCATCGCCTTTGCGCAGCTGATCGGCCGCGACCTGCTGCCAGTCCGCGCCATAGCGCGCCGCCGATAGTTTTTTCGCAAAGCTGGTCTTTTTCACCCCTTTCAGGCTGCTGGCCTGGGCTTTACTGCGCCCTTCTGCCAGCGCCTCTGCCAGATTGGCAAACAGCACGGTGAACCACAGCCAGACCGCAATCGCACCGGTGAAACTGGCGCTGCCGTTCAGCTTGCCAGTCAGCATAGCCAGCGCCAGTAAGGTGGTCAGCACGCTGCCGAGATAGACCACAAACATCACCGGATTACGGAATTGCACCCGAGGATCGAGCTTTTTCAGCGCATCCCAGGCTGAAGTACGCAGCAGCGCCGCGTCAAATAACGCCTGTTGTTGACGACTCATGAGGATTGTCCCTGAACAAGTTGCAGATGCTCAGCCACCGGGCCCAGCGCCAGAGCAGGAATAAAGGTCAGCGCACCGACCAGCAACACGGTGCCGACCAGCAGCGCAATAAACAGCGGGCCGTGCGTTGGCAGCGTGCCGTTGCCCACCGGCTGCACTTTTTTCACCGCCATCGCACCGGCAATCGCCATCACCGGGATGATGATGCCGAAGCGGCCCAGCAGCATGCAGCTGGCCAGCAGCAGGTTCCAGAACGGGGTGTTGGCACTCAGTCCGGCAAACGCGCTGCCGTTGTTATTGGCCGCCGAGGAGACCGCGTAGAGCACTTCACTGAAGCCGTGAATGCCGGGGTTAGCCATCGCGCCCCGTCCGGCGTCGGTCATCATCGCCAGCGCAGTGCCGATTAACACCAGCGCAGGCGTCACCAGAATCGCCAGCGCGGTCATTTTCATCTCCCAGACGTCGATTTTTTTACCGAGGAATTCCGGGGTACGACCGATCATCAGCCCGGCGATAAACACCGCCAGCAGCACAAACAGCAGCATGCCGTACAGGCCAGCTCCGACGCCGCCGAACACCACTTCACCCAGCTGCATCAGCCACATCGGCACCATTCCGCCCAGCGCGGTAAAAGAGTCGTGCATGGCGTTAACCGCGCCGCATGAGGCGGCAGTGGTGATCACCGCAAACAGGCTGCTGTTAAGAATGCCAAACCGGGTCTCTTTGCCCTCCATGTTGACCGCGCTGTCGGCGCCCAGCGTCAGCAGATGCGGATTGCCGCGCAGTTCTGCCCACATCACCACCGCCACCGCCACCACAAACATCAGCGTCATCGCCCACAGCAGCATGCTGCCCTGACGGCGATCGCGTACGCTTTCACCAAAGGCAAAGCAGAGCGCCGCCGGGATCAGGAAGATGCTCAGCATCTGTATCAGGTTGGTCAGCAGCGTCGGGTTTTCAAACGGATGAGCGGAGTTGGCGTTGAAGAAGCCACCGCCGTTGGTGCCGAGCATTTTGATCGCTTCCTGCGAGGCCACCGGACCCATCGCCAGCGTTTGCTGTGTGCCTTCCAGCGTGGTGAGCGTGTGGTACGGCGACAGCGTCTGGATGCTGCCCTGGCTGACAAAAATCAGCGCCATCAGCAGGCTGATCGGCAGCAGCACATAGAGCGTGATGCGCGTCAGGTCACGCCAGGCGTTGCCGAGCATCCCGCTTCCGCGCTGAGCGAATCCGCGAATCAGCGCAAACGCAACCGCAATACCGGTGGCCGCCGACAGGAAGTTCTGCACCGTCAGCCCCACCATCTGGCTGAAATAGCTCAGGGTGCTTTCGCCGCTGTAGGACTGCCAGTTGGTATTGGTCACAAAGCTGACCGCGGTGTTCAGCGCCAGATGCCAGCTCAGACCCGGCAATCCCTGTGGGTTAAGCGGCAGCGTGCCCTGCAGCAGTAAAATCGCCAGCAGCAGCGCAAAGCCGAGCGCGTTAAACAGCAGAATCGCCAGCAGATAATGCGGCCAGCGCATCCCGCTTTGCTGTGCGCCCAGCAGCCGCCACAGCGGCGCTTCGACCCGGGCGAACAGCGGCTTATCGGCAACCAGCGCCGCCAGGCCACGCCCAAGCGGTTGCGCCAGCACCATTAACAGCAGCAGATAACATCCGATGAGTAAAAAAGCATTGGCCGCCATCAGAAGGCCTCCGCATTTAACAGGGCATAGATCAGATAGCCCAGTAACAACACCACCAGCACAATGCCGGTTATTACGCCCACGCTCACAGGAACCTCCAGAGGTTTGGATTTGCTGATTAGCTTGCGCGGCGGCGTATAAAGAAGGGGTTAAAATGCAGCGGGCGGGCGTAAAAATAGTGTAAAAATGGCGAAATATCAGGCGACTTCCAGCGCCCAGATGCGGTTGAGATCGACATTGCCCCACAGCGTGCTGTCTTCCGCCCCGACAATGCTGTCGGTACAGAAGCTATCGCCCAGGTCGAGCTCTTCCGGTTTGACTTCGCGCTGGGCGTGCAGCGACCAGAAGACGTGGACACAGGGCTTCATCAGCGATTTCTCACCCGCTTTGACCACCAGCGCCACCCGGCCTGATGCCAGCCGTACCAGTGAGCCGACCGGATAAATGCCGATGGTACGGACAAAGGCGTGCAGCAGGCCGTTATCGAAGTGGCCACGCCAGCTCAGCATGTGATGCATCGCCTCGGCGGGCGTCCAGCCGGTGCGGTAGACGCGCGTCGAGGTGATGGCGTCATAGACATCACACACCGCCGCCATGCGGGCATACAGCGAGATCTCCTCACCTTTCAGGCCGTGCGGATAACCGCTGCCGTCATATTTTTCATGATGGTGCAGCGCAATATCCAGCAGATCGGCATCGGCACTGGCCTCCATCAGCATCTGTGCACCGACGATCGGATGCTGACGCATGATGGTAAACTCGTCCTCGGTCAGCTTGCCGGCTTTGTTAAGGATCTCCAGCGGCACGGCCGCTTTGCCGACGTCGTGCAGCAAGCCGCCCATCCCGACGCGCCGCAGCTGGATCTCATTCAGCCCGAGCCTTTTCCCCAGCGAAATCATCAGCCCGCAGACCGCCATCGAATGCAGATAGGTGTAGTCATCGTGATTTTTCAGCCGCGCCACGCTCAGCAGTGCAGAGGGTTCACGCCGAATCGATCCGGAGATTTCATCCACCAGATCGATCATATAATCAAGGTTCAGGCTGTTACCGAGGCGCGCCTCGTTGAACATCGCCAGCACTTTGGATTTGCCCTGCTGAAAGATCTGCTGCGCCTGATCCAGCTCCTGAAAAAACGGCGTCCGGGCTATCGATCTTTTTGCCACAACCGGCGCGATCGGAGCCTGCACCGATCGATCGAGGTCGATCCACAGTTGCTGGATCCCTTCGTTGCGTAACATAGCGATTTGTCGTGGATCGGTGATCAGCATCTGGTTGCGAATACGTTTGTCTTTTATCCACCAGACCTCCAGCTTATGGATAAACATGCCTGGACGTAGTTCGTCAACGGTAATCAGCTTTATCACGATATCACTCCTTAATATCAGCGGGTGGTAAGGTGATATCGGCAGCTGCGCAAAATTTCTTCAGGCCGTTTTGTGCGGAGTGTGTGGTCGGAGGAGGCGGTATTCATCGGGGGGAGCCGGCGGGTCCACCGGTTGATGCGGGTACGATGGCGATGCCCGCCACGGCATCGCCTCTGGAGCGAGTGGCGCTAGATGACCGGAGTCAGCAACGGTTTGCCAGCGGCGAACGCCAGCATGTTTTCGAACACCAGATCGGCCATCGCCGCCATGGTTTCTGTGGTGTTGCTGGCGATGTGCGGGGTGATCACGACCTTGTCGCACTGACGCAGCGCCGCAGGCACCTGCGGTTCCTGCTCAAACACATCCAGCCCGGCCCCGGCGATCTGTCCGCTTTCCAGCGCCGCAATCAGCGCCTGCTGATCGACCACGCTGCCGCGCGCAATATTGATCAGATAACCCTGCGGTCCCAGCGCCTGCAGTACCTCCGCGTTGATGATCTGCCGTGTGGCCGCCCCGCCAGGCAGGGTCAGTACCAGAAAATCAGCCTGCTGTGCCAGCGAGACGAGGCTGTCGTGACGGGTATAGGGCACATCCGGACGTGAGCGCGGGTTGTAGTAGTGAATCGCCATATCAAATGCCTGCGCCCGCTTCGCTACCGCCTGACCGATATTGCCCAGCCCGACGATACCGCATACCTTGCCACTCACCTTGCGGCTCAGCGGAAAACGTCCCTGCTGCCAGTGGCCGGCGCGGGTGAAGCGGTCTGCTTCACTGATGCGCCGCGCCACATCCAGCAGCAGCGCCATACCGAGGTCCGCGACACACTCATTCAGCACCTCCGGCGTATTGGTCACCGCAATGTTGCGCGCCCGGGCAGCCTCAATATCGATACTGTCGTAGCCGACGCCGTTACTGCAGATCACCCTGAGATTGGGCAGCGCCGCAATCAGCTCGGCCGATGCGCCCATCACCGCATTGCCGCTGGTAACCAGCATGTCGATTTTACCCCCCATTTCCGCCAGAAACGCCGCTTCGTCCTCCGCCTCCCACAACCGAAAGGCGGTAAAAGTGTTTTCGATCTTCTCTATCAGCTGCGGTGGCAGAAACTTTCCCTTAATCAGCACATTACATTGCTTTAATGCCATCTTCTTTCCCCTGTTTTTCATACGATGCCGGACGTTCACTCTGCTCACCGACCCGCTCAATCGGGCCCATTACCAGCAGGAACAGCAGTGCCGCGACCACACAGTGAGCGGCAACGAATGCCAGCCCGATGCCGTAGCTTCCGGTCAGGCCGACGATGATGCCGAACAGCAGTGGCGTGGTGAAACCGGCAATATTGCCGATGCCGTTAAAGATTGAGCCCGCCAGGCCAACCGCTTCTTTCGGTGCGGTGTCGCTGATAACCGTCCAGGTACCGGCACCCGCCGCCACCCCTTTGCCAAAAAAGGCAAACGACATCACGGCGACAATGCCGACGTTGCTGGGGATTATCGCCGCCAGAACCAGGCTGGCCGCCATCAGCATGCCGACGATATAAGGCGTTTTGCGCGCCCAGGAGACGCTCCAGCCGCGGGCGATCAGTTTGTCCGAGATATAGCCGCCGCTGATGCCGCCGAGGAAACCGAACACCGCCGGCGCAATAGTGGCGAAACCCGCTTCCATGATGTCCATGCCCCGCGCCTGCACCAGATAGATCGGAAACCAGGTAATAAAGAAGTAGCTGAGCGCGATAATGCAGTACTGACCGAGGTAGGCGCACCACAGCATGCGGTTGGTCAGCAGCTTTTTGAACATCGCTTTACTGACCGGTGGACGCGCCCGAAGGGTCTGTTCGGCGTCGATATCCACCAGCCCGCCGCCGTTAATAATGTGCTGCAGTTCGGTTTCCGATACGCCGGGATGGTTGCGCGGTTCCCGCATATAAGCGGCCCAGACAAACACCGCCAGCACGCCGATACCGCCCAGCACGAAGAACGGCCACTCCCAGCCGAAGCGCGATACCAGCCAGCCCGACAGCGGCGAGAAGATGGCAACGGCGAAATATTGCGACGAACTGAACAGCGACGAGGCGCGACCCCGCTCTGCGCCGGGGAACCACATAATGACCACCCGCGCATTGGCCGGAAAGCTCGGGGCCTCAATCAGTCCCAGCAGAAAACGCAGGCCGAACATCAGCATCAGTGCGCCGGTCAGGCCGCTGGAGAACTCGCCGACAAAGCCCATCGCCAGCGTCGAGATCGACCACAGCGCCAGCGTCACGCCATAGACCTTTTTGGCACCAAAGCGATCGAGAAACAGCCCGCCGGGGATCTGCCCGATCACGTAGGCCCAGCTGAAAGCGGAGAGGATCAGGCCGAGCTGGATCGCCGACAGCCCAAACTCCTCTTTAATGGCCGATCCGGAGATCGACAGGATCGAACGATCGGCGTACGCCACCACCGAAAGCAACAGGATCAGACACAGGATCCAGATGCGGACATGGGTAGTGCGGGTGGTCATTTTGTCTTTAACCATGAGGTGAATTCCTTAAAAAGCAGCCAGTTATGCCGCGAGGTTTTTTTCAGGAATACCGCTGAGATTCCCCTGTTGAGGAAATATAGGTAGGAGGCTAACCATTGGTCATTGTGCGAATGTTGAGATCGCTGACGCTGATTTAGCTTAATTCTGGCAACCGCCACAAACAGCAGTGCGGCGCTGCACAAAAGCAGAAAAAGCCGCCGCGCTGTGCAGAAGAATGTGCGCAGGATCGAGGAATTAGCGCCAGGCGACAGCTATGGCTGCGCTATTTTTCCGCAAAATGTGGCCTCGCCTGCAAGTGTGAAAACGCCCGATTGTCAAACTCTGCCGCCCTTCGTAGGCTGCAAATGATCGCATTTATCCACTTTCTAAATAAATGAAAAATAAATTCCATCCTTTCACCTCTGGGAGTCTGCAATGAAAAAAAGTGCATGGGCAATGCTGTGTCTGCTGTCGCTCTCCACCCCGGCGCTGGCAGAGAAAATTGGCGTCTCAATGGCCTATTTCGATCAGAACTTCCTGACCATCATCCGTCAGGCGATCGATAAGGAAGCCAAAGCGCGCAAGCTGGATGCGCAGTTCGAAGATGCGCGCGGCGATGTCGGCCGTCAGACCGATCAGGTGCAGAGTTTTATCAGCGCCGGGGTGGACGCCATCATCGTCGATCCGGTGGACTCGGCCAGTACGCCCGCCCTGACCCGCCTGGCGCAGCAGGCCCACATCCCGCTGGTCTATGTTAACCGCACGCCGGGCGATAAAACTCTGCCGCCTGGCGTGGTGTTCGTCGGTTCAGATGAGCGTGAATCCGGCACGCTGCAGATGGAAGCGCTGGCAAAGCAGGCCAACTATCGCGGCAACGTCGCCATCATGATCGGTAACCTGACCGACGCCGGCGCGCTGCAACGGACGCGGGATGTGGAGCAGGTGGTGGCGAAATACCCCAATATGAAAGTGGTGCTGAAGCAGACTGCTAACTACGCCCGTAATGAAGGCATGGATCTGATGCTCAACTGGCTGTCGAACGGGGAAGATATCGATATTGTTGCCGCCAACAACGATGAAATGGCGATTGGCGCCACCATGGCGATCGCCCAGGCGAAGCCGAAAAAAACCATTCTGGTCGGCGGCATTGATGCCACGCCGGATGGCCTGAAAGCGCTGGCGAGTGGCAAATTAGCGGTGACGGTGTTCCAGGACGCCGTGGGTCAGGGTAAAAAATCGGTAGAGGTGGCGCAGCAGATGATCAAAGGTGAAAAGGTCGATTCCCACCAGTGGATCCCGTTTGAACTGGTGACGCCACAAAACAGGCAGCATTATCAGGATAAAAATCCGTAAGGCAGGCTGGCGCGGCCATGATGCCGCGCCATCGGTCACGGCTGATGCAGTAATTTCGCCATCACGACGACATCATGCAGCTTACCGTCACGCAGCGCCGCCTGGCGCAGCAATCCTTCGCGCTCAAACCCCAGACGATGATAGAGCCGGAGCGCCCGTTCATTGTCGTGGAACACCTCCAGTTGCATGCGGGTGATGCCGAGCCAGTTACGGGAATAGTCGAGCGCGGTGCGGATCAGCTTTTCGCCTACGCCGCGGCCGCTGAATGCCGGATCCACGCCCAGCCCGAAACTGATGCTGTGGCGGGTGCGCGGTTTATTGTCGACAAACAGCGTCAGCTCACCGGCCATCTCCCCGTCGATTTCCGCCACAAACGCGATATAACCTTCGCCATCCATTTTCAGGAACTTTTTCTCCCAGGTCGCGACGCTGGGAAACGGTAGCTGTAGCGTCCAGGGGTAGACATCAGGATGGCTGTAGAGCCGCTGATAGGCGGCGGCATCGTGAGGCTCTCGTCCCCGGATGGTAATTTCCATATTTTCTCCTGTTAGCCGAACGGGTTTGATGCACTAAGCTGTACCTCTTCATCGGACGGAAAGAGTACTGCTATGTTGTATCGCCGTTTTGAACGTTTTATCAATATTTTTCATGATGCTCCCAGCGATTCGCCCCCTGCTACGGTCTGGTCCTTTTACGCCTACTATCTGCGTCAGGTCTGGCCGAGTTTTGCTGCCCTGCTGCTGGTCGGACTGGCGTCAGCGCTGATCGAAGTGGCGCTGTTCAGCTACCTGAGCCGCATTATCGACCTGGTGAATCATTCGACGCCCGCCACCCTGTTCAGCGATAACTGGCCGCTGCTGCTGTGGATGGGCGCGGTGGCGCTGATCCTGCGACCGATTTTCATCGCCCTGCACGACATGCTGGTGCACCAGAGCATCAGCCCGAGCATGACCAGCATGATCCGCTGGCAGCATCACAACTACGTGCTGCGTCAGAGCCTGAACTTCTTTCAGAACGATTTTGCCGGCCGTATCGCACAGCGCATTATGCAGACCGGCAGTTCGCTGCGGGATTCATCCGTACAGCTGGTCGACGCCATCTGGCACGTGCTGATCTACTCCGTCACCTCGCTGGTGCTGTTTGCCGAAGCGGACTGGCGACTGATGATCCCGCTGGTGCTGTGGATTCTGGCCTACAGCGCCTCGCTGCGTTTCTTTGTGCCGCGCGTCAAGGCGCGCTCAGTGGTTTCATCAGAAGCGCGCTCTAAGCTGATGGGAACCATCGTCGACGGCTACACCAATATCACCACCATCAAACTGTTTGCCCATAGCGATCTGGAGCGACAATACGCACGCGAAGCGATTCAGGAGCAGACCGACAAAACCCAGCACGCCAGCCGCATGGTCACCAGCATGGATCTGACGCTGTCGGCGCTGAACGGCATGCTGATTGTCTCGACGTCCGGACTGGCGCTGTGGCTGTGGAGCCAGTCGCTGATTAGCGTCGGGGCGATTGCGCTGGCGACCGGTCTGGTGATCCGTCTGGTGAACATGTCTGGCTGGATCATGTGGGTGGTGAACGGCATTTTCGAAAACATCGGCATGGTACAGGATGGCCTGAACACCATTTCTCAGCCGCTCAGCGTGCAGGATGCACCCGGCGCGAAGCAGCTGAAGGTGACACGCGGCCAGATCCGCTATGAAGATGTGCGCTTTGACTACGGCGGCGGACGTCAGGTGATTAACCAGCTCAACCTCGATATCAAACCCGGCGAGAAGATTGGCCTGATCGGCCCGTCCGGCGCCGGTAAATCGACGCTGGTTAATCTGCTGCTGCGGCTGTATGACCTGAACGGTGGCCGGATTGTGATTGACGATCAGGATATCGCCACGGTGACTCAGGAGAGTCTGCGCAGTCAGATCGGCATGATCACTCAGGACACCTCGCTGCTGCACCGTTCGATACGTGAAAATCTGCTCTACGGGCGTCCCGATGCCAGTGAAGCGGAGTTGCAGATGGCGATTCGCCGCGCCCGTGCTGACGAGTTCATTCCGCTACTCTCCGATCCGCAGGGCCGTACCGGGCTTGATGCGCACGTCGGGGAACGCGGCGTGAAGCTGTCAGGCGGTCAGCGTCAGCGGGTGGCGATTGCCCGCGTGCTGCTGAAGGATGCGCCGATCCTGATCATGGATGAGGCGACGTCAGCGCTGGACTCCGAAGTGGAAGCGGCGATTCAGGAGAGCCTGGAGTCACTGATGCAGGGCAAAACCGTCATCGCCATTGCGCACCGTCTGTCGACCATCGCGAAGATGGACCGGCTGGTGGTGCTGGATAAAGGCGGGATTGTCGAGACCGGCAGCCACGCTGAGCTACTGGCGCACAACGGCTTGTATGCGCGCCTGTGGCAGCATCAGACCGGCGGTTTTGTCGGCGTCGATTAATCGCCGCGTCGGTAAGGCAAGGCGTCGCGTGCTTCTTCGGCCCAGCCGCGCACGCCTTCCCGCTCCTGCTGCAGAAAATCCGCCACCGCATCGCGTAAGCCAGGATGCAGCAGATAGTGCCAGGAGTGGGTAATCTGCGGCTCAAAGCCGCGTACCAGCTTGTGTTCGCCCTGCGCTCCGGCATCAAACCGCGTCAGGCCGTGCTCAATCGCAAAATCCATTCCCTGATAAAAACAGGTTTCGAAGTGCAGCCGATCGAACTCCGCCAGGCAGCCCCAGTAGCGACCGTATAACGCCTTCTCATCCCGCAGGTAGAACGCCATCGCCGCCGGTTGCTGCTGCAGGCGTGCAATCACCACCATGATGTTGTCCGGCATCCGTTCCGCCAGCAGGCTGAAGAAATCCCGCGTCAGATAGGGCTGCTGACCGCGCACCGCGTAAGTGTTGGCGTAGCAGGTGTAGACAAAATCCCACTGATCTTCGCGCAGCCGATCGCCACGGTAGCGCTCGAACACAAAACCGCTTTGCATCACCTGTTCACGCTCTTTGCGCAGCTGTTTACGCTTACGCGACATCAGCGTGTCGAGGAAATCCTGAAAGTCCCGGTAGCCGCGGTTGTGCCAGTGGTACTGACAACCGAGCCGCGCCAGCCAGTCGGGCTGTTCGGCCAGCAGCTGGTTGGCCTGCGCATCGGTAAAGTTAATGTGCGCCCCGCTTAACCCCTGCTGCTGCAACCTTTCCGGTAACGCCGCCAGCAACTGCGCCGCAGCCACGCTGTCGCCCAGCAGGCGCGCCCCGCTGACCGGGCTGAAGGGAATAGCTCCCAGCCATTTAGGGTAATAGCGGATGCCGGCCCGCTGGCTGGCATCTGCCCAGGCGTGATCGAACACATACTCGCCCCACGAATTGCGTTTACGGTAGCCCGGCAGCGCGGCACGGGTGATGCCGCCGTCACGCCACAGCAGATGATCCGGCTGCCAGCCCGATTCGGGCCGCACGCTGCCGCTCTGTTCCAGGGTAAGCAAAAAAGCGTGGCGCAAAAAAGGCTGATCGTCAGGCAACAGCGCATCCCACTCGGCGGCGGCGATCTCCGCCAGCGAAGTCAGGTGAAACAGCGACATGAAAAACTCCAGACAGCAACGGGCGAACGATCAGTCAAGCAGGTTTTCTGCGCCAGCGAAAGGGTGAAGGCACGCAATGTGAAGGCTGCACAGCCTGCCCGCACGCCCTATACTGCGATTTTGCCTCCTGACTGGAATCGCCATGGATCGACTCGAGTGTGACCGGATGTTTGTCACGGTGCTGGAAACCGGCAGTTTTTCGGCGGCGGCGTTACGGCTGGGCACCAGCAGCAGCCAGGCCTCCAAGCGGGTATCGAAGCTGGAACAACAGCTTGGGGTTCAGCTGTTTAAACGCAGCACCCGCGCCCTGTCGCCAACCGACGTCGGGCGCAGCTATTACGAGCGGGTAAAAAACCTGCTGGATGCCTTTGATGCACTGGATGCCAGCGTGCGCGAAAGCGCCAATACGCCCACCGGCCGGCTGAAGATCAGCGCACCCGGCTCTTTCGGCACCGCCGTGTTGTCGCCGGTGCTGGTGGCGTTCGCCCGGCGCTATCCGCTGATTGAACTCGACGTCAGCTTTTCCGATCGTGCGGTGAACATCGTCGATGAGGGATTTGATCTGGCGATTCGCATCGGCAACTTAAGCGACAGCAGCCTGGTGGCGCGTAAGCTGGGCGAGGTCCATGTGCGCATCGCCGCGTCACCGGTCTATCTTGAGCAGTTCGGTAAACCGCAGCACTGGCAGGATATCCGCCAGCATCAGTGCATTATCGACACCAACTTTCGCGATCCGCTGCACTGGCCGTTTGCCGATGGCAGCGGCGAGATGGTCAGCATCCCGATTCAGGGCCGCCTGCGCTTCGCCAATACCGAAGCCTGTTTGCAGGCGGCGATTGCCGGGCTGGGCATTGCGCGACTGCCGGGGTTCATCGCCGCGCCCGCGCTGCGGCGCGGTGAGATCGTCCGATTGCTGGAGAACTTTGATATTCCGCCCCTCGGCCTGTTTGCTGTCTATCCGCCAGCCCGCCATCTGGCGCACCGGGCGCGCCTGCTGATTGACTTTCTCGCCACCCATTTCAGCGAGGTTCCGCCAGATTGATTCCGTCCATAATGGAATAAATGATTGTCTTTTTGGCTGGATTATCACTCATTCTGTCATCAGTTAAGCTACTGCTCAGATCAACAGAGGAGTGGCATCATGTTAGTAGCGGGGAAATGGAGTGGTGACTGGCATCCGGTGCAGGCTACCGATAAACAAGGCGGCTTTGTCCGTCAGGATGCCGGTTTCCGGCACTGGATCAGCCACGATGGTTCAACGGAATTTGCTGCGGAACCGGACCGCTATCATCTCTATGTGGCGCTGATCTGTCCGTGGGCCTCGCGCGCGCTGATCGCCCGTAAACTCAAAGGACTGGAATCGCTGATTAGCGTGACGGTGGTCGAGCCGCAGCTCGGCGCGCAGGGCTGGCGTTTCGGTGAGGCGACCGCTGCTGACCGCGATCTGCTGGACGGGGCGCACTATCTGCATCAGATTTACACCCGCGCCGCGCCCGATTTTACCGGCCGGGCCACCGTTCCGGTGCTGTGGGACAAGAAAACCGCCACCATCGTTAATAACGAGTCGGCTGACATCGTGCGGATGTTTAACAGCGGCTTCGGCGATCTGGCGGACAACCGTCTCGATCTCTATCCCGCCGCGCTGCGTGCAGAGATTGATGCGCTCAATGCCAGTCTCTATCCCCGGCTTAACAATGGCGTGTACCGCGCCGGCTTCGCCACCACCGCGAACAGCTACCAGCAGGCGTTCAGCGAGGTGTTCAGCCAGCTTGACGAACTGGAGTTGATGCTCAGTGATGGCCGCACCTTCCTGCTCGGTGAACGTTTGACTGAAAGCGATATCCGGCTGTTCGTCACCCTGATTCGCTTTGACGTGGCCTACCATGGCCTGTTCAAATGCAACCTGCGCCGGGTGCGCGATTACCCGTTGCTCAATCGCTATCTGAAAAGCATGCTGTCAGTCTCCGGCATCCGTGAGACCGTCAACATTGAACACATCAAACAGGGTTATTACTCGATTTCGGCGCTGAACCCGAACGGAATTGTTCCGGCAGGCCCGGATCTAAGCGAGTACGGTTTATAAAGCCCCTTTTAAGGAACAGCAATGGCAAAAGCACTGGTGATATTTCTGCATGGCGTCGGCAGTAACGGCGACGATCTGGCACCGATTGGGCGTCACTGGGCGGCCTTATTACCGGATGTGGTGTTTGCATCGCCGGATGCGCCTGCAGCGTTTGATGGCGGTTTTGGCTATCAGTGGTTCAGCCTGGCCGGCGTTACGCCAGAGAACCGTCCGGGGCGGGTACGGGCGGCGCGGGCAGCGTTTGACGCCACTCTCAGCAACATTATCAGCCAGCACGGCTTCGCCGAACGCTGGCACGAGGTGGTGCTGGTGGGCTTTTCGCAGGGGTCGATTATGGCGCTGGATGCGCTGGCATCCGGCCGTTATCCGCTGGCGGGCGTGGTGGCATTTTCAGGGCGTCTGGCGTTTGACGGCGAGCTGACGCCGCAGCCTCATCTGCCGGCCATGCTGATCCACGGCCATGCCGATGAGGTGATCCCGTGGCAGGAGAGCGAATCCGCGGCTGCGCGGCTGAAACAGGCGGCAGTGCCGGTTGAAACCCTGTTTGAGCCAGCGACCGGCCACACCATTTCAGCACAGGGCGCTCTGCATGCCGCCGCGTTTATCGGGCAATGCCTGCAGGATTAAACACTACGACCAGTAGCGGCTTAATGCCTGCCACGCCTGCCGGGCAGCCACCTCAGGCGGCAGGCGTTTCAGCGTATCATTAAACACTTCAATGCCAACCGGACCCTGATAACCGGCACTTTTCAGCTTATCCACAAAGCGTCCGATGTCGATAATGCCATCACCGGGTAGCAGTCGCTGATGACGCGCGATGTCGATCAGACTCTGCTTATCCTGCGGCGGAACGGCAGCCATATCACACAGTTGCACCTCGTAAATCCGCTCGGCAGGAATGCCATCCAGCTGTGAAGCGTCGCCGCCCAGCGCACAGATATGGAACAGATCGACCACCAGCCCGATGTTGGGCTGATCGAGACGCTGCAATCGCTGCCACGCCAGCGGCAGGGTGTTATCCACGCTGCACCACGCCATCGGCTCATACATGATGCGCATGTTGTAGCGCGCGGCTTCCGACGCCATCCAGCGCAGGTCATCATCAATCTGATCGGCGCGGCAATCCTCACGGGTACTGGCCGGAGCCTGAATGGTGTCACACCCCAGCGCCTGGGCAATGTGGATAAACTGACGCAGCTCTTCGCGCTTCTGCCCGCGCAGCGCGCTGGGCGCGCCGGTGAAATCACGCAGCACCTGCAGATTGGTAAAGCCGGGTCCCTGCTGAGCGGCAATCCGGGCCAGCGCCGCGGCACCGCCGTCGCAGGCCTCCACGTCCTCACGCCAGATTTCGACCTGGTCAAAACCGGCATTATGCGCCGCCTGTAGCTTCTCTTCGGGCTCACCGTTTAACAACACCAGGTTAAGGAATGTTGGATTACGACTCATCTCTCTGCTCCTTAATCGTCCGGAATAATCGGTGAAGAATAATCAGCTGCAACGCCGCACACCTTGCGGCCTGGGCAACATCGCAGCTAAAACAGTATCTACCTCTTAAGCGTTATGGCAAGCCGCGATTCACGGTCCGTCAGGCCAGCAGCGTCATCAGTGCGAAACCGGCAAACGCCATCAGCAGCGAGCCGATGACATGCACCAGCGCACTGGCCATCGCCCAGAGGTACTTACCTGATTGTAGCAATACCATTAATTCTGCCGTAAACGAGGAGAAGGTGGTCAGCCCGCCGCACAGGCCGGTGATGATCAGTAGCTTCCACGCCGGGTCAATTTCCGGATGGCGGACAAACCAGGCCATCGCCGCGCCAATGATCAACCCGCCGATCAGATTAACCAGCAGCGTGCCGGGCGGCAGGTTGGGAAATAAAGCATTGAAACGTACCGCGAACAGCCACCGCAGCACACAGCCAGCAGAGCCGCCAATCATGACGGCGAACAACGGTTTCAACATGTCTTGCTCCTGATTGCAGATTTCACGCCGGGCTGAGGGGAGAGGCAGAGATAAACCGCGCCTGACACCTCAGCTCCCGCGAAAGGATACACCGAGTGTCAGGCGTCATCAGCCGGGGTAAAGCCCGCCGGCGGTTGGGGAAGGTGGCACGCCATCACCTTAAGCGAAGGATAATACGATGCGACTCTCCGGCTGGCAACTGAGTGGCCACCGCAGCGGTTGCCGCTGAAAACCTTGACGACGGCGCGGCGGTCAGGGTAATGCTGAGCGTTGAAGGCAGCGACCCGGAGAGTCTATGCGTACCCTGATTATTGATACTGACATTGGCGTCGACGATGCGTTTGCGCTGGCCTACGCGGCACGAACTCAGCGGCTGCTGGGCATCACTACCGTTTTTGGCAACGTGGCGGTGGGCCAGGCGGTGAAAAATGCCCGGCTGTTCTGCCAGAAAATGGCGATTGAGGCGGACGTTTATCGCGGCTGTTCCCGGCCGCTGGCGCAGCGTATGAGTGCGCCCGCCACGCTGCACGGCGAAGATGGGCTGGGCGATGCGTTTGATAACCCGTTCAGCGACGCAGCGCCCAGTGCGGTGCAGTTCATTATCGACAGCGTGCGGGCCCATCCGCAGCAGATCACCCTGGTGGCGATTGGCCCGCTGACCAACATCGCCAGCGCCATTAATCAGGCACCGGACATTATTCCGCTGGTTAAAGAGCTGGTGATCATGGGCGGCGCATTCGGTACCGGCGGCCATAGCGGCAACGTGACGCCGTTCAGTGAATTCAACATCTGGAAAGATCCGCACGCCGCCGATCAGGTGCTGACGTCGGCGCTGAAGGTGGTGGTGATACCGCTGGATGTCACCCACCAGGTGCTGATCACCGGCGATGACGTTCAGCGGCTTAACCAGCCGGTTCTGAGCGCCATCTGCCGGCCCTATCTTGCTTATAGCCTGGCGAAAGAGGGCTTTGCTGGCATGGCGCTGCACGACACGCTGGCGCTGGCGTGGCTCAGTCTGCCGGCGGCCTTCACCTTAACGGAAAGCCCGCTGCGGGTGATCACCGAGGGGATCGCCTGCGGCCAGACGGTGCGTAAGCTGAGCGCGCTGGCTTCGCGCCACGATCCGTTTGATGGTCTGCCGTCTCAGCGCATCGCACTGGCGGTAGATGCCGGTGCGGTAAGGTCACACTTCTTTCAGACCCTGACGCTGCTGCACAGCAATCAGCGATCGAAATGAATCACGCCTTTGATCAGTTCGCGGTTGTTGATCACCTGCGACTCAAAGGTATCCGCCAGCGTTGAAAAGTCGAGATGGTGATTAAGCATCATTTCAGCCCGCAGTGCGCCGCTGGCCATTAACTCACGTACCCGATCAAAATCTTCACGGGTGGCGTTGCGGCTGCCCATCAGGGTGGTCTCTTTTTTGTGGAATTCGCTGTCCGGGATCACCAGATCGCCTTTATGCAGTCCGACATAAACGATGGTGCCGCCATGACGCATCAGGTTCACCGCGTTGTTCATCGCCGCCGGGCTGCCGGTGGCGTCGATCACTTTGAGCGCCAGACGCCCGCCAAACTGCTTGCGTAGCGCAGTGTAAAAATCCTCTTCCGCCGGATTGAGCGCTGCCAGGCCGAGCTGGTCAGCCACGTGCTGGCGACGGAACGCGCTGGTATCGGCTACCACCACCTCAGCGCCACTGGCAGCCGCAATCGCCGCCACGCCCAGGCCGATCGGACCCGCGCCGACCACTAATATCTGCTCACCGGCCACGATAGCGGCACGTCTGACCGCATGGGCACTGATGGCGAACGGTTCAATCAGCGCGGCCGCCTCCGGCGCGACATCATCGACCACCAGCAGCGTGCTGACCGGTACGCTCAGGTAGTCGCAGAAACCGCCATCCTGATGGACGCCAATCACTGAAATCTGCTCGCAGCAGTTGGTCTTGCCGCTCTGACAGGCGTCGCAGCGCAGGCAGGAGATGTAGGGCATCAACGCGACCCGCTGACCCGGTTCAACGCCGCTCGCGCCGCTGCCCAGCGCCACCACTTCAGCACAGAGTTCATGGCCCAGCACCCGCGGATAGCTGAAGAACGGCTGGTTGCCGGACCAGGCGTGAATATCGGTGCCACAGATTCCGGCGGTGAGGATTTTAATCAGCGCTTCACCGGCGCCGGGTGTTGGTTGTTCGCGCGTGGCCCAGACCATCTTACGTGGCTCGGCGATGACCAGTGCTTTCATTGTTGTCATGGTGATTCTCCGGGTTGTCCTGCACGCAGTTATGGCGAATCCTGCCTGCGGCGCGGGATTCGATGGCGGGAAGTGTGAAGCACGACGATTTTTTTGGGCTTTGAATGGTTTTTAATGCGTAAAAAACCGGAGGACGGGATGAGCCGCAGTCAGAATTTACGACATAACGTGATTAACCAGATGCTGGAAAGCATCGCCCAGCGCCATATTCTGTCGCCTCTGCCTCCGCAGGCGGCGCTGGCAGAGATGTTCAATATCAGCCGCACCACGGTGCGTCACACCCTGCACTATCTGCATCAGCGGGGCGTGCTGGAAAAGGTCGATCAAACCTGGGTGATCGTGCGCGATCCGTGCGAAGACGACGGGTTCAGTGCGCTAACGCCGCCGATTGAGCAGCAGGCCAGCCACTTCGAACAGGTGTTTTTTAACATGATTAATCAGCGCCAGCTGGTGCCTGGCGACACCTTCAGCGAGCTGCAACTGGCTCAGCAGGTCAAAGTCAGTCCGGTAGTGGTGCGGGAGTTTCTGCTGCGTTTTATGCGATACGATCTGCTGGAGCCGGTCAAACGGGGCCAGTGGCGGATGAAGAAATTCAGCCAGGATTACGCGGAGAAGCTGTTTGAGCTGCGGGAAATGCTGGAAACCCACGCGCTGAGCCGTTTTTTAAATCTGCCAGCCAGCGATGAACGCTGGGTACAGGCGCGGGATCTGCTGGATCGTCACCGATCGATGCGTGACACCATCGCCAGCAACTACCGCCACTTTGCCGCCCTGGATCGGCAGATGCATTCACTGATTTTATCCGCCGCCAATAATCCGTTTTTCAACCAGTCGCTGGAGATCATCTCTGTGATATTTCACTCACATTATCAGTGGGATGAGAGCGATCTGAAGCAACGAAATATTGTGGCGCTGGAGGAGCATATGGCGATTCTGACCGCGCTGATTGGCCGACAGGATGTCGATGCGCTTTGTGCATTACATAACCATCTGGCGACGGCTAAAACCTCGATGGTGCGCTCGATTGGTCAGTACAATTAAAAACCGATTAAAAACCACAAAGCATTAGCTCCCGCACGATTCAGAAACATCTTTGCAACATCTCTTCTCCTTTGCTCTTAGTCTCGACTGCAACGTCATGGCGGCCACTTGCCGCTGCGCGAACCCCCCTCTTCACCATAACGATAACTACCCAGCTTCGGGAGAGTGCAATGGAAAAGACATCAGTGACCGGCCACGACAACGTGTCCGGCGGAGCGGCGCCAGGCCAGGATTACGTTCCAATGCGCGGCGATATCGTCCGCTCACCGCGCATCCGCAAAATTCAGGTGACAGCCATGCTGTTGCTGCTGTTCGCCGCCATTATTAACTACCTCGACCGCAGTTCGCTGTCGGTGGCTAACATGACCATCCGCGAGGAGATGGGTCTGAGCGCCACCGAAATCGGCTTCCTGCTCTCCGCGTTTTCTCTGGCCTACGGCCTGGCGCAGCTGCCGTGTGGCGCGCTGCTGGATCGTAAAGGGCCGCGCATTATGCTCGGCATCGGTATGTTTATCTGGTCGCTGTTTCAGGCGGCATCGGGTCTGGTACATAACTTCACCCAGTTCATCCTGGTGCGTATCGGCCTCGGCATTGGTGAAGCGCCGATGAACCCGTGCGGCGTTAAAGTGATCAACGACTGGTTCAATATCAAAGATCGCGGCATGCCGATGGGGATGTTTAATGCCGCCTCAATGATTGGCCTGTCAGTAGCGCCACCGATTCTGGCTGCCATGATGCTGGTGATGGGCTGGCGCGGCATGTTTGTCACTATTGGTATCCTCGGGATGTTCCTCGCCATTGGCTGGTACATGGTTTACCGCGATCGCGATAACAACACCCTGAGCGCTGAAGAGATCCACTATCTGCAGGCGGGCAGCGTCGCCTCGCGTAAAGAGCCGATCAGCTTCAAAGAGTGGCGCGGCCTGTTTAAGCAGCGCACCATGTGGGGCATGATGATTGGCTTCAGCGGCATTAACTATACCGCGTGGCTCTATATCGCCTGGCTGCCGGGTTATCTGCAGTCGACCTACCATCTGGATCTGAAAAGTACCGGCCTGCTGGCGGCGATTCCGTTCCTGTTTGGTGCGGCGGGGATGTTGCTGAATGGCTATGTGGTCGATTCACTGGTGCGTCGTGGCTTTAACGCGGTGAAAACCCGCAAGGTCTGCATCGTCAGCGGTATGCTGCTGTCCGCCGGCTTTACCGCCGTGGTGACCCGCGCCACCGATACCACCAGTGCCGTTACCCTGATTGGCATGGCGCTGTTCTGCATTCACTTCGCCGGCACCTCATGCTGGGGCCTGATTCACGCTAATGTGACGGCCCGCATGACCGCATCGGTCGGCAGTATCCAGAACTTCGCCAGCTTTATCTTCGCCTCCTTCGCGCCAGTGATCACCGGTTGGGTGCTCGACACCACCAAATCGTTCAGCATGGCGCTGATGATTTGTGCCTGCGTGACGCTGGTTGGCGCACTGGCTTACCTGCTGCTGGTGCGCAAACCGATCACCGACGGCGAGTAATCCCGCCTGACGGCGCAGGCGTTACGTCAGCGCCGTCAGGGTGACTCCATGTTTCGCGCCATAACGCTGGATGCCAGTGATTACCTTCTCCACACTCAGCGGCGGCGGCGGCGGTAACAGCGGCGCCCGTTCCCGTAATGCCGAGTCAAAGCGGGCGAAAGTGGCGAAATCGCGCGGGAAGCGATCCTCATCCACGCCAATCAATGCACCCTCCTCCCGGGCATACGCCAGTAGCGCCTGCCAGCGCGCAATCTCCGCCAGCCCGATGCTGTCGGTGCCGTGCGAAAACAGCATCATGTCGATGTTGCGGAACGGTGGCTGTTTCTCAAGGAAACGCTGCAGTGCCGCAGCAGAGGGCTCGGTGCAGAACACCAGCCAGAACGGGATAGCGTGCTGCTGCATGCTGCACCAGGGGTCCATCAGCAGAAAACTGTCCACCGTCAGGCGGGTCGGTAAAATGCCGGCGGCCAGATACCAGTCGCGGTAGATCTCCGCCACCACATAACTCATCGCTTCCGGATCTTCATAACGAATCTCCATCAGCTTCAGGCCCTGAGACTCCGCCAGTTTTTTCAGCGGCGAGATCAGATAACCATCCAGTCCCCATTCCGCTTCCGGCACGTGATCGGTAATGGCAGGCGGGGTCCAGCGTTCGCGATCAATGCCGTAGCGCGCCAGGTATTCCGCCACCCGCGGACCGCCCTGTAAGTACTCTTTTTCGGTTGCGCCGCCGAGCGCGCCAAACTGAAAGAACGAGCGATCGCTGGTGCGGGTCACCGGCCACTGTCGGGTACAGTGATTGATAAACAGCGTTGATCCGGCCGGCAGGCTGCCCATCAGGAATTCGTTGAACGCCAGCGGCAGCGCGCGCAGTTTCAGCCGGAAGTAGCGCATCTGATCGAGCATCAGCCGATCCTGATTCGGGTCCTGCATGTGATGCACCGCCAGCCGTGGCCAGGCAGCCAGCAGCGCGGCGGCAATCTCCTTGCCCTGCTCAAAGCTCGCCTGCGCATCATCCGGATCGTTATTGGCGGCCCGCACCGGGCAGAGGAAAGTCTGGGGCAGCCAGGGCACGCCCATCGCCGCCGCCAGATGTATCAGCGCACCGTTCGAGGAGCCGATAAAGGCCGCCGGATAGTCCTGCTGCGGGTATTCACTCACCATCCATTCGGCGATCCCTTCTACATCCAGCTCACCGGCCTGACGCAGCGTAATGCCTTCTGCCATGCCGCCCAGCGCGTAGCCCCACTCGCGGAGTCCGGTCGGCAAGCGGTTAAGCGACGGCAGCAGACGATCCAGCGTCGGTGACTGACTGGGGCTGGCGAAGGGCCGATCGTGCAGTGCATTGGCCAGCGCCAGCAGCATCGCCGCGGCAGAGTCGAAACGGGCAATCCCTTTCGGTGGTTTACTCATGCTGATCCTCCTGCTGGATACGCGCCAGGAACGGGCGGATGGCGCTACAGAAACTCCACGGATAGACATAATGCAGGGTGTGCGTCCCGTCGCGCAGCGTGAGTGTTTCGCTGTGCGGCATCAGGGCGGCGAGTTCATCCAGCCAGCGCGCCGGACACACCGGGTCGCGCGAGCCGCGCAAAAGCAGGGTTGGCGCGCTAATGTACGTCAGGCGATGTTCGATATGGTCACGCATCATGGCACGCATGGTGCCGAAGGCGCGCCGCAGACCGGCTTTGGCGTAATCAATGCGCGCCAGCGGTCCCGGCGGACGACGTGCTTCCAGACGACCGTTACGCCAGTCGCGCCAGAGCTGACGCGGCAGGCTGCGGGCGTGACGATCGACCGTCGGCCCCTGCAGCACCAGTCCCGCCACCGCCTGCGGATATTTCACCGCCAGCGCCGCCAGAATCTGGCAGCCAAACGAGTTGCCCACCCAGATGGCGCGCTGGAATCCGTTGTGCTGCAGCCACAGCCACAGCGCGTCGGCCAGCTGATCCACCGACATCACCGGCGCCGAGGCCGGCAGCGCACTGGCCCCGAAACCCGGCAGGTCAGGCACCAGCACGTGATAATCGCGGCTTAATGCCAGCGCCAGCGGTTCCATCGCCCGGCCGGACATCACCAGACCGTGAACCAGCACCACCGGCAACCCCTGGCTCTCATTCGGTGTGACGCGGGTAAACATCCGCCAGTCGCCAATCTGCTGATAATAACCGGCCAGCCCGGCGTGGTGACTGCGCGGCGACACCGGCGGCGTCTGCTTCAGCTGCTGCCAGCGTTTCATGCCCCACAGTGTGGCCGCCACACCTAACCCAACGCCTGCCACGATGGCCGCCTGTTTTCGTCGATGCTTCTGGATCATCCGCTGCTCCTGTTTCGGGGGGATAACTCAGTGTAGGACGGGATTTCGCAGCAGGCGGGTTATCAGATTAACGGTGTGACACATTGCGCTTCGCGGCGAGGGGGGTTACGCAATCACATTGCGCAGACGCCCAATCTGCTCAATTTCTACTTCAACCACATCGCCGGAGAACATAAACAGCGGCGGTGTGCGTTTTTTACCGACGCCACCCGGCGAACCGGTGATGATCACATCGCCGGGCGACAGCGGGCTGAAGGCCGAGATGTATTCAATAATTTTTGCTACCGGATGCACCATGCTGCCGGTGGTATCGTTCTGCACTTCCCGCCCGTTTAACCAGGTTTTGATCGCCAGCTGCTGCGGATCGGGGATGACATCCGCAGTGGTCATCCAGGGTCCGAATCCGCCGGTCTGCGGCCAGTTTTTGCCGGCGGTAAACCAGGTAAACTGCATGTCGCGCACGGTCGCATCCATAAAGCAGCTGTAACCCGCCACCGCCTCCAGCGCGTTGGCAGCGCTGACCTGATGGGCCGCTTTGCCGATGATCACCGCCAGTTCGCCTTCAAAGTCGAACTCCTGAGTGGTAGCGGGCTTTTGCAGCGGCTGGTCATGGCCGGTGAGCGAGTCGGCGAAACGCACAAACAGGGTCGGCGCATCGAGCGTCTCGGCAAACTCTTTTCGTTTATCGGCGTAGTTCATCCCGACGCAAAACACCTTGCCAGGATTCTCAATCACCGGCAGAAAGCGGATGGCGCTAAACGGATAGTCGATTGGCATGGTGTGAAAAGCATGGAGATCGGCCAGCGATGAGCGGCTCAGAAAGGTTTTTAAATCGGCGCAGGCTGCACCGAAGCGTAAACCGAGATCCACCACGCCGTGCTCGCGCACGATACCGAAACTTTTTTTGTCCTGGTCAGGAAGAGAGAAACTGCAAAGCTGCATTGCTGCCCCGTTGTAATCGCGAATTTTCAGATTTTTACTGAGAAAAGAGGCGCGCAGGGTAACAAAAGTCATCGGCAAAAGCGTACACAGTTATGCTCATCGGATCTGCTGCTGATCATTCAGCAGCGTAATAAGCGCTGGAATGATCAGCAAAAAGGATTTTCTGTGGCGTCAGCGATCGCTGTTGACGGCAAATTGCGGGCGGAAACGAGGCGGTGAATGGGGTAAAGCGCGGGCGGTGGAACAGAAGAAAAAGTGATAATCATCGGTCGATCCCTGACCGCGATTATCGAGGGTTTTCTGCGGCGTGCTTAGTACATCGCACCCGGCGGTACGTGTTTGAAGGTTTCGACGTAAGCGCGGAACACGTAGTTAAAAATGCGTTTCATGTGACACCTGATGCAAAATTAGTTGAAGAAATACGCGAAAAGTATAACTTCAGCGCGTTTTTTCGGCAATAAATTTTGAACCAGATCACAAAATTGAGTTTATTTTGCGCAAAAAACCGTTAAGCGGCCTGACCGAGATGTTGCAGCAGAATGGTCGCGCCGACGGCAATCAACACCAGACCGCCCAGCACTTCCGCCCATTTGCCGAGTACCGGACCAATAAAGCGGCCCACCAGCACGCCGGTGGTGGCCATGACGGTGGTGGCGGCCCCGATGGTCAGCGCGGTGGTAATAATGTTGACCTGCAAGAAGGCCAGACCCACACCGACCGCCAGCGCATCAAGGCTGGTCGCCACAGCGGTAGTGGCCAGTACCATAAAGCCATGGCTCTGCGGCGCTTCACAGGGTTCTGCGACGGCGGTTTGCCGGAAACCTTCCATCATCATGCGGCCGCCTAAAAACGCCAGCAGGATAAAGGCGATCCAGTGGTCCCACGCCATGATGTAACGACTGGCGGCCAGGCCAAGCGCCCAGCCAATCAGCGGCGTTAAGGCTTCGATTGAGCCAAAAATCAGACCGGTGCGCAGCGCTTCTTTAAAACCCGGACGATGCAAGGTGGCACCTTTGCCCAATGCAGCAGCAAACGCGTCCATCGACATACCCAGTGCAAGAATTAAGGTGGCAATAAAGGTCATGATTTATTCACCTGGGGCGAAAAAGCGGCAATTCACGCTGTATTCACCACACAAAGTGTTCAGTAATGAAAAAGTGCGCGCAGTCTACCACGCAACCGCAAAGATAAAAAGACAGTAAAATCATGGATTTAAGTATAGCAAAGGCTATAACTTTTATCATTCGCTATGTTTCGCGCTAAGTCGATGGTGGTAAAGCATTTTCTGACAGTTTTCCGCAACGATAATCGGCTTGTCTGGCCACTGCGTCTGCATTCCCTGATTGAACCCCAGCGCTGATTGCCGGAAAATGCCCGGCTTATTATTACGGGATGCCAGTTATGAATAACCCTTTTGAATCTTTAATCGTGCCTGGCGGCATTTTGCTGTTGGGGTTTCTCTCTGCCCTGCTGCTGCCTGCGCCAGCTTTTAGCCTGTCGGTGGCACAGCATCTGCAGCAGATGCTGCATTTGCAGGATCTTAACCAGCTCTACACCGTGGTGTTCTGCATCTGGTTTTTACTGCTGGGCACGGTGGAGTTTTTTGTGATTCGCTTCGTCTGGCGCCGCTGGTTCAGGAGCTGAGTCAGGCAGTCTGCGCATCGACCAGCGCTTTCAGGCGTGCTGCACTGCGCGCATAGCCATCACGCGGTAACTGAGCCGCACCGAGCAGCAGTCCGGCACAGCGTTGTTCGTCGCGCTGATACCAGATCGACAGCGGTGACGGGGCCATGCCATAGGCCAATGCTTGCTGCGCAATCAGCTGATCCGGCGTACCGGCCGGCAACCTGACAATCACCGCCAGCCCGGCACGTTGCACCTCGGGGAAATGGGGTTGCAGAGCGGCCATCATCTGCTCCAGTCGTTCGTGGTAGACCCGCTTCATGCGCCGCAGATGCCGCATGAAGTGCCCTTCCCGCAGGAAAACGGCCACCGCATCATGAAGCAATCCCGACGAGGCCGGTGCTAACAGCGCACAAACTTCCGCAAAACGCGAGACCAGGGCGGGCGGGACCACAATAAAGCCAAGCCGCAATCGCGGCGTCAGCGATTTGCTGAACGTACCGATATGCAGCACCCGTCCCTCGCTGTCGAGCGCCGCCAGCGCCGGTGCAGCCCGGTGACCAGGCTGCAGTTCGCCCAGATAATCATCCTCAATGATCCAGCGCTGTTGATGGCTGGCCCAGTTAAGCAACGCATGGCGGCGTGCCGGCGACAGGGTGACGCCGAGCGGGGCCTGCTGGCCCGGCGTGACCAGCGCAAACGCCGCATCCGGTGCCCGCGCCAGACCTTCCTCAACCTGCAGACCTTCGGCATCGACTGGCACCGCAACCGGCCTTACCCGCAGGGTTTCTACCGCCTGCCGGGCGACCATAAAACCCGGATCTTCCAGCCAGGCCTGCTTCCCCTGAAAATCCATTGCCAGGCCAATCAGCCCCATCGCTCCGGCATAGCCATTGGTGATAAAAATTTGATCGGCATGACAGCGCACCCCGCGCGCGACCGCCAGCCAGGCTACCAGTGCCTGACGCAGGGCCGGCGTGCCGCGCGGATCGGGGTAACTGGCCGGTTTCCCGACCAGTGCCCGCGTCTGACGTTGCAGGATGCGCAGCCAGACTTTGGCCGGAAAGCTATCGCTGGCGGGGATGCCCATCTGGAACGTCAGGGGCGGCGAGTCGTAATCCTCTCCGCCCTCACGCAGTGACAGCGGCACCACAGCCTGGGCGCCAGCGGCTTCGCTCAGCACCGGCAGCGGGTTCACAAAGGTACCGGCCGCGCCGCGGGTATGCAGAAACTGGCGATCCACCAGCATGTCATAGCTGGCGCGCACCGTACCGCGAGCGACGCCGAGCTGGGCCGCTAAATCACGGCAGGAAGGAAGCCGTGCGCCGGGTGGCAAGCGCTGGTCGATGATCGCCTGTTCAATCTGCTGCCGCAGCTGCTCGCTCAGACCCCGCGCCTGGCCGCGTTTAAGCGTCAGCGTGGCGAAAAGCGATGGGCCCATTAAATCGTCATTTTTTGGCACTTTTGCTGCTCCATGGAAAAGCCGACAATCGCCTCAACCCACATCAATGAGGCAAAAAAATGAGTGAACGTATCGATTTTAATCAAGTCGCCCCAGCCGGGATGAAAGCGCTCGGCGGTGTTTACCACTACCTGACACAAACCGATTTGCCGTTAACCCTGCTGGAACTGGTGTTCCTGCGCATCTCGCAAATTAACGGCTGCGCCTACTGCATCGACATGCACAGCAAAGCATTGCATAAAGCCAATGTGAGCTGGGATAAAATTGTGCTGACCGCGGTGTGGAATGAATCGGGGAATTTATTCAGCGATCGCGAGAAGGCGGCCCTGCGCTGGGCAGAGTGCCTGACGCTGATCGCCAGCGCGGGCGCACCCGATGAGGATTATGCCGCACTGCAGGCCTGCTTTAGCGACAAAGAGATTGTCGATTTGAATATCGCCATCGGTCTGATGAACACCTACAACCGCATGGCAATCAGTCTGAAAAAGCTACCGGCGTCTGTGTCAGGTCAGTGAGGCAGTCCGATGCGTGCGCCGTGGCGCGCGCATTTCATCCTCACAAAAATGTAACATTATTTTTACACTGACCGCCTGAAACCGGCGCTGATGCACTTTTAGACTATTCCTTACTCACCGATAACTGCCTGAAATTCAGTGAATTAAATAATTCCTCTCTGTAACCCACTCAGCGGGCGCTGCACCATGATGGCGCGTTCCTGCAACAACCAACTCTCTTAAGCTACTGAGTTATCAATAAAAAATCACTTATACTGCCTCTGCCGCCATGATTAATTCTTATGCTGAATCATTTCTGCATTTAAAAAATAAACAAATGTTTAATTCAGATGCGAGAATGTTATATTCGCATGACAAAGCATAACGTGCAGTTAACCCGTTATCACCGCTTTAACCTATACCTGAGTCTTAACCTTTGAGAAATAGCGCAACGCGCTCGAAAGAAGCGTGACTATTTCGCCTGCAAAACTGTTGAGCTTCAGGTCAACAGAAGAGGAGATGTCGCCTCATGTGCAATTCAGCAGTAAACCTTGCGCTCGCGATGAGCGCCATGGCAAAGGACACCACTACCGCGCAGGAGCGCAAAGACGTTGACGTGTTGCTGATTGGCGCGGGCGTGATGAGCGCCACCCTGGGCGCATGGCTGCAGGATCTGGAACCGGACTGGTCTATCGAAATGGTAGAGCGGCTGGACAGCGTAGCAGAAGAGTCATCCAATGGCTGGAACAATGCAGGCACCGGCCATGCCGCGCTGGCCGAGCTGAACTATACGCCACAGCGTGCCGATGGCAGCATCGACATCTCTAAAGCGGTGACGATCAACGAATCGTTCATGATTTCCCGTCAGTTCTGGGCCTCACAGGTGCAGAAGGGCAACCTGCGCAATCCAAAAAGCTTTATCCACAGCACGCCGCACATGAGTTTTGTCTGGGGCGACGACAATGTCGAGTTCCTGCGCAAACGCTTCCAGGCGCTGCAGAAAAGCACCCTGTTCCGTGGCATGGCCTACTCCGAAGATCCGCAGCAGATTGCTGGCTGGATCCCGCTGGTGATGAAAGGCCGTGATCGCAGTCAGAAAGTGGCGGCCACCTGGACCGAAATGGGAACCGACGTCAATTTCGGTGAAGTGACGCGCCAGCTGATCGCCTCCTTAGAGAAGAAGGCCAATTTCCGTCTGCGTCTGCGTCAGGAAGTGCGTGAACTGACGCGCCTGAGCGATGGTCGCTGGCAGGTTACGCTGCAGTGTCTGGCGAGCGGCACCCGCCGCACGCTGACCGCCAGAAATATCTTTATCGGTGCTGGCGGCGCGGCGCTGCCGCTGTTGCAGAAAGCCGGCGTACCGGAAGCCAACGGCTATGCCGGTTTCCCGGTAGGCGGCTCATTCCTGGTGACTGAAAATCCGCAGGTGGTGGCGCAGCACATGGCCAAGGTCTACGGCAAAGCCAGCGTCGGCGCACCGCCGATGTCGGTACCGCATGTCGATACCCGCGTGCTGGATGGCAAGCAGGTGCTGCTGTTCGGGCCGTTTGCCACCTTCTCCACCAAGTTCCTGAAGCAGGGTTCATTGCTGGATATGTTCACCTCGCTGAACAGCAGCAATATGCTGCCGATGGTTAAAGTGGGGCTGAAAAGCTTTGATCTGGTGAAATATCTGATGGATCAGGTGCTGCAAAGCGATCGCGATCGGATGGATGCCCTGCGCGCCTATGTGCCACAGGCGAAGCAGGAAGACTGGCGTTTAGTCACCGCCGGTCAGCGCGTGCAGATCATCAAAAAAGATGAGAAAGAGGGCGCGGTACTGCGTCTTGGCACCGAAGTGGTTGCCTCGCAGGATGGCTCGATTTCGGCGCTGCTGGGTGCTTCGCCAGGAGCCTCAACGGCTGCGCCGATCATGCTGGAGCTGCTGCACAAGGTCTACCCTGAGCAGATGGCATCGCCAGAATGGCAGAATAAAATCCGCGCCGTTATTCCGTCATGGGGACGCAAGCTGAACGGTGACGTGGCGCTGACCGAGAAAGTGCTGGCGGAAACCAGCCGTATTCTGCAGCTCGATTACACCCCGGTAACGCCGATGGCTGCCAACGATGAAGGGCGCGAAACCGCCTTTGTTGTCGGTAAGTAATTCAGTCCCTGCTCTCTCAAGGCCCCCGCTGTGGGGCCTTTTTGTTTGCCGCTCGCCTGGTTGACTGCGCTATTCTCTATTAGGGTTAAGAGATGTTTTAGCTGAACTTTCAGAAGGAAACGGCATGTCTCAACCCAACGTTGCACCGGAATTCGAGCTTCTTGACCGCTACTGGCGCGCGGCTAACTATTTGTCTGTCGGGCAGATTTACCTGATGGACAATCCACTGCTGCGCGAACCGCTGAAACCAGAGCACATCAAACCCCGCCTGCTGGGTCACTGGGGCACTACGCCCGGTCTGAATTTTATTTATGCTCACCTCAACCGGATTATTCGCCAGCGCGATCTGAATCTGATCTATGTCTGCGGACCGGGTCATGGTGGTCCCGGCATGGTCGCCAATACCTGGCTGGAAGGCAGCTACAGCGAAATTTATCCGCATGTCAGTCAGGATGCAGCGGGTATGCAACGCCTGTTTAAGCAGTTCTCCTTTCCAGGGGGTATTCCCAGCCACGCGGCACCGGAAACGCCCGGCTCCATTAATGAAGGCGGCGAACTGGGCTACTCGCTGGCGCATGCGTTTGGCGCAGCGTTTGATCATCCGGAACTGATTGTGCCGTGCGTGATTGGCGACGGCGAAGCGGAAACCGGACCGCTGGCCTCCAGCTGGCACGGCATTAAATTCCTCAATCCTGCGCGGGACGGTGCGGTGCTGCCGATTCTGCATCTCAACGGTTACAAGATTGCCAATCCGACCATCCTCGGCCGCAGCAGTGATGAAGACCTGCGCCAGTTGTTCAGCGGTTACGGCTATGAGCCGCTGTTCGTCAGCGGCGATCAGCCTGAAAAAATGCACCCACTGATGGCGGAAGCACTGGATAACGCTTTCAGTAAAATTGCCGCCTTCCAGCAGCAGGCGCGCACTGGCAAAGCCAGCAGCGGCGTACCGCGCTGGCCAATGATTGTGCTGCGCAGCCCGAAAGGCTGGACCGGCCCCAAAACCGTGGATGGCAAAAAAGTGGAAGGTTTCTGGCGGGCGCATCAGGTGCCGGTCGCGGCCTGCCGTGAGGATGAAGGCCATCGTCAGATTCTCGAAGCCTGGATGCGAAGCTATCAGCCTGACGATCTGTTTGACGAGCAGGGACGGCTGAAACCGGAGCTGCAGGCGCTGGCTCCGCAGGGCGATAAGCGCATGGGCGCCTCTCCATATGCCAACGGCGGCCTGCTGCGTCGCGAGCTGGATACACCGGACATTGCCGAATTTGCCTTCGATACCGGCGAGCCGGGCTCGCAGATGGCGCAGGCCACCGAGCAGCTCGGCCGCTATCTGCGGGTCCTGTTTGAGCGTAACCTCGATAACTTTCGCCTGTTTGGCCCGGACGAAACCGCCTCTAACCGCCTGACGCCGGTGTTTGACGCCACCAGCCGCACCTGGCTGGAAGCAATAGAACCTTACGATGAGCAGCTGGCGCGTGATGGCCGGGTGATGGAGATCCTGAGCGAGCACCAGTGTCAGGGCTGGCTGGAGGGCTATCTGCTGACCGGCCGTCACGGCCTGTTCAACTGCTATGAAGCCTTTATTCATATCGTCGATTCGATGTTTAACCAGCATGCCAAGTGGCTCAAAGTGACGCGCAAACTGGGCTGGCGTAAACCGGTCTCATCGCTCAACTACCTGCTCTCTTCTCACGTCTGGCGTCAGGATCACAATGGTTACAGCCATCAGGACCCAGGCTTTATCGATCACGTTGCCAACAAAAAAGCCGATATCGTACGCATCTACCTGCCGCCCGATGCCAATACGCTGTTATGGGTTGGCGATCACTGCCTGCGTACCTGGGATCGGATCAACGTGATTGTGGCCGGTAAGCAGCCCGCGCCACAGTGGCTGGATATGGCGAGCGCCATTCGCCATTGCGAAGCGGGTATGGGAGAGTGGCGCTGGGCCGGTACCACGCCGGATGATGCTGAACCGGATGTGGTGATGGCCTGTGCCGGCGATGTGCCAACCATGGAGACGCTGGCGGCGGTCGACCTGCTGCGTGACTATCTGCCCGAGCTGCGAATCCGGGTAGTCAACGTGGTCGATTTAATGGCGCTGCAGACCCAGGATCAACATCCGCATGGCAAGTCAGACCCGGAGTTTGATGCGTTGTTTACCGTGGATAAACCGGTGATTTTTGCCTTCCACGGCTACCCGACGCTGGTGCATCGGCTGACGTATCAGCGCAATAACCACCGTAACTTCCATGTGCGCGGCTTTATTGAAGAGGGAACCACCACCACGCCTTTTGATATGACGGTGCTGAATGAGCTTGACCGTTATCATCTGGCGCAGGAGGCGATCCTGCGCGTGCCGGGGCTGGCCGATGCGCATCCTGAACTGCTGGACGATCTGCAGGAGCGCATCGCTGAACATCATCGCTATGTGCGTGAACACGGTGAAGATGTGCCGGAGGTGCAGAACTGGAAATGGCCTTCGGCAACGGCACCCGGCGCACCGGATTAAACGGCCTGCAACGCGTCCGTCAGCATCCAGACGGTGGTCGCCACCAGCGACAGCGCCATCAGGCTGTTAAAGAGCTGACGCTTCCAGGCAATTTGCAGATGGCTGCGCAGGCGATCGCCGAGCGCAGCCCAGATCAAAATGCAGGGCAGATTCAGCAGCATAAAGCCGAGCATCACCGTCAGCACGCCGCTGCTGGCGCTGTACAACAACGCCACATTGGTCGCCATCAGCCAGGCTTTGGGATTGATCGCCTGGAAACAGGCGCCGCCCAGTAGCGTCATTGGCTGCGGTTTGCTGCGCGCTTCAGGTGCCGCCGCCCGAAAAATCTTCCACGACAGCCACAACAGATAGGCACAGCCTGCCAGCGTCAGCGGCAGGCGAATCGCCGCCATCCAGTGCAGTAATACCTCCAGCGCGACCCCGGCGATCACCGTTTGCAGCGCGCAACCCACCAGAATGCCAAACACCATCGGCAGCGTGCGGCGCATGCCGAAATTGACGCCTGAAGTCGCCAGCAGCAGGTTATTCGGGCCAGGCGTAATGGACATAACGGTCACGTAACTGAAAAAAGAGGGATCAAGCATGATGGCACTCCTGATTATCAACAGAGCTTCATGCTACGGCGTGAAAAGGAATGGTAACAGTGACACAAAATCACTATTGTGATGGTTACAGTTTCGATTAACAGCAATTGTACCCATCGCGTCCGGAGGCTATTGTGTCCCTTGCTCCTTTACCCGATCAGCGTCTCTATCAGCAGCTGGCTGACAACTTCGCTGAGGCTATCCATCAGGGCACGCTGAAGCCCGGCAAACGCCTGCCCGCCATCCGGCGCGTGGCGCAATCGCATCAGGTCAGCGTCAATACCGTGCTGAATGCCTGGCAGCTGCTGGAAGATCGCGGCCTGATTGAGGCGCGTCCACAGTCGGGCTACTACGTGCGCGGTGTGCTGCCGGCGGTGACCCGGCACGATCCGCATAAAGCCCGGGTTCGCGATCCCAGCAGTGAAAAACTCGACCTGATCGATAAGGTGTTTGCCGCCCAGAATCATCCCGACTACATCAATATTTCGCTGGCCTGCCCGCAGGATAGTGAGCTGTTTCCTGCGGCGCGTATTGGCCGGATAACCGCCGCGCTGCTGCGCCGTCATCCCAATATGATTGGGCGCTATGCGCTTCCGCCCGGTAGTGAGCGCTTACGGGAGGAGATCGCGCGGCGGGCGCTGCACGCCGGACAGACGCTGACCGCCGATGAGATCACCCTGACCCACGGCTGCATGGAGGCGTTGCAGCTGGCGCTGCGTGCCGTGACGCAACCCGGTGACTGCGTCGGGCTGGAGTCGCCGACCTACTTCTTTCTGTTTCCGCTGCTGGCGTCGCTGGGCCTGAAGGCGCTGGAAATCCCGACCGATCCACAGCATGGCCTGTCGCTGGATGCGCTGGAGATGTTGCTACAGGAGCAGCGTATTAAGGCGTTAATCGCCATGCCGAGCGCCCAGAATCCGCTTGGCTACTGCATGTCGCTGGCAAACAAGAAGCGGCTGGCGAAGTTAGTGAATACTTACCACGTTCCGCTGATTGAGGATGGACTGTATGACGAACTGCAGTTCGACTGGCCGCTTTCACCGGCGGTAAAAGCTTTTGATCGCGATGGCTGGGTGCTCTACTGCACCAGCTTTACCAAAACCGTGGCACCCGATTTTCGTATCGGCTGGGTCGCCGCCGGACGCTTCCACAGCGCCATTGCCCGGTTAAAAGCGGTGTCATCGATGGCGGAATCGGCGCTGCTGTCAGAAACGCTGGCGGAATTCCTGGCTAACGGTGGCTATGATCACCATCTGCGCACCCTGCGCCGTCGCTATGCCGCCAATCTGGATCAGGCGCGCGGGTTAATCGCCCGCCACTTCCCGCAGGGCACCCGCGCCACGCTGCCGCGCGGTGGCTTTGTCTTCTGGGTCGAACTGCCGGGCGGCGTCAATACTACCGAGATGTTTGACCGGCTGTTGCAGGAGCAGATTTGCGTCACGCCTGGTGCCCTTTACTCGCTCAGTGAACGCTACAACCACGCGCTGCGTCTCTCCTGCTGCTATCCGTTTGACGATCGCTACAGCTGGGCAATCCGCCGCGCCGGTGAAATAGCCTGCGAGCTAGCCGGCCTGCCCGCTGGCGAGGATCACGGCGTGCCGTTGCGGCCCCAGACGGTGTAGCCGTGGCGCTCGGTCAGGCGCTCGTAATAGTGGCGCACCGCCGGATAATCAGGATGGTCGAGCGGCGTTTCAAACCAGCGGTTCACCGCCAGGCCAATCGGAATATCCGCCAGGGTGAAGTTACGTCCGGCGACGTAGCGGCCGGTTTTTTCCAGCTGCTGGTTGAGAATGCTCATGGTATGCGACCAGCCTTTGCAGGCTGCCGCCAGCAGGCGTGGGTCCTGATGGGCCGGCGAGTGACGCACCAGTGACATAAAAGCGTAGCGCCATGAGGTGTTGAGCTCGGTAGACTGCCAGTCCATCCACTGATCGATCGGTGCCCGCGATTGCGGATGGATCGGGTAGAGCCATTCGCCGCCATAGGCGTTTGCCAGATAGCGCAGGATGGCGTTGGATTCCCAGATGACCAGATCGTCATCTTTCAGCACCGGCACCATCGCATTCGGGTTAAGTGCCATAAATTCAGGTGAGTGGGTTGACTGGAAGCCATCGCCCCACTCCTCCCGCAGGTAATCGAGGTCAAGCTCGTCGCAGAGCCACAACACTTTGCGCACGTTGATAGAAGAGGTACGTCCGAGGATGGTTAACATTCACAGTCTCCAGTGAAATCTTTAAATTATTCATAGTCCTGTTACCTGCTATAAGCAATCATCCGGCAGAGAAAAGGCCATTCTGACCACAATAAGCAAGGAGTGACAATGAAGGTCGCGTTTAAGCAAGTCGATGTGTTTACCTCATCCGCCTTTAACGGTAATCCGCTGGCGGTGATCATGGATGCGCAGGGGTTAAGCGACAGCCAGCTGGCGGCCATCGCCCGCTGGACCAACCTGTCGGAAACCACCTTTGTGCTGCCGCCACAGGATGCCCAGGCCGATTATCGGGTGCGCATTTTTACCGTCGAGGGTGAACTGCCGTTTGCCGGTCATCCGACGCTCGGCACCGCGCATGCACTGCTGGAAGCAGGCTGGCCAACCCGGACGCCGGGCGAAATTGTGCAGGAGTGCGGCGTCGGTAACGTGCGGATCAAGATTGCCGCAGACGGCGCGCTGGCGTTTGCCGCGCCGGCGGCCACCATTACGCCATGGCAGGACGCCCTGATGGGCAATGCGTTAAACAGCGACGCGTTCGATCTGACCCAAAGCCCGACGGTGGTGGATATGGGGATTCGCTGGCTGCTGGTGCCGATGGTCAGCGCCGACGCGGTGCTGGCGCTTCAGCCCAACGTCAGCGATCTGCAGCGGCTGATTAAACACGCAGGCGTGACGGGTGTGATGCCCTTTGGCCGTTTGCCGCAGGGCGAAAGTGAGCAGTATGAAGTGCGCGGCCTGCTGGTTGAATATGGCAGCCTGACCGAAGATCCGATCACCGGCAGCGCCAATGCCTGTCTGGCCCGCTACTTCGCGGCGGCCGGCCAGACCACGGATTACCGGGTGCGTCAGGGCACCGTACTGCAACGCGCGGGTCGGGTGCAGGTCACTTTTGCCGGGGATGAAATCTGGATTGGCGGCAATACCGTGACGGTGATTGACGGAACCATCTCACTCTGACACGCCGCGGCCCGGTGGATTTGCTGTCCGCCAGGCCGCCGGCGATTAAATCCCCTGGCCGCCAGACGCTTCGATACGCTGGGCGGTGATCCAGCCGGTTTCGTCACTCAGAATGGCGCTGATGGCGTCACCGATGTCATCCGGCAATCCCACCCGACCCAGCGCGGTCAGGCCAGCGATCTGTTGGTTAAGCTCTTTGGTATCACGCACCCGACCGCCACCGAAGTCGGTTTCAATCGCGCCAGGTGCCAGGATATTGACGCGGATCCGCCGCGCGCCCAGCTCTTTCGCCTGATAACGCGTCAGGACCTCCATCGCTCCTTTCATCGCCGCGTAGGTGCTGGAACCCGGATACACCAGCCGCGTCAGGCCGCTGGAAATATTGAGGATGCGCCCGCCATCCTCAATCAGCGGCAGCAGCTTCTGCGTCAGGAAGTAAGGTCCTTTAAAATGGACGTTAACCAGCGCGTCAAACTACTGCTCGGTGGTGTCGGTGAAGGCTTTGTAATGGCCATGACCGGCGTTGTTCACTAAATAGTCAAACTGCTCGCGCTGCCAGTACTGCTGCAGCTGCTGGCGGACCTGCTCAACAAACGCATCAAAGCGGCTGCTTTCACCGACATCCAGCGCCAGCGCCACTGCGCGGGCACCCAGCGCTTCAATTTCTTTCACCACCGCCTGTGCCTCGTCAGCGTGACTGCGATAGGTCAGAATGATATCAACGCCTCTGGCAGCCAGTTTTAACGCTCCATTGCGGCCTAAACCGCGGTTTGCTCCGGTAATCAACGCAATTTTATGATTCATGTTGCACACCTGTTGGAAAATTGAACACGGTTTAAAGATATTCCTGAATAATTGATCTATAAACAGATCGAAATAGAGATCACTGTTTCAATAAGAACAACAATCGGTGCACAACATGGATAAAATTCACGCAATGCAGGTGTTTGTTCGGGTTGCCGAAATGGGCAGTTTTACCCGCGCCGCAGAAAGTTTAGGTTTACCCAAAGGCAGCGTGTCGCGGCAGATTCAGGCGCTGGAAAATCAGATGGCGACCCGCCTGTTGCATCGCACCACCCGCCGGGTGCAGCTGACGCAGGATGGGCTGGTCTATTACGATCGCTGTCTTGATTTGCTGTCGATGATTGACGATATGGACAGCCTGTTTCAGCACGATCCCGCCACGCTCAGCGGCAAACTGCGGGTCGATATGTCAGTGGCGATGGCGACCGGCTTTATCCTGCCGCGACTGCCGGAGTTCTTACAGCACTATCCGGGCGTGGAGATTGAGCTGAGCAGCAGCGATCGTCAGGTCGATGTGATCCGCGAAGGATTTGACTGCGTGATTCGGGTCGGCGAGCTGAAAGATTCAGGTTTAATTGCACGAAAAATTGGGACTTACACCTTGATCAATTGCGCCAGCCCTGGCTACCTTTCGCGCTTCGGCAGACCGATCCGGCTGGAAGAGTTGTCGCAGCACGCCATGGTGCATTACAGCCAGCAACTGGGTCAGCCGTCGCCAGGGTTTGAATATTTTGACGGCAGGCAGTGCCACTATGTGCACACCGGTGGCGTAGTGACGGTGAACAGCACCGAGACCTACCGCGCCGCCTGTCTGGCCGGCTTAGGCATTATTCAGGTGCCGGCGATCGGCATTCAGAAGCTGCTGGAGCAGGGTGAACTGGTTGAAGTACTGCACCATTTTCCCGCCAGGCCGATGCCGATCCACCTGCTCTATCCGCATCGGCGCAATGTCGCCCGACGGGTGCGGGTATTTATGGAGTGGCTGAGTCAGGTACTACAGGAGTACGTCACCTGAGCGGCTATACTTTGATTTTAATGATAAACAGGACAGTGAAGGTCTATGACAGACAAGCAGGAAAATCCACAGGATACGCAGCCGCCAAAACCGCTGATCGATATTAAAACCGGCAACCCTTCTGTTGACCAATCGATTGTGCGCGTTTCGCGTTTTGCCGCCTGGTTTCAGGCGATTCCGGCGGTGGCGCATTTTATCCGCGCGCTGGAACGGTTTAACGATCGGCTCGGCAGCCAGTTTGGCGCAGCGATTACCTACTTCTCCTTTTTATCGCTGATCCCGATTCTGATGGTCTCGTTTGCCGCCGTGGGTTTTGTGCTGGCATCGAATCAGGATTTGCTGACCGATATCATCAACAAAATCGTCAGCAGCATCAGCGATCCGACGCTGGCTACCACCCTGAAAAATACCGTCAATACCGCGATTCAGCAGCGCGCTACCGTCGGTATTACCGGGTTACTGCTGGCGCTCTATTCGGGTCTTAACTGGATGGGGAATCTGCGGGAAGCGATCCGGGCCCAGTCGCGCGACGTGTGGGAGCGCAAACCCGACGATAAGGAGAAAATCTGGAAACGCTATATCCGCGATTTCCTGTCGCTGACCGGCCTGATGCTGGCGCTGGTGATTACGCTGTCGCTGACCTCGGTTGCCGGTTCGGCACAGGCGATGATTGTCAGCGCACTGGGACTGGACGGCATCGACTGGCTCCGCCCGGCAATGACCATTATCGCCACCTCGATTTCAGTGCTGGCTAACTACCTGCTGTTCCTCTGGATTTTCTGGATCCTGCCGCGTCACAAGCCGCGCAAGAAAGCGCTGTTCCGCGGTACGCTGCTGGCGGCGGTCGGTTTCGAAGTGATCAAATTTGTCATGACGCTGACGCTGCCGAAGCTGGCGACCTCGCCGTCTGGCGCGGCGTTTGGCTCGGTACTCGGTCTGATGGCGTTCTTCTATTTCTTCGCCCGCCTGACGCTGTTCTGTGCCGCCTGGATCGCTACTGCAAAATATAAAGACGATCCGCAAATGCCACAGGCGGGTCGCCCTTCTCACCCGCAATAATCACCAGCGGTTAACAACAGCGGAAAATATCACCCCGAGGCTATTTTTTATCCACATAACAGGATGAATAGCTGAGGGGTCACTTTTATTTAGCCCTTTCGTAGAGTATCCCGCCAGATTTAGCCCGGTTTACCCCGGCATCCTCCGACATTCCCCGGACGACAGAAATTATCCTCTCTTTGCCCGGCGAAGCCAGTAACGACGCGGGTTTCAGCATTGAATGACGTCTGGCAGGTGCGTAAGATTCTTTATCTGTATTTACAAATAAGAAACAGTTATGCAAGCCTCCATCTCAGAAACACTCGACAAGCAACAGGACCCCACGCCGGTTAATTCGCGCAGCAAAGTGGTGATCGCCTCGTTGGTCGGTACGGCCATTGAGTTCTTCGATTTTTATATTTATGCCACTGCCGCGGTGATCGTTTTCCCGCACATTTTTTTCCCGCAGGGTGACGCCACCGTCGCCACGCTACAGTCACTGGCGACCTTTGCGATCGCGTTTATTGCGCGTCCGATTGGTTCGGCCGTGTTTGGTCACTTTGGCGATCGCATTGGCCGTAAAGCAACCCTGGTCGCCTCGCTGCTGACCATGGGGATCTCGACCGTGGTGATCGGTCTGCTGCCGGGTTATGAAACCATTGGCGTGCTGGCTCCGCTGCTGCTGGCGCTGGCACGTTTCGGTCAGGGTCTGGGGCTCGGCGGAGAATGGGGCGGCGCGGCGCTGCTGGCCACCGAAAATGCCCCGGCGAAGAAGCGTGCACTGTATGGGTCGTTCCCCCAGCTTGGCGCGCCGATTGGCTTCTTCTTCGCTAACGGTACCTTCCTGCTGCTGTCATGGCTGCTGACCGATGAGCAGTTCATGCAGTGGGGCTGGCGCGTGCCGTTTATTCTCTCTGCGGTGCTGGTATTGATCGGCCTGTATGTGCGCGTGTCGCTGCATGAGAGTCCGGTGTTTGCCAAAGTGCAGAAAGAGAAAAAGCAGGTGCGGGTACCGATTGCCGCGCTGCTGAGTAAGCATCTGACTGCCACCATTCTCGGCACTTTTATCATGCTGGCGACCTATACCCTGTTCTACATCATGACCGTCTACTCGATGAGTTATGGCACCACGCCGGCACCGGCCGGACTGGGTATTCCGCGTAACAGTATGCTGTGGATGCTGATGTTAGCCGTGATTGGCTTTGGCGTGATGGTGCCGATTGCCGGGCTGCTGGCTGACCGTTTTGGTCGCCGTAAGACGATGATCACCATTACGCTGATGATTATCGCCTTTTCGTTTCTGTTCCCGGCGATGCTCGGTTCAGGATCGCAGGCGCTGGTGATGGCGTTTCTGTTGCTGGGTCTGAGCATTATGGGCCTGACCTTTGGTCCGATGGGCGCGCTGCTGCCGGAGCTGTTCCCGACTGAAGTGCGTTATACCGGCGCATCGTTTTCCTATAACCTGTCGTCGATTCTCGGTGCCTCTGTCGCGCCCTATATCGCCACCTGGCTGAATGCGAATTACGGTTTGCAGGCGGTAGGGTTCTATCTGGCTTCGATGGCGGGGCTGACGCTGATTGCGTTGATCGCCTGTAAAGAGACGCGCAACCAGACGCTGTATGACGTCTAATCCCGTTGTATGAAGGACAGTGAAAAACCCGGCAGCCGCCGGGTTTTTTTATGGCTCTCGCCTGGCGCTGGCATCATCAGGTAGAAAAACGGCAGGCTGAAGGCTCAGGTTAATGCGCAGCCCTAAAGGCGTCGTGTTGAGGTTAGTGCGCTGGCTCAGGACTAAAGGCGTCATGTTGAGGTTAGTGCGCTGGCTCAGGGAATAAGGCGCCGCGTTGAGGTTAACCGGCTGGCTCAGGGCGCATACGCCTTTCGCAAAGACGCAAAAGACGCCATCCCTGGCATGCTCAGCGCGGGCCATTACGCACCTCATCCCTGAGGTGCGCCCGTAAACGGGCCAACGCTTTGCGTTGTTCAAAAACGCTCCCTGCGTTTTTGTCCCTGGCCCGCGATGCTTTGCTACAGGCGTATGCGCCCATCGCGTTTAGAGGGTTAGCTGTCTGTTTGAAAAAACCGGACCTCGCTGAAAGGCTTATTGTTATTGGCAGCAATGAAGAAGCTTAAGAGCACAGGCAATACGGTCAGAAGAGGAAAGCGTCACGCGTCATGGACAAAAACGCAGGGCGCGTTTTTGAACAACGCAAAGCGTTGCCCCGGTGACGGGTGCACTCAGGGATGAGATGCGTAATCGCGCGAGCCAGGCGTGCCAGGGAAGGCGGATTTTGCGTCTTTCCGATCTGACCGTGTTGCTTGTACAGCCACGGTTTCACAGTGAAGCGGCCAGACCATAGGCACGTCTACAGGAGGTGCCCATCGATTGATAAACAAAAAACCCCGGCAAGCCGGGGTTTGTTTTGCTGAAAACGGTGGTGACGCTAATTAGCCCGCAACAGCGATGCGTTTCATGTCAGTCATATAGCCACGCAGTTTACGGCCGACCGCTTCAATCGGATGCTGGCGAACGGCTTCGTTGACGTCACGCAGCTGCGCGTTATCTACCTGCGTTCCTTCAACCGCTTTACCCAGGTCACCCGGCTGCAGCGTGGTCATGAACTCTTTCAGCAACGGCACCGCGGCGAATGAGAACAGGTAGTTGCCGTATTCAGCGGTATCGGAGATAACCACGTTCATTTCATACAGGCGCTTACGGGCGATGGTGTTCGCGATCAGCGGCAGCTCATGCAGTGATTCATAGTAGGCAGACTCTTCGATAATGCCGGCATCGACCATGGTTTCAAACGCCAGCTCAACGCCCGCTTTAACCATCGCTACCATCAATACGCCTTTGTCGTAGTACTCCTGCTCTTCGATTTTACCTTCATACTGCGAGGCCGTTTCGAAAGCGGTTTTGCCGGTCTCTTCACGCCAGGTCAGCAGGTTTTTATCGTCATTGGCCCAGTCAGCCATCATGCCGGAAGAGAACTCACCCGAAATGATATCATCCATATGTTTCTGGAACAGCGGCGCCATGATGGTTTTCAGCTGCTCTGACAGCGCATAAGCCCGCAGTTTTGCCGGATTAGAAAGGCGATCCATCATCAGCGTGATGCCGCCGAACTTCAGCGACTCGGTAATGGTTTCCCAGCCAAACTGAATCAGTTTTTCGGCGTAGGCCGGATCGGTCCCTTCCGCCACCAGCTTGTCGAAGCATAACAGTGAACCCGCCTGCAGCATGCCGCACAGGATGGTCTGCTCGCCCATCAGGTCAGATTTTACTTCTGCCACGAAGGAAGATTCCAGCACGCCAGCACGATCGCCACCGGTCGCTGCGGCCCAGGCTTTGGCAATCGCCATGCCTTCGCCTTTAGGATCGTTTTCCGGGTGAACCGCGATCAGCGTCGGCACACCAAAACCACGTTTGTATTCTTCACGCACTTCGGTGCCCGGGCACTTCGGCGCGACCATCACTACGGTGATATCTTTACGGATGGTTTCACCCACTTCCACGATGTTGAAACCGTGAGAGTAACCCAGCGCGGCGCCATCTTTCATCAGGGGCTGAACCGCCTGAACCACCGCAGAGTGCTGCTTGTCCGGCGTCAGGTTTACGACCAGGTCCGCCTGCGGGATCAGCTCTTCGTACGTACCCACTTTGAAACCGTTATCGGTCGCTTTGCGCCATGAAGGGCGTTTCTCCGCAATCGCTTCAGCACGCAGTGCATAGGCGACGTCCAGACCGGAATCACGCATGTTGAGACCCTGATTCAGGCCCTGCGCACCACAGCCAACGATAACGACTTTTTTGCCTTTCAGGAAACTGGCGCCATCGGCGAATTCTTCGCGTGCCATGAAACGACATTTACCTAATTGCGCTAACTGGTTGCGCAAGTTCAATGTGTTGAAATAGTTAGCCATGGGTACTCCAGTGAGGTTGTGTTTGCTTTTTTTTGTTCAGGGACGGCGTGTAGTGCAGCGCCGCGAATGACCCCATCATATGACAGGAATTCTGTTGCTTAAATTGATATATTAACAACGTCACATTGCAATAAATGCAACATCACGTTAAGGCGACGCGCATATGGATTTACGAGATCTGAAACTGTTTCTTCATCTGGCCGAAAGCTGTCACTTCGGCCGCACGGCGCGTGCGATGCACGTCAGTCCCTCCACGCTCTCGCGCCAGATTCAGCGGCTGGAGGAGGATGTCGGACATGCGCTGTTTCTGCGTGATAACCGCACCGTCACGCTGACAGAAGCGGGCGAACGCCTGCGCCAGTTTGCTCAGCAGACGCTGCTGCAATATCAGCAGCTGCGCCACGTGATGGATCTCAACGGCCCGTCGCTCAGCGGCGAGCTGCGCCTGTTCTGCTCGGTGACCGCAGCCTACAGCCACCTGCCGCCGATCCTCGACCGTTTTCGTGCCGAGCACCCGCAGGTAGAAATCAAACTTAACACCGGTGATGCCGCCGATGCGGTAGAGAAAGTGCACACCGGCGAAGCCGATCTGGCGATTGCCGGACGGCCTGAAACCTTACCGGCCAGCATCGATTTTATGCCGCTCGGGCTGATTCCGCTGGTGCTGATCGCGCCAGCGTTACCCTGCGCGGTGCGGACTCAGGCCACTCAGGCGCTGCCGGAATGGTCGCAAATCCCGTTTATCCTGCCGGAGCAGGGGCCGGCGCGCCGGCGTATCGATTTGTGGTTCCGCCGTCATCGCATTGCGAATCCGTTAATTTACGCCACGGTATCCGGCCATGAGGCGATTGTTTCCATGGTGGCGCTGGGATGCGGTATCGCCCTGTTGCCGGACGTGGTGCTGGAGAATAGTCCGGAACCGGTGCGTAACCGCGTCATGATGCTGGAGAATGTTGAATCGGTGGCACCGTTTGAACTCGGTGTCTGCGTGCAGAAAAAGCGGCTCGGCGAGCCGCTGATCAGTGCTTTCTGGAGCCAGTTGTAATCAGCTGCCCGCCAGGAAGAAGCGGAATGCCGGGTTCTGCGTTTCGTCGTGAAAGTCGTAACCCAGGTCGGTAAGATGCTCCTCAAAGCGTGGCTCATCGGTACCCAGTTCAAACGCCGTCAGTACGCGACCGTAGTCAGTACCGTGGCTGCGGTAGTGGAACAGCGAAATATTCCAGTGGGTACCGAGCGTTTGCAGAAATTTCAGCAAGGCGCCTGGCGCTTCCGGGAATTCAAAGCTGAACAGTCGTTCACGCAGCGGCTTGGAAGGCCGTCCGCCGACCATATAACGCACGTGCAGCTTGGCCATCTCATCATCCGAAAGATCAACCACCTGATAACCGCTGTCGGTGAGCTGGCTGATGATTTCGCTGCGCTCTTCCAGACCGCGGGTCAGCCGCACGCCAACAAAAATGCAGGCTTTGTCGGCATCGGCATAGCGGTAGTTGAACTCGGTAATAGACCGTCCGCCCAGCGTCTGACAGAACCGCAGGAAGCTGCCCTGCTGTTCCGGAATGGTCACCGCCAGCAGCGCTTCGCGCTGTTCGCCCAGCTCGCAGCGCTCAGAAACGTAACGCAGACCGTGGAAATTGACGTTAGCGCCCGATAAGACGTGCGCCAGCCGTTCGCCTTTGATGTCGTGCTGCTGGATATACTTCTTCATGCCCGCCAGCGCCAGCGCGCCAGAAGGTTCCGCTACGGCCCGCACATCTTCGAACAGATCTTTCATCGCAGCGCAGATCGCATCACTGTCGACGGTAATGATGTCGTCGATATAGGCCTGACACAGCCGGAAGGTTTCGCTGCCAATCCGTTTGACCGCGACGCCTTCAGCGAACAGCCCGACGCGCGGCAGATCGACCGGATGGCCGGCCTCCAGCGCCGCTTTCAGGCAGGCGGAATCTTCAGACTCAACCGCAATCACTTTGATTTGCGGCATCAGCTGCTTAATTAATACCGCCACACCAGCCGCCAGTCCGCCGCCACCAACCGGGACAAACACCCGATCCAGATGTGCATCCTGTTGCAACAGCTCCATCGCCAGCGTGCCTTGCCCGGCAATCACGGCCGGGTGGTCAAACGGCGGCACAAAGGTGTAGCCGCGCTGCTCTGACAGCTCAATCGCTTTGGCTTTCGCTTCGTCAAAATTGGCGCCAAACAAATAAGCCTCACCGCCAAATGCGCGCACCGCATCAACCTTGATATCTGCTGTCGCCAGCGGCATCACAATCAGCGATTTAATGCCCAGCTTGCTGGCGGAGAGCGCCACACCCTGCGCATGGTTGCCGGCTGATGCCGTCACCACGCCGCGCGCTTTTTGCTCTTCGTTCAGTCCGGCGATCATCGCGTAAGCCCCGCGCAGTTTGAAACTGTGCACCGGCTGACGATCTTCACGCTTCACCAGAATGGTGTTGCCCAGACGCGATGAAATTTTTTCCATAACCTGCAGCGGCGTTACCTGTGCCACTTCATACACCGGCGAACGCAGCACGGCGCGCAAATACTCGGCGCCGCAGGGCGCCTCGGGTAGCGGTTGAGACTCGGCCATTTTAGCCTCCCAGCTTGCTCTTATCGCGGACGGCACCTTTGTCAGCACTGGTCGCGAGTAATGCGTAGGCACGCAGCGCAAAGGAGACTTCACGCTGACGATTGATCGGCGTATACGCCGCATCACCGCGCGCTTCCTGCTCTTCACGGCGGGCATGCAGTTCGTTATCCGGCACGGCCAGTTTGATGCCGCGGTTAGGAATATCGATTTCGATGGTGTCGCCATCTTTGACCAGTGCAATGGTGCCGCCGTTGGCTGCTTCAGGCGAGGCGTGACCGATGGAGAGACCAGAGGTACCGCCAGAGAAACGGCCATCGGTGATCAGCGCGCAGCTCTTGCCCAGACCCATCGATTTCAGATAAGTGGTCGGATAGAGCATCTCCTGCATGCCAGGGCCGCCTTTAGGCCCTTCGTAGCGGATCACCACCACGTCGCCCGCCACCACTTTACCGCCCAGAATCGCTTCAACCGCATCATCCTGGCTTTCATAGACTTTGGCCGGACCGCTGAAGGTGAGGATCTCTTTATCTACGCCGGCAGTTTTAACGATGCAGCCATCTTCCGCGATGTTGCCGTACAGCACGGCCAGGCCGCCATCCTGTGAATAAGCGTGCTCGCGGGTGCGAATACAGCCTTCTGCGCGATCGTCATCCAGCGTATCCCAGCGGCAATTCTGCGAGAACGCCTGGGTGGTACGAATACCCGCCGGACCCGCGCGGAACATATCTTTTACCGCCTGATCTTTGGTTAGCATGATGTCGTACTGATCCAGCGTTTCACGCATGGTCTGCTGCAGGATATTACGGGCGCTGCTGTCGAACAGGCCGGCACGATCCAGCTCGCCGAGAATGGCGAAGACGCCACCCGCGCGATGCACATCTTCCATGTGATATTTCGGCGTACTTGGTGCCACTTTACACAGCTGAGGCACTTTGCGTGACAGGCGATCGATGTCGGAGATATTAAAGTCGATTTCGCCTTCCTGTGCGGCTGCCAGCAGGTGGAGCACGGTGTTGGTGGACCCGCCCATGGCGATATCCAGCATCATGGCGTTCTCAAAAGCGGCCTTGTTGGCGATGTTACGCGGCAGCATGTTGACGTCATCCTGCTCGTAGTAGCGTTTGGTCAGGCTGACGATGCGTTTACCGGCGTTGATAAACAGCTCTTTACGATCGGCGTGGGTCGCCAGCAGGGAGCCGTTGCCAGGCTGTGACAGGCCAAGCGCTTCGGTCAGACAGTTCATCGAGTTGGCGGTGAACATACCGGAGCAGGAGCCGCAGGTTGGGCAGGCTGAACGCTCAATCTGCTCGCTGTCGGCGTCGCTGACGTTCGGGTTGGCACCCTGAATCATTGCGTCAACCAGATCCAGCTTGATGATCTGATCGGAAAGCTTGGTTTTACCCGCTTCCATCGGTCCGCCGGATACAAAGATCACCGGAATATTCAGGCGCAGCGACGCCATCAGCATTCCCGGAGTGATTTTGTCGCAGTTAGAGATGCAGACCATGGCGTCGGCGCAGTGCGCGTTGACCATGTACTCGACGGAGTCAGCAATCAGCTCACGCGAAGGCAGTGAATACAGCATGCCGCCATGACCCATGGCAATACCGTCGTCCACCGCGATGGTGTTGAACTCTTTGGCCACACCGCCTGACGCTTCGATCTGCTCGGCGACCAGTTTGCCGAGATCGCGCAAATGAACGTGGCCAGGTACAAATTGGGTGAATGAGTTAACCACTGCGATAATCGGTTTACCGAAATCGTCGTCGGTCATTCCTGTCGCGCGCCATAAGGCACGGGCACCCGCCATGTTACGGCCGTGGGTGGTAGTGGCGGAACGGTACTTAGGCATGCTCTATTTACTCCAGTAAGAATAGGCTCGCGGGCGTCAGATAACGCCCGCGCTGAATCTGATTACGGGTTTACCGGATCTAACCAGCCCCATTTGTCTTCGGTTTCGCCAGTGAACAGACCAAAGAAGGCCTGCTGGATACGGGCAGTAATCGGGCCGCGCTTGCCTTCGCCAACCTGGATACGGTCAACGCTACGTACCGGCGTGATTTCTGCTGCGGTACCGGACATGAAGATTTCATCCGCCAGATAGAGCGATTCGCGTGACAGCGTCTGCTCGCGCACTTCGATACCCATGTCGATCGCCAGTTTGATGATGGCGTCGCGGGTGATGCCTGGCAGCGCTGAAGAAGTGAATGGCGGAGTGAACAGAATGCCATCTTTGACTTCGAACAGGTTTTCACCGGCGCCTTCCGAGATGTAGCCGTTGGTGTCCAGTGCGATGCCTTCCTGATAGCCGTGGCGACGGGCTTCGCTGCCCACCAGCAATGAGGAGAGGTAGTTACCACCCGCTTTAGCCGCTGTTGGCAGGGTATTCGGGGCTACGCGGTTCCATGAAGACACCATCGCATCGATACCATTTTCCAGCGCTTCGGCACCGAGGTAAGCACCCCATGGGAAGGCGGCAATGATTACATCGGTGCTGAAACCGTCTGGCGGGTTCACGCCCAGGCCCACGTCACCGACGAACGCCAGCGGACGGATATAGGCACTTTTCAGTTTATTGACGCGAATGACTTCGCGGCACGCTTCCATCAGCTCATCAACGCTGCTTTTAATCGGGAAACGATAGATTTTGGCGGAGTCGTGCAGACGTTGCATGTGTTCGCGATGACGGAACACAACCGGTCCTTTGTGAGAGTCGTAGCAGCGCACGCCTTCAAATACCGACGTACCATAGTGCAACGCGTGGGACATGACGCTAACCTTCGCCTCTTCCCACTTAACCATCTCGCCATTGAACCAAATAAAGTCTGCTTTCTTCGTGCTCATTTTTATTCCCTCTCGCGGCTAGGCGCGGATTTGTTGTGTTGTCTGTTGTTGAATCTGAACGCAGGCGACATCGATCAGTTTGCTTAACTGCGAAGACAGTAAATCGACGGAGCGCTGGCTGGCAACGGTCATTTCGATATTAATGTTTTCAGCGTTGGCCACTGAAGCCATGTTCATTGAGCAAACCTGAAAACCGCGGTGACGCACCACGCGTAAGATGCGCTCCAATATTTCAGGGCGAAAGCGGGCTTCGATAGACAATTGGTGCTGGTTCATACGGTTTTCTCCATCATGTTTGCATTGCTGGCACCCGGCGGTACCAGTGGCCAGACGTTTTCATGCTCATCAATTGCAACATGCAGGAAGTAAGGACCTTCGCTGTTCAGCAGAGCATCAAGTGCGGCGTCGACCTGTTCTTTACGGGTGATGCGCTGGCCGGGGATATTGAAGGCGCTGGCCAGCGTCAGGAAATCGGGGTTATCGGACAGATTGGTTTCGCTGTAGCGACCATCGAAAAACAGCTGCTGCCACTGGCGGACCATACCGAGACGCTGATTATCCAGCAGTACGATTTTGACCGGCAGCTTGCCGCGTTTGATGGTGCCCAGTTCCTGAATATTCATCATGATTGAGCCATCGCCAGAGACACAGATGACGGTGTCCTGCGGTCGGGCGACCTGCGCACCAATCGCGGCCGGTAAGCCGAATCCCATGGTGCCTAAGCCGCTGGAGGTGATGAAATTCTCTGGCGCGCTAAACGCCATATGCTGCGCTGCCCACATCTGGTGCTGACCGACGTCGGTCGTCACCACCGCGCTGGCAGGCTTGCGATCGGAGAGCTGCTTCAGCAACAGTGGCGCATAGATGGCGTCACCTGGATGATCATAGCGCCAGCTGTGGCTGGCTTTGAGCGCTTTCACTTCGTTGCGCCAGGCGTCGATATGCAACGGCTGGCTCAGCGCTGGCAGCAAATGATTAAGGTCGCCCTGCAGTGAGACGTGGGCGCGGCGTAATTTGTTCAGCTCGGCCGGATCGATATCGAGGTGAATGACGCTGGCGTGAGGAGCGAAGGTATCCAGCTTGCCGGTCACCCGGTCGTCAAAGCGCGCACCGACCGCGATCAGTAAGTCGCAGCTCTGCACCGCCAGGTTGGCCGCTTTGGTACCGTGCATACCCAGCATGCCGAGATAGAGTTCGCTGTCTGCATCGACGCTGCCCAGCCCTTTCAGGGTTGCTACGGCAGGGATGCCGGTTTCTTCAGCCAGCGCACGCAGCGCCGGCACCGCCTGCGCCATCCCGACGCCGCCACCGATATAGAACATCGGTTTTTTTGCCTGCGCCATCAGCGCGCGGGCTTCGACAATCGCCTGATGTGGCAGATCCATCCCCTCTTCTACCGGCACCAGATGCGGCCCAGGCTCCCCCTGCGCAATCTGAATATCCTTAGGAATATCAACCAGTACCGGACCGGGACGTCCCGACTGTGCCAGGGCGAATGCTTCAGCCATGATTGCGGGCAACTCATCTAACGACTCGACCAGGAAACTGTGTTTGGTGCAGGCCAGGGATAAGCCCAGCACGTCGATTTCCTGAAAGGCATCAGTACCAATGAAGGCGGAAGAGACCTGGCCGGTTACCGCCACAACCGGTACCGAGTCCATCATCGCATCGGCCAGACCGGTGATCAGGTTGGTTGCGCCAGGTCCGGAGGTCGCAATGCAGACACCGGTTTTACCGGTCGAACGCGCATAACCAATCGCAGCCATCACAGCGCCTTGCTCATGACGACACAGTAGGTGTTCCACGCCGCCATCGTAGAGCGCGTCGTATACCGGCATGATGGCGCCGCCAGGGTAACCGAATACGGTATCGACACCCTGCGCGCGTAAAGCCTGAACTACCCACTGTGCACCTGTCATCGCTATTCTCCTGTGTCCTGACCGGAACAACAGAATTTTATGCTACTGTTCATTGTTTGTTCCTTGTGGATTTACTGATATTTTGCCTGGTCGAAAAAAAACCCCCGGACCTTTCGGTGCGGGGGTTTTTTCGGATTCGAGGCTTGATTTTTAAGCCTTTCTTTCTCCAAGCGTAGCCCCGCACGGTAGGTTAATAATCACCACCACGCTAATCACAACTAGGCTAATCACTTGTAGAAGGGCTTTCATGTGTTATTCAATTCTTTTACGTGTTCGAAGTAATGCCTACAGAGTTAACATAGTCAGGGGCATCAGCACAACATTTTTCGTCTGCTTTTTTCCGCCACCGGGCGTAAGCATTGCCCTATCGGTTTGTAATAAAACAAATAATTTCCGGATGATAAATATTCATCACTTTAGTGACGTAATAATATTTTGCTGAATTTGCGCGCAGTCCCGTGGCGTTTTGTCACGGTATGCAACGATTACCGTTCTGCTGTGCTTCACCCCGCATAAGGCTCATCACGCTTTCGCTTTTTTTTTTGGCTGACCGCAGACTGGCAGCCTTAAGGAGCGAGTATGTCATTATCAAAAGTTCTGACCCGGGCTGCACTGGGGGTCAACGCCCCCCTGGTAACTATCGAAGCGCATATCAGCAATGGTCTGCCCGCGCTGACGCTGGTCGGTCTGCCAGAGACCACGGTAAAAGAGGCACGTGAGCGGGTACGTAGTGCCATCATCAATAGCGGATTCGTCTTTCCAGCTAAAAGGGTCACCATCAACCTGGCACCGGCGGATTTACCCAAAGAAGGCGGACGGTATGACCTGCCCATGGCGATTGCCATTCTGGTTGCCTCTGAACAGCTCCCTGCGGACAAGCTGACCCGCTATGAGTTTCTGGGTGAGCTTGCCCTTGATGGCGCGCTCTGCAGTGTACAGGGCGCGATTCCCGCGGCGATGGTAGCGATGCAGGCCGGGCGACAACTGGTGCTCTCACGCGAAAACCAGGCCGATGCCGGACTGATTCGTCAGGGCGCATCACTGATTGCCTCGCACCTCAGTGAGGTATGCGCCTTTTTGCATAATCAGCTCGTGTTACCGGTCGCCGCCTATCCTGACGACCAGCCAGAAGCGCCTGGAGACGATCTGGCTGACATTATTGGTCAGCAGCAGGGTCGCAGAGCGTTAGAAATTACCGCCGCGGGTGGGCATAACCTGTTGCTGATTGGCCCGCCCGGCACTGGCAAAACCATGCTGGCGACCCGACTGCCAGGTATCATGCCGCCCTTAAGCGATCAGGAAGCACTGGAATGCGCGGCGATTGCCAGCCTGGTCAACAGCCACCTTTCACATCGACAGTGGCGCACAAGGCCGTTCAGGTCGCCTCATCACAGTGCCTCACTCTATGCCCTGATTGGTGGCGGCTCGTTACCCCGGCCTGGTGAGATCTCTCTGGCACATAATGGTGTGCTGTTTTTAGATGAATTACCGGAATTTGATCGTAAGGTGCTCGACTCGCTGCGCGAACCGATAGAATCGGGGCTGATTGCCATTTCCCGTGCCCGGGCAAAAGTGACCTACCCGGCGCGGTTTCAGCTGATTGCCGCGATGAATCCCAGTCCCACCGGACATTATCAGGGACAACACAATCGCTGCTCGCCTCAGCAGGTGCTGCGTTATCTCAGTAAGTTGTCCGGGCCTTTTCTGGATCGCTTTGATCTGTCACTGGAGGTGCCGCTGCTGCCCAGTGGGATGCTGAGTAAACAGCGCCGGACGGCTGAAGGATCAGCGACGGTGCGTCAACGGGTCGTCGCCGCACGCGCGATCCAGCTGGCGCGGTCAGGCAAGATTAATGCTCATTTGAACAATGCAGAAATTCTGCGCTGGTGCCAGATTGGCAAAGAAGATGCTGAATGGCTGGAGTCGGTGCTGGAGAAGCTGGGTTTGTCGGTACGGGCATGGCAGCGAATTTTGAAAGTGTCCCGTACGCTGGCCGATCTGGCAGGAGAAGCAGCGATAAACCGTACGCATTTGCAGGAGGCGGTGAGCTATCGCAGCATTGACCGGTTAATGATCCATCTGCATAACAGCCTGCAATAAAAAAGGGGCATAAGCCCCTTTTTTATTAGTCGTCGCTGTCGCTGAAGTCTTCGACAGTATCCATCTGCGGTTTCCCGCCAGACAGAGTGTGAAAACGCTTCGGACGCTTAATGCGTGTGATGTATTTGGTCCATACACGCTCAGCTTCTGTTTGCGGCTCACGCAGACCACGACACACTTCGATAAATAACCGTTCTTCTTCTGTTGCAGGTTCACGCTTTGATAAATCAAGCTCATTAAAGGCGAAACCGTGGCGTTCAAGAAGCTGGGCTTCTTTAATCGTAAAATCACCGTGACGTGAAAATCCACGCGGGTAATGTTTGTTATCAAAGAAACGATTTTCGGTTAAGAAGCTTTCCGCCATGTTACACGCTCCTGATTCTATTAAGCCTTACTATTTATGGCGCGGAGTATTAGATAGGCTTGACAGAGTGTAAAACAAAACATTTAAATCTATACGACAAACAATTTTTGGGAGAACGCTGTGGATACGGAATTACTGAAGACTTTCCTGGAAGTGAGCCGCACACGCCATTTCGGGCGTGCTGCGGAAGCACTTTACCTCACGCAATCTGCTGTCAGTTTTCGCATCCGTCAGCTGGAAAATCAGCTTGGTGTTAACCTTTTCACCAGACATCGCAACAACATACGGCTGACGGCAGCGGGTGAACGGCTGTTGCCTTACGCTGAGAGTCTGATGAGTACCTGGCTGATGGCTAAGAAGGAGGTCTCCCACACTCAGCAGCATCATGAGCTGTCGATTGGGGCCAGTGCTTCGCTCTGGGAGGCTTATCTCACTCCGTGGCTGCAGACGCTGTATGAGAACCGGGAAAGCCTGCATTTAGAAGCCCGTGTAGCACAGCGTCATTTGCTGGTTAAGCAGTTGCATGAGCGTCAGCTGGATCTGCTGATCACCACCGAAGCTCCTAAAATGGATGAACTGACCAGCCAGCAAATTGGCCATATCTCACTGGCGCTGTTTTGCGCTCGCCAGAGTGAGAAACGTGAGAAGTATGATTATATTAAGCTGGAGTGGGGGGCGGATTTTCATCAGCATGAGAGCTATCTCTCAGGCGGAGATGACGTGCCGGTTCTGACCACGACATCGGCGCATGTAACACGAGAGCTGTTACACACCACCGGAGCGTGTGCCTTTCTGCCTGACTTCTGGCACAGCCTTTACAGTGAACTGATGGTCATTCCCGATACGCCAGTGGCGGTACGCCCTCTTTATGCCGTCTGGTTGCAGAACAGCGATCAGCAAGCGCATATACGTCAGCTGCTGAAGTTTCCGGTTCTGGTGAGGCAAAACAGCTGAATTAACAGCAGGAAGGGTGATAAATACGCGTCAAAAGCCAGTGCGTTTTAGCTGGTTTTTTGTTTTTGGCTTTTTACAGGCAAAAAAAATCCTTTGCCGAAGCAAAGGATCGTTTTCTGGCAGGGGCGGAGGGACTCGAACCCCCAACACCCGGTTTTGGAGACCGGTGCTCTACCAATTGAACTACGCCCCTAAATAGGGTGGCGGAACGGACGGGGCTCGAACCCGCGACCCCCTGCGTGACAGGCAGGTATTCTAACCAACTGAACTACCGCTCCACCGATTCTGTACTGCGGTCCGCTGTTGCGGACCTCAGGTGTTTCGCCCGCCCCGCGTCACCGGAGTGGTCACGACCAGCGTGCTGGTCTTAATTTGATGCCTGGCAGTTCCCTACTCTCGCATGGGGAGACCCCACACTACCATCGGCGCTACGGCGTTTCACTTCTGAGTTCGGCATGGGGTCAGG